>NZ_JABMIU010000002.1:0-702016 GCF_013332495.1 Brevibacillus sp. HB1.2 | reverse complement strand
TTCTTTACTACAAAAGTGAAGAAAATATAATGTCGGGAAGTAGCTCAGCTTGGTAGAGTACTTGGCTTGGGACCAAGGGGTCGCAGGTTCGAATCCTGTCTTCCCGACCATGATTTGCCCACGTTTTACAGGTTTGCCGGGGTGGCGGAATGGGCAGACGCAACAGACTTAAAATCTGTCGGGAGTTTCTCCCGTACCGGTTCAAGTCCGGTCCTCGGCACCAGCATTTATTTTGATGCGGGTGTAGTTCAATGGTAGAACTCCAGCCTTCCAAGCTGGTCGCGTGGGTTCGATTCCCATCACCCGCTCCATACATAAAGCAGAGAGCCAATAGGTTCTCTGTTTTTTTGCGTCTAGGAAAGCAGGACTATTTTTACTTGAGGCAAAAGTATGAAGGCTTATCCAATCGTTGAATAGATAAGCCTTTGTTCAATACAGGTATAAATTTTTGTCGAAAGCTGTCTGACGTTTTCTATGGTAGAAACATATGTTTTCGTGTACAGTAAAACTAAGATCGCTTACCGATGAAATTGGTAACGGATCTCTTGCCTTGCCTCCTGCCTTGTCAGGGGGCTTTTTTGCGTGAGACAAAAGAAAGCGACCTTAGAGAGCTTCCATTCGTGGACCAACTTCCTGAGCATTCGCAATCGGCAGAGAAACGATAAATCGTGTGCGTTTTTCATTGGAATCACAATGGATCGTGCCTTGATGCTTTTCAATAATATTTTTGCAGATGGACAAGCCGATACCTGTCCCATTTTGTTTAGTCGTAAAGAATGGTTGGAAAAGATTTTCCACGATCTCGGGTGGAATCCTTTCGCCGTTGTTTTCCACACTCAAATAGAGCCATCCATCTGAAGAAGTGGAAATGACATGAATATACTTGTCTGTACGATTTTGTACGGCGTCAATGGCATTGTTTAATAGATTGACGACAACTTGCTTCAAGCCTTCTTCATAACATGCGAGTGAGCAGGGGTGGATTTGTTTTTCAAAACGTATGTTTTCTCCCACGAGGCGAGGCGTAATCAGCATCTCTACTTCTTCAAGCAGTTCTTCTACTTGAACGGTTTTAAAAATTTCATCGAGAATTGGTTTTTTGGAAAAGCTGAGGAATCCGGTCAGTTGCCGATGTAAATTCTCAAATTCATGCATGACGACTTGAATGTACGTCTGAAGCTGGGCCTGTTCCTGCGTAGACTCGCCGATCAGCTTCAGGAACCCTTCAATGGCACACAACGGATTACGTAGCTCATGAGCCATATTGGCGGCAATTTTTCCGAGCATGGTCAGTTTGTCGTTATGCAAATAGGAGATCGTTTCTTCCTTCTGGACCAGCTCTTTATTTATCATTTGTTCAAAATGATAAACAGCCCAGAAGACACTTTCATCCATGGCCTTGCCCAGTTGGCTTTCCAAATAGTGCATTTCTTGTGAGGAGAGGGACCATCTCTGTAATTCTGGTTGGAGAACCCGCCAGAATACATTCCGGTACAATTGATATGTGCGCAAAATGGAGGAGAAGGGGAATTCCTGAGAACGAAGCCATTCTCCCATATCTAATGCCCAAGTCTGCATGTCATGATCTACATCCTCAACCAGATAGCGAGCCAAGAGCACTGTTCGTTTTTCTGCAAAATCGCGAGGAATGGTTACAGGAATTTCCATGCTGCGAACAATTTCTTGCAGCCATATTGTGGTGATGCTTGGTGTTAAGTCTAAAATCTTCCTTGAAACGTTATAAAGGTTTAGCGTCACAGTCTCCACCATCTCTTATCCACCCCACTAAAATCGTAAGGGAAAATGCCTAATTTAGACAAGGTATAATTATCCTGATTTCGCAATAAAATGTATTTTTTTCGGAAGTTTTTATCTACAAAATCCGCTGAAAACCGCCTTTTTTCGGAAAAATATTCAATCATGAGTCCGATTCCAGTCGCATAAAGTAGAATGGACGAACTTTATTGGACCAGGGAGGCAGGGATGGGCGAGTATTTTTGGCTGGGTCTTCTACACATCTTTATGATCGATCTGGTATTAAGCAGTGACAATGCTGTGGTCATAGGTATGGCCTGCCGCGGACTCCCTCAAAATGAGAGAAAACGGGCAATTCTATATGGGACATTGGGAGCAATCCTCTTGCGAATTGTGCTAACGGGAATGACTACTTGGATGTTGGATATTCCTCTCGTGAAGGCAATCGGGGGATTATTATTGCTATGGATAGCGTGTAAGCTGATGCTGGGTGAGAATGAAGAGTTCGCAGACGTATCGCATAATCAGACAATTGGTCAGGCGGTCAGGACCATTATAGTAGCAGATTTTGTCATGAGTTTAGACAATGTTTTGGCAGTTGGTGGAGCAGCACATGGCGATTTATGGTTAGTTTTGCTGGGGTTAGCGATGAGCATCCCATTATTAATGTGGGGAAGTGTATGGATTGCCCGCTTGATGAATCGTTTTCCCAGTATGGTCATCATTGGCGGAGGAATTCTTACCTTTACGGCAGTCGATATGTGTCTCCAGGATCCATATGTCTGGAAGTGGGTGAATCCTTTGCTCCTCAATCATATGTGGTTGCCCGTATTTGCTGCATTAGTGGTCATGTTTTGGGGGCGGATGAAAAGGACGTGAAAAGGTGATGAGGATTGTACATTGTTGGGCATACTACAACAAAGGTCATGGCCGTTTTGCGAAAATGTAAGTGGTCACATCCAGCTGAATGAAAACATAGCGGGAAAGGAACTATTTCGAAATGAATACAAGCCTCTTGATGCTATGGGGATACTGGGATGAAATCTACCAGCGTTGCACCAGACTTACCTATATTGAGAAAGGGAACAATATTTTTCGGGTTGTTGTATTACGCTATCGGGGAGAGCCACTCGTAACTACCGATCACTGCATCATTCATGACGGGGATTTGATCCTAAAGCTACATATACACAATTATTACTTTGCTACACTGTGCAAAGGAGTGAAGGATGAACTGCGCTTGGCACTTCTTTTGCGAAGACTTATCCTCCAATCACTGCCAAAGCTAGCCACGTTCCTGGATTCGATGGAAAATAAAGATCAAATAAAAGGGATAGTGGGAACGACCATGCTACATAAAGGGGTAACACCTTTGGGCTTCTCGATTTCTGATGTGCCCATGACTTGGTTTTTTCGGTACAAGCGATGGTACTTGCGCCTCATGCTAAGAATCGTGCATCCCAATGGAAAGCGGCGATTGCAATCATGGAATCATGAAATGCCCCTAAAGCGTGTTTATATGTCCAAGGAATTTTTACTCAATCGATATGCGGAGGGCAAGCAGCCTCTAGGAGAGTCCTACTAATGGCAAAGCGGTTTCTGTTAGTGACAGAGGAATGGGCAGGGAGTGGTCATCGGATGGCTGCTGAAGCTCTGCAAGAAGTTTTACTGGAAAGTGAGGGGGCACGATCGGCGCGAGTGGTGGGAGGATTGAAAACCGCCAGTCCAGGCTTACGTGTGCTCTCTCATTTTTTTTATCGCAATATGCTGCGCTACGGTCAACCCGTGTGGCAACGCATCTATGAACAGGAAGAAATGCTGGGCAGTGCATTAACCAAAGCACTGGGATGGTGGCTATCCGCAAGATTAACCAATCAACTGTTGCAAGAAGAGAAGCCAGATGTCGTCATCGCTACACATGCATACTGCTTGTCCGCATTGGCTGAAGCGAAGAAAAGGGTGTCCAAGCCTTTCCAGCTCGTTTGTGTGCCGACGGACTTCCATATTAATCGGTTTTGGGTTCATCCAGCAATTGATGCGTACATGGTGGCACATGAGCAAATTGCGCAAATTCTAATCGAACGCTACGGGATTGGCCCTGAAAAAATCCATGTTTATGGCATTCCAGTTCGGCCTGCTTTTACTACAGCGTTGCATACCGACAAAGCGGCTTGGAAAAAACAACTGGGACTCGTGCCAGATCAATTCACTGTGCTAATTGGTGGGGGAGAAGGCGGTTATGGTGGAGTGGAGCAGGTCGTACGAGAGTTGCTGTTGGAAGAACAACCATTGCAGATCGTAGTCGTGACAGGGAAGAATACAAGCCTGTACAGACGACTGGCGGGCTTATTAGGTACAAAGAGCACTGACCATCGTTTTATATTGAAAGGGTTTGAGCCGCAAATGTGGCAGTGGATTGGAGCAGCTGACGCCTATATAACGAAGCCAGGTGGTATTTCGTGCGCGGAGTCACTTGCTCTTAAGACACCGCTCATTTTATTCCATCCATTGCCCGGACAAGAAAAGCATAACTGTTCCTTTTTACTCGAGCAACAAGTGGCGATCTTGGCTGAAACGCCGGTCGAAATCAAAGAAATCATCAGGTCATGGCGTCAGCCTGAAAAAAGGGATGCTTTTGTAGGATGTTTGGACAAGCTGGGGCGACCAGAAGCAGCTCATCGAATAGCCCATGCTCTGCTTCAATTAACAGACTAAAATTGGAAGAAAAAAAGAACGAATGAACAAGCAAAACTTCACGCATATTAAACTTACAAACGACGAGGAGGTGATACAAATGGCGAACAACAACAGATCCAGTAACAATCTGGTGGTTCCTCAAGCAAACCAAGCGCTGGACCAACTGAAATACGAAATCGCATCCGAATTCGGTGTTCAGCTTGGACCAGACACCACTTCCCGTCAAAACGGTTCAGTTGGAGGAGAGATTACAAAACGTCTTGTCTCCTTTGCTGAGCAACAACTGGCTGGACGTGGCTAATCTAATAAGCTGGATGAAGGGAGGCACCTATGGTGTCTCTCTTTTTATTTTTCTAAGAAAAAGGAAATTATTTACAGATGAAAATAGGGGAGACCACCGCATAAATATTGGGTGGAGGCGGATTCTATATGTGTTAGGAGGTGAGTGGATATGACAGTAGGAGCACAAGTAAAACAGACGCTTGCCAGCTTGAAAGGCGCACAAGCAGATTTTGAAACGTTTGCTCTTAGCACGCAAAACAAGAAAGCGAAGCAATTGTATTCGCAAGCAGCAGAGCAGACACAATCCATCGTAGACAACCTCCAGCAGCGTGTAACGGAGCTGGAAAAGGAAGAACCACAGTTTAAGGGATTCTAGTGGAAGTGTAGGGAAAGGGAGAGGGACTTCCTCTCTCTTGGTTTTACTACCTATAAAAATCACCTCAGGTGATGGAGGTGGCTTATGCCTGACTGGTTAAATATTACGCTGCGTTCCATTGGCGCAGTTGCGTACTTATTTTTATTGACGAAGATTATTGGGAAAAGGCAAATCAAGCAACTTACATACATCGAATACATTGTCGGCATCAGCATCGGTTCGATTGCGGCCTTCATGGCAACCGAAATGGATGGACCGATCTATCATAGTTTGATCGGCATGGGGATTTTTGCGCTTTTCCCTTATTTAATGGAGTGGCTATCACTCAAGAGCAAGTTTCTCCGCGACCTATTTGAAGGGAAATCAACAGTTCTCATCAAAGAAGGCAAGATTTTGGAGGACAATCTGAAAAAGGAACGATTGACTGCGGAAGACTTGATGGAACAATTACGAATCAAAAACGTGTTCCGAGTAGCTGATGTAGAGTTTGCGTTAATGGAGACAAGCGGGGAAGTCAGTGTCTTATTAAAATCAGAGAGTCAGCCGGTAACCCCCAAACACCTTGAATTGACAGTAGCTCCTGCGGAAGAGAATCAAGTGGTCATTATGGATGGGGTGATCATGGACGAGCCGCTGGCAACAGCAGGTCTGAATCGCAGATGGGTTCGCACGGAGCTGCAAAAAGCGGGAGTGGCTTTGGAAAATGTTTTCCTCGGCCAAGTAGACAAAGGTGGAGAGCTCTATCTCGACCTGTATGACGATAAATTGATGGTTCCAGGTGCCCAAGCGATGAAGCTGGCTTTTGCTACATTGAAAAAATGTCAGGCGGATCTGGAGCTGTTTGCACTCAATACAAAAAATGAACAAATGAAGCGTACCTACCAAACCGATTCGGAACAGCTACAACAGATTATCGATCAAGTAAAACCGTTCATGATACGGTAAAAAGGAGTAAGTAACATGGCAGATCAAAAAAAGAAAAAGCTGACTCCCGTCCAGCAAGAATATCAGGAATTGGCAAAGGGACACGAGCCTCCGCGACCGCTTTTGCGCAATTTTACTCGGGCATTTTTAGTGGGTGGCGGCATTTGTATGATCGGACAAGGGATACAAGAAATGTTCATTCACTACTTCCATTTTACGGAGAAAACCGCTGGGAATCCTACAGTAGCTGTCTTGATCATTCTTTCGGCTCTTTTGACCGGTCTAGGACTATATGACCGGATTGCCCAATGGGCTGGGGCAGGAACGAGTGTGCCGGTTACGGGTTTTGCCAACTCGATTGCATCAGCGGCGATCGAGCATCGCAGCGAAGGATTTGTGCTGGGGGTCGGCGGTAACATGTTCAAGCTCGCGGGGTCAGTGATTGTGTTTGGAGTGGCGGCGGCTTTCGTCGTTGGCTTGATCAAAACATTGTTTACGATGGGAGGCTGACGGATGCGCCAAGGTCATCAGTCTTGGGTCTTTCCTTTAAAACCTGTCATTCTCGGGCACGCTGCGATTGGTGGGCCTTTTGAAGCTAAGGGACCGTTAGCCGAAGACTTTGATATCTTGCACGGAGACTTGAATCTCGGACAAGACAGCTGGGAAAAGGCGGAGAAAGTCCTGCTGGAAGAAGCGTGCTCGAAAGCGGTGGAGAAAGCGGGGCTCACGAAAGAGCAAATAAACTTTATGCTTGCCGGGGATTTAATGAACCAGATCATATCTGCCAGCTTTTCGGCCCGGACGCTTTCGATTCCGTTTCTGGGGATTTTCGGAGCGTGTTCAACAGCGATGGAGGGCTTGGCCTTGGCTGCTCTCATGGTGAATAGTCAAGCTGCCGAGTACGTCTTGGCTGCTACCTCCAGTCACAATGGGGCTGCGGAAAAGCAATATCGCTATCCAACGGAGTACGGCTCACAAAAGCCCCCAACGGCACAATGGACCGTGACGGGAGCAGGGGCTGCTGTTGTAGCCAGTCAGGGTAAGGGATTGCGGATTACGGGAGCCACCATCGGGCATGTAGTCGATATGGGATTAACAGATCCATTCAATATGGGAGCAGCGATGGCGCCTGCCGCATTATCCACGATTGAGTCGCATTTCCGTGACTTTCAGCTCCCTCACGACCATTATGATTTGATTGTAACAGGCGATTTAGGACGAACGGGCCATGCCATTTTATCTGATCTGTTGCCCAAGCATCACATGCACATTCCCTTAGAGCGCTATGTCGATTGCGGGAAGCTCATTTATGGTGAAAATCCAAATGTATGGTCGGGTGGTAGCGGATGTGGCTGTATCGCTACAGTGACGTACGGGCATCTACTTCGGCGGATGAAGCAAGGAGAATGGAAGCGAATCTTGCTGGTTGCCACAGGAGCCCTCTTATCCCCGTTGACCTTCCAGCAGGGAGAAAGCATTCCTTGCATCGCCCATGCCGTGGCTATTGAGTCGGAGCAACTTGGAGAGTGATACCATGATGTTTTTGTGGGCGTTTCTCGTAGGAGGAACGATTTGCTTAATCGGTCAATTTCTCATGGATGTCGTCAAGCTCACACCTGCCCATACGATGTCCTCTCTTGTTGTCACTGGAGCAGTGCTAGACGGACTCGGTCTATACGAGCCACTGGTTCATTTTGCCGGAGCAGGAGCGACAGTACCCATCACGAGCTTTGGAAATGCACTGGTACACGGTGCAATGGCGGAGGCCGAGAAGCATGGAGTCATTGGCATTATTACCGGCATTTTTGAAGTGACGAGTGCGGGGATTTCGGCTGCCATCGTCTTCGGATTTATCACAGCAGTCATGTTCCGGCCAAAAGGATAATGGCAGGTACATATTGCCACTTGTGCCAAAATACTTGAATTGAACCTACTTTCGCCAACTTGTAGAATGGGTTGGGTAAAGGAGGGAACAATTTATGTGGTGGAGCAAGAAAGCAGTATTAACCTTGCTTGCTGCCTTTATGGCTGTAGCGTTTATTTTCCCGGCCGACTCCCTGGCAGCCACACAGATTCAGCGCGGAAGTGTGAACGGGGATGTATGGGATCTGCAGTATCGTTTGCAGATGCTGGGTTACTACAACGGCAAATTGGATGGCATTTACGGTGCAAATACAACAAAGGCCGTCAGACAGTTTCAAAAAGCATACGGCTTATCGATTGACGGTATCACTGGACCAAATACATGGCGCGTTCTAAAGAAAGTGTCGGTAAATAAAGCGGAAATGCAGATGCTGGCACAGCTGGTCTATTCCGAAGCACGCGGAGAACCTTATGAGGGCCAAGTAGCTGTGGCTGCGGTCGCGTTGAACCGTGTCCAGTCCAAAAACTTTCCCAATACACTTGCCGGTGTCATCTTTGAGCCATTAGCGTTTACCGCTGTAGATGATGGACAATTCTGGATGACTCCTAACAAGACTGCTTATCAGGCAGCTTGGGATGCCGTACGAGGATGGGACCCGACAAACAATTCTATTTACTACTTTAACCCTGTTACGGCGACCTCCAAGTGGATTTGGTCACGTACACAAGTGAAAAAGATCGGCAAACACATTTTTGCCATTTAACCATTGCTCATGCAGCCCTCGAAACAGTATTCGTCATGATGCTGTTCGAGGGCTTTCCTTTTGACTGGAAACTATTGTTCGTTGTTTTTACAAAATAGTTCGATAAAATGGTACGAAAGGAATCGCATATTTCCCCATGGAGGTTGATGATGAAGAAACGGATGATCCTTGCCTCGCTGGCAGCCTTTTTGCTAATAGGTACACCAGTTGTCGAGGCAGAAACAACGAAAATGAACGAAACACCTTATGTAGACATTAGCGGCCATTGGGCAGAACAAGAAATCAATCAACTTTACATAGCGGACGTAATTGGTCAAAACGAATATTTTCGACCTGATGACAATGTGACATTGGGTGAACTGCTCACGATGTTTGTGAATGCGAAAGGAATTGAACCTCTTGGCAACAAGCAATCATCCTTTGCGGACGTACCGGGAAACAGCTGGCTGTCGCCTTATGCAGAGACGGCCTATCGACTGGGAATTGTCCATGGGCAGAAGCAGGGGAATCACCTGTTTTTACATCCGGATGCCCCAGTAAAAAGAGCAGAGCTCGCCTCTATCCTGGTAAGAACAATGGGGGACAGCGGGGTAGTCAATAACCTGAAGTGGTCTACGACGATCCAGACATTGAACCAATACCCGGATGGGAACAACGTGAAAGAGAAAGAGCAACGCCCACTCGTTTACGCCATGCAAAACGGGTTAATGAGTTCCTATGGGGACGGTACATTAAAGCCGAACAAGTATATGACGAGAGCCGAAGCAGCCACATACGCGGCCCTTCACTTGCTTCCGGATAAGCCGAGAACGACAAAAGCTCTCGCAAACGGAACACCTTTTCGCCAGGAATTAACGGTACAGACGACTGCTTACAGCTACCCGAACGACAAAATCCTGTCGTATCTGGAGTATCCACTGCGCGAAGGTGTAGTAGCGGTTGATCCAAATGTCATCCCGCTTGGTACGCACTTGTACATCGATGGCTACGGCTATGCAGTGGCAGCTGATATCGGTGGTGCGGTAAAGCAACGCCATGTGGATCTGTATCTTCCGACGTTGAACGAAGCTGAAAATCATGGCTTGCAAAAAGGCGTCAAAGTATACGTACTTGATTAATAAAAATGCTGAACATATTTCCTGCTCTTTCCACTCATACTAACGTGGAAGGGGTGGGATTTTTTCATGGTATGGGTGTTGCTAGCATTGTTTGGTTTATTTGTCCTACTAGCGATTACGCCAATACAATTGACGTGTTTTTACAGTCGCGAGGGCGATAATGATCAATTGGAAATTACGATTGCAGCTTGGGGTATCATTCGCAGGAAATACGAAATTCCCATTCTCCTCTTGAAAATGACAGAAACTGGGCCTGAGCTTGTCGCAAAGGTGGAAACGATCCAGCAAGGAAGCAAGCTTCGGGAAAAGGTCAAAGATTTTACGCGGAGGCAAGTGAAGGTATGGTATCGAAATTATCGTGACGTGCTGGAAAGAGTGCGTGATTTGCTGCCTTTGCTAAAAGACCTGTTCAAACAAATTCGCTGTACGAAGTTAGAATGGCATACGTTGTTGGGCACAGGTCAGGCAGCGGAAACAGGGGCGCTGACAGGACTAATCTGGGGAGTGAAAAGTCTGATTGTCGGGATTCTCTCTCACTCCATCTCTTTACAGACGATGCCTGCCATGAGTGTACAGCCTGTCTGGAACCAAGCCCTTCTACATACGAAAGTTCAAGCGGTGTTACATTTTAGTTTGGGTCACTTCGTTTTCTATGCGCTAAAAGTAATTCTACGGATTCGAAAAAGTAAACAACAAAAATGGCAAGCTACGCCTACGCGTGCCTAATCACAAAGGTGGGAGCCCGCATATTTATTCCCTTGTGTAGGGTACATGCTCCGGATTTGTTGGGGGAATGATAAAACATGACACAGACAGGAAGGAGGAGCGACAAATATGGCAGACCACCCGATTCAAGGCCTGATGAGAACAGCGATGGAAAATCTCAAGCAAATGGTGGACGTGAATACAATTATAGGTGATCCGGTTGAGACACCTGACGGTAGTGTCATTCTTCCGATCTCCAAGGTAGGATTTGGTTTCGCAGCAGGGGGTAGTGAGTTCCAATACGATCACCAGCATAATGGGCACCAACACAATCAACAGCATGAGCATGCTGGTCACCCGTTTGGCGGGGGTAGTGGGGGCGGTGTCTCCATCACACCTGTAGCTTTTTTGGTCGTTGGCAAACAAGGAATTCGCTCGATTCCGCTTGAAAATACGACCCATCTCTATGACCGGATTTTGGATTCTGTTCCGCAAATCGTGGATAAAGTTCAGGGGATGTTTACCAAATCGGATGAACCCACTGTTTATTCCAATACGATAATTGCCAGAGCAGAAGAACAAGATTTGGAAGACCTGATGGATCGAAAGTAAGGCAAGCACAAAACAGGTATGCTCCACAAAAGGGGCATACCTGTTTTTTCAGTAGTAAGCGTATGACATTACCAGCGTTCGTTTACATACAAGCCTGTTTTCGCAACATGCTGATAATGAAGGCTCGAGCTGGAGGAGGCGATATAAGGATGGAGAGCCATCGCTTCCTCGTAGTACCGTGAAAAGGAGCCGAGGGGCTTGCTTTGCAATCCCAATGTACCTGCTCTGAATGCTTGGGCTACTCGCTCCATTGTATTTGTATAGTCCACATAGTGGGTCTGTACGGCCTCCAGCCATTTCTCATCGTCCATTTCCAGTTGTCCATCTGGTAACAGCTTGATTCCAAACATTTGGAGTTTTTCCTCTGCGTCTTTTGCCACTTGAGCGAATGCATCCAGCTTTTGCGCCGTCAAGGTATCTGCCTTTTCCGTAAGAAATAGCTGCAGGTGATTGTATTTACTTACTAACGAGTGTGTTCGCTCATGGAATAGCTCCATGTCAGGTCCAGCTTCGCTATCTTTACCCGCGGCTATAAATTCCCGAGCACTCTTCTCCAAATCGGAGGAAAACCGGTAGAGACGCGATAAGGAATCGGAAAGCTCTGTTGTCCATTGCTGCTGACGAGTGTAGAACGGCTGCAAATTATAACGGAAGATTGGATTGACCGGCGTGCTTAATTTTGCCTGAAGCATATGGGTACGATAGCGGCCTACCCGCTGCGTAAATGGAACATGGCTGACTCGATTCGTTTTCATGTCGGTCACCTCCTTAAAAGCAAATGGAATGAATCCCCAGGAACAATTTACTATCTCCTATTATAGACGATGCCTACTCCATTTCAATGAGCAGATCGCCAGTTTGAATGGCTTCGCCTGCTTTCACGTAGACGGCTTTAATTTTTCCGTCGAGTGGGGCTTGAATCGTCGTCTCCATTTTCATCGCTTCACTCACCAAAAGATGCTCGCCTTTACGCACCTTGTCACCTTCTGCTACAAGCACCTTGAGCACTTTTCCAGGCATAGAGGCACCGAGGTGGCCAGGGTTTTGGGCTTCTGCTTTTCGGCGGATCAGTTCAGAGACTTTTGCGGATTGGTCACGGATGAAGATTTCACGTGGCTGTCCGTTCAGTTCAAAATAGATGATGCGTCTGCCATCTGGATGAAGCTCGCCAACTGCGACCAGCTTGATAATCAGCGTTTTACCGCGCTCGATCGTAATGGCGGTTTCCTCACCCGGACGCAATCCGTAGAAAAACGTTCCGGTATTCAATACCGACAGGTCTCCGTATTCCTTCAGGCGTTGTTCAAATTGCAAATAGACTTGCGGATACATGATATAGGACAGGACGTCTAGCTGACTGAGCTCACGTCCGATTTTGGCTTCCAACTCAGCCGTAACTTGCGTAAAGTCAATAGGCGCGAGCAATTCGCCAGGACGTGCAGTAAAGGCATCGCGACCTTTTAGCACGAGCTCTTGCAACTCCTTCGGGAACCCTCCCGGCGGTTGGCCAAGATACCCTTGGAAAAATTGAATGACCGAATCCGGAAAGTCGAGGCGTGTGCCTTTCTCCCAAATGTTTTCCTCATTCAAGTTGTTTTGGACCATGAACAATGCCATATCACCGACTACCTTGGATGACGGGGTCACTTTTACAATGTCACCACACATTTGATTGACGACAGCATACATGTGTTTCACTTCGTCCCAACGACCTTCCAGACCAACCGCTTTGGCTTGTTGCTCCAGATTGGTGTATTGTCCGCCAGGCATTTCGTGAACGTACACCTCAGTGTTGCTCGCCTTCATGCCACTTTCAAAGCCTTGGTAGTACGGACGTACATCCTCCCAGTAATCCGACAGCTTGTTGAACGATTCAAGAGACAAGCCAGTCTCACGCTCCGTATGGGCTAGGCTCGCGATCAACCCGTTCAAGCTTGGCTGGGAAGTGAGTCCAGACATGGAGCTGACGCAAGCATCGACGATATCCACGCCTGCTTCGATTGCTTTCAGAAGCATAGCACCAGCGTTTCCTGACGTATCGTGAGTATGCAAATGGATCGGAATGCTGATTTCTTGTTTTAAAGCAGAGACGAGCGAATAAGCAGCATACGGCTTCAAAAGACCTGCCATATCCTTGATCGCGAGAATGTGGGCACCTGCTTTTTCCAATTCTTTAGCCAGATTGACGTAGTAGGCCAAGCTGTATTTGGTCTTGGTCGGGTCCAGAATATCTCCGGTGTAGCAAATCGCTGCTTCGGCTACCTTGCCAGATTCACGTACGGCTTCAATGGCTGTTTGCATTCCGGGAAGCCAGTTCAGGCTGTCAAAGATCCGAAAGACATCAACGCCATTTTCCGCAGAGGCTTTAACGAAGGCGTGGATCACATTATCCGGGTAATTGGTGTAGCCTACGCCATTTGCTCCGCGCAAAAGCATTTGGAACAGGACATTCGGTATGCGTTGGCGGAGAATTTGCAGTCGTTCCCAGGGAGATTCCTGCAAAAAGCGCATCGTCGTGTCAAAAGTGGCACCGCCCCACATCTCCAGCGAGAAGAGCCCAGAACCGAGCTTGCCTGTCGCTTCTGCAATGGAGGCGAGATCGTAGGTGCGCACACGCGTAGCAAACAAAGACTGGTGGGCATCGCGGAATGTCGTGTCTGTAACAAGCACATGCTTCTGTGCCTGAATCCAGCGTACCAGACCGTCGGCACCTTCCTTATCCAGAATTTGCTTCGTCCCGTCCGGATATGGCTGAGCAAATGGTGTCCGCGGGATGCGAGGTGAGTCGAAGTGCGGCTTTTTCTCCGATTTCTGGAGACCAGGATATCCGTTGACAATCGTGTCTCCGATATAAGATAGTAATTTGGTACCCCGGTCCTGACGGCCAGGGAAGATGAACAGCTCTGGTTTGGTATCAATAAACGACGTATCGTAGTTGCCACTCAAAAAATCAGGATGTGTCACGACATTTTCCAAAAACGGCAGGTTCGTTTTCACGCCACGAATACGGAACTCACGCAATGTGCGGAGCATTTTGCGAGCGGCTTGGTCAAAGCTCGCGCCATACGTGGAGATTTTGACCAGAAGCGAGTCATAAAACGGTGTAATGATCGCGCCTGGATAACCATTGCCGCCGTCCAGCCTTACGCCGAAGCCGCCACCAGAACGCCAGGCGGACAAGCGGCCGGCATCTGGCAGGAAGTTGTTTTCAGCGTCTTCTGTTGTGACACGGCACTGGATGGCAAAACCACTCATCTGGATATCACTTTGCGCACTGATGCCAATCTCCTCACCGGAGAGCGCATGACCCTCAGCTACGCGAATCTGTGACTGAACAATGTCGATTCCAGTGATGAGCTCTGTGATGGTATGCTCTACTTGAATGCGAGGATTGACTTCTATAAAATAAAAACGCTTGTCCGGCGTTAACAAAAACTCGACAGTACCAGCGTTCGAATAACCGGCTTTTTGCATAAGAGTGAGAGCAGCCTGGCAAATTTCTTCACGCAGTTTGTCATTCAACGATAGGCTCGGTGCCACTTCGACCACTTTTTGATGGCGCCGTTGAACAGAGCAATCGCGCTCATACAGATGGACGATGTTTCCGTAGTTGTCTCCGAGAATTTGGACCTCGATGTGTTTGGGCTGTTCTAAGTATCGCTCCAGATACACCTTAGCATTGCCAAAGGAAGAGCGGGCCTCGGAACGTGCGCGATCTAACGAATCTTGCAATTCCTCCTGACTGCGGACGATACGCATGCCACGGCCTCCGCCGCCAGATACACCTTTAATAATGATGGGGTAGCCGTATTCTTTGGCAAAGAGAAGTGCCTCTTGAAGTGTTTCGATGGGCTCCGGAGTGCCAGGAATCACTGGGATTTCCGCTTCAATCGCAAGACGACGTGCTTCTACCTTGTCCCCGAATTTGTCGATCAGCTCAGGGGATGGTCCAATGAAAATGATGCCTTCCTCTTGGCAACGCTTTGCAAAATCAGCGTTTTCAGCAAGAAATCCATAGCCTGGGTGAATGGCATCGATATCGTTGCGCTTGGCTATTTCGATGATACTTTCGATATCGAGGTAAGCCTCAATAGGCCCTTTACCCGCTCCGACCAAGTAAGACTCGTCAGCCTTGAAGCGATGGATAGAAACGTTGTCTTGCTCGGAGTACACGGCTACCGTACGTATGCCGAGTTCCGTTGCTGCACGAAAGATCCGAATGGCGATCTCACCGCGGTTTGCTACCAGTAGGCGATTGATTTTTCTCTTTTTCATTATTCTCTCCCCCTTACGTCTCGGAAAAAAAGACGTATTAAAATTATATATAGAACAAATATACAAAATTTTCTCGACACAAGACACCCTTTTTTCGATCACAGGAGGATGGATGAACATGAGCAATCAGTACGACAAGCTGCCTGTATTTGTGTACGGCACACTTTTGACGGGCTTTGGTAATTATAGGAATTATGTAAAACCGTATCAGCATGAGGCAACACCTGCGATGATTCAAGGTGACATCTATCATTTGCCAGCAGGCTATCCGGGATTGCTGAAAGGAGAGCAGGGGATCGTGGGGGAGATCGTCACGTTTGCCCCTGACGTGTACGAGCAAGCACTAGCTGGACTGGACGAGCTGGAGACGTACTATGGCGAGGGTGATCCGTGCAATGAATATGAACGGATCATCGTGCCAGCGACCGTGGAAGGAACAGGTCAGGTCGTGAACGTCTACGTATATCGTTATTTGGATCAAGACCTGGTCAAGCAAACAGGAGTGCACATTTTGCATGGGAATTGGCGACGCTACATGCAAGAGCAGTCTGAATAGCCAGTGCTAGTTTTGCCAAAACTGGTAGGGAAAAGGAGGGAGCCCTGCCATGGAATTACTCCATAGTGAACCTGCACAAATCTGGCGTTACCTGATTCCGCAAAATCACTGGATGTTTCCCGACGAAGTTCCAGAAGATGAACTGATCTTTCATTATCGCGACCACATTTATTTTGTAAACAATGACGGCTCAGTTTTGTCCATGCCACAGCCTGCTTGCTTCGAAACGCTGGATATGGGGACCTTGCTGGAGTATTTGGCAACATCGGACGACACCATTGATTTTGACGATGAGGGAGAATTCGATTACGGCCATGTCTTAAAGCGTATGGGGTATATCGTGCCAGTCAGGGACAAGCGGGGAAAAGCCACGTATCAAATTGAAATTATCAACACAGCATTGCCGAAAGCACATGGAACGCGGTACGAAATGAAGCAGGTTACCTTCGCTTTTGCCCTCTATCACGCGCTGATGCGCTGTCATGAGCTGAATGCGAAAACGGATTGGGAGTATGAGCATGAAGTGAAGCGAATCGCCGAGGTACAAGCCAAGCGAAGCGGAAAAGTGCAAGTGAATCTGTAATTTCTACTATTGGCATAGTGAAAAAAAGTGAATGATAGGGTATGATATTGAGGTACATATGAAAGATTTGGTGAGGAGGAAGAAATCATGACAACTGCTGTTGAGCGTCAAGGCGCATTTGTATTCAAAGGTGGTCCTGTAACACTGCTCGGTCCTGAAATCAAAGTAGGAGATACTGCTCCTAACTTTACTGTAGTAGGTGGCGATCTGTCCCCTGTAACTTTGGAAGATTCCAAAGGCACTGTTCGCATCATCTCCGTAATCCCTTCTATTGACACTGGCGTGTGCGATGCACAAACTCGCCGTTTCAACGAAGAGGCTGCGAAATTGGAAGGCGTAACTGTGCTGACTGTTTCCGTTGACCTGCCATTCGCGCAAAACCGCTGGTGCGGTGCTGCTGGCATCGACAAAGTGAAAACAGTATCTGACCACAAAGACCTGTCCTTCGGTACAGCTTATGGCGTAGCGATCAAAGAGTTCCGTCTCTTGGCTCGTGCTGTATTCGTAATCGATGCAAACGACAAGGTTGTACACGCTGAGTATGTGGCTGCTGCTGGTGAGCATCCAAACTACGAAGCTGCGATTGCTGCTGCACAAGCTGCGAAGTAAGCAATTTTCATAAGTAAGCTCCCTTTTTGTCCATGTGACGGAAAGGGAGTTTTTTTATTTGCAGCAAGTGGAAAAAATCGTCTTGACGGATTTAGTAACCAGTGGTTATATTATAACCAACGGTTACTAACCGCCGGTTACTAATTTTTTTCGAGAAGTAAGGAGTTGACTATCAAGCATGGCAAGCAAACAAGAAATACGCTCAGAAGAAACGAAACGGGCGATTTTGACGGCGGCAGCAGACCTTTTCGCTACCCGAGGCTTTGATACAGTATCCATCAGGGAAATCGCCAAAGCAGCCGGCTGTTCCCATACAACCCTCTACATTTATTTCAAGGACAAAGAAGCACTGCTTCATCATCTGTCCAAGGAACCGTTGCAAAGCTTGGCGCTACAAATGGAAGAAACACTGTCCAAACAAGGACGAACACCAGAAGAGATCCTGCGTGAAATCAGCAGTCAGTTTATCCACTTTTGCTTGCGCAATCGAACGATGTATACGTTATTCTTCATGATCAATGCCTCTCGGATCGATGTAGAGGAACCGGAAAAAGAATTGCAATCGCTGCGCAATCAATTGTTTGGTTTGTTGAGGCAGGCTGTGAGACGTTGCTTGCCAACTGAGATAGAGGAAGAAAAAGCGCTTGCCTATGCACGAGTTTATTTCTACACGCTGCATGGCATCGTCGGTACGTATACACATTCCGAAGAACCATTGGACAGCTTGATGGAAAGGCTAGCCCCTACATTTGCTCTATCCGTGGATGTTTTTCTAGCAGGAAGTCAAAAAATAATGAACAGGGAGTGACCAGAGAATGATCAGAGTGGAGCAAATCTCGGCGAACATTTGGTGTATCAAAGCGTGGTTGTTGATTCCTTTGCGGGTTTGGATTGTCAGGGAGGAGGATGGCGTTACGCTTGTCGATGCGGGGATGCCATTTATGACGAAACGGATTATGGCTTTTATCAAGCAGCTGAATGCAGGACCACTCAAACGAATTTTGCTGACGCATGGTCATTCGGATCATGTGGGGGCCGTTAAAAAAATAGCGGCGGCAGAATTCGTACCAGTCTTTGCCCATCGAATCGAGATTCCGTATATGGAAGGGAAAGAGCTGTATCCTCGTCGTAAAAAGCTGGAAGTAAACGTCCAGCCTGGCCTAGCTCAGTCTTTGCCAGAGGATGCCGAAGGGAATGTAGCTCCAATTGGCGGACTGCAACCTTATCTGACACCTGGTCATTCTCCAGGGCATGTGGTGTATTATCACGAAAAGGACGGAGTGCTTTTGGCGGGAGACTTGTTTACTTCCAAACGCGGCAGATTGCATCGTCCCATGCCGATGTTTACGGCGGATATGGCGCAAGCACTCAAAAGCAGTTTGATCGTCCGCCAATTGCAACCACGCCATTTGGAAGTGTGCCATGGCAAACCGATCTATCATCCGGCAGAACAGCTCGATGACTATCTGAAAGAGGTCTCTACTTCTTTTTCGATCCCAACTAGTGTTTGGCAATCATAGGGCACTTTTCGTCTGAGCTGAATCGTATGAAACGAATCCCCTTTTTCTCGCGTCATAGGTTTGAGGTGATTGGATGAAAAAGGTAGGATGGATTGGCCAACTATTTCTGATAGCGACACTGTTACTGACAGGGTGTGGGAACGGATCGTCCGCGCAAGGGACTTCGCAGCTTGCAGAACCACCACAGCCAGTCATTGAATGGAGCGGAAAAACAGCTGTGACGGTTCCTGCATCTTCCTGCTGGAGCTATAATAACGAGTCGATCTGCAAAGATATGGCGGCACCACCGGAACTTGTCGCAGAGCATAAGCCTGCCCCACTGCAAGTAAGGCCAGGGGCCACGATGACCATCACTTTTGCCCAGCAGCCAACTACAAATACGCTCAAGGTCACCCAATGGAACGGCATGAAAGAAGTGGAGCAAGTAATAGAGAACGGCAATCAGTGGAAGGCGCCCGAACAGCCAGGTTGGTATTTGTTTGACGTTCGCGGTCAGTGGGCGCAAGGTGATGCAGGGCATGCATTTGTCATCGAAGTAAAGGACAGCATCGGATCAGCATATCAGACGGTTATGGCCAAACAGCCATGATCGTTTTTTGCTATACTGAGGGGGAGGGAAGACTTAAAGGAGAGACAACATGCTAGAAGAATTAATAAGCTTCACGGTTGATGAGGCAGATGCAGGGCAAACTGTGCGAGAAGTACTGCAAAAGCGTTATGGTGTATCACGCCGCTTGCTCATACGTGCCAAGTTTAAAGGCTCCATTACTCGGAATGGCGTCCTCGTTTTTGTGAACGAAAAATTGCAAGCCGGCGACAAAATAGCAGTCATGGTTGAAGAAGAGGTGGAAGAGACCGTTGCCCCAGAGGACATGCCGCTCTCCATCCGTTACGAGGACGAGGATTTGATGGTCATTGCAAAGCCAGCGGGATTGGTCGTTCATCCGACAGGAAATCATCCCAGTGGAACCTTGGCAAATGGGATGATCGCGTATTGGAAAAAACGTGGCGAGCACAGAAAGTTCCGGGCGGTGAACCGTTTGGATAAAGATACATCAGGTTTGATGATCGTGGCGAAAAATCAATGGGCACATGAACAATTTAGTCGTATGCAGCAGATCAGGACGTTGCAGCGGACCTATCGAGCTATCGTTCAAGGGATCGTGGAGTCTGACGAAGGTACGATTGATGCGCCGATTGGTCTTGCGGAAAATTCGTTTATCACCAGACAGGTAAGACTGGATGGGCAGACAGCTGTTACCCATTATCGTGTGCTTGCCCGAGGGGAAGGAATGAGTTTTGTCGAGGTAAAGCTGGAGACGGGGCGAACGCATCAGATTCGCGTACATATGAGCAGTGAAGGGCACCCACTAGCCGGAGATGATCTGTACGGGGGAGAACGGGAGCATATCGGCCGACAAGCTTTGCATGCATGGGGGCTATCCTTTGTTCATCCGCGTAGCGGTCTTGCGATGAGCTGGGAGGAGCCACTGCCAAGTGATATGGAGCAGCTAGCCCAACAATTTTTTCCTGATTATCCGTGCAAGGAAATGACCTAGGCGAAAAATTTCGTCATTTCCCTCTGGAAAGCTGTAAGCGTTTTCGATATGATAGAAGAAATTCGTTACAAACAATTGGAGACACAACAGAGAATAGCTGGCTGTCTGCGGGGGGAAATCTCGCAAAGATTTTTTTCAGTAGCAGACTAGACCCAGCTTGCGCCTGATGCCTGTTTCGGATCGTTTTGACAAAGAGGGTTTCCCTTTTTATTTGTCATGCACCGGAATTGCTTTGGGGGTGAGCTGGGTTTTCTTATTTGCCCAAGAGAAGGAGAGGGTTTCATGAAGCTGGTTTCCTATCGAGAAAGGGAAAGGGATGCTTGGCGAGCAGGGCTTCTGCACGAAGGAAAAGTCAAAGATATTGCACATGCTTGCCCAGGGGCGCCGAGTACAGTGCTGGGATTGCTCGAAGAGTGGGCGAACTGGTTACCCGTTCTCAAAGCAGCATACGAAGCACAGGATGACTGGGATTTGGAGCAGGTCGAGCTAGGTTCGCCACTTCCACGTCCTGCCAGCTTTCGAGACTTTTACGCCTTCGAGGCCCATGTGATGACAGCGAGAGCCAAACGAGGACTTCCGATGGTGCCCGAATGGTATCACTTCCCCGTCTTTTATTTTTCGAATGCAGCAGCTTTTACAGGGACGCAAGCGAATATTCGCAGACCAAAAGCAACCAAGTGGCTGGACTATGAGCTGGAAATTGCCTGCGTGATTGGAAAAGCAGGCGTAAACATCCCAGTTGAACGAGCGGAAGAGCACATCGCAGGATATTGTATCTTAAACGACTGGAGCGCCCGCGATATACAACGGGAGGAGGTCAAGGTCGGCTTAGGGCCAGCCAAAGGCAAAGACTTCGCAACGTCCATGGGACCGTGGCTGGTTACACCGGAGGAGCTGGCAGATGTTCGTATCGCAGGCGAAAAGGGGAGCCGCTATGATCTGGGGATGGTGGCACGCATCAATGGTAAGGAGTATTCAAAAGGAAACTTCAAAGACATTCATTATACATTTGCTGAAATGATTGCCCGCGCCTCAGAGGATTGCTCCTTGTATCCCGGAGATGTTATCGGATCGGGAACAGTAGGGACTGGTTGCATTTTGGAGCTGGGGACAGAGCAGTATGCTTGGCTTGCGCCAGGTGATGTAGTGGAGCTAGAGGTGGAACGCCTCGGTGTGCTTCGCAATACGATTTGTGAATAAGGATGAAAAAAGGAGGAAGGAACGTATGGCTTTTTATCAACGAATGGGGGAAGTTCCACAAAAGCGGCATACGACGTTTTACAAGCCGGATGGGGGACTGTACCGCGAGCAAGTGATGGGAACCAAAGGGTTTTCCGGAATTCAATCCATTCTGTATCACCACAATCCGCCTACTCAAGTGAGGGAGACGCGCAAATACGCAGACGTCCGCTTGGAATATGTGGAGCAGGTTGATTTAAAGCATCAGCATTTTAAAACGTTTGATGTTCAGCCGGGAGGGGACCCGATTTTCGGACGTCGATACATGCTAGGAAATAACGACGTCGTCATGGCAGTATGCGCACCAACAGAGCCGATGGATTACTTTTATCGCAATGCGGATGGGGATGAAGTCGTCTTTGTCCATCAAGGAGAGGGAGAGCTGCAAACGATTTTCGGTACACTCACTTACAAGCCGGGTGACTACCTCATTATTCCGATCGGCACGACCTACCGGATTGTACCTTCTGTGCAGAGTCGTTTCCTCGTCATTGAGTCCCAAAATGAGATCGTACCACCAAAGCGATATCGCAACGAATATGGTCAATTGTTGGAACATTCGCCGTTTTGTGAACGTGATATTCGTTTGCCGGAAAAATTGGTGACGCATGTGGAAAGTGGAGACTTCGAGGTGCGCGTCAAACGCCAATCGGTGGTCTACAGCTACTTCTTTGACTTCCATCCGTTTGATGTCGTTGGCTGGGACGGTTATTTGTACCCGTATGCATTGAGTGTTCATGATTTTGAACCGATTACTGGGCGCATACATCAACCGCCACCTGTACATCAAACCTTTGCCGGTCAAAACTTTGTCATCTGCTCGTTCGTTCCGCGGATGTACGATTATCATCCGCAAGCGATCCCTGCGCCTTACTACCACAGTAATGTAGAAAGTGATGAGGTGTTATACTACGTAGATGGCAATTTTATGAGTAGAAAAGGTATTTACGAGGGTTCGATCACTCTGCATCCAATGGGGATTCCTCACGGGCCGCATCCAGGCAAGGTAGAGGCGAGCATTGGGAAAAAAGAAACGCAAGAGCTGGCTGTCATGCTGGACACATTCCACCCGCTTCACGTTACAAAGCAAGCGTTGCAAATTGAGGATGAGGCATACATGTCAAGCTGGTTGCCACCGCAGGAATAGGAAGAGGTGTAAAAACGCAATGGAAATCGCCATTCACGAGATTGAACGGCAGGAAAAATACAAGCTCTTGATCGGATGTATCGTCCCGAGGCCGATCGCTTGGGTCACTTCGTTAGGGGAGGGAGGCATCGTCAATGCTGCTCCTTTCAGTTATTTTAATGTCGCTAGTATTGAACCGATGATGGTTTCGGTTGCCGTCATGCGCAAGCCGGGTAGTGTCCCAAAAGATACGGCTCTAAACATCATGCAAATGGGAGAATTCGTGGTCAATATGGTGGACGTACACAATGTGGATGTAGTCAATCAGACTTCTGCTGATTATCCGCCAGAGATCAGTGAAGTAGAGGCATTGGGGCTGGAAGTCGCCCCATCTGTTCTCGTCAAGGTGCCGAGACTGCGTGCATCCCGCATCCATTTTGAGTGCAAGCTGCATCAGATTGTGGAATTAGGTAGTCCGACGACTTCGGATTTGATTATCGGGGAAGTGGTGCATGTACATGTAGCGGATGAGCTGTATCATGCAGGACGGATTGATGCCGCAGCGTTTGCTCCTGTTAGCAGATTAGCGGGCCATACGTATGCGACTCTGGGAGAACAGTTTGATCGTCCCCGCCCCGTTTATGAGCCTCCTGCCAAATGATTGATCTCCGTCCAGCGACGGAGGACAAATCCCTCTACGGACCATTTTACCGGAATCGCCTATCGGGTATCCTGTAGATACAAGGCAAGCGGATACTGTAGAGAGGGTGGAATGCAATGATGGAAAGACGACTATACCGTTCTCATGATAAACGGTTATTTGGAGTTTGTGGTGGGATTGCGCAATTCTTACGCATTGACTCTACGCTGGTACGTGTAGGAGTTGTCGTTCTCACTGTTTTTACAGGAGTACCGATTTTGCTTTACTTGCTGATGGCGATGATCATGCCAAAGGAACCGCAGTGGTCATACGCTTCTGACGGTTTCCCGATGCATGATGCCCCATATAGTGGACATGCACGTATGAACGATTTGGATCAGGAGATTGACCGTCTGGAGAAGCGTGCTTTGGTACAGGAAGTGTATCGCCTACGCGAAGAATTGGGCAAATACAAAGGACTTTAAAGCAAATAAAGAGACTTCCAGGGCTTTACGCTCATCGGAAGTCTCTTTTCACTTTTTTACCTATTTTGACCCTACAAAAAATGGTCAGCAACTTCTGGCGATTGCTGCATAACATGTAAGGTGGAAAACCTACATAGGGAGGGAAAAGCAGTGTATCTCGGCGTGTTCGATTTGAATGAGCGTTTGGAGCAAACCCGCAAAATCCTGCGGGAAAAGCAACATCTGAAAAAACTGATTGAAGAAGACATCTGTGACTTGGAACAAGACGTCAAAGAATTAGAAGCGATGACGGCGAAACAAGAAAAGTATGCGACCAGTGTCCGGCGCTAAAACAGCTGTATGAGCGACAAAAAGAGGAAGTGGCAACTGCCCGATGAAGGCAGAAAGCCACTTTTTTAATTATGAAGCGCTTGGTCCAAAACTTTTTCTACGATGGCAGGAACCATGCGGATCGCTGCACTATCGGTTCCGTACGTCTGGCTATCCGCGTAAGTACCTTCCATCAACAAGATCAGCATATAGGCCAGCTCGCATGGATTCGCAGCGCCAAGGGCAGTCGTGCGCTCCAAAAAAGCGTCGCGGATTCGTTTCTGATGGGAGCATACCAACTCGCGAACAGGATGAACCGGATCAGGAAACTCGACAGCTACATTGATAAAACAACAGCCGCGAAATTGCTCGTTGGTCGCGCGCTCAGCCAGATCAGCAAAAAACTGAATGAGCTGCTCTCGTGGCCCATTGGGATGTTTGGCGATGCTCTCTTCCCACTCTTGCCAAAAAACGTCTTGCTTTCGGGTCATATAGGCGAGAATCAGGTCCGTTTTCGAGGAAAACTGCCGATAGACGCTCATTTTATTCATTCCGGCACGCTCTACGATGGCGTCTACACTGACGGCATGGATCCCTTCTTGATAAAACAATTCTTCAGCAGCGTTCAATATGATCTCTTGTGCTTTTTCCCGAGGCACGCGAGGCCGTTTTGCTTCCGTCATATTCTATCCCCCATTTAGGACTTCCAGACGTCGGAGACAATTTCAAAAGAGCGCACGCGATCGGCATGGTGGTACATTTGCGTCGTAATCATGAGCTCATCTGCGCCTGTAGCATCGAGTAGCTCTTGTAGTTTGCTTTTCACGGTAGCCGGGCTACCGATGATGGAAGAACGCAGCTGTGCTTGGACAGACAGTTTTTCGAATTCGCTCCATAGCTCATCCATATTGTCCACAGGTGGTTGGATAGGCTTGAGATCGCCGCGGACGAGATTTAAGAATGCTTGGTAATGGGAGGTTGCCAGTCGATTCGCGAGCTCATCGGTATCGGCTGCCATCACATTGACGCCAACCATGGCATATGGCTGATCCAGCACTTCCGATGGACGGAAACAATGGCGATACGTCTGCAATGCAGGCAAGGTGAAGTTCGGCGAAAAATGTCCAGCAAAAGCAAACGGCAATCCGAGCATGCCCGCCAGTCTCGCTGAGAAATCACTGGATCCGAGTAGCCAGATCGGGATGTTCAGACCTTCACCAGGGATAGCGCGGATAGCTGATGCCGACTCGCTAGTTCGTGGACGAAGATATTCACGTAGCTCCTCCAGTAACTCCGGGAAATCCTCTCCACCAATCCGCAAATCGCGGCGTAGCGCTCGTGATGTTCGTTGGTCCGCCCCGGGTGCGCGTCCAAGACCTAAGTCGATCCGGCCTGGATAGAGGGACTCCAGTGTCCCGAATTGCTCGGCGATTACGAGTGGAGCATGATTGGGTAGCATAATGCCGCCTGAGCCTACACGGATTTTGCTGGTGCCACCGGCAATGTAACCGATGAGAACGGAGGTGGCAGAGCTGGCTACGCTGGGCATTGCGTGGTGTTCGGCGAGCCAATAACGAGTAAAGCCCCATTTTTCCACCTGTTGCGCCAAATTGAGACTGTTTTTGTACGATTCAGCAGCGTTGCTGCCTTCTGTAATGGGTGCTAAATCGAGAACGGACAATGGGATATCTCGTAGTTGCTTAGATGAGAGTGTATCGGACATGGGATGGAACCCTCCTTGTGCTTAGCAGTTGCTGGTCGGATAAGTTTGTTACTGAGTAGTAACAAAGCGTACTTGCATCATACGGAGCGGCAGAAGGGATGTCAACGCTTGGATGTGCGACCGAGCACATTGGGAGAAAAAGAAAGAGCCCTGACAATGCAAGGGCTCTTCGTACATCCTTATTGTTTTGTTAAGATAACAGGTCCATCCGCGGTAATAGCGAGAGTGTGCTCGTATTGAGCGGACAGCTTCCCATCGCGTGTACGTGCTGTCCAACCATCTTCATCGACAGTCGCATGGTACGTCCCGATGTTTAGCATAGGCTCAATGGTAATGACCATGCCTTCTTTAAGGCGTTGTCCTCTGCCAGGAGGGCCAAAGTGAGGAACGAACGGCTCCTCATGCATTTCCTGACCGATTCCATGTCCGGTAAAATCGCGCACGACGGAATAGCCTTGTGCTTGCGCATACGTTTGGATGGCGTGGGAAATGTCGCCGATCCGATTGCCTACAACAGCTTGCTCAATACCGAGATACAGCGATTTTTCAGTGACTTCCAGCAGTCTTTTCGCTTCTGGGGACACTGTCCCCACTTCATAAGACCAAGCGGAGTCTGCCAGCCAACCATTTTTGCGAACAACCATGTCGATTGTTACGATATCGCCATCACGCAGAGGCTCTTTTTTCGGGAAGCCATGGCAGATGACATCATTTACTGAACCGCATGTGGCATAGGGATATCCATGAAACCCTTTTTGCTCAGGGGTTGCGCCATTTTTAGCCAAAAATTCTTCTACGAATTGATCAATCTCCCAGGTAGAAATGCCTGGACGAATCATCTTGGCAATCTCACGATGACAAGCAGCCAAAGTCTTGCCTGCTGCATGCATGAGTTCAATTTCTTCAGGTGTCTTGAGGATAATCATCGACTCTCTCCTTCTCCTCGTTAGTCAAGAACTCTCTATAGTATATAGTGTAGTCCCGTTCTGTGCCAATTGCCACACCGAAAACGGCATGGTAGGATGAGGGAGAAATACTCAACCCTGGGGGTAGGTAGCATGGACAAGTTTCAAGAACATCTGGCGAACTACCAGATTCATGTAAAAGAAGACGTGGAAAAACGTATTGCCTTTATTCGTGAGCAAATTGACGGAAATGGCCTCGGCGGTGCAGTCGTCGGTATTTCTGGTGGGATTGACAGTGCGGTTACGGCAGCGCTGTGTGTTCGTGCATTAGGCTCTGAACGTGTTATTGGCGTTTGGTTGCCTGCTTACTCGCAAACCGTTCATGAAACAGATTCCAAGCGACTTGCTGAAGCGATTGGCTTTCACTTGCACAAGGTAGATGTAGGGCCTGCCTACGACGCTTTGGTTCCTGCTATCGAAAGTGTACTTGGGCTTGATGATAAAACAAAGGGAAATACAAAGGCTCGTTTGCGCATGACAGTGTTGTACGCCATCGCTAACCAAAAAGGATACTTGGTAGCGGATACGTGCAACCGCAGCGAGATTCATGTTGGTTATATGACAAAAGGCGGAGACGGTCTTGCCGATTTTAATCCAGTAGCAAGCCTGACGAAGCATGAGATGCGAATACTCGCAGCTGAGCTCGGGGTGCCAGGAGAGATAATTACGAAGCCGCCTTCTGCCGATTTGTGGGAAGGACAGACGGATGAACAAGAGATGGGCTTCACCTATGAGGATCTGGATCGTTTGCTGATTACAGGGGAAACTCGACCAGAAGCCAAAGAACGTATTGATTACCTGCATCGAATCTCTGAGCATAAGCGCAACATCATGCCAGGCATATAGATATGGCACAATCCTACAAGCTGTTTACAAGTTGTCTGTGGCAAACGACCAGTGCAGTTGTATCAACCGAACAACGTCTCTACTTGTTTGATCCGGCCTATTTTCCCCATGAGATAGAGGCGATTGCTGATTATGTGCAGAGTGAGAGGAATGGAAGGGAGCTTATTCTCGTCCTGACTCACGGAGATTGGGATCATGTAGTCGGAGTTGGCAAATTTCCGGATGCCACAGTCATTGCACAAAAGGAAATCCTCACCGCTGGACGGATCGAGAAGAAGCTGAACAAGGCGAAACGGTTTGACGGGTCGTATTACGTGGTCAGATCGTATGAAGTAGGAATGCCGACATTCGCGAAATTAGTAGAGGATGCACAGGATTGGCAGGAAGTCTTTTTCTTGCCTGTACCAGGACATACATCCGATCAGATGGCGACCTTGTTCCGGGAGCAGAAGCTGCTGGTTGTCGGTGACATGCTATCCAATTTGGAGTTCCCGTTTATCGATGATAGTAGTGCCTATTTGGAGAGTCTGGAAAAAATCGAGCAGTTGGTCTTACAAGGAGAAGTGGAAGAAGTTATTCCTGGCCACGGAGTACCTGCAAAAGGACGCGAGGAAATCCTGCATCGGATTGAACGGGATCGCCAATATTTGTTGGATGCACGTGCAGTTGTGTTCGAGGCTATCGCCAATAACGTAGAGGAAGACGTACTCAGAGAGCAGTTTTCCCAACTGACGTATGATGGTGTATCGATCGATGAACATCTCTGTTCTTCCCATGACCAAAACCGGGATCAACTATACAAGGAAGCTATTTCGCAGAAAGGTTGATTATTCCACGGTTTTATAAGATAATAGGGGTTACGCAAATCTTTCTAGGAAAGAGGTGGAACAGATGTCTACAACTGAATTGATGCTGAGAACAAGTCTGGAAGGACGTGTGAAGCGTACGTTGCAAACGTACTTCCGTCGCCCTAACGACGTGTTGATCAAGGAAAGCCTCGGAGCGAACGGTTTGTCCCCAGAGCAAGTGGAAGTAACCGTGGAGCTCTTGAACGAAGACAAAACTGTTGCCGAAATCATGGAGCACCTGCACGATAAAGGCTACTTTGCATAACATTGCGAGCAAAAAAGACCGGACTGACATTCGATTGTCAGACCGGTCTTTTTCGTTCGAGCGATTAAGGGGTAGGGCTTTCCTCAGGAAATGAGCGCCGCAATTTCTTACGACGATACAATTGAAGGCCAGTTAAAACGAGAATGTAGCTCGCAAAAGCGACAATCAGCCCCATGATGGCACTCCCGGTAAAATAGACAAGTCCTTTTTCTTTCACCCAGACAAGCCATTGCATCCCAGGCTCGTGATGGATCAATTGCCCTTGTAACGGTTTGCCGATCAACACGTATCCAATATTGTAATTGAAAAGAATGAAAAGCGGTAAGATGAGCTTTCCGATGACAAACGCAACCAAAGCAGCGGGCAAGCTGGCGCGAAACAGCTTGCAAAGTGGGAAAAGCAACAAAAACGCAAGGCCAAAAGTAGGTAGGGTAATGAACTCGATGAAGATTCCGAGCGAAAATCCGCGGGCGACAAAAGCTGGAGCCCCTTTCATTCTCAGCACCTTGTAATATTCGAATTTTAGCTTTCGATATGTCTTTTTCCACATCCGTGCTATCCCTCGTTTGTCCCAAGTCATTTGTCTGTCATATCCCCTAAGGGTAAGGCGAATGGTGAAGCTGGATTTGTTTTTTGTTTGATGCTGTAGAGTATCTCCAAGTTGGCAAAAATTAATAGTTGCCATACGAGCTCTGATTTGTGAATGCGCCTTTCTTTTGGCATAATGGAAGAGGGTAGCTTGCTGGAAAAGTGGTGACATTCGTGGCTGATGTAATGGGAACCTTTAGTGACTATATTACGCAATATGGGTATGGCGCCTTGTTTGGATTGTTCTTTCTAGGAATTTTGGGGATGCCCTTACCTGAAGAAACGCTGCTCGTTTTTTCTGGATTTCTTGTCTCAACGGGAAAATTGCAATTTTGGCCTACTTTTTTCGTCTGCTTTCTCGGTTCCGTTACAGCGATGACGGTGGCATATTGGATCGGCAGAACGCTAGGTTACCCTTTTCTCGAACGATATGGGAAACGACTAGGGATGGGCTATACCGTTTACAAAAAAACGGAAGAGTGGTTTAATCGCATCGGCAAATGGGCGCTTCCGCTAGGCTATTTCATCCCTGGTGTTCGTCAGTTTACGGCCTATTTTGCGGGGATCACGCGATTGCCATTTCCGACTTTCATGCTTTATACCTATTTGGGTGGGCTGTTTTGGAGCTTGCTTTTTGTGACGCTTGGCTGGCAATTAGGAGAACGCTGGGATGAGCTGTTTGATTTGATTGCTCGTAACCTCGCGATTTTCTTTATCGCTTTGCTCGCATTGATCGCAACCTGGTCGTATTTCAGACACAAGAAGAATGTAAAAAAGCAATTACGGAGGGATCAGAATGAGTGAAGAAAACCGCAACGAAAATCTACTGCCTGTGGTTCAAAAGCCAACCGAACTGGTTCCTGTAGTATTACCGGAAAAACATCAGCGATTTTATGATAAATTGCGTGACAAAATCGAAGCGTTCATTAGAGACAAGGGAGTCAATGATTCAGTAGCCAACTTTATATTGCTTGCACCCGATTTGTTTGTTCTCTTGGCTCGCCTTATGCTGGACAAGCGCGTAGGTGTTCAATCAAAAGCGTTAGCAGGTGTAGCGGTTGCCTACTTCATTACCCCGGTTGATTTTATTCCGGAGGTATTAGTGGGCGGATTCGGGCTTGTGGACGACGTCATTTTGGCCGTTTATGCTTTGCGCAAGATTTTGGTGGACATCGATGAATCGATTGTACGTGAGCATTGGAATGGCGAAGAAGACCTCTTGGCTGTCATTACGAAGGTAGTTCGATCTGCGGATGATCTGGTTGGCAAGAAAATAGTGAAAAAGCTGGAAGAAACCCTGTTCCGAAAAAAATAAGCTAGGATGGGACAAATAGATGAAATATTTATTGGATTATCAAGAGGGAGAGCGTGTTGTCGCTTTTTGCCTGATTAAAAGCAAGGAAGCTGGCGTAGCGAGTAACCAGAGTGAATACTTGAATTTGGAGCTGGGAGATCGCTCCGGAACGATCACGGCAAAGCTATGGGATGTCAATGCAGAAATGAAGGAATGGATCAACGTCAAGGCTGTCGTGAAGATCGACGCTGCCGTCCAAGTGTATCGTGGGAAAAAGCAACTGGTGATTCAACGGATCAGACCGGCTGCCGCATCAGACGAAGTTCAGATGGAGTCGCTCATTCCGATCTCTCCATTTCCAGTAGATGAACTGTGGACAAAGCTTACCCATGCAGTCGACAGCCTGCAGAGTGCCACGCTCAAGGCCATTATTCAAGAAGCGCTGGCAACAGAGGAGATTCAGGACCGCCTTCGCCATTATCCGGCTGGCGTTCGTATGCACCACAACTATTATCATGGTTTGCTCGAGCATATTGTCTCTCTGTTGACGGCGGCACAGAGCCTCTTACCACTTTATCCACAAGTAGACAGGGATGTACTGATTGCGACTTGTATTTTGCACGATATTGGAAAACTGTACGAGCTATCTGATCCCATCGCACCGGATTACACCACGCCAGGTCAGTTAATTGGTCACCTGGTCATGGGAGTCGAGATGGTGAGTGGCATTTGCCGCAAGCTAGATATTGCTTTAGGGGACGCGGAGGTTCTGCACTTGAAGCATTGCATTTTGAGTCATCATGGAGAGGTAGAGAACGGCTGGGGCAGTGCTGTATCTGGAAAAACGCCAACAGCTGTTATGTTCCATTACCTGGACCAGATCGACAGCAAAATGAACGCTTTGAGCCAAACACTAGCGGACATGACGGAAGAAGAGGAATGGGCGTACGCAGGCGTGCTTAGACGAAAAGTCTGGCGCGGGTATTAATTCATGGAACAAAAAGCCAACTGCTAAGCAAAACAAAGCAGTTGGCTTTTTTTAGATAAATCAGAAACGTTTTTGAAGGAAGCTCGTCTTAACAGTAATGGCTTGTAAATAGGAGGTATTCTCGTGAAAAAGCGAAACAGAGCTGCCATGTTTGTGTTGGCAGTCAGCATGGTCACGACACCAGTGGCACTTCTGCATCCGTTGTCTTCCTATGCGTATGATGGCAAATCAAGTCTGGAACCCATTCAGTTGCCAGAAGACATCGTCCACTTGTTAACAGAATTGAAAGAGGACTATGTGCCTCTCATGAAAGACCTTCATGTGGACTCATACGGAGGGACAAGCAACTCGGGGTATGTCATTAATCTCTCGGATCGAAAGAGTATTATTACTTCGAATACGACGCTCAATATCTCCACGAATGCAGAGGGAGATATGACCAGATTTGTCCTGCATGATGTGAATCGGGACAAAACAACCAAAATCAATAAAAAGGAAGCCTATCAAAAGGCTGTCAATTTTATTCGAAATTACATAGCGGTTAACCATGTTATTTCCCCGCAAGCGACGCTCTCTTTCGATCGTGCGTCAGAGCTGGATCATCTGGCAGTCGTCAGTGTCTACCCACAGTTGAACAATACGTGGGTGGACAAAGAGACAGCGCGGGTCATGGTTGATGCAAAGGGCCAGGTTGTCGATTTTCAGCAAGATAAGGTAAAGCTTCCTACCCCAGCAGAAGTAGCGGACCCAAGCAAAGCTGTACCACTCGAAAAGGCAACGAAGGAGTGGCAAGACAAGGTATCCATGGAACTGGTCTACGATGAGTCAGCGGGCAAGCTTGTTTACGTGCCCGACCAATTGCCAACGATAGATGCTCTGTCTGGTGAAGAAGTTCCGTCTGTGTATAAAACAACGAATGAGACGATGAAAATCAAAGGAACAGCAGACATGGGCATCTGGCGAGATACGAAAAAAATGGAGCAGATGCTCGAGAAGGATTTTGGACTGAAGCTGAATCAGCGCACGTACAAAAATGTAAAAGAAGACAAAAAGTATAAAAACAGTGACATCGATCGCCATGAATGGAATGCGAGCTCGTATCAAAGTGCGTGGATTACTCTCGACCGTAAAACAAAATCACCCATTGAATTCAAGCTGGACGGTTCCGTAGAAAAGGAGCTTGAGAAGCCGCTCACGCATGATGAGGCAAAAGACATCGCAGTACAATTTGTGGAGAAATACTTATTGTCCAAAGAACAAGCTTTCTCCGTAAAGGAGACGAGTCTTATAGAAAATCTGCCGGGTTGGGCGGATCAAAATTTGGTGCGGCCGATCAGTAGCTTTGCTTTTCATCCTGAGATTGATGGTATCCCTACGAAGAGACCACTGTTTTACATGGAAGTGGACGCAAAGAAGGGTAATGTAGTCCTTGTTCAAGTAAATGACCTGCCGTCCATGCCTGCTACCATCAGTAAAGACGGTATTGTCAAGGATGAGAAAGCAAAGGATGCGTATCTCAAAGAAGCAAATCTACGCTTGGCATACTGGTATCCGAATGTAGGTACACATTCAGCGAAACTGCCGGAGCTGGCCTATTTACCAACGGCCGATGCCAAGTCTTTGCAGATCGATGCTGCAACGGGTGCAGTGGAAGAAACCTGGCTGGAATGGAAAGCGTCCGACTAAGCATTACCCGACATGGTGTAGAAGCCGTGTCGGGTTTTCCTTTTCATCATTATCGGAATTCATAAACACTTCAAGTCAGGTAGGATTTTTTTTCTTTTTGTAGAATATCTTCTTGATTCCCATTTGATTTGGCAAACAATGCCGAACACGAGAAGGAGAAAGTGCAATGAAACGGCCAACTTATACCCTACCAAGTATTGTAAAAAAGGTATTCCGGCCCGGTGAGCGCTCCCTTCCACGTACGGAGATCTGCTCCCGGATGGAAGCGAATGAGCTGAATGCTTTTTTGGATCTGGACTGCAAGACAATACTGGATAAAGTGTTGAACATGGAGCAGTCTCCAGTGCGAGTTGGAAGTTCAGAGGCGATCGTAGAGGTCACTCACCAGCCGCATCAAGTGTACGACTTGGCTCATCGCTATTTACGCGATAGCCAAACACCAAAAAAGCTTGAGCAAATTGTCGCAGAGCTGCGTCGTCAAACGCAGTTTGGCTGGAATCAGATTCTTCGTATGTTGCAATTGGAACGCGATCCTCGCTTTGTGCAATATCAAGGCGACAGCAGATGGTTTTTGGCAGAGTGGACTTTGGGCAATGACCAAGTGTATGCGTTTTGCCGCGACAATGGCATTACGCAGGTAGCTGCTCGCACATTAGTCCATTTTCTGGAGCAGGAAGTAGGAATTGCTGCAGATGCTGCTTTTCTCCCTGCGCAAGATGACCGCTTCCGCATTGACGGTGATACCATGTACATCATTGCTCGTAGCGAAGATTCCAAGGAAGAGCAGGCGGCCCTCGAGGTTGCTGTTGCTGCCCCTTCTGTATCGATAGGAAACAGCGAGTCCGTCTCAGAAGAAATTGCATCGGAAGAACCAGCGAATCCCTTACATCAGGTGGAACAACAACATGAACTATTAGTTACCAAGGAGGAAGCTACTATGTCTACCATTACCAACCAGCAAGTTCTTGAGGAAGTACAAAAACTGATGCAAGAAGCTATCGACCGCTTGGAGACAAGAAACCAAGAAATGTCCCAAGAAGTTGTCGCTCATTTTCAACAAAGCAATATGCAAGCTATAGAAGTGCTAATGAAAGAGAAACATAAGCATGAGCAGATCGTACTTGGCATTCAACAGGTGCTGGCGACCAGTGAACAACAATGAGTAAACTTGAGGCTACGATCCGGTTAGAGCAGAGATTTGCCATCCTGCGCGAGGTTATCGCGGGCTATCGGATTCGCCTTCAAGAAATGGAGCAGGAAGTGGTAGAGCTTTTTACCACGAACCAGCTCTCTGCTATTTCAGCATGTATGGGCGAGAAGCAGCGCATCGTCAGGTTGATGAATCGACTGGAACAATTTATTGTTCAATGGGAAAGCAACAACACGGATGTGGGTATCGCACATGAACCAAAGCGAGAACACTTGAACACATGACGAATAATGCGGTAAAATAGGGGGATTGTGCATGATTCCCCGCGCATGCCGCGTGGGCTGGAAAGGAGATCCAAACCCTCTATGTCGGTAGGAAGAAACGAACTGTGCCCTTGTGGGAGCGGAAAAAAATACAAAAAATGCTGTGGGGTTGTCACTCCCATTACGGAGCTGCGTAGCCGCCACGAGCAAAAGCTGCAAAAAGAATACGCTGGCTGGGTCGAAAGACTGAACCATTTTGTCGGCGCAAATGTAACCAGCGAGACGATTCAAGAAGCGCGGAATCGTTTTGCCGAAGAAGTAGGCTTGACTCAAGAGAGTGTCGCACGTCCTGAATGGGCAGCCCATTTCTTCAACTGGTGTGTATTGGACGTCAAAACAGGTGGAAGCACGCTGCTTGAGAACTATATCAAACAGCATGGACGTCGGATGGAGCCTGATCTTCGCCGTGCGTTTGCTGGATTGCACCTGAACGTTTATGAAATCGTGGAAGTGGATCGTGATGTCATCACGGTTCAACAACCGATATCGGAAGAAAAACACTATCTGCTTCGTGCCAATACGTTGAATGTTGTCCCTGGGCAATTGATCGTTGGGCGCCTGCTGAATCTAGGTCTGCGTGATATGCTCTTCTCTGGCAGCATCATCTTGCAGCCACATGTCAAGGAAAGCCTGCTCGAGTGGTTACGCCAGCATCCAGAAGTAGAAGCTGCGAAGGCAGATACGAGCAAGAGAAGCTATACGACAGAGCTGTATCACTTCATCGTTCAATTTGGTGGAGCGGCAAGCGAGTCGGAAGCACCGAAGCAAGAATCGCTACTGCGTCGTACCTATGCGATGCCAGATCGTAAACAGCTCCTGAAAGTAATCGAGTCGAATCCTGCATTCGAGCTGAAAAAACGGGATGCTGCTCGTGAGACATGGGTATATGCGACACGCAAGGAAGAGCATTTGTTCCCGAATTTAAAGGATGCCTTGTTGGAGCTATACGAAGTACAGGCAGAAGTGATTTTGCAGGATGACAGCCTGATTCTGGAAGGGTATGCATCGCAGTTAGATGAAGTCGCAGAGCTTTTACTGCTGCTTGCATTTGAGAACGAAGAGGAGATTCGCGTTCTTACTTCAACGGGCTCTCGTTTGTCCAAAGGAACTCTGTTTATCACGAGTCAGCCTACTTTGCCACCAAAAGTGTTGCAGTGGGCGGTCCAAACCTATTTTACCGAAAAATGGCTGGTTACTTCCCATGAACAGCTCGATGATTTGGCTCCGCTCTTGGTTGCGGCTACAGAAAACGAGGAGCTGCATGGGAAACTTCACAAGTTGATGGAACAAATGGAACAGGATCATAAAATCGGACAAGGCTTGGCTCGCTTTATCCGCATGGACATTCTTCGTCCTCGCCTCTCGTTGTCAAATGACAGCCTGCATGTGCATAACCTGCTGCGCCGTCCGTTGATCGAGGGGTTGCCGGAGAGTGTGTACACCGTGCATCCTGACAGACTTGCGGACATCAATCGCTTCGTGCAAGAGATGACCGAGGGCAAGTCGGAAGCAACCGTCAAAAAATACGATGAGGTCATGAATAACTTCCGTTCATTCGTCAGAGGAGCGTTTGGCCCATCTTTCACATGGGAGCAGTTGCGTAGAGAGGATCTGGTATACTTCTTCGTCCACGACATTTTCACGCGCACAGACGCAACGACCAAAACGTTGGCAACGAATCTGATGTCTGTTTTGACGGCGTTCTTCAAGTGGCTGGATAAGCAAGGACCATACGCGCTTTATCCTGTCATGCAGCCATTGTTCGCCGAGTTGAAGGAAACATTGCCGGAATCCTATCGCTTGCGTGGTGTGCTGGAAAAGGAAGCGACTCAAAATCTTTTCAGCAAACCAATGGCGATCAAAGATGTCACGGAAGAATCCATACTCGTGCAAGAAATCACTTCATCTGGTTGTACGGCAAAACGAGCGAATGGCGAGACAATCAAGCTGTCTATTGGCGCTGAATTGGGTGCTATGCTGGCAGCAGATTGGGTGATCCATGGCTTGTTCGGTCAAGGTGAGGACGGTACTTGGAGACTGTTTGGTACGCCTGAAGTGTATCCACCAGTCATTGCCCAAGTGCTGGGCGCACCAACAGGTGTATTAGTCTAGAACCCCTAGCATAAAGAAAAACCCGAGGATTCGTGTCCTCGGGTTTTTTGTTTTGACTTTTCCTTGGAATAGATTAGTGAGCCCATTCGCGGAGTGTCTTGTCTTTCGGCAGCAAAAAGCCCATAACCCCGATTAACGGGAGGAACGAACATAACAGAATGACAAAGCTCAGACTGTAAAGATCGGCGAGATAGCCGAAAACGAGAGCGCCCATGCCTCCCATTCCAAAGGCAAGCCCGATGATCAGTCCGGATACGGTACCGATTTTGCCAGGCAATAGCTCCTGCGCGTACACGACTGTGACGGAGAAGCTCGAAAGCATGATAAAGCCGCTGATCACCATTAATGGAAAGGCCCAATTGCCTGAGACGTAAGGCGTCAGCAATGTCAGTGGAAGTGAACCGAGTGTGGAAATGATGAGCAAGTTCCTTTTTCCGAATCGGTCAGACAGCGGTCCGCCAAAAAATGTCCCAATCGCTCCTGCGAAAAGAAAACCAAAAATGACGAGCTGTGCACTGGCATAATCCATATCTTTCACATACATCAAATAAAACTGATAAAAGCTTTGGTAGCCAGCATTCATCCAGGACCGCACACTGACGATGACAACCAGGAGACCGAGGGCAATCAATCGCTTGTTCCGATTCGTATACGTGACAGGTGCGGCAGTAGCCTTTTTCAAGCGCTGTTGCCCACGATACCAGAGAGCAACATAGAGCAAGATGCCGCTAGCTAATAGCGCGGGCAACAGAAACCAGGCAGCCCCTGTCTGTCCCAGATTTGCAAAGACCAGGATGGTCATCAAGGGGGCGAGTGCTTGCCCGGCATTTCCACCTACTTGAAAAATGGATTGTCCCAGCCCTCTGCGAGGACCGGATGCCAAGTGGGCGAAGCGTGAGGCTTCTGGGTGGAAGATGGCTGAGCCAATACCAACACAGGCGACTGCTGCGAGAACGAAATAGTAACTACCGGAGAATGCGAGTGCCAGCATCCCCAATCCCGATACGATCAAAGCCAGTGGTGGCAATAAAGGAATCGATTTGCGATCGGAGAAGTAACCGACGAATGGTTGCAAAACAGATGAAGTAAGATTCATGACGAGTAAAATCATTCCGACTTGTGTAAACGTTAATGCCAGATTCTTCTCTACAATAGGAAGCAATGCAGGGATGACCGCTTGTAAGCTGTCGTTTAACAGATGCGCAATGCTAATGGCAAATAGCATGCGATAGACAGTTGGTGCCGCAGTCCCTGCCGGTGTAGAGTGAATGGGTGTTGATGAGGCACTCATGTCAGTTCATCCCCAACCTTTCTTAGGTAACTTACTTTTTATTTTTTTCAATGTAGCATGGATTCTACAGGACGTCATCCATGAATGATGGGAATATGATGGTCGGAAATAAAGAATTTGATCTGTCAGGAAGTTTTTTAAAAAGTAGGTAAATGGAGAAACGGTGTCGAAAAAGAGAGGAGCACAATGGACTAGACCATGAGCAGAAGGCTAGGGGGAATGCTGGAATGCTGGAAGGTATAACAGAATACTGGCTATGCGTGGGAGGAGCCAATGTTGACGTGCAGGGGATCACTTCTGCCAGACTGTTGCCTGGAACAAGTAATCCGGGTGAAGTACATCAAGCAGCAGGCGGCGTAGCTCGAAACGTGGCGGAAAATCTGGGATGGCTAGGAGAAGAAGTGCAGCTGTTTGCTCTGGTGGGAGAAGATGCAGATGGCGAGTGGCTAAGACAGGTCACAGCAAATAGTGGAGTGGCTACTCATGGCATGTTGCGAATCGCAGGGAAATCGACTGGGCGCTACTTGGCTATTCGTGATCGTGACGGTGAATTGTACACGGCTGTTGCAGACATGGAACTAAATGAAGAGTGGCCAGCGGAGATTGTCCAGCAAGGTCTCAAACGCTTGTCTCAGGCCGCAGGCTTGTTTCTGGATGCCAATCTTCCCGTCGAGGTTATGCGGGCATTTTTGGCGGAAGCTAGAAGACTCGATAAAAAGATCATCGTGGACCCTGTTTCTGTGAAAAAAGCAGAAAAATGGAAAGGGTTGCTTGAAGGTGTTCATATACTTGTCGCGAGCATTGATGAGCTTGAAGTGCTAGGTGGCCAATCACTTCATTCCTATAATGATGTGGAAATATGCGCGAAAAAATTGGTGGCAGAAGGTATTCATCAGGTCATGGTCATTTGTGGGGAAGCAGGGCTGTGGCTGTGCACCGCACAGGAGGAAAAATGGCTTGCTGCCCCGACTATGCCGATTCGAGAGTCCGCAGGAGATGCGTTTGCCGCAGGTATCATTTATGCGCAAAACAAAGCATTGTCCCTTACAGAACAAGCAGCTTTCGGCGTTGCTTTGGCTGAGATGAGAACAAAGGGAAATGGCCAATACGATATCGATGTCCTTTTGGCACGAAAAGATTACTATGCCGCAAAAGAAAGACAGATCCTCGACAGAGAATGAAAATACATAGCTTGACGTACACTACCCGTTAGTTGGTACAGAGGAGGAGTGTATGTCATGGAAAAGAAATCGAATGATGTGAATGGAAAACAAGAGAGCCATGTTCGGCAGGGTGGGGATTCACACCGCTCCAAAAACAAGCGTCCTGAAGGGCCTGTACAAGGATTTAGTCAGGCACCACGCGGCTTGCAATAAGTCAAAATTTATATGTGCAACTAAAGTCCCCTTATCGACAAAAAAATGGGGGACTTTTCGTTTAAAGGAACATTTTTCTACAAATGCAGACAACGATATGGTACAATACCTCAATCAGAGTATTGCCAACTGAAGAAAAAAGTGGTGCATATTGTCGAGTGGCACAATTCAAAATCGTGCCTCCCTTTACTTTGTCAAAAAGCGTGCGCGAACAAGGAGACTGATTCATATGCCAGATACTGTTGTGAAAACACGCGCTTCAGCTTCTCGAAAGAAACAGCCGAGCCGTAATCGAAAAATACGTAAACTCGTTGTATCCTTCACATTGATCACCTTGCTGCTGGTTGGCGGTGTGGCTGGAGCAATTTATTGGAAAATTGAGGACACTCTGACGGAAGTAACGAGCCCTGCAAACAGCGGATTTACTTCGCCAGTATCCCAAAATGTCGATCCTGTTTACTACTCGGATAAGCCAATGTCGTTTGTATTGCTTGGTTCTGATACCCGTCCGGAAACTGGTTCCATGAATACAGACGTAATGATTGTGGCAGTTGCCAACCCAAAGACGAAGAAAGTTACCATGGTATCGATTCCGCGGGACACACGCGTCAAGATCCCAGGCTATCGCGACTACCATAAGATCAATTCTGTCTATGCCAATGGCGAAGCAGAACGCAGGCAAGCAGAGCGCAACAACCGAACGGTTACTGAAGATGGTATTTCCTTAACGAAGAAAACGTTGAATGAAGTACTGGGTATTCCGATTGAGCATTTTGTAGCCATTGATTTCGATGGTTTCAAAGCGGTCATTGACGAATTAGGTGGTGTGGAAGTCAATGTGGATCGCAAACTGGTATACGATGATCCAACTGACGATACTCACATCAATCTCCAGCCAGGTCTTCAAAAATTGAATGGTGAGCAAGCACTTGGTTATGTCCGACATCGTCATGACAACCGTGGAACGAAGTACTACTCCAGTGACTTCGACCGTAACCGTCGCCAACAAGAGGTCATCAAGGCTGTCGTGGACAAAACGGCTTCTCTTGAAGGCTTAACGAAGATATTTAACGTCATGGACGTAGGTGCCAAGAATATACATACCGATCTTTCCAAGGATCAGATCAAAGGCTTGGCCTACGATTTCAAAGGATTTAATTCTTCTACGGTCACCGCATTGGATAATGGGGCATATTGGCAGGGAGGATACACGTATCTCGAAAAAGAAAAGCTCGAGTCTGTTCGCGATTCCTTGCAATCAGAGATGGGATTGAGTGGGAGCGTCGTAGCGTCGCTCAACAATTCTCCGATACTCGGTTCCGGTGAAGCGGTAGCGACAAGCAACAAGAAGAGCGTCAAGAAGAAAACGACAGAATCAGCTGCATCAACATCAACGAAACAAAAAACGGAGGCTCCGAAAGAACAAGAGCCGAATTCAACAGACAATCAAGACGGTACGGCAAATGAAGGTGCAATGCCGCCACCTGATGTCGTAGACTCAGAAGGGCAAGGCCAGTCGACAGATCAAGGTCAGGGAGCACAGACGCCTGCGACTGATGCAACACAATCTCCTGGGACTGTACCAGCAGGTAATAACGGCAACAACTCTACACCACCGCCGGATATCATCCCGCCGTCCAGTCAGGATGCAGGTCCTGCAACTACACAAGGATCGAACACGAACTCTTAACGAGTACGAAAAACACCCGTTCATCATGAGCGGGTGTTTTTATTTGTCGATTCATTAAAAAATTTTAAAAATTCGTTTATGGAAAAGGTTTAGAAAACACCAATTTCGTGGTACAATAATAATATGCTGATAAGACAGATTAATCAGATAATTATTACTGACTGGAGGGATTTCTATGACGATTTTCTTGGTGAACCTGTTCCTGGTGATTGCTTTTGTGTACCTGATCAGCCGCCAACAAAACGAAGAGTTTGTGTACGATGAAGATTTTTTCCTCCAGAACCCTTCAGCTTTGGAAGAATATCAGCAGATGCCGATTGATTTCCAGCATGCCTTTTTCCGCAAGCATAAAGAGTGGATTAAGGAAAAATATATGCGCGGAGAAAGCTACATTTTAGGTTACTGTCCAAACAAAGAAGTGCGTCGTGCGTGGCTGTCAGAATTCATGAATCAAAAAAATATGAACAATTCACCGACCCCTTCCTCGTGAAGGGGTTTTTCGCATCTGTAGAACTCGTGCTATACTGCTACGAGAGGATATCGTGAAATAGGAGGAAAGAAGTACGTGTTACAATTTATGCTGGAAAAACTAAATCAACAGTTACATACGCATGGAATGATTTCGGATATCGTCTTGCGCTCCGATCATTCGTTGCTGGAAGAAGCGGAAGGGCAAGAGGTTCTGATCACGTTTTCCGAGGCAGAGGACGAAAAGCAACCAACGGCTACCATCCATCTGTTTTCGCTTACAGAAGAGGACAGCTGTGAAATTGAGGTGGAAATTGACTATCCTTATAGCTTGCAAGATGAGGAGATTCAACAATTATGGAAGCAAGCAAAAAGCTTGGTAGCTGAGTGTTCGCTGACAGAAAAGCGCCGCTTTGTGGAGCCTGGCACGCAGGCGGAAGCGAATGTCGTACTGGATTATCACTTTGTCGTGCAGATGCCACGAACAGAAGCTGAAGAAATCGCATTTACAGAAACCATCGCAAGATTTTCCGCAGATTTGGGGATGCTCGTCAAACTCGGCACATAAAAATAGGCTGTACATAAGGAAAGCTCAGGGGTATTATCCTGAGCTTTTTGCATGAAATGTGAGGAAGGAGGAATATGAGGAGGAGAGAGAGAATCGTATAGATAATAAAAATGAATGAGCATTCACTCGTTGGGAGGGCGTTTTAACGTGGAACTTTCAAAAGTATGGGAACCGATTCAAATTGGTTCGATGACGTTGCCAAATCGGATAATGATGGGGTCCATGCACGTTGGATTTGAAAAGCTTGAGAATGGTGTAGCGAGGCTTGCTACCTTTTACGCAGAGCGTGCTAAAGGAGAGGCAGGTCTGATCGTGACAGGAGGGGCTGCTGTACATCCAGAAGGCGGTATGGGCGACGAGTATTGCAATGTATACCAAGACGAGGATATCGAGAAATTGCGTCTGATCACGAAAGAGGTTCATCAAGCCAATGGGAGAATTGCGTTGCAGCTGTTCCATTCCGGGCGTTACGCGTACAAGGAAGCAACAGGATTAGACCCGGTAGCACCATCGCCATTGCAGGCGCCGATTAACCGTTGGAAGCCGAGAGAGTTAAGCGCAGAGGAGATCGAAGTAACGATCCAATGCTTTGCTGATGGCGCCGTACGTGCTAAAAAAGCTGGCTTTGATGCCGTGGAAATTATGGGTTCGGAAGGATACTTGATCAATCAATTTTTATCCCCTGTGACCAATAAGCGAGAAGATGAGTGGGGTGGGGACTTTTTACGCAGAGCCCGCTTTGGTATCGAGGTGGCTAAGCGTGCCCGCCAAGCAGTGGGACCCGATTATCCGATTATCTACCGGATGTCGGGATTGGACTTAATGCCAGATAGTACGACGATGGAAGAGACATTGCAATTTGCCAAAATGCTGGAGGAGGCAGGAGCTGATGCTCTCAATGTCGGAATTGGCTGGCATGAATCACAAGTGCCGACGATTGGCATGATGGTGCCGCGTGGAGCGTATGTATGGGTGGCTCAGCAAGTCAAGCAGGTCGTGAACATCCCGGTTATTGCCAGCAATCGAATCAGCGACATGCGCCAGGCTGAAAAGATTTTGTATGAAGAATGCAGCGATATGGTTTCGATGGCTCGTCCATTTTTAGCGGACCCGTATATCGTTCAAAAAAGTAAAGAAGGACGCTTTGATGAAGTAAACACATGTATTGCTTGCAATCAAGCCTGTCTCGACCATATCTTTGATGGGAAGGTAGCCTCCTGTCTGGTCAATCCTCTCGTGGGCAGAGAAGCAGAGTGGCAGTTGGTTACGGCGGAAAACTGCAAGAAGGTAGCTGTAATCGGAGCGGGGCCAGCCGGCTTGGAGGCGGCTCGTGTGCTGGCAGAGCGAGGGCATCAGGTGGTTATCATGGAGGCCAAAAGACAGATCGGTGGACAATTAAACTACGCCAGACAGGTGCCGGGTAAAGAGGAATTTAATGAAACGCTTCGCTATTATCGGACAGAGCTTGCGCGTCTTGGTGTCGAAATAAGGCTGGGAACACTGGCAGAGGCAGACGCCCTGATTGAAGAAGGCTTTGCAGAAGTGGTAGTGGCAACGGGAGTCATTCCTCGGCGTCCAGAGATTCCAGGAGTGGAGCTCGGACATGTAAAGGGATATGATGCGGTATTTGAAAAGCGCGCCAAGGTCGGTAGACAAGTAGTCATCGTCGGTGCAGGAGGAATCGCATGTGATTTGTCCCATTTGCTGATGCACGACGAAACGATTTCATCGAAGGCAGCGGAATACTTGCAGGAGTATCGGATTCTGGATGGAAGAGCTGTACAGCAACTGCAACAGCGAAAACGAAAGATCAGCATGTTGCGGCGTGGGAAGCATGTCGGATCGGGCTTGGGTAAAACGACGCGCTGGGCAGTTCTCGCAAACCTGAAGCGACGTGGCGTAGAGATGCTGACACAAATTGAATATAGCCGGATTGCAGAAGAAGGGGTATACTTCATTCAGAACGGCGAGGAACGCATGATACCTGCTGATACGGTCATTGTAGCGGCTGGAGCGACCTCCAACAATTCGCTATACCACGCATTGCTTGATCGGCTGCCTGTGCACCTCATAGGCGGGGCTAAAGAAGCGGGAGAGCTCGATGCTAAGCGAGCGATTTTGGAGGGCGCGACGGTAGGAAGAGCGATTTAAGGTGATGAAAAGATTTTCTATTTCGAAAACAATGAGGATCGGATATGATTAAGAAAAGTATGTCGTCTTTTTAGAAGTTTTGTCGAATCGCTTTTCAACCTCCGCTAATTCTTGCAAAATGAAGTTATACTGTTCAAATTCATTTGATTGGGGGCTCTCGCCTTGATGAACCATAATGGCATTCTCTTAGGGAAACGTTACTTCCTGTACTCGTTAGCACCGCTAGTAGAGGTGGAGGGATGGACGTTTACGATAGCCCCGGGGTTTAAGATGATCGCAGGCGGGAGTGCCAATCCATTACAGACATTAATCAGCGTTTACCGAGAGAATGAAAAGGTAGCGCAACTCGTGCTTCATCATAGACGAAGTGATTCAGATGTCACTGTGCAGGCTGTATCAAGTGATCTCCTGTTAGAAATCGCCCCGGCGACTAGAACTGTAAGTGTAGCAGAAAAGATGTAAGGCACCCTGAACGGGGTGCTTTTCACTTTCGATCTTCAATCATCATTCCGAGCAATCGAGGAGGCGGCAGGATCATGGTAGGGAACGAATGGCAGGTAGGTCAGTTTCAATTGTCTTGGCTGAGAGGTGGACTCACGAAGCTGGACGGAGGCGCAATGTTTGGAGTCGTGCCCAAGCCACTCTGGAGCAAAAGATATCCATCGAATGATCTCAATCAAATCCCTTTGCGTGCTGACCCGATCCTGGTACAGGCTCATGGCAAGCGTATTTTGATTGAATCGGGATTGGGAAATGATCGGCTAACGGAAAAACAGAAGCGCAATTTTGGCTTGGAAGAAGAGTCTCAAGTGGTGGACTCCCTTGCTGCAAAAGGATTGACTCCTGCTGATATCGATATCGTCATCATGACACATATGCATTACGATCATGCCAACGGACTTGTCTCTATTCGTGATGGACAACTTATCTCTACATTTCCGCAAGCTGTCATCTACGTGCAGGAGCAGGAATGGGCGGAGATGAGAGAGCCGAATATTCGCTCGAAGAATACATATTGGGAAGAAAACTGGCGTCCGATTGAGAATCAGGTGAAGACGTACGGAGCTTCGAAGGAAGTTGTGCAGGGAATCACGCTTCATCATACAGGCGGTCACAGTCAGGGACATGCTATCGTACGGATGGAGACAGAGGGGCAGCTGCTTTTGCATCTAGCGGACATCATGCCTACACACGCCCATCAAAATCCATTATGGGTGATGGCCTACGACGACTACCCGATGACATCCATCTTTGCAAAAGACGAATGGATCAACAACGGGATCAAGCAAGGAGCTTGGTTCACGTTCTACCACGATAGCGTATACCGTGCGGTGAAATGGAACGAACAGGGAGAAATGATTGATCGGATAGAAGTTATTTTGTAAAAAGGACAAGCAAAAGACCGTCAGTGTTTACTGGCGGTCTTTTGTGTTGTTTAAGGTCACCGTGTCCAACCCTATCGAAATTTTGATTACTCTAATAGAAATGTTTCATAATCAAAAAATTTTGAATGCTCATTGACGAACGCCCATTGCCTCTCTACAATGGGAACATCACAGAGCATCTGTTCTGGCAAAGATGGAAAGGCATAACAGTGGTGAGGAGAGAGACAATGAGCTGGATCAAGATGCGTTTACAGGAGTTTCACCCGATCGTCTGGTCATTAGTCGTCGGGACCGTGTTCGTCCGGGCCGCCAGCTCGATGAGCATGCCGTTTTTGTTTTTATACTTGTCTAATCAAACAGATATGAGCTTGGCTATGATCGGATTGACTATTGGAGCAGGACCGCTCGCGGGTACAATCGGAGGCTTTATTGCGGGAGCGTGGTCGGACAGAATCGGGCGCAGGCGAGTCATGCTAGGCGCGTTGTACGTGTGGACGCTCGTGTTCGTCGGGTTTGCGCTTAGTAAAGACCCGTGGATTCTGCTTTTTCTCAATATAGCAGGGGGACTCTGTCGATCCTTCTACGAACCGGTCTCACAGGCGCTGATGGCAGATGTAACGCCACAAGAGAAGCGGCTTCGTGTGTTCGGTATTCGCTACATGGCGATTAACGTGGGGGTAGCGGTAGGGCCTATCGCAGGGGTAGTGCTGGCGAAAAGCTCTGTAGCCTTACCTTTCCTGATGACGGCAGTGATTTATCTCATCTATGTGATTAGCTTGCAAGGATTATTGAACAAATTTGGCATTAAGCAAATTGAGGGTCAAAAGAAAGAAGTGGTTACATTCGGCCGTGCATTCAGTGTAGTCGTGCACGACAAAGCGTTTCGTTTGTACATGCTCGCCGGTGTTTTGGGAGCGATAGGCTACTCGCAAATGTCATCTACGCTGGCAAAATTCGCAGAAATGACGGTCTTGAATGGAACAGAGCTGTTTGCCATCCTGATGACAGTCAATGCGATTGTCGTGATTGTGATGCAGCTTCCGTTGACGAACTGGGCAGAAAAAAAGACGCCTCTCACCGCGATTGTGGTGGGAAACGTCATGTATGCAGTTGGTGACGTGGGTTATGCCTTTGCCAACTCATGGCTGATATTCATTGTGGCGATGGTATTTTTCACAATTGGTGAAATCCTTACGTTTACAGCAGGAGACGTTCTGATCGACCGAATGGCGCCAGAGAGTATGCGCGGCAGCTATTACGGTGCGAAAAGCTTCAGCAACCTCGGCCAGTTCATCGGTCCGTGGATGGGTGGATTGCTGTTGGCACACTACGGAGGTACGACCTTGTTCCTGATTGTAGCAGCTACCTCGATGATGAGCAGTGCCTTCCAATGGGCGGGTGCTCGCGCCTTTGAGGCAACCCGTGGCAAGTCCTTGAATGAAGCGAGGGCTGAATCACTCTAACGCTTGCAAGATACGATCCGCCATCCGTTTATAGCCTTCAGCATTCGGGTGGAAGTGGTCTGTATACAAGTAGTTTTGTTCTTTACGCAAGAACAAGTCGTAGGTCGGCACCACGAATACTTGCGGGTATCTTGAGGCGATTTGGGACGCCTGATTGTTCCAGTCGAGCACAGGCCCGATGGTGTCGACGGATGCTTCGGTATTGCCAAAAGGATTATACAGGGAAGTATAGACGATCGTCGCTGTTTTGTTGACGCTGCGAATCTGTTTGAGAATCTCTTCATAGTTGACCGCAAGCTGATTAAGAGCTGTGGTCACTTTTTCTTTTTCAATGGTATACAGCCCACCTGTCTGCCTGAACAAGTCATTGCCACCGATGGTAAAAAGAATCAGATCGGCTTCAGCGAGCAGCTTCTTCACTTGCTCCTGAGACATTTGTTTGAGCAGCTCAGATGATTCCTGTCCATTAATCGCGAGGTTTGTGAACGTAATCGACTGGCCCGATTTTTTCTCCAATGCTTGGCGAACGAGTCCGACATAGCCTTGGCCATTTGCGTCTCCGGCACCGCGCGTGAGGGAATCCCCTAGTGCGACTACTTTGTGGACACCCTTTTCTGGTAAAGGAGAGGGTGGCTGCTCTTTTTGGGCAGGTGGGGTTGCTGCGGATGGTGCTAACTGCTGCGGGTTCATCGCGAGGACAAACCCTGTCGCAAATAAGAGAAAGGAGAGTAAAGACAAGAGACCTGCCGTGCGCCAAAGAAATTGGCCGGATGTGCGCATCGGGTATCCTCCTATTCGTTTTAAAGTGTATGGTCATGGTATAATGTGGATGGACATCTTATGACAGTGTACCATAAACAGAACGCCATCGTCAGTTGACGAGGCATGACTCAGATAGGAGGGCGCACATTGGCCGAAACGGTCCTCTCAGTAAAAGGATTGCAAAAAGCGATTGGCAAAAAGTCGATCATTCATGATATTACGTTTGATGTTTTCGCCGGAGAGGTATTTGGATTTCTCGGGCCGAATGGCGCAGGCAAAACCACTACGATCCGCATGCTCGTTGGATTGGCAAAAGCCGATGGGGGAGATATTCGCATCGGAGGCATCTCCCTTCAGGAACAGTTTCCGCAAGCAATTGCGCAGGTTGGTTGTATCGTCGAAAATCCGGAGCTATACAAGTTTTTGACGGGTAGAGAGAATCTGGAGCAGTTTGCGAGAATGAGCGGTGGTATTACGCCTGAGCGTATTGAGGAAATCGTTCGCTTCGTTGATTTGGAGAGGGCAATTGATGATAAGGTAAAAACGTACTCACTCGGAATGAGGCAGCGTCTGGGGATCGCGCAGGCACTTTTGCATCGTCCGAAAATATTGATCCTGGACGAACCGACGAACGGTTTGGACCCGGCGGGGATTCGAGAGTTGCGCCAATTTATTCGCAAGCTTGCCGAGGAGGAAGGGCTCGCTGTCTTCATTTCGAGTCATCTTCTCAGTGAAATCGAGATGATGTGTGACCGGGTGGCGATTATCAGCCAAGGGAAGGTCATTTCGGTTGGATTAGTCAAAGAACTGATGGAGCAGTTTGCTGATCAGGTTGATTGGACAATCCCGTCTTCCCACATACAGAAGGCCGAGGAAGTCCTGCGGAAACTACCAGCAGTGACAGATGTGTGGGTGGTCAGTGAAGAGCGTCTGAAATCACGCATGGACATAGAAAAAGTGAGTGAGGCTAACCAAGCGTTGGTCAATGGCGGCATACCTGTGATGGGGATTGCGACAAAGACGGTTACACTGGAAGACCTGTTCCTTACATTGACGGGAGGAGGGGGAAGTCATGGAGCAGAGCATGGTGGGGCTCGTACAGAATGAAACCATAAAATTGCTGCGTCGGCGCCGTTTTCTCGTCGTTGTGCTGATCTTGGCGATTCTGATCCCGATTTTTACATACGCGCAGTACCGCTCGGTTGTCACTGCACAAGAACGAATGGGGACGACCGACTGGCGCCCGTTATTAACCCAACAAATCGTCGATATGCAAAACAGGCTGGCATCAAGCCGTCTTCCTGAAGAGTGGCGGGATTTTATCAAGGTCAGGATCGCACAGCAGCAATATTATTTGGATCATGACATTAACCCGATGGCGCCGGGTGGACCTACATTCGCCCGTGGCTTTATGGATCAGGCCATTTCGATGTTTTTGCCGATGATTATCGTCGTACTCGCGGTCGACCTCGTATCTTCAGAGTTTAGCGAAGGGACGGTCAAGCTGCTATTAACGCGACCCGTACGGCGTTGGAAGGTATTGACCAGCAAATACATCACCCTGCTGCTGTTTACCTCTCTCACGGTTCTCACGACACTGATTCTCGCTTATTTGCTCTCTGGGGTCGTGTTTGGCTATTCGGGATGGGACCTGCCCATTTTGACTGGCTTTGAAGTGGCGGGAGGAGAGCTCGAGACATCTGGCGCATTCATGCTGCCACAATGGCAATTTTTGCTAATGCAGTATGGGCTAGGCTGGTTCGTCTGCGTCGTGGTTGCCACGGTCACACTCATGGTCTCTGTTTTGGTTCGGAGCGCGGCTGCGGGGATGGGAATTATGATGGCAGCATTAATTAGCGGAACGATCCTGACGCAGATGGCATCCTCCTGGGAAACGTCCAAATACTTGTTCGTGGTAAATTTGCAGCTTACGGATTATCTCAATGGAACACTACCTCCGATTAAAGGGATGACGTTGCCGTTCTCGCTGACCGTGTTGAGTGTATGGGCGATCGCAGCGCTGATCATTGCGTACGCGACCTTTATCCGTAGGGATGTCACATCCTAATTTAACAAATTCCGTTACTTATTGACATGTCTGCTCGTCTTTACCATGACGAATGAAAAAGACAGCGAGAGGAGAAAGGCGAAACAGAATGGACGTATTATGGAAAGCAGGCTCGGTGACATTATCTGGCATGTTTGAGCTGTGGGCAGCGATCCCTGTAGGTTTTATGTTGCAACTACCACCGGTTCTGATCGGAATATTTAGTGCGGTGGGTGCGATTATCAGCGCAGGTGTCGTCATTTTTTTGGGAGGTTCTTTGCGCGCCTGGCTTTTAAAGCGTGTAGAGAAACGGAGCAAGCGTCAGGGGCGCATGTGGCAGATATGGGATAAATACGGAGTGGTCGGCCTTGGTCTCGCTTCGCCGCTTTTAACGGGAGCCCCACTGGGAGCTGCTATTGGTATCTCGCTGGGAGCCCCTACGAAAAAGCTCATGCTGTGGATGTCAGTGGGCATCATTATCTGGAGTGTGTTATTGACGGCAGGAGTGGCTTTTGGTCTGTTGCAATTCATGGTACCAGAAACGAAATAGCTATATGAAAGAAAACCGCCAATTTCTGGCGGTTTTTGCTCATCATAACGTGATTCTGTAGACAATCTCTCCATCGTATACGTCGCCAGTTTCTTCAAAGCCGGTTTGTCTGTATAAATGTCTTGCACCTGTATTGTCTGGGCATACGGTCAGGTTGACAAATCGGCTTTGCGGGAAACGGTTCCGTACCGTATCCACGATCGCTGTGAGAGCCGCTCTGCCATATCCTTTGCCTTGGTACTGGTGATCGATCAAAAAACCGTTGAACCAGTAACACCAATCTGTTGAGGCGTCATAGGTAATCATGACAAACCCAACCATTTCATCAGCGTTATACAAACAGAATGGTTCATATGCGCAGTTGTCACCATCAGGGCGGATATGAACCTTCGCTAATGAAACGGCAACAGACGGGACAAAGCGCTGCTGCTCATCTTGTACCTGCAAGCGTAATGCATCTTGCCAGTTATCTCTGGTTGTTGGAACCAATCGAATACCAGTGTCTTTGATAAGTCTTCACCTCGATCATCTTGATAGCTTAAGCGTAACCGATCGTTCCTGAAAAATCTTCCTTTTCTGCTTGGGCGTTTTTTCGTAAAATAAACAAGGATACAAATAGAAAAGTTCCTGAAAGTGAGGTAACTGACATGGACGAGAAAAAAGAAGCGTTGGTCCCTGAACTGGAGGATCTCGTTCGTAAATTTACAGAGCTGTTGACAGGAGAAGCGACTCCTGAGCGCGTAGAAATGGTAAAAGTATGGTGCCTGTACACGACAATGGCAAAAGCAATGCCTCCGCTGATTCAGCATTGGGGAAGCGAGCCTGAGCATATGGAAGCACGGAATCAAATTCGGGAAATCATCGAGCAAATCAAGCAGTGGAATCAGGAGAAAAATCAAAAGCATTAAAGAGTAGGAAAAAACGCTGTCTCTTTGCGAAAGAGAACAGCGTTTTTTTACTTCAATCGAATCTCTAAGCGGCGTAGAGGCATCAACTCTCCACGGTAATCTAGCAGGCCTTGCTTGATCAGCTCATGAACCCGGTATGTCAAATACGTGTCACCAATACATTGATCGCTTTCCCCCATGACGGTACCGATCACACGTGCAGCCTTTTGGAACTTATTTGATGCATGTTCCAAGAGCAAGGCATCATAATAATCCTCCGATACTTCTAATACCTCACCCTGTTTGTAAACGCGCAGCGTGCTATCAGATTGCGACCACTTTTCCCATTCGAGGATGAGGCTTTGTACGAGAGGCGCAGGCATATTCTTTTTCACCTGATAAGCGTCCATCACCAATTTGGGAGGGAGGGCACCCGCGCTTTTCAATACATAAGATACCTCGTTGCCATCTATGTTTCTTACTTTGTAATCGCAATTCACACTAAATGCCGTTATATCGATTCCTTCGAATGAGAGGTTTTTATCCTGAAGCATGGAGACAACATAACGAATCCCTATGCTGTCAGATGCGTTCTGACCATACCACAGAATTACGCTACTGCCATCAGGGACCTGTGATGGCAAGGTTAGATTTCGCAGCAGGTATGCTTTTATCGTTGTCAGGTCTTCGTTAGAGATCGGTTCTACTTGCTTGAAGAAAGAATGAATCCATTCAATCCTTTTATTCATCCCGGTTGCGGTCTCCAGTTGATGTAGCGGTCCAACTGAAAAATCATCCTCGATACAGATGATGCTTTCTGTTTGTAGTAGATTCTGTTTGCGGAAGACGGATCGAAGTGTACCGTAGGCAGATAGGCTGAAGCAGATGTGAAATTTGTTCATTCGTTAGCTCCTCATGATTAAAAAGACACGATCCCGAAAATCAGGTCGTGTCTTTTCCGATTGTAGGGATCTTTTTACGGATTCCACGTGATATGTTTGGTAGCATCCATTAATTCATTTAAGGTAACTCCGTTTGCGGTCACTACCACATACAACGATTGGTTGTCGGATTGAGCGTTAAAATGAACCGCATGCTGGGCTGTTGATCCTTTTGAATCCGTTTGATCAAAAGAAACGGCGATGGCTTGCTCTCCGTTGACAGCGAACAACTGAGTAGCGGAGAAAGTGCCTGGGATAGAGAGGCTGCGCTTGCCTTCTGTATTGCGCACAACATCTAGGCGAATCCAGTCGTTGTTCCGCTTGTAATCGGCAGTTAAGCGAGTCACCTTCTGACTGGTTTCGGATTCATATTGGACCGATACCGTACTCATCGAGAACCCATTCGGTGCTTGCGAGAGGGCAGGTACGGGCATATCTGATGCTTGTACAGCAGTGTTCAAATCCGAGAAGGAGGAAAGCGTAATGGGCTGCTTCGCTACCGCCGGCAACGTTGGACCCACTAATGCGTTCTCAGTCTTACCGCCATCAGCAGTGTCTGGTTCCACTTGGGAAGCGATCCCAAAAGTCGTAGGCTTCTCAGCAGCGGCGCCATTGGCTTCCTTTGCAGCTACTTGGTTACCAGTATTTGCTGACACGGCTGGAACTTCCGATTTCGCTTTTGCTGCTTGATCAGCTGAGTTCCCTTGTAATCCGCGAGATGCCACGCTGTTCTGCCCGTCTTTATTGATCGTACGTGGCTCGGATGTTACTACTTTTTCCTCTGGTTTCACCATCGCAATCGCATTGTTCGATTGGGGAGGTGATGCAGGAGGTGTATCTTTTGCAGGTGCAGTCGGAGCGACCTGCGATTGTGTAGCGGCGGACTCTGGCTTGCTTTCTGCTTTTTTCATCGTCGGACTATCGGCTGCTGCTGGTATGGAAGCGATAGCAGGTGCTGGGGCTGACGGTGCCGATTTTGATTCCGTATCGGTAAATGCAAAAGTGTTCTGGTTGTCTTTCATCCCGGTTTCTTGAATGGCAGCCATTTGAAGATTATCCGGTGCCATTTGTTGGTAGCCGACGAAACCAACTGCGAGCAAGACAGCCGCTGCGCTAACCCAGGCGTATGAAGGGAAGCCTTTGGTCCAACGCTTGTTTGGCTTTACGATCACTGTGCTTGTTTGTTGCTCTGAAGATGCAGTAGCGGCGTGAGGGGGTACACCTTTTTCGGCGGTCTGGTAGATTGCTTGCATGATTCTGTCTTCCAGGTTCGCTTGAGGTAGTGGAACCTCCTTCAAGAACTGCACCTCCTCTTCTGTTGTCATTTGCGTTTCTATCCAAGCGATGCATTCGTCACAGGTTTCAATATGTGAGTGTGAATCGCTATCTGTGTCATCTAGCCATGCTTTTCTAAATGCCTGGCAGTTCATGTACGAGCCCCCCTTCCTTGCGGGATAACAATTTTGCGAGTTCCTGACGAGCACGCAAGTAACGGACGCGAGCTGTAGATTCGGCGATGCCGAGGAGTGTAGCTATTTTTTCAAACGGATATTCGTGCGTACAGCGAAGGACAATCACTTCTCGATAAGAATCCGACAGTAAGGCAAAGGCCTCCTGAATTTCTCGACGTTGCTCCTTTGTCATGAGCGATTCCTGAGGGGATTCATCCCGTGTATTTGATGGCACATAGGCCAATTGTTCATCCGAGTCATGATACTTTCGGCGACGCAAGAAGTCGATGCTCTTATTTCGGGCAAGCGTATGTAACCAAGAAGAAAACTGGCTGTCCCCGCGGAAAGTGGACAATTTTTCATACGCTTTTACAAATACTTCTTGAGTGAGATCCTCTGCATCAGAGCGATTGTTTACCATTTTGTAAATGAAAACATAGATCATATGCTGATATCGCTGGATGAGGTCGCGATACGCTTCGATGTCGCCTTGAAGAATCCGCTGAATGATTTCGGCGTCGGATTGCATTGAATCTTTGGCCTCCCTTCCCTCTATGAGACGCTGGTTATTCGTAAACGTTTCAGACCAGCGTTTCGATTTCTATAATATCGTATGGATAGCCTTGTTCGACCAGAAAAAGCTGGCGATGGAGCGAAAACTCCTGCTCTCTCGTGTCTCGTGTTACCAATGTATAAAAATGGGCGGTGTTGTCGTCTGTTTTGGGCCTTAAGATGCGTCCCAGGCGCTGTGCCTCTTCTTGTCTGGAACCATACGTCCCGGAAATTTGGATCGCGACGTTGGCATCCGGCAAATCAACCGCAAAGTTGGCTACCTTGGATACGATCAGGCGTGTAATTTCCCCTTTTTTAAACTGCGTGTACAAAAGCTCACGTTCTTTGTCCGGTACTTTTCCTGTAATGAGTGGCAGTTGGAGGGCCGTTGCCATCTGTTCAAGCTGATCGATATATTGCCCGATGATCAAAACACGATCGTGGGCGTGCCTCTCCAATAGCTCGCGGACGACCTCCAGTTTTTTTGGATTTTCTGCCGCAATGCGAAACTTTTGACGAGCGGTTGCATGTGCATAAGCCTCACGCCACTTCGGCTCAAAGGGGAGTCGAATTTCTCGGCAATGCGCCTCCGCGATCCAGCCTTGCTCTTCCATGACTTTCCACGGAACCTCGTACTTTTTTGGACCAATTAGCGTGAAAACATCTTCCTCCCGCCCGTCTTCCCGAACAAGAGTAGCAGTCAGCCCAAGTCTGCGAGTGGCTTGAATCCCAGAAGTAACACGAAAGATGGGTGCGGGCAACAAATGCACCTCATCGTAAATAATAAGCCCCCAGTCGCGCTCTGAAAAGAGTTTCAGATGAGGAAAATCATCTTCGGCGGTGGGGCGGTATGTAAGAATTTGATAAGTCGCCACAGTAATTGGCTTGACTTCTTTATTGTCACCAGTGTATTCGCCGACCATATTTGGATCAAGTCCTGTTTTGTCCAAGAGCTCTGCAATCCATTGACGAACCGATGTCGTATTCGTGGTCAAAATGAGTGTGGCTGTTTGCAATTGGCAAATGGCACCAAGTCCAATGACCGTTTTTCCAGCACCACAGGGCAGGACGAGTACACAGCTTCCCCCGGTCACAGCTCCACCAGAATAGAAGGCATCGACAGCTTCTTTTTGATAAGAGCGCAAGGAGAATGCTCGGCCTTGGGATGTCGTTTCCCGCAAGCTGACTGCACAGGATTCTCCTTCTGTATAGCCCGCCAAATCTTGAACAGGAAACCCGAGCTTGATCAGCTCTTGTTTAATCAGACCGCGCGCATAGCTTTTGATGACGAATTCATTCTCAAAAAGAGCAGCGATTGATTTATAACTGGTCACCTCTGCTAAAAGAAGGGGGTCATCACTCATTAATACGAGATGATCACCAATGCGTTCCAAACGAAACAAGCCGTATTTTCGCATCGTATCTTCTATTTCTTTGACGATGGTAGGCGGGACACCGTACTTGCTATAGCTGCCAAGCACGTCCGTTACCTCTTGTGATGTAAGACCAGATGCAGCCGCATTCCAAAGCGATAAAGGGGTGATCCGATAGGTATGGATGTATTCTGGGTTCTTGATTAGCTCGGTAAAACCACTGATAGCTTGTCTGGCCTCGGAAAATAAAGGATGCTGTGTTTCCAACAATATCGTCCGATCGCTTTGAACGATCAAGGGCAGGTCTGGACGGTACGACAATAGACTCACCTCATTACAAAAGGCATAGGAATCAGCACTATGGTATCACAATCTCAAAAAGAAAGAAAAACGAACAGGTAACATTTTGGCGAGGATGGGAAACAATATCCCAAAGCATGGACGGAAAGGACGGCGGGGAGCATGGCAATTTGGGGAAGCTTGTTTAATTTGATCTTGGTCATGATCCTCGTACTCCTGAACGGGTTCTTTGTTGCGACTGAATTCGCGATTGTAAAAGTTAGGGAATCGCGCATTGTCCAGCTCGCAGCGGAAGGAAACAAGCGCGCTGTTGACGTCGAGAGGGTCCTGCACAATTTGGATGCTTATCTCTCCGCGTGCCAACTTGGGATTACGCTGGCTTCATTAGGACTCGGTTGGCTGGGAGAGCCTGCTGTCGCGCATCTCCTGCATCCAGTTTTTCGTTACTTCCATTTAAATGAAACGGTTGTTAGCAGTATTTCCTTTATTATCGCTTTTTCGCTGATTACGTTTTTGCATATCGTGCTGGGGGAGCTGGCTCCTAAGACACTGGCTATTCAATACTCCGAAAAGGTGGTACTTGCGGTAGCCAAACCGATCCAGCTCTTCTACAAAATCATGTATCCCTTTATTCAAATGCTGAACTGGGCCGCGAGTCGTTTTCTTGCGCTCTTTCATATATCCTTGGAGCCGCATCAAGAAGCACATACAGAAGAAGAGATTCGCATTCTCGTCAATGAAAGTCACAAAAGTGGCTTGATTGATCAAACTGAGCTGATGCTGGTCGATAATATTTTTGATTTCTCGGAGACGATGGCAAGAGAAATCATGGTTCCACGTACAGATATGGTTGTCTTGAACCTGCGCGATCCCTTTGACGAAAACGTGAAGCATGTCCAAAATGGACGGTTTACCCGCTATCCGGTAGTGGATGGTGACAAGGACCATGTTGTGGGTAGTTTGCACATCAAGGATATGTTGACAGGGCTTCTGGAAGGGGAGAGCAATGACCTTCAGAGCTTCATGCGCCCTATTTTGACTGTGCCGGAGACGATCTCGATCAGCCGGTTGCTGACTATGCTACAAAAACAACGAGGACAAATGGCGATTATCATTGACGAGTATGGGGGCACTGCCGGTCTGGTGACGCTTGAAGATATAATGGAGGAAATTGTCGGAGATATTCAAGACGAGTTCGACGACGAGCGCCCCGAGGTGGAGCGAAGTGACGGAATGCTGTCATTGGACGGGCGTATGCTACTGGAGGAAGTGGGCGATTATCTGGACATCGAATTGGAGTCAAGCGATGTAGATACGCTAGCAGGTTGGATTTACATGCAAATCGATCATCCGCCGCGCGTGGGGGATCGAGTAAAAGAGGGGAAGTACGAATTTGTCGTGGGAGAAGTCGACCATTACAGAATCACCAGGGTATATGTAAAGAAAATCGGCAAAGCAGAGGAAGAAGTCAATTTTACTTAAGTAAGGAAAGGGGCTTCTCAATGCGCAATAATATGCTATAATGGGACACAAGTTGCCTAGATGGCAATGAGCCTAATTGCTTAGGGCGATTAGAGCAGCTGAGAGTAGAGACTAGAGGAGGAAGTACAGATGAGACGAGCAGTCAGTATGGTACTGACCGCATTGCTGGCGTTTTCTTTGGCAGCATGTGGCAACGAAACAGGTGGGAAAACAGAGACAGCAGCAACGACAGGCCAAGGGCAAACAGTGAAGCTGGGGCTGACGCAATTCGTGGAGCACCCTGCGCTGGATGCTATTCATAAAGGAATTTTGGATGGACTGAAGGATGCTGGCTACGAAGAGGGCAAGAACTTGGAGGTAGACTCCCAAAACGCCCATGGCGACATGAACAATACGGTCTCGATCGCACAGAAGTATGCCGGAGATAAAAAGGATCTTGTCGTAGCGATTGCGACGCCATCCGCTCAGGCTGCAGCCAAGGCGATTGCAGATAAACCTGTTATTTTCAGTTCCGTAACAGACCCGATCTCGGCTCAACTGGTTGGCAGTCTGGAGAAGCCAGACAAAAATGTCACCGGGACGTCCGATAAAGTATCGATGGAACAACAATTGAAGCTGGTGAAAGCATTCCTGCCTGAGTTGAAAAAGCTGGGCGTGATCTATACGACCTCCGAAATTAATTCAGAGGTACAGGTCAAGGAATTGGAAGACGCAGCGCAAAAAGAAGGCGTAGAAATCATCAAGGCTGGCATTTCGCAGCTATCCGAAGTGCAGCTAGCAGCGCAATCGCTTGCTAGTAAAGCAGATGCCATTATTATCCCAATTGACAACACGGTCGTATCTTCGTTTGAAGCGGTACTCGGAGCAGCAGAAGGAAACAAAATCCCTGTCTTTGCTTCTGATACCGATACAGTGAAACGTGGAGCGGTTGCTACGTATGGGATTGATTACTACCAAATCGGTAAACAAACAGGCGATATGGCTGCCCGTATCTTAAAAGGGCAGAGTGTTGCTGATACTCCTGTAGAGATTTCGAAACAAGCTGATTTGTATATTAATGAAACAGCTGCTGCAAAGTTTGGTCTCACTATTTCTGAGGCACTCAAACAACAGGCGAAAGAAATCATCAAGTAAAAAGAGAGCGTCATGCTCTCTTTTTATTCTTTTAAAACCGTTTTATCCATGTTAAAATTGTAGAAAAAAAATTCACGAGGGGGAATTCACTAAATGTTCAAACAAAAGAAGAGTGTTAAAATTTTTCAGAGTTTTTTATTTCCTTTATTGCTTTTGTCTGTTACCGCATGTGGACAGCAAAGCGCTACTCCTGCAAACAATTCTACACCAGCCCCCGCAACCACGACGGCGCCTGCTCCGTCTACTGAAACCAAGCAGCTAACGATTGGAATTGCCCAATTCGTGGAACACCCTGCTTTGGATGCAGCAAGAGAGGGCTTTATCAGCCAATTGGCGAAAAACGGCTACGAAAAAGACAAGCAAGTAAAAATCGATGTGCAATCCGCTCAAGCGAGCATGGATACTGCCATTCAGATTGCCCAAAAATTCGAGGCTGACAAAGTAGATTTGGTGTTGGCTATTGCAACCCCGACGGCACAGGCTGCCGCACAAACTAGCAAGCAGATTCCAATCCTGTTTACGGCGGTAACTGATCCAGTAGAAGCTGGTCTGGTAGCTGCGATGGACAAGCCAGGAGCGAACGTAACTGGTACATCGGATATGAACCCGGTCGAAGAGCAATTGAAGCTGATCAAAGAAATGAAAGCTGATGCGAAGTCTGTTGGAATCATTTATAGTTCTGGTGAAGTCAACTCCAAGGTACAGGTGGATGCGGCAAAAGCTGTAGCCGGCAAGCTTGGTTTAGAAATTAAAGAAGCGGCGATTACGAGCGCAACGGAAGTGAAGCAAGCAGCTGAGTCCATGGTGGGCAAAGTAGATGCTTTCTACGTACCAACTGACAACATGGTCGTATCTTCGATTGCAGCTGTTATCGGTGTAGCGGAAGCACAAAAAATTCCGGTCATCGCTGGTGAAGAAAACTCTGTGAAGAGCGGAGCGATTGCCACTTACGGGATCGACTACACAAAGCTGGGTGAGCAAACAGCTGATATGGCAACAAAAATCCTGAAGGGTGAAGCGAAGCCAGCTGATATGGCTGTTGAAGTGCAAGCAGACATGAAGCTCGTATTGAATAAGAAAGCAGCGGAAAAAATGGGTGTGACGATTCCGCAAGCCATGCTCGACCGTGCTGGACAAGTGATCGAGTAATAAATGCAGTAATTGGAGGATTTCTTCTATGAATCAACTGGCAATAATGGGAGCCATTGAGCAAGGTTTACTATTTGGTATCTTGGCTCTCGGTGTATATCTGACCTTCCGAGTTCTAAACGTTCCTGACTTGACCGTAGATGGTAGTTTTGCCTTGGGAGGCGCAATCGCAGCCAAGTTCATAATCGATGGCACCAATCCGTTTTTGGCCACTTTGCTGGCTTTCATCGTAGGTGGTTTGGCAGGGGCTTTTACGGGCGTCTTGCATACCAAAGGAAAGATTAACGCACTTTTGGCGGGGATCTTGACGATGATCGCCTTGTACTCGATCAATTTGCGTGTCATGGGGAAAGCGAATCTGCCCCTTTTGCGGGAAGATACCCTGTTCACTTATGTGAAGGATATGGGCATTCCGAACCTGGCCGTAGGTGGAGTTACCTTGCTGTCTGGTGTAGCAATCGTCTTTATCGTAGGGGTTATGGTGTTGAAGCTCATCATTGACTGGTTCCTGCATACGGATATGGGTCTGGATTTGCGTGCGACAGGTGACAACTCGAAGATGATCCGTAGCTTTGGGGTAAACACGGATTCGACAACGATCATTGGTTTGGCTCTCTCCAATGGCTTGGTAGCTTTAGCTGGTGCGTGGGTAGCCCAATACCAAGGCTTTGCGGATGTAGGTATGGGGATCGGGATGATCGTCATCGGTCTCGCTTCCGTTATTGTCGGGGAAGTTTTGTTTGGCAGCTCTTCGATTTTCCGAGTGACGCTTGCTGTCATTCTCGGCTCGATTGTGTACCGCTTAGTCATTGCACTGGCTCTGGATGCAGGACTCAATCCTTCTGACATGAAGCTGATTACTGCCCTGATCGTTATCTTTGCCCTGACTGTCCCAACTGTGGCAAAAGGCATCTGGAAAAAGCAAGCGGTACGCACGGCAAGGGGAGGAAGTAGCGATGCTTAAAATTAAAAACGTCAACAAAGTATTCAACGCAGGAACTGTGAACGAAAAGATCGCGCTTCGAAACGTTAATCTGGACGTTAAGAAGGGAGAGTTCATCACCGTTATCGGTAGTAATGGTGCCGGTAAATCGACGATGATGAACATGATCTCCGGTGGACTGACGCCAGATGAGGGTAGCATTACGATTGATGGCAAAGATGTCACGCGCTTGGCGGAGCACCAACGCGCAGGTCTGATTGGTCGAGTCTTTCAGGACCCAATGGCAGGTACAGCGCCGAACATGACGATTGAGGAAAATCTGGCAATCGCTTTGGGGCGGGGAAAACGCCGTACACTTGGATTTGGGGTGAATAACCAGAAGCGAGAGCTGTTCCGTGAGCAGCTCAAGCAGCTGGATCAAGGGCTGGAGAACCGCTTGAAGACCAAGGTAGGTTTCCTCTCAGGGGGACAGCGTCAAGCGCTTAGCCTGTTGATGGCTACCTTCACAGAACCGAAGATTTTGCTCCTCGATGAGCATACAGCAGCGCTTGACCCAAAACGGGCGCAGTTGATTGTAGATTTAACGGAAAAAATCGTGGAGCGCTATAAACTGACGACAATCATGGTCACGCATAATATGGAACAAGCGTTGAACATGGGCAATCGTCTGCTGATGCTCCACGATGGGGGGATTATCCTCGACATTCCGGATGAGAAAAAACGGACGATGAAACCGCAGGATCTGCTTCGCGCATTCGAAACAGCCCGCGGTGGAGAAAGCTTCAGTGAAGATCGCTTCTTGTTAACCTAATCGGATCGAATCAGCCTTCCTGTTCAAGCAGGGAGGCTTTTTCATGCTTGGAAAGATACATGTACATGAATCCAGCACCGATCAAGAGGATGCCTGCTACGATGGTGAATAGCATCGTGCCGCCATCATGCAGCAAGACAAGGCTACCCAAATATGGTCCACACATGCGGGAGATATCCCAGTGTGTTCCCGTGATTGCGAAGTACCGCCCGCGCATCGTGACAGGTGATATTCGTGTGACGAAGGCCATCAGCTGAGTCAGACCAATACTCTCCCCAAAGACGAGCAGCACTTGCAGAGAAAGAAGGACAGGTACGTTGTCGATGAAGGCGTAGCCCAAGGATACGATGAGAAAACAAATGTACGAGCCGCTAATCAACAGGCGAGCCGGCAAGTGCTGTGTCCATTTGACGAGCAAATACTCGAAAAGGAGCAACAGGACCCCTTTTACCGCAATGAGCAAGGCAAGTGTTTGCAAATAGTCTGGCAGCGTGTATTTTAGATGAAGCTGGAGATTCGTCTCGGTTTGCGCGTAAAACAGACTGATCGGCAAAGACAACATCATAATGGCAAGGGCTGGTCGATAAGCATGCCAGGAGCCTCGTGAACGTACATCAGCTGCTTCCACGACAGGAGCTTCTGGCAGCGGAGTTTGCGGGATTTTCCACCAGACGGCAAGAGCATAGATCAATAGCGAGATCGCAGTAAACAAAAATGCCATAGCAGGATCGTACTTATAAATGATGACGCCGACTAAAGGTCCCAATGCGGCCCCAATACTGCTAGAAGTATTGAGAAGGGCAAAGGCACCTGCCATTTGTGCAGAGGAAATCGTATCAGCGAGATGCGCGCGGCTGGCAGGGATAAACAGGGAGCGGCCAGCACCGTTGATGATGTACAGGATCGCAAAGCCCAGCATGGAGTCTGCCCAAGCCATTCCCAACATGGCGAAGCCTTGCAGGAACAGGGCGAGTAGCATGATCGTTTTTCGGCGATAGCGGTCCGTGATACCACCAGCAAATATCGTCAGCAAAATTTCGGAGAAGGGCTGCAAGCCAATGACAAGCATGGTCATAGTGACAGAGCCGCCGATGTTCTCGCTCAAGTACAATACGAGAAACGGAGCGATCATGGCGCTGGATAAAGAGGTAAGCGTTTCGCCGAACAGACGGACCCAGAGAAGTGTTGGATACGCAGCAAAGAATCGACGGAGTGCATGAGGGATGTGTGACATAAGAAAGTCCTTTCTTTCGGCTTTTTCCGGTTAGTTGGTGTTTTTAGAATTGTAAGGTGGCAAAGACCGGAGAAAAAGCGTACGATTAGGCGAATAGTTTTTTCATGTTTTCTGAGGGAATTGGTGGTGGCAAGATGCAACTGGTTGAACAATACATGCGTTTATGTGCGGGGCGGCCTAATGAAGAGATAGGGCATCCGCTTGACATATCGTTAGCTGAAGTTGCTTCGCTTTTATTTTGTACATTGCGGAATACGACCTTGACCTTGAAAAAAATGCAAAGTCAGGGATGGGTAGTCTGGCAGCCGGGGAGAGGGCGAGGAAATCGATCTGTATTGACATGCTTGCTTGCGCCGGAAGACCTGATTCTGAGCGTAGCCAAGGAGCTCGTTCAAAAAGGGGAGATTCGTGCTGCACGGGATATGATCGACGAATATGGGGTGAATTTGCCTGTTTTGGGTGAAAAATTTTCACGATGGATGAATAGTCAGTTTGGACATCATGTGAAACGGGAAAAGGGAAATAAGGGCAGAGTCGATACCTTGCGTTTGTTTTACAATCGGCCATTTGCAGGGCTTGATCCGATCCATATTCTCCTGCGCTCCGAGTCACATATGGTAAAGCAGCTATTTGATTCTCTGGTTCAGTTTGATCCTGTCACGAAACGGATTGAACCCGCTATTGCTTTTTATTGGGACACTAGTGAAGAAGGGAAGCAGTGGACTTTTTACTTGCGGAAAGGTGTATTATTCCATCATGGCCGTCCACTTGTTGCGGATGATGTGCGCTTTTCCTTGCTTCGTTTGATGGAGCATTCCTATAAACATCGCTGGCTAGCCGCTTCAATCGAATCGATTACCGTCAAAGATGACCACGTATTGACGATCTCCTTGCATATGCCGGATGAATTGTTTTTACAGGCACTAAGCAAGGAATATATGGCGATTGTCCCCTGTGATTACGTTCTGGAGATGGGGGAGCAATTTGCGCAAATGCCAGTAGGAACGGGGCCGTTTCGAGTAGTCCGCAACGACGATTCCATGCTCGTGCTGGAAGCGTTCACGCCTTATTTTGGTGGTAGGCCGTTCTTGGACCGAATTGAAATCTGGTGCGTACCTGGAATGGCAGCAGAAGCACAGGCAGATGAGAGCTTGTTATCCGTAATGGCTATGGATGATCATCGGGATACGAGCGCTCTGACATGGAGTGACGTCGGCAGATTGGAAGATTGTTTTCAATACGTCAGCTTGAATGGAGCAAAAAATGGCCCGCTGTCACATAGCGAATTTAGGAGTCTCGTGGTGGCTATCATTTGTGGACAAGCCTTGAGACAAGAGCTACAGGGAACGAGGGAGCATGCAGTCATCTGGGGTGGAAGTGATTCGTTCCAAGAAAAAAGAGAGGTGCCGGAATCACAGGAGTTGGTTCGTATTTTCAAAGAGAGCGGGTATCAGGGAGAGGCACTGTCGCTCTACACGTATCCAGATTCCGATCATATAGAAGATGCCCAGTGGATTCAGAAAACGTGCGAGGAATACGGAATTGCCATTGAGATCAGGTATGCATCTCCGGAGGAGCTTGCCTTGCCTCCGTTGTTACAAGAGGCAGATTTGGTTGTGGATAGTGCGAATGTAGATGAAAGGGCGGAGCTGTCTTTACGAGAATTTCTAAACGCTGGTGCGTTGAGTATTTCACATCATTTAGATCCGCATGGAAAGGAAGAGATCGCGTATTGGATGAACCGCATGTCGTGCGTCCAAACAGCGCAAGACCGACAAGCTTGCGTGGACAGCATCATGCATACGCTTGCGGCTTGCAGTACGTTTGTCCCGCTGTATTCGAATCGGGTAGAGATACTTGCACATCCGCGGTTATCGGGTGTAAGTCTGGATGCCTATGGCTGGATGGATTTCAGACGCATTTTTGTTAGGGAATAGCATAAATTTGTCACATAATGATGTGAAACCGCTTTCGTTTTTCATCGTATTATCATATGTAGTTATATATTATGCTCATAAAGCTTTTTGAGGAGGAACTATGCCGGTGTATACCAAAATCGAAAAGGACAAACACATTTTGTTTGCGTCCATTCGCTTAATGATCTGCGTCGGACACGCCGACGGTTATATAGGAAATAAAGAAATGGATCGTATTCATGAAATCGTGAATTCGGAGCATTTTACATTGAAAGAACGACAAATTTTAATGGATGACATGGACTATCCGAAGCGTCCGGAGGTCATCGTGGAAGACCTGGTAGCCATGACGCAGGCTGAAAAGCTCGTTATGATGCGCAAGCTCTACCATATGGCATTGATCGATCGGAAGTTATCACCAGCGGAGACAAAAGAGATTGCCCGCATCGCTTGCCTGATCGGAATCTCGGAGGAAAAGCAGCGTCAAGTAGAAGAGTGGATTCGCGAAGGGATTGTTTGGCGCGAACGCTGGAAAGATATTGTAGGAGAATAGACGGGGCCCCAATATGATTGGGGTCCTTTCGTTTTAGGTGGAAGCTTGGCGCAGCCTCGAATTCTACAGTACAATAAGAAAAATGATGTCTTGGCGAGTGGCGACGCTATTTATGAAGGAGGAGACCCAAATTGCGGATCTTGGTTACGAATGATGATGGCATCGATGCTCTTGGTATCAAGCGATTGGTAGAAGCTTTGCTCACTTTGGAGGGAGCGGAAGTCTATATAGTGGCACCGGTTGAAGAGAAAAGCGGGGTGGGACACGGAATTACTTATCGCAGTGCGCTCGCGCCTGAACAGCGTGATTTTTACGGAATGCCGGTGAAAGCGTGGGCGGTCAATGGCAACCCTGCAGACTGTGTAAAAGCTGCTTACCATCTCCTGTTTGAACATGGGAAAAAGCCGGATATCGTATTTTCGGGGATTAACGTCGGGACGAATCTCGGACGTGATATTTATTACTCCGGTACGTGCAGCGGTGCCAGGGAGGCGGTAATCTTGGGGGCTCCCGGAGTTGCCCTTTCCTATGATAACTGGTTCGATCAAGACAACTACGGCGATGTAGTGGAGATGATTCGTCCGATTGTAAAAGAATTCAGCGATCGTGCGGTCAAAGGAGAACTGGCGTCAGAGGTATTCTGGAATATTAATATCCCGCATGTACCGCTGGCTGAGGTGAAAGGAATGGTTCCGGCCACCTTGTCCATGAATCACTATGAAGACAAATATAGCGAAGAAGCAGAAGGCTATTATTTGGCACGCGAGTACCCTCAAGTCATGCCACTGGCGGAGCCGCTGGACTATGATTTGCTCAAGCATGGCTATATTGCGATTACCCCTGTCCACATTGACGCGACAGATCGGACTCTCTTAAAACAAATGGACAATTGGACATTGCTAAAAGCTTGGGGAAAACAGGAGGAATAACGCATGAATGAAGAATTTTTCCCCTCGTTAACCCCCGATGATACCCTGTGTTCTCCAGACGATTCAACACAGGGAGAGGTTCTCGATCCCGTGGTTTATCACGATTTGTACAAGCTGGCAGAAGAGGAGGGGCTTCCTTACTTTGTCCGTCTAAGTGGAACGGGCGAGGTGGAGCTGTATTTGGTGTTCGAATCGGTGGATGCTTTCAGCGAGCAGACGAGAGATGCCGTTTCGCTCGAATTCAAAACGTATCAAAATAAACTGCTCGCTGTCATTTGGACACTGTCGGACCCGCTGAATCCACTTGGTTTTCCGTTGACGTTCGACATAGCGCATGCTGACGAGCGAAGCATGGCTTTGACAATGATCGAGCAGCCGTTTATTTCTTTGCACTACTTGGCTTACGCGGATCGTGAGCTTACCCACATCTATTCCGAGTCGATTTCTTTTTCCCCAGCGGAAGTGGTTCGTACGCGTGAGATGATTCAGGCGCTCTATGAAGGAACACCTGATACTCTTCCAGAAGAGGTGCAGGTGCGTGAGGAAGAGACAGAAAGCATCTCAGCGATGAGCTTGCCTGGATCTGTTTTTACAGAATCGGGGATGGCCTTCGTATTGCGTTACAAGCACATGAGAGATGTCCAGGGTGAAGAAGGAGCGCAGCATTTATTGATGAGTACTGTGCAGCAAGCAGTATGGGTCATGCGCAGGCACGCCCGCAGCGAGGTCCGGGATACGTCCTTTACCGTATGGGCTGCGGAAGAGGGAGATTACGCGATGATCGTGCTGACGCCAAGTCTCTCGCATTTGTTCGAGGTCGTTCATATGTCAGAAGATGAAGCGAATCCTTTCTCGCGCTTTTTGATGACCTTGCCGGAGTATGTGGAAACACAGGACGCTTCTCCCTTGCAGGTAGGCGCCTATCCACTATTGCGTTATGAGAGCGGTCGCCTCTATCATTTGGAGCTGGATGAAGATGTACAGAAGCATCTCGCGCAGGTGTTTGCGAAAGCGTTTCCAGGAATGCCTGTCCCTTACCTGTAATTGTTGAGAGATTGTGAAAAAAGACTCTCCCTGGAATTTTTTGTTCTTCGATGAAATATGGGTAAATAAGTCATTTTTCAACAAAGGATATGACAAGCGGGAATTCGAATTAAGTAAGACAGACAATCCATTGGGGAGAGGTGACGACGATGTACGCTGTTGAACCCAATTTGTTCCAGGCTGTTTCTGAATGCGCCCACCGTTTTCAAGGGGAGATTGAGCAACTGGCACAACGTCATGCACTTACGATCGAAGGAGGGCTTCCTGCCTTGGAGCTGCAGGTACATCCGCAGTTTCAGGCTTTGCTCGAGTACAATTTGTGGGGAGAAGCCGGTTTAGTAGTTATTCATGGGAAATTACATAAGCGCGATCAAGTTTGGACAGATTCGTTTTCAGTCATGATGAAGTTTTCCTTGACGCATGATCCGAGTATCGATATCGAAGGAAAGAAGCAGCGCATTGAAGAGTTTTTATATGGGGAAGCAGAGTACTTCTGGAATATCCCTCCTGCTGGTCATGTCGGTCATAGTGAGCTGACCTTGCGTTTTACCTACCAGCCTGGCTCGAACCGTCTTGCGGAATATGTCAGGAGTGTTTTGGGAATCGTAACCGGAAAGATGATGGCTGCCTAACGAGGCAGGAAAGATAAATGGCTCTCCGTCACAGGAGGGCTATTTTTTTCGAAGGAGGACAGAAATGCGCTTATTCATAGCGTTGGATATTCCAGCTGATGCTGCCGCTTATATTGCCGATGTTCAAAAACGGTTAAAGCAAGATGTGACTGCGGACAGGTGGCAGTCTCTCGCTAATTTGCATTTGACTCTGCATTTTCTTGGAGAGGTGGATGAGTCACTCGTACCCGCTATCTGTGAGGATATGGATATCGTCGGCGCGATCATCCAGCCATTTACCCTGCGTGTTGGTAACTTCGGGGTTTTTCCGAATGCCCTGCATCCACGTGTGCTCTGGCTGGGACTGCGCGGCCAACTTTCTCCACTCAACCAGCTGCATTTATTGTTGGGTAGAAGGTTCGAATTGCACGAAGGCTTGTCCTACGATCGGAAGCGGTATCGGCCGCATATTACGCTGGCGCGCGGTCCGCATCGCAGTGGGGATGAGCTTGCCCTCGTAGATTGGAATGAACGTTATTTAGCGCAGGAGCCCCCACAATGGAAGGCACGGCATTTCCATTTATATCGTTCCGAGCTGTTGCCGGAGGGCGCGGTACATACGATGATCCACACGAGCACGTTTGATAAAGATCACAGCAAAAAACAAGCGTTGCCTGAATAGACTAAGAAGAAAGGATCAGGGAAGCCTTCCAGAAAGCGGTGGAAAACGGATGGGTGAGTTCACGACCGGCATTCTTTATCCACGCAAATACGAACCGAAAGTACTGATTGCCTTATCCAAGACAGAGCAGCCATACTTCCACAGAAACGTCAACATCGACTGGAATGCATTTTTCCTGCAGGATGAGTGGCTGGAAACCTCCACGACGCTTGATTTTTTGCTGAGACTGTCCAAGCAATTCGTACCCCTCCTCTGGTTTCATGACGCTGAGGACAACGGCTGGGGCTTTCGCTTGTTCGATGCAGGATACGAGGTTGCGTCAGCGACAATCAGCTACTCGCTCGATGTAGAAATGGCGGAAGCCGAGTTTTGCAGGCTTTATCCAGAGATTGACCTGCAGGAAGGAATCGTAGAAAGCGAGGACGTTCGGCAAAAGTATGAAGACATACTGGAGAGGGTAGTGCGTTCGGAGTTGTATCGGCGCGAGGTAGGTAAAGGGATCACACGTATCAAGCCGCAGTCATTTGGTCGGATCGTGGGTCCAAAGCAGATTCAGCAGTTACGTTCCCTTTTTGATCTGCAGTTGTTGACGAACGTCGATGACGACACAGGAGCTTCACTGTTGTACGACTCGGTTGACCTGTTCAAAGAAATTTTGGGAATCGAAGAGATGGTATGGGTGAACTATGCGTATTTAGCAAGCGGAGGCAGAGAGTAGGGAGTAACGAATAAAGAGAACAAAAGCCCAGTGCATCATCGCACTGGGCTTTACACTGCCGCTTACTTCTTTTTCCACTGTCCAAAAATTTCATCCACATCGAGCAGCATGATCAGCTTGTCGTTCAAACGGGCAATTCCGTGCAAATACTTGCCCTCTACACCAGCGATAATCGGTGGTGCAGGCTCGATCAAGTTCTGCGGAATATTCATGACCTCCGAGACCGCATCTACGATAATCCCGATGTTCAACGCATCCATCTGCAAATCGACAAAGCGAGTATCATCCGTTTGTTCCAAAGGTTCCAAATCAAACATTTTCCGCAAGTTGATTATCGGTAAGATCCGCCCACGCAGATCAATGACTCCTTCGACATAAGGTGGAGATTTTGGAAAACGTGTAATGGGAAGTGGCTTGATAATCTCACGTACGAGTGAAATCGACAGTCCGTAATATTCATTCCCCATTTTAAACAAAATCTGTTGGTCAACAGCTACTTCTGCCTCCAAATCATTGCTTCTTTTCGTCAAATCCATGTGCACTATTCCTCCCCGAACCGCTTTCCATGTCTTTACCCATATTGTACCATGGACAAACCTATTCAGGACGTTTTTTTGTGGCAGGCAAAGACTTATGAACTAGTTTCAGGGGATGATCTGCAAGGAAGCGAGAACAACAATGGTCATGCTGACTCCAAAGCTGAGAAAGGCAATTTTGCTCAATGTTCTGTCAAAACCAATCTGCATTATCTATTCAGGGTGATTTGATAGAGAATGTACGTTCGAATTGAGTGCAGTATTTGACTAGAAAATATAGTTGTAGACTGAAAAATAAAGTTCTAGACTCGCGGAGCTATTACGCTAATGGGACTTTATGAAAGGGTGTAGCAGTAGCTGATCTCAAATCAATCAAAAAATTTGCTTTACAGTAAGATTTCTTTTACAGCCAGATTACGGTTTGCGAAATCTTTTCCAGGGTGTCCAAGCGGCATTTGGATCGGTACTAACCTTCCACTGTGTGTGGATATCCCCAGATTGGTCAGCTACCCACACTTGCAGACGCCCGTCATTCAACGGTGCCACAGTGAAGGCGACGGGCCGGCCAGGCGCGTGGAATGACCTCCATGGGCTCCAGTCGGAGTTCGGGCCGCCAGTCTTCCACCGGCTCGACAGATGTCCATCAAGTTTGAGACGCCACAGTTGCACCCGCCCGTCGGGAAGAGTACCTGCCGAGATCTTGTCGTCCTCCCTCGTATCGTACCAAACACGCCACGGTGCCCAGTCCGAGTTGGCGTGTCTATGCACCATCCAAGTCGTCAACACGTTTAGTCCAGTAGTCACGAAGAGTTGTATTCGTCCGTCCGCCAGGATGCATGCCGAGATCCGCCTGATGCGATGCCCGCCAGGCGGCGTGAATTCGTGCCATGGAACCCAATCGGAGTTTTCGGCGGTCGTCTTCTTCTGGGTGGTGAAGATCGTGTTGGTCCTCAGGGTAACGAAGACTTGGAGACGCCCGTCGGGGAGAGCAACAGCCGCCACGCTTGTCACGCCAGCACCGTTCCAGAATAATTGCCAGTCTGACCAGCGATGCATCAAAATCTCCCACATCGTTCTGACGCTCGAATCGGAGTTCGCGATGACGAACGCTTGCAGCAACCCGCCCACCCGTGGAAACACACTACCTACTGTCACACCCCCAACTGGAACTCTCACCTTGCGCCATGGCGTCCAGCTGGAATTTGGGTCGTATCGGTTCACTTTATCGACCATCCAGAGGGTGCCATCGTTCTTGCTGATAAATACAGCTGGAGTGGGGCCGTAGCTGGTAGCTCTGTACGAAGCCATGAGTCCGCTGTACATATTGACTGCCTCCTTTGCTTGTTATACAAAACTGAATCTGAGGTTACTACAATTGTTTAGTAACCTCAGATTCACATTACTACATGATTATGATTACCTCATGAGCTTTATACGGTTCAGAAAGTAGTGTTACTACCGCCCCATACTTTCCGAACTAGACGACTTTTGGTTAAAAAGCATTAGCGTAAACAAAGGGGCCGGTATCGTGATGAATCCTAACCTTACGTGGAATGACAATATTTCCACTTCTGTCACTCATGCAGTTACAATCCAAGTGATTCAAACTGAGGGTGTGGTAGCTGTTAGCGGAACACCGACGTGGCGTTTATGTGACTGTGTTTTAATAGGGGGACCGTCCGCAAGCCAAACCGCGTTATCTTAACTCCAATGTGACAATCTAGCTGACTCGGATCTGGATTAAAGCAATTAGGAGAATTTTCTACTTCTTACATGAATGATATTTCATGAAATGGTCAGCCTACTGTTTGGAGACATTCGGAATGAAAATGCAACAAACAATTGCAAGCGTAAATCCCTTTGTAGTACGAAGACAAAAATATTATTGGGGGTTATTTATCATGCTAGAAGTAGAACTAGATATCTTTTCAGGAAGGCCCAATCCCAAATGGATTTTGTCTGAGACCGAAGAGAAGGAACTACTTAAAATAATAACCTCCGACCCGACGCAAATTTCACCAGTGTATACCCCTGAGGAGGAGTTTGGTCTTGGCTATCGTGGATTTATTGTCCGCGAGATTAAGACGGATGAAGGGATTTGGAGCAGGACCAATCGGGAAATGGAAAGTCCACTCCCCATGGAGTTCCGTGTTGGAAGTAAACCAGCGAAGCAAGCCCTCGCTACTGAGTGGCTTTTGCAAACATCAGAAAAGAAAAACAGTAAAGTAACGGACAATCTGCGTGAAGAGGCTGCAAGTGGTGTCGTTTTATTACCTTCGCCCACTGAAGTTGTTGATCCAACCATAGATACTAGTAGTGAAGTCTCCGAATCAATGGTCTGCGCTTCCATGTACTACAATAATAACGTAACCACTTTCAATGAACCTCATCAAATCGCTAATAATAATTGCTATGCCTTCGCCAGTAATCATCTGGGGGGAGGGCGCTGGGCTCACCCTGGCCTCCGCGGAGGCCGTCCAGCAAGGGAAAATACATGTAGTGAAGTGATGGGTGGTCTGTACGCCGATGGTTGGAGTCATCACTGCTCACCTAGCTCATTGAACGTATTGATGATTGGATGCGTAATTAAACCAGGCGGACCACTTGATTCGGATTTTCACTTCTATCGGCTAGTCACGGATGGATCTCATGGTGCGTTGTGGGGCCACAAACCAGGAGCGACACCAGCTAAAAACAGAGATGATTGTGGGCGGCTTATTGGTTTAGGTTATGACCCAAGAACCATTTGCAGAGGCAGATACACTGAATTCTGTGGCTTTTTCTATCATAATGGTCCAGTGGTATTCGTCAAATCTTATTAACTATTCGATGCCAGGATACAAATGATAGGAAGGATGAGAGCAGGGCAGCCAAGCCATGCTTCAGAGATTGTACCGAATGTTGGGACAACTTCAAGCTGAATCATCCTTTTGATTCAGCAGAACCTGACTGATGAGTGACGGCTCCCTTCTACCTTTTTCATTTGTCTCACTAAGAACAGACCGACAAGCGTCAGGCTCGTCGGTCTGTTTTCTTGATTATGGTTCACGAAGGTCGTTCAATGAGATTCCTTGCTCAAGCGCGAAATCAAAATCATCCACATCGTAAAATTGAACAGGCACGATATATTCCAATATCCGATCCTGATAATCAGGCTGGTCTGTGAGAAGTGGGACCTCAAACTTCATGGCCGTCAACAATAGCTGTGTCTCTACGGGATCAAATATCTCCCCCCACATGGCGTTGTCCTCCACTTTTACGACCGTCAGTGTCACACCGTTCGGAAAAGAAAAGGGAACCTTGGACCATGGGGCTATCAGTCCTTTTTCCATTCGCTTACGATTGAATGGATCGGCAAAAAATTGGCTCATTTCTTTCATAATCCGCCGGACATACTGATCATCAGCAGAGTAGGGCATGATAGGTTCAGGACTCTGGATAAATTCGTCCAATTCATAGATTGTCGACGCGGGTATCAGATATTCTACTGGTTGCGATGGGACCATCAACTCCCCGTAGATAGCCAACATGATCGCTTCTATAACGAATTGTTTCGACATTTCGACAACCCTCCTCGTTACCATCATACAAAAAATCAGGGGTACCGTACAAGGGTGGCGAGTAGGGCTCAAAAAGTTCTGGGAGGGTGCATCCTTTGTTTGAATCTGCCTTTTTTTCGTCGCTGCTACTCATCATTACCATCAACCTCGTATTAAGTGGAGATAATGCCGTGGTCATTGCCATCGCTTGTCGGAAGCTTCCTATCGAACAACGAAAACGAGCCATATTGTGGGGGACGTTTCTTGCTATCATCGTACGCGTGATCGCTACGATTCTTGCTGTTTATTTGCTGAAAATCCCGTATCTGTACATGATCGGCGGAATTATCCTGCTATGGATCAGCTACAACCTGTTACGCGAGGACGAGCGAGAGGAAGCAATCAGCTCGAGTGAAGACTTGGTTCAAGCGGTCAAGACGATTGTGGTGGCAGATGTGATGATGGGACTGGATAACGTACTCGCCATTGCAGGAGCAGCGAAAGGAGATATCGTTCTCATCGTGCTGGGCCTTTTGATCAGTGTGCCTCTCATGATTTTTGGCAGCCAGCTCATTCTAAAAGCAATGGAGCGCTTTGTATGGCTTGTTTATATTGGTTCAGGTGTCCTGGCTGTAACAGCGGTGAATATGATTCTAATGGATGATACGATGCATGAGTGGATCGCGGGGAGGGCTTGGCTCGAATATGCGATCAAAATTGGATTGGTCGCTCTCGTGTTAGTTGCGGGATATTTGCAACGTACGAAAACACCACGTACCCACGCATGAAAAAACTGAGATGAATAATAAATCTCAGCTTTGTCGCGGGCCTATAAGGTTTTGACGATCGTCACGCTCATCCATTCTTTATCGTAGAGATCGACTTCATAGGTGGAGGCTACTTCAGATCCATCTTCATTGGTAAGAATACGGATCGTCGGTCGATTCACTGCCAATGGATTCACTTTGGAAACGACCCCGGTGTGCCCTGTACTCAGCATTACAGTTGAAGCAATTGGATAAATAGCGACGTGCTGCAGGAATAGCTTGAGCAGGTCGAGGTCGAAATAGGTGTTTCCTGTAGCGAACAAATACTCGGTAGCATCACTCGGCGAGTAGCTTTTCCGAAATGGGCGCGGGGAAACCAAGGCATCGTAAACATCAGCGATTGCCACGATTCGTGCATACTCGTGAATGTTTTTCTCACAGAGCTGACGGGGATATCCTGTTCCGTTGTATCTCTCGTGGTGCTGCAACGCACAGTGTGCGGAGACGACCGAGATATTATGTTGATTCCGCAAAATATTGAAGCCTTCTTCGGTATGGTATTGGACACGTTGTCGTTCTTCTGCGCTTAACTCCGTACGCATGGTCCAGAGCACCTTAGGAACCTGTGTCATGCCGATGTCGAACAAAAGCGCACCAATGCCCAACTCCATCATCTGTTGCTGGTTGTAGCCTTTGGCCATCCCTACCACACCAGACAGAACGGCGACATTGACTGCGTGGTGAAAAAGGTAACCATCCAATACGTGAAGACTGGATAGGTTGACCAAGATATCTTTACGACTGCTCAAATCTTGAAAGATTTCCCGAAAAACCTTTTGAAAACTGCTCCCGAAATCAGGTACGGACGTACGGCGCTTGATCTGCGGCTGATCCATGAGGGTGGTCATCGTTTTGTACACGGCATCCACGGCTTCTTTACGCGTCTCATCGCGGATTACATCTTCCGGCATGATATCTTCTGTGTGCTTGTCTTGAATGTAAAGGGTATCAATTCCCAATTGAACAAGCCGTTCAATGTATCGAGGGGTTAGTTGTACCCCGATCCCCAACAAAACGTTCCCATTTTCCTGGAACAAGCTCTTGGCGATGACATCGCCCGGCTTTACCGAAGTAATATGCAATTTTCTCACAACGAAAGCCCCAGTCCTTTTATGGTGGAATGTAAATAGTCCTGATTTTCAGTCAGTTCATATAGTACCATTTTATCACATTAGAACATGGGGAGACTACCGCTGTTGAGGTTATTCTCTTAATTGTCATTTTTTTCCGTTTAAAAAAACACGATTATTGCTCGGCTGCGCGATCTGAACGTGTAAACCAGCGGAAAGGGTTGAGTGACCAGCGAGGTTCGTAGCGGGCATAGCGCTCCTTGCGACGAGTCAAGCGCTGCTGCATGAGATCCAGTTCAAAAGTAACACGACGCATTTCCAAGCGAAGGGACTCTTGCATTTCTTCTATATCCGCAATTTTTTGCAGAATGGTCGATTGCATATGATTCATAGAGGAGAGCTGTGTGAGCTCCTGCTGAAATTGGACGAGTGTCTCGTGGACAGTCACTTCCACTTCTCGCATGCCTGTTCCCAGCTTGTTTGTGGCGCTAATCGTAACGGCGGTTTCTTCTGCACCTGTGAGTTCTTCTTCCAGGAGCATTTCCTCGGACAGACGTCCTTCTTCTATCAGTTGGCGCTGAATATCTTTTAACGAGCTGTTGCCGCTGTCTTTTCTTTCCTTTACTTCCTTGAGCAGTTCAAAGCCTGCTTCGCTGATCAAATAGTGACCCTGCGGATTTTTCAGACGTTCCTGTGCAGGTACGAACAAGTCCAGCCAGTTACGCAGTGTACGAACATGCACATCAAGGCGATCAGCTACCTCTTTTGAAGCCATCCAAACTTGTACATCCATCCAGAATCACTCCTTTTTTTCCTCTCGGTATTCCCGGTGGACTCATTATAGCACCAAAATTTTCCGGGTAAGAGAGAATCGACAAAGGTTCTAAAAACTAGTGATCTTTCGTCCGATTCGGACAGATCGTCGTATTTTGTCAAATTTGGTTGACTGCTCATAATGACCGGGACAGGCGCGTACATATGGAAGGAGAAACCATGTTTTTGCTCGTTGGGTGAGGAGAGGACCGGATGATGCAATCTGTTTTCTGGATTGTCCTTTTGACTGCTGCCTTGGCGAGCAGTATCGGAGGACTGCTGTTGTGTTTGCGTGCCTGGTCATCCGAGGCATTGTTTGCGATGATCAGTGCAGGCGCTGGGCTACTGCTAGCGATAACGCTACTAGATTTGATGCCACATGTCTTTTCTGACAAGAGCTTGTGGTTGATGCCATTTGTGCTCGTTGGCTTTGTGATGCTTTTTGCTCTGGAACTAATCAGCAAGTCTAGCGGAGAGTTTGGCTCCACGGGAATCATTGGGGTCATGACAGGTTTTTTATTGCATGCATTTGTCGAAGGGGTCTCATTAGTCGCTAGCTTGCAGATGGATTCAGAAGTAGGGGTATCGGTGTTGGTGGCGATGCTGCTGCACAAAATTCCAGATGGCGTGACCATTGCCTCTCTTTTGCTGGCAGCGACCAACTCGAGAAAGAAAGCATTTTGGGGGGCGACATCCCTTGGAATCGCGACGATTGCAGGAGCTCTCAGTTTTGGCTTTGCCGAGCAAATGTTTCCTTCGAATTGGTCTGGCATTATGTTGGCCATGACGACCGGTATCTTTTTGTATGTATCCGCTAGCCATCTCGTCCCTTATATCGGACAAACCAAAAAGGCACAGTACGGAGTTTATTTTGTTGGTGCCATGGCCGTGTATTTGATTTTGTCTGCCTTTTTACACGCGAACCACTTGCATGCATAAAAGGTCCCATTCCTAGCCAGTCTAGTCTGGAGGAAGGGAGTGTGGACTGACAGTATGAACCATCAAGAACAATTGCAAACAGACGATCTCTTGCAGTCACTGACTGAATTCCCGGTCATGGGGACATCGTTGAATCCAATGCAGGAATCGTGGGCTTCCTCTGAAGCTCTAACTGCGCTAACCGATCAGGCCGGAAGTACCGATTAAATGTTTTTGTACGGCCCCTCTCGTTTATCCCCTCGTATCCATGGACAAGATCGGTTATAATGCAGGGGAATAAGTTGGGAAAGGGGCAGATACATAATGAATACATTGTTGCAAGGAAAGAACATCGTCATCATGGGCGTAGCAAACCACCGCAGCATTGCCTGGGGAATTGCGCAATCCTTACATAATGCTGGAGCGAATCTGATTTTTACGTACCAAGGGGAGCGTCTGCGTGAAAACGTGGCGGCACTCACGGAAAAATTGGGAGTAGAGTCGCTGTTGGTAAATTGCGATGTCACGAAGGATGAGGATGTCGAAGCGGCTTTTGCTGTGATCAAAGAAAAAGTGGGCGTTATTCACGGTCTAGCGCACTGCATCGCGTTTGCGAAAACCGAAGAGCTCGAAGGCGAGTATGTCAACACATCCCGTGAAGGATACGCACTGGCACAAGACATTAGCGCATTCTCCCTGGTAGCAGTTGCTCGTGCTGCTCGTCCTTTGATGACCGAGGGCGGAAGCATCGTGACTTTGACGTACCTTGGCGGTGAGCGCGTGATTCAAAACTACAACGTAATGGGTGTAGCCAAAGCTGCGCTTGATGCATCTGTTCGTTACTTGGCAAACGACTTGGGCAAAGAGAATATTCGTATCAATGCGATCTCTGCTGGTCCAATCCGTACGCTTGCTGCAAAAGGCATCCGCAATTTCAACTCCGTGCTGAAGGAAATTGAGGAAAAAGCGCCATTGCGCCGCACGATTGATCAATCGGAAGTAGGCGACACCGCTCTCTTCTTGTTCAGCAATCTCTCCCGAGGAATCACGGGTGAAATTCTGCACGTTGATGCTGGCTACAGCATTATGGGCGGTTAACCAGAAGCAAATTTTCCCGTAAAAGAATAACAGGCCCCGCTTTCTCGCATACTATACCCAAAATGCGTGAAAGGGGCCTGTTTTTTATGTTTCCATTGATTACGAACATGGAAGAATTCTTGATTTATATGGGCGGCGGCTTTCAGTACTTACCTGCCCATCTCGGCGATGAAGCGGGAGGTGCGGGTCTTTCGTCCGAATCGTTCCCGGGGGATACCGATACACAAGCTGTGACGGGCCCGGGTAATCGCGACGTATAGGAGACGACGTTCTTCTTCAAGAGCACCGGAGCCGCCTTTTCGCAGCTCATCCAATGTGTACTCATGAGGAAGGGCACCTTCTACCAGATCGGGCAAGAAAACGTGGTCGTATTCGAGACCTTTTGCCCGATGGATACTTAAAACATGAACAGCTTCGTCCGGGAGTGGTCGCATCGTGCGCCACTCTTTTTCTTGTCGGGCCATTTGATCGATATAAGCCAAGAAATCGCTGATTGTCGCATGACGCTTGGAAGCTGCCAGTATTTGTTGCAGCTCATCGCTCCAACGTTCCCGGCCATCTTCCCGGTCTTTCGCGCGTTTTTTTAGATAGTCGCGCAGTTTGCCATCCTCAAAGATGAGCTCCAATGCCTGAGCAGGTGGAACGTCCTTGCACGCGGTGAGAATCTCATTGATTTGCTGCATGTGCTTGCGCTGATACGGTTTGAGCTGTGTCAAATGCGGAAGAACGTGCAGAATCGGCTTGTCCTCGATGATTGCTTGGCTGCGCAAGGCATTCCACATTTCGGCTGAGATGTAGAGAGTCGACAATATTTCTTTAAGCGCATCGGTGTCATCCGGGTTTAACGCGAGCCGTAAGTAATTCAGCGTCCAGCGAACCGTCTGGCGTTGGTAAAAGGAATCCTCCTCTTGCGTGTAATGAAAAGGAATCCCTGCTTCGCTCAGACGCTCTAAAATGGGGCGTGCAGATTCATTGGTGCGGTACAAGATCGCGCATTCACCCAAAATGGCTCCTTGCTCACGACGATGGATAATTTCATCGACGATCCGGGAAGCTTGTTCTTCTTCGTCTTCCGGCTCGAATAAATACGTGTCGCCTTCCTCGCGATGAAAGGACTGACATTCCTTTGCCCAACGCTCCCGGTTGTGACCGATCAGCGAGTAGCCAAGACTGACGATCGAAGAATGGGAACGGTAGTTGACCTCGAGTGTAAATGTCGACGCCTGTGGGAAGTCTTTGGTGAAGCCCAAGATGTACTGGGGATCACTGCCGCGAAAGCCGTAAATGGACTGATCGTCATCCCCGATGACACACAAATTGTTTTGTGGAGCAGCTAGCAGCTTGACTGTCTCATACTGAATGCGATTGATATCCTGAAACTCATCGACCATCACATAGGTGATGCGTTCCTGATAACGGCGCAGGAGTCCTGAATCATCGCGCAGCATTTCGTAGCAGCCAATAAGCATGTCGTCAAAGTCAAACCAATGATGCTTTTTCTTCGTGGCCTCGTACAGAGGATAAAGCTGGATCGCCCGTTTTTCTGCATCGTTCGTTGCTTCCCGATACGCGACCTCATGGGGGAGGATGTATTCGTTTTTCCAACGGCTGATAATGCCGAGTGCTTCGGTGATCTCTGTTTCTTTTAACGTGGCAAGGTCATCATGACCGAGCAGTGCGCCAGTCTCGCGTATCAACCGCCATTTTTGCCAATCCTTTTTCAAGAGGCGCTGCTGATCCCAGCGTTCTGGCTGGTGATGCAGGAGCATTCGGTAAAAGATGCTGTGGAACGTACCGGCAATCAGCTCACGTGCTTGTCCAGCAGGTAGCTGCCGGGCAATGCGCTGACGGATTTCATCGGCGGCTTTGGTCGTAAAGGTCACGACCATGATTTGATTCGGCTTTACGCCCAACTCACAGATCAAATGAGTCGTGCGAGCCGTCATAACGCGCGTCTTGCCACTTCCGGCTCCGGCGAGGATGAGAAAAGGTCCCTCGGTAGCGTGCACCGCTTGCTGTTGTCCCGGATGCAGCGGTTGATCACGCATTTGCTCAGCCATGTGAGAGATGGTCTTCTTCGGCATCAAGCGTTTGCGGAAAACCGGTGGCTTCGGAGCTGGCGGGGGAGGCGTCGTGCTCGTGCCAATCGTTCTCTTTTTCGGAAGGCGAAAGGAGCCGATGGTTGTTGTATCTACTTCGTCTATGGATGCACTGTGTTCCATGGTTGAGAAAGCGAGTGGTTCTTTCGTGTTGTCGTCGCTGTCGCTGTGATCCTTTTCGGCCGTAGCAGTCAAGACAGCCTGAAAGGCAGTGGCAGCCGTCTCGTTAATCGCGTGTAGCGAATCGAGAGGAGCAGGACCATTTTCCGTCAGAAGCGGGCACTCTGCTCCTTCAGGATGGAAGAAATGCGGCTCAAAGCTGATGCCAGCATGAAGACGAAGCGCTGATGCACAGGCTGGACAGCGTACCTTGTCCTGCCGGGCAGCCATGCGCCAAAACGGTATGCGGTTGTAGTTCTCTGGTAGCAACAGGATGGGTTTGTTGTCTAGTAAAGCGTAGTTCATCATGACACCTCGGAAACAAGAAGTGCCCCCTGTCGGCAGGGGACACTTGCCATTATGGTTGTTCTTTTCGATTAGGAGTGCAGCGACACGATGTCCTCCGGGAAAGCGGACGAATCTTCTGCTCCCAAATACGTGATGCTCACCCGTGTGATGCGATGGTTTTCCAGTTCACTGATCGCAAAAAGATAGCCTTGGAATGTGACGGTTTTGCCTTTCGCGACCTCTTCATTTAACTGGCTGTAGAGCCATCCGGCAATGGTATCGACTTCGTCGGAAACGACTTCAATCGATATGTAATCATTCAGTTCTGTCAAGAGAGTTTTGCCGGAAACCGAGAGCGTATTGCTGGAGCTTTCTTCAATTTCAGGGCGCTCATTTTCATCGAACTCATCCTGAATATCACCGACGATTTCCTCCAAAATGTCCTCCATCGTTAACAGCCCTGCTGTACCTCCGTATTCGTCAATCACGATGGCGAGCTGGGAGCGGCGTTTTTGCATTAAGCGCAAGACATGGCTAATTTCCATAGACTCCGGCACCGTCAATAGAGGGCGGAGAAAATCATTTAGCTCAGCCTTTCCTGTCGTCAACGCAGAGAGGTAAAAATCTGAGGTGTGCACAAAGCCAATCAGCCTGTCCTTATCCTCATGGGCGACGGGAAAGCGTGAATGGCGAGACTCTCTCATGATTTCGAGGTTTTCGTCAAACGTGTTGTCGTCGTAAAGGCAAATCATATCAATCCGTGGGATCATAATTTCCCGGGCAAGACGTTCGGAAAACACGAAGACATTGTCAACCAACGCCATCTCGGTCTGGTCAATGTGACCACTTTTATGACTCTGGTTCATGAGAAGGCGGATTTCTTCTTCTGTATGAGCAGATTCGTTTTCCGTGGCAGGCTCGATTCCAAGGCGTCTGATCAGTAAATTGGCTGCCCCGTTTAAAAACCAGATGAGCGGATAGCTCAGCTTGTAGAAAAACATGAGTGGTGCAGCAGTCCATAGGGAAGTGGCCTCCGCTTTTTGGATCGCCAAAGACTTGGGCGCAAGCTCTCCGAAGACGATATGTAAAAATGTGATAATAGCAAAGGAGATTGCAAGTGAGGTCGGACCGACCAAATAAGTTGGGAAATGAAATAATGCCATGACGGGCGCGACGTAATGGGCGACGGCAGGTTCACCTACCCAGCCTAACCCCAATGAAGCCAGCGTTATTCCGAGCTGGCAGGCGGACAGATAGGCGTCGAGCTCTCGCGTGACTTTTTGCGCGTAGCGGGCACTTTTGTTATTGCCTTCACTGACGAGCTGGGTCAGACGTGTTTGGCGAACTTTTACCAACGAGAATTCTGCTGCGACGAAGAAGCCGTTCAGAAGAACCAAAAATACCACGAGCAGCAGATTCAGCGTAATCTCCCCTATCGGACTCTCCAAGCACACCTCCGCCTCCCGCAGTGCGAAAGGTGGAGAATTCACCTCCGATACGATAATGGTATTTTACATGTACGACCAAAAACGGATAAATATTCGATCTAAAACCTGCAATGGATATGCTTTTCATGAGCCATGCCTCAGGTTTTCTTGTTACTCGTAAGTATACCAATAGGTCAACCGAACAGTCAAAACGTTCCGATTTGAACGAGCGCATTCTTAGGCAATGCTTGGACATACCTGCTTCTTTCTGATCATAAATATAAACGAGCACGGTCCAAGGAGGGGAGCAACGTGTACTGGCTGCAAAAAGGTGTAGCGATTCTCACAGGAAGCGTGCTTCTAGGCATAGGAGTCAATCTGTTTTTGGTTCCGCACCGCCTGATGGACGGGGGCATGATTGGGATCGGTTTGTTGGCGACGTATTACATGCAGATGCCTCCGGGTCTCGTGATGATTTTGGTAAGTATTCCTGTGTATGTCATCGTCTTTTTTTATGATCGCAGATTGTTTTTTCACAGCTTTCACGGCATGCTGATTTCTGCTTTCTTTATAGATATTCTCTCGGATATGCGTGGTTGGAATCTATGGTCAACATCCTTTTCCGCAATTACTGGTGGCGTGTTAATTGGCATGGGGATCGGCTTGATGCTTGCCTACGAGACGAATACGGGCGGGACAGACCTGCTCGCGCAATTTCTTGCCAGACGATACAAGCTGCGCATTGCCTTGCTGATTTTTCTAATCGATGGGCTGATCGTACTCGGCTCGATTCAGACGATCGGGATGGAGAGAATGATTTTCTCTTTGCTGACGATCGTCGCAGTGGCAGCGACTACGCATATGTTCAGTGGACTCGGACGACCTTTACCACCGTATACGATCATTGGCCCGCTTCTTTCGCCCAAAATAGATGGTCGCTCGTCGCGGCTCTATGTAAACAAGAACACGAGAAATAGGAACGGGGAAGGGGAAGGCGATATTTTGGAGAAAATAAATAGGAAAAGGATGAAATGAGGGAGTGCTGTGTCTGGACAAGCATTTCAAATGATAACGGAGCGTGTCGGCTATTTTCCCGGTCATGTTAACATAGGCCTCGTCATTGGTGAGCATGGAGCAATCCTGATTGATTCTGGTCTGGATACCCAAAACGCAAAAAAAATCAAAAAAGGACTGGACGTTATCGCCCAGCCCTTGTGTGCAATCATTCAGACACACTCTCATGCCGACCATTTCGGTGGAAACGCCTACTTGCTCGGATGCTGGCCCGAAGCAAGGGTCTATGCGCCACCGCTGGAAGAGGCGATCATTCGGAATCCGATACTTGAGCCCATTTACTTGAACGTGGGTGCAGCACCACTTGAGGATCTCAAAAACAAGTTTTTGCTGGCGCAACCTTCTCGGGTGGACCACCTCCTTCCACTGGATGAAGGGATCGAGATAGATGGCGTACATTTCTTTATCCTTTCTCTGCCGGGGCATAGCTGGCAACAGGTTGGCGTCGTCTGTGACGAGATTTGCTTCGCTGCCGACAGTTATTTAGGCGAAGAGGTTTTGGAAAAGCACAAGCTGCCGTTTCTTGTGGATGCGCATGAGACTCTACTCAGTCTTCATAAACTGCTTGCAACCAACTACAGGGGATACTTGCCTGGGCACGGAGCATATACCACCACCTCTCATGATGCCGTGAACAAAAATATTGCTTGGCATGAGCGGATTTTCTCGGTGATCTGCGACATTTTAGTAGAGGAGAGAACACCAGAAGAAGCATTAACTCTCCTGTGTGAGCGTTTACATATTTCCATAGAAAATGCTTCGAGCTACGTCCTGTTTCGGACGGCGTTTATGGGTTACTTGGTCGGGCTTCAAAAAACAAAGAGGGTGGCATACCGGTTTGAACATAATCGGTGGTTATGGAGAACTGTTCAGGATGGAGCGGAGGGAGCAGAAAGGTAATCGGCGATTTCTGCTAGCTTATGCTCTGCAGCTTCGCGGACGGCCTTGGGAATGAAAAAAACTTCTTCGGATGCGGTGTTCATATAAAACTTTGCTTCCAAATACGGATGACCCAGTTTGACATTCAGTTCCCCTTTTCCGGTCGTTGTGCTGGTGTAATTCGTCGGGATGCGCAAAAAATATGCGCTGCTGCTGGCGGAGTCGTACATGACGACATCGTATGTTGGCATACTGTCGCCGCCTGATCGATGAAAGCCTTGTTGCCGCAGCATTTTGTCAACATAAGAGAGTGGCTGAACGACACCGGTAAGGGTCTTGTTTTTTAACCGCATGGACATCCTCCTCGGTTCAACCATTGAGAAATCGAGCTTATTCTCATACTATGTACGGCAATATCAATTCAGACTTGTAGAAAAAGAAAAGAAGGAGTGGACGAGGATGGAACTTATAGCAGATTTGCATACACATACAAAGGCTTCAGACGGTACCTGCGAACCTGCGGAAAACGTACGTTTGGCGAAGGAGTCTGGACTTGCTGCACTGGCGATCACGGATCACGACACGGTAGCAGGGATTCCAGAAGCAATGGAGGCTGCCCGCGCACTCGGCGTGGAAATCATTCCGGGAGTCGAAGTGAGCTCCGTAGGGAAGGGGCAGGATATTCACGTTCTCGGCTATTTTGTCCCGTATGAAGACCCAGCTTTTGAAGAGCGTCTCTTCCGTTTGCGAGAGACAAGACATGAGCGTAACCAACTGCTGATAGCACGGCTGCAGGAGCTCGGTATCGACATTTCATTGGAAAAGGTATACCGCCGCAAGCAGGGCACGGACAAAAACATCGGGCGACCGCATATTGCAGAAGAACTGATTGAGCTGGGGATCGTTTCAACGATCGCGGAGGCCTTTGATAAGTACTTGGGCAAAGGGGGAGCGGCTTATGTCAATCCTCCACGCATTACCCCGCAGGAAGCAATCACGCTGATCAAAGAGGCTGGCGGAGTGGCGGTGCTGGCTCACCCGGGTCTGTATGACGATGATGAGCTGGTCCAGGAGTTGATTGTATTCGGATTGGACGGGATTGAAGTGAACCACCCGGACAACGATGAGGTACAAAAAATGCGCTACAGCAAATGGGCAGCACAATACGGACTTGTTATAACGGGCGGTTCTGATTTCCATGGCTGGCGTGGAGAGGAGCCGTTTCATGCGATGCTCGGCTCTCATACCGCAACGATGGATGCTGTTGAACAGATACGTGCGATTGCGGCGAAGCGGAAGGCGTAATTCATCCATACGTAATGGTAAGGACCCTCTTCTCTTTTATGGGAAGAGGGTTTTTTGTGAGCTTATAACAAGGCGAGTAGAAATGATATCCCTAACCACAAGCATAGAGGGGTGAACAATGCCGTATCTTGACGGGCAAACTTCGTATTTTTAACTTTTTTAAAAAAGCCAATGTAGTTGAAGTCTCCCACAGCCCGCAGGACAAATACAGCGGCACAGACAATGCATCCCCATTGAATCAAAGAACGGGTTATAACGGGTGGGAGATAACCGCTCTGGGCAAGCAAAAGGTAAGCGGCACAAGTCAACAAGCAGGCAACGACGATCGTTCCGCCTTTCCGAGGGGAAAAAGTTCGACGTGAATGATCAGCTGTTGTGGGAATGACGGAATCGGTCCCCCATTTTCCTCCGAAGGCCCAATAAAAATGCAGCAAGGACACGATGACTAAGAAGATAGCAGATGAGATGGGGAAAACATGCGTCATGGGAATGCCTCCTATTGATTTAAAAGGTTTTGTGAAAGATACGAATCCGTATGTTTTGGGCAAAAAAATCTCTGCGCAGTATAGCCTGTCAGGCAGAGAGGGGAATCAAATCCAAGTCATAAAATGATGCAAGGGTTCGGACATATCGAAAGGTGCTTCTAGCTCTCGGCGCACGAGCCAACCAACATAGAGGAGGTACGCGAGCTGGGCGCGTGCCTTTGCTTCAGCGGGAGCCAGCCCTTTTTTCTCATATAATGTGGCCACGAAGCCGATTCTGCGCTTTTCGATTTCCACGAGACGTTTGGAAAGGGCAGGATGCTGCTTCGCCCAGTTGTAGATAGCGGCTTCGATTTTTCGCTCGCTGTTAAAAACACTCGACAACAGCTGTTCCAACGACATGTTGTCAGCGTGTGGCGCACGAATGATCCGCTCTGTCGCATGCTCCTCCCAATAATCGATCATGGAGTCCAGTAGCGCTTGACGATCTGGAAAGTGATGATAAAAGCTCCCTTTGCTGATCTTCAGTTTTCTGGCGAGAGGTTCCACACGAACAGCGTCAATACCTGCTTCAGCCAACATATCAAGTCCTGCCCGAATCCAATCTTCACGTACGTATTGCATGGTTCACCTCAAAAGATACGGTATCGTATGTTTCTGGTTCCATGTTATTCCACCGGGAGTGAAGTGTCAAGAAGCATTGATTTTTGTATTGACATTCACACTAGTGTAAACCTTTAGAATCGCAATCAAGAGAGATAGATCTTGCATGTAGCGTCAGATCATCTCGCTTGCAAAGTATAAAATGAATGGAGTGTCAAACGATGAAATCAACATCAATTCCAGCGTCTGTATCAGTCATTGGCCTTGGCAATATGGGAGTAGCACTCGCGGATGCTTTTCTAAATGGTGGTCATCCAACGACTGTCTGGAACCGTTCAGCAGATAGAGCCAAAGGTCTCGTCGGGAAGGGAGCAGTACTGGCGGGCAGTGTAGCAGAGGCAATCACGGCAAGCAGCTTGGTCGTTGTCTGCTTATCGACCTACAAAGTCATGCAAGACCTGCTAGAGCCCTTGGAAAATGAATTATCAGGGCGTGTCATCGTCAACCTCACCACCGGAACCCCGGAGGATGCACGCAAGTCTGCCAAGTGGGTAAGCGAGCGCGGTGGGCAATATCTCGATGGAGCGATTATGGCTGTCCCTTAAATGATTGGACTGCCTGAAACACTCATTTTCTACGGCGGGTCGAAGGCGCTATTTGAAGCATATGAACCGACATTGAAGCTGCTGGGAGGTAACGCTGCCTATCTCAGTGAAGACTATGGCGTGCCGTTGATCTACGATTTGTCCCTGCTCACCATGATGTATGGCGCTTGGTATGGTTCTCTGCATGCCCATGCCTTGTTAAGTACGGCAAACATAACGGCGACAGAGTTTCTTCCATACGCAACCAGCTGGATTCATCACTTGATTGCCCCGCTCTTATCAGATCCGGTTGCCGCACGTGCACGTGATGAAGGAAACTTCACGACCGATGTGTCCAACATGAATACGAACAAACTCGGACTTGAACACATCATCCATGCCAGCAAGGAACAGGGAATCCCCGTTGATTGGTTAACGCCGTTGCTGGCATTGGCCACACAGAAAGTAGCAGAGGGCCACGGTGCTGACTCTTTTGAACGAGTGATTGAGGCAATCCGGAAACCACAGGTGATTTAATGCCTTTCTCGGGTGCCAATGAAAAACAACCTCGCTTCGCATGATGATCATAGCGAAAACGAGGTTGTTTTTCTATCTGAGGGATGGCGCTGCACGTAGCTTCTGTTATTCGCGAATGGATTTGACCATCGCAATATGCTCGATACCCGCATCATCAAACAAGTCGCCAAAAGGTTCATAGCCGAGCTTTTCATAAAACCGTTGGGCTTGCGTCTGTGCGTTCAGCTTCAGGCTGTCATACCCGTGTTGTTTGGCCAACTCTTCCATCGCGAGCATGATTTGGCGGCCCAGTCCGGTACCGCGTTCTGTTTTGGCAACCGCTACCCGTTCAATTTTTCCTACCCCAGGTGCGTAGGTACGGAGACGGCTTGCCCCCACTGGATTTCCTTCACGGTAGACTACAAAATGAATCGTCCCGCTATCCAATGTATCATGCTCATCTATTTCCAACTCTTCTGGTACTTCCTGTTCCTCGATGAAGACGACTCGGCGTACGGACAGGGCATCCGCCAATTCTTGTTCAGTGGTGACTCTTTGGATCTGGTAGGTTTGCAGGTTCATCGGTATTCGTCCTTTGTTAGAAAATATCCCTCCCTACGACGGATACGCAGGGAGGGTTGATGATTGAGGAAAGGGTGTTTATTTTTTGAGAAGGAAAGTCTGGTAAACGCTCCAGATGCCATCCTCGAGTTGATAAACCAAGTGGAAGCGATCAATCTCGCTGTTCAGGTCAATTTTTGCCATGCTCAGTTGGCCGGTTACATCCCGCAGCTCATCGTCGGACAGGTCGCGCCCGATGGTCAGATGCGGTACGTATGCGTAGGTTTCTTTTTCATTCACACACTGATTGGCAATCTTTTGATGCAGCTCGTTAAATGGTTCTTTGTTTTGCACAGCCAAATAGATCACGTTGTTGGTAGGGTGGAAAGAAGATACCCGATGGAAATGAGCCGAAAAGCTGTCGGTAGAGGAGGCAACCTGCTCCAGATGGCTCACCAGCTCAGGAAGCTTGGCTTCGTCCAGCTCAAAGGCTTCCTTCAAACGGATATACGGAGGAACCAAAGCATAGCCCGGGTCATAACGTTTCCGGTAAGAATTGGCTACTTCTTGCACCTTGCTAGATGGGAATATAACGATACTGTACATCATCAGAACCACTCCTCCTTACTATCTATCATGCTCTACAAGATATTATTTTAACAGAAAATTCTTCATTTGTGTAATGTTAAGCGTGGGTCTGTATATTCCTTGTGTCAAAGGAAAGACTGTGTAGTGCAAGGAGGTGCCGCACTGCATGTATACGGCTATGATGATCACATTCATTTTTCTCGTTCTGCTTCTACTGTCTGTGCTGACCTTCACGATCTTGACTGCGATACGAAAAGGAGAATTCGAAGAAGCACTCGTATCGACTATCAAGGATGAAGGTCCACAAGAAGAACAGCCACGGTAAGTTTACCCGTAAAGCGTCTTTAGCATACGCGGTAGATTGCGCTGCCAATGGCTCCACGTATGGTCACCCTCAAACGTTTCATAAACGAGGGTGGCTTTTTTCGTACCCAAAATCTCGCGCAACTCTTCATTGGCCGCAAGAAGATTCAATGTGCCCCGGCCCGTGCTTACTGCCGTTTCCTCCGTCCCGATCTCCAAATAAATGGTTTGCGGCACGGAAAAGTCAGCGTCAGCTATCAGACGATTTAACTTTGCGTCCATGGCAATCGACTGGCAGGCAACTTGTCCAAACGTATGTGGATAGTAAAGAGCAGTAAACAGAGAGACAACCCCGCCCAAAGATTCGCCAAGAAGTGTTCGTGCGTTCCCCAAAGGATGTGTGGAGTAATGCGTATCGACATAGCTCACGACTTCATCGGCGAGGAAGCGACGGTAGGCCATATGCTCCTTGCCATCCGGATGATAGCGGTCGTTCCGTTTGCTTTTCTCGACCGGGAGAAAGACAGCGATGATATCAGGCAATTCTTTGTCCCGATTCAATTGATCTAGCAAAGAAGCCATCCTGCCCATTGCCAAGTAATCTTCTCCGTCCTGCACATAAAGGACTGGATACGAGTAGAGTGGCGAGTAGCGTTGGGGTGTGTAGACAATCAGCTTTTCCGGCGTCCCCAAATGCCGGCTTTCCAAGATGATTTCCTCAAGGGCCACTGCGGTGTCCTCCTTATTGGGATCTTCTATTCATTATTATACAGGAGTGAGCGGGCATGCCCAACAGTTTGGGTGCAGGGTCAGTCAGGCTGTGGGCGAAAGATTGTCGCAATTTGGTCAGCGTGTGATACTATGGTAGGAAACGACTTCACTCGATTTGTGGAAGGGGTTGTCTCTTATATGAAGAAGCAAGTACACAGCATCGAAGTCAGAAACGCTGCTCTCGCACGTTTGGCAGAACGCGGAGTGACGATGGATGATATCGCAGAGATCGTCTATCTCATGCAATCACCTTACCATCCAGATCTCACGATGGCGCAGTGCATCGAGAGCGTGAAAGCGGTCTTGGAAAAAAGGGAAATGCAGCACGCCATCCTGGTTGGCGTTGAGTTGGATACGTTAGCAGAGAAGGGCCTCTTGTCCGAGCCGCTCCAATCTATCATCGCGTCAGATGAAGGACTGTTCGGATGCGACGAAACATTGGCGCTAGGCTCCGTATTTGGATATGGAAGTATCGCGGTGACCACCTTTGGCCATTTGGATAAGCACAAGGTCGGGGTGATTAAAAGGCTGGATACCAAGTCGGGAGAGGGACGTGTTCACACATTTTTGGACGACCTCGTGGCGAGTGTGGCAGCCAATGCGTCTAGCCGTATGGCCCATCGGATGAGAGATGAGCAGGAGGCGGAATTGACACGAAATGAGGCGTTGAAGCAACAGGAAGCCGAGCTGCGTGTCGAGGAGAAAGGGAAAGGGACGGAGCAGGCGGGGTAGGTTAGGGTTGCGATGAGGAAGTTTGTCTCGATCATTACCTAATTATCTTGTTTGTTGTTGTACCCTTTATTGGATCGTCTTTAGACTGGCAGAAGCCAATTCTTCACTGGTGTAGCTCATATGCTTGATGGCGTCATGTTTGATGTGATGCCATCAAGTAGGTAATCCCCATGTTTAGTAGGGGGGATGTGGGTCGCAGCGGTGGGGAATGGCTTTTTTGTTGGGGTCTTGGGTAAGCATATATAGCTGAAACGAGATGACGAGGCTTTTTACATGGTAAAAGCAAGACTGATATCACTGGGTTTCTTAGTGTTCTTTTGGTACGAGTGAAAATTTTTACAAGAAATTATTCATTTCCTCTTGAAATCCATTTTACGATGCTGTATAGTAATAAATGTGATCGACGTCCGATACGATTCGGGCCCTTAGCTCAGTTGGTCAGAGCGGTCGGCTCATAACCGATTGGTCGTAGGTTCGAGTCCTACAGGGCCCACCATTAAACGATCACACACATATCCCATGATCCGGTAGCTCAGTTGGGAGAGCACCATCTTGACAGGGTGGGGGTCGCTGGTTCGAACCCAGTCCGGATCACCATAGTATGAACGTTAGAACCCTTGAGGAATCAAGGGTTTTTTATTTTATGCTTTTGATTAGCCACAGTCACTAACCCCCATATTCTACGATTTGGGTGGCAAATACTATTCGTTTTAAAATGGGGACTTCATGAGGAAGGAGGGTGTGAATGAGTACATTAGAAAAGGCTCTAAGGAAGATCTTCTCGAATCTGGATTTTCTCCTGAGATTGTGGGAGCAGTCGTTGCTCTAACTAGAAATGAAGGCGAGACCTACATGGAATTTGTAAAAAGAGCGAAAATTGACCCGATAGCAAGGTTCGTTAAACTGGCAGACCTAGAAGATAACTGTGACTTGACCCGCATCCCAGATCCAACAAAAATGACCATGAACGGATGTTGCGTTACAGGAGAGCCATTAAAGAACTACTCTCTACATAAATTGGGATTTGATGAGGTTAGAATAATGAAGATAACATTAGCTGATTCATGGTTAGGGAATGATGTTGTATTTTTCTTTCAGAATAACATTCAAGAAAATAACGATGGTATTTCTAATAGGGAATTTTTATGTCCAGATGGAGCATTTGCTGCTGTGCGTAGAAGGCAAGTCGTTGTAGTAATAGATGATAACCAAATTGTAGGAGCAATGCGCTTTTATCCTAGAAAGTCTGATCAAACTATTTCGCTATATCAGTTTGCAATTCGTCCAAGTCATCGAGGACAGAGGTTAATGGATAAAATGCTTCAGATCTTGGGGGAGTGCCCAATTGAGGTAATATGTCCGACTACTTCTAAAATGAATGAGTATTATGAGAAGAGTAGTTGGAGATTGAAAGAAGAAAAGACAGACAGCAACATTTGGGAATGGATGAAATGTTAATTTGATTGGAAAAGGGTGATAGAGATGGCCAAAAAAGAGGTTGTCACATTTGAGCACTTTGTGGCAATGTATTACTGCAATTTCAAAGAAAAGCCAACTCGCGCTACACTTAGACAATACAGTAACTTATATCGAACATGGAAGATCGAGAAGTAGTAAATATACTTCTGAGTGATTTGGCATTAATCAAGTCAGAAATCTATAACAATGAGCTGACTGATATTTTAAATCATTATGGTTTTGGAATTTCAATTAACGAATTTCGTTCTTTAATTGATCCATTGATAGGTGAATTGAACGAATAAAATGACACTTTTATGGGAGATTATCACCTCCTTTCTTTAGTTGCAGCAGGGTACAAATTTTAAATCTCTTTTACTTCTCCTGTTTGTGCATTGATTTTTAGAATAGTATCTGTTTTATGATCATAGTCGGTTGCTTTTATCAGCCAATGATCTTTCTGTCCACTTGCACTTTTAATAATGATTCCATCGTTATGTGTGTTCTTTAAGTAATTGATTGCGTGTTGAATCGCACTTTTTTCATCCATTTGATCAATAGGATTTTTACTTTCTTCTTTAATTACAAGTTTACTGAGTTCTGCGCCACTGGGATAAGACTGTGCTGATGGTGTTGTTGACCATGTAGATACTGTGTGACCAACTTCGATTTCATCATACGAGATGCTATTCCCCTTGCTATCAAGGAATACGGCTTCTTCTTTTGGGAAATACCACTCTGCTGCATAGAAATTCTCATCGCTCGTCTTGGTTTCATCATTTTCTATAACTAAGAGACCTTTTTTTTCATAATCTTTTTCAGTTACGTATCCTGTTAATGCTTGCTTTTCAACCTTCTTGTGATTAGTGGCACATCCAGTTATGAGCAATGCTGCAATGATTAATGTCAAAGCCTTTTTCATTGTGCTCATTTCCTTTCTTGTTCCCCATGAGAAAACCTTCTCTCATGGGGAACTTTATTTCAACTAGTTACCAGTAAAAATTGAATCAATGTTAAAATAATCTTCTATTTCGCTGATATGTGTGTAAACTCCAGTATCCGCGCTATGAACTCCTATTGCTGTTCCACCATAAAATATAGGCCCTCCGCTATCCCCTTGTACTTCTGAATAACTAGCTTGTCTCATGTTAGTAAAGTATTGTGTCTCTCCATTGGGGCTTTCTATATTCCCCCTCCAATTAGTTGATTTCAGCGTTCCACACTTCACTCTTTTCATTTGACTTCCTGAAATGCAAACAGTATCTCCAATGGTTTCATCCCTTGTTCTCTGAACCTCTGTAATAGTATTGTATTCTGATTTATAATTTCCAAAAACATAGTAAGTAGCATCATCAGATCCCTTTGTTAGTTCGATGAGTGCTGCATCCACACTACCACCGAAATTAAAATCTGCGGTTTTACCAAACCTTGTTCCTCCTTGCTCAAATATATCCCCAACATTTTCCGTGCAGTGTCCAGCAGTTAAAACATAAAAATCGTTATCCTTTTGTACTGAAAACGCAGAGGTGCAACTTCTGTCTTCTGTAGTATTTTTTATTCTTAAGCCAGCTTGAATTGGTCTAAATTTGTCGCTTGGCTGAGCCTGAGCCTTGCGTTGTTCTTCTTTCTTGATAATGAAAATGTCAGCATCAAAACCTATTTCAGCCAATGTAGCCTTTTCATCTATTTCTGCCATAAGAAGCTTTGCAGCCTTTTTTTCTGATGTCTTTTCCTTTACTCCAATGTTAATTTTTTGAGTTGGCAAGTCAACATTGACAGAAACTATATCTAACCCTTTCTTCTTAAGGTTTGCTGAATTTTGAAAGACATTTCTGTTATAAAGTACCATAATAGGTATGTTTTTGGTGTAGGTCAATCTACGATTTTTAAATCTACCAAACAATCTTACTGACATTTCCGAATATAAATATATTTTCTGTAATTTAGTTTCAATTATTCACTCAGTTAGTGAGATCTATTTCATAACTAACTCATAGTTTTACTTGTTACTTTCATATGCAATGGTTTTTTTGTTCAACCTTACGAACCAAAATGCTCTCTATTTTGTTTGCTTTACAATCCTCTAGTATCTCAAGCTCACGTTCATTGAATCCTACTTCATTCAACTTCAGCAGCATCTTTGACATCTCTTTTTGAGTAATCTGCATACCACGATATTTCTTAACATTAATGATTGAAAGAGATGTCAATAAAAGAGCTAAAAAAGGATTATATAAATTGCTAGTACCTGTTAATTTACAAGTTGTTATTGAACTAATGAAGTGGCAATTTAGAAATTACAAACCCGAGTTTGTACTAGAACCATTTAATATTGCAATCGATATTTAATGCTATATTAAGAAATAAAAAGGGAGGATGCTCATGGAAACGATCATAGTTGAGCCACGAAAAGGAATTGGGCAGATAACGTTAGGAATGACTAGAGAGGAAGTAAGAAAGTACGCCGAAGCAAAGGGTGTGAGACTCTTCAATCCAAGGAAAGATTCAACGGCGGTGCAGTCCGTTGGAGATTTCAAGGTAGAGTACGATTCGGAAGATAGAGTTATATTCATAGAACTGTCTTCTTTTAAGGGTGATCATGATATAACCTGTTTGCTCATGGATATTAATGTGTTTGAGACAAAAGCAGAGGATTTAGTTGAACGAATTGATAAAATTTCTCCATATGATCGAAATGATTGGGAGTTAGGATATAGCTATACCTTTCATGAATTGGGGCTGGCATTTTGGCGACCAAATGTTTTTAGAGATGAGGATATGCAGCAAGAATGGTTTTTATCTCATGATAAAGAGGAGCAGGAATCCTATTTGAGAGATCAATATTTCAGGACTGTAGCAATAGCAGTGGATGGGTATTGGAATAAATCCAAATGAAAGTGACATTTAATTGAGTCTTACAAACTACAAATGGTAAAATACAGGAAAATGCACTTATATCAGGAGTGAATGAACCTATGAAAGGCAAAAGAAGACTATCCCTCAGTCATTTTCCTGAGTTTGGGATAGTCTTCTTTTTACATATTCATCTGCCTGTCTAGAGAATATCATAGATGTTTTACCTATCACTAAAATCAACAAGAAGTAGATTGATGAGCATGAAGAAGCATAGAATTTATAAAGGGGTAATTAGAAAAGGATTAACAGAAAGGTTATCTTCCGAATACTACTTAAGAATCCCACTGATTGCCAAGGTTTTAGAGCTGGGATTCTCAAATACCCAACTGTTACTTTAGTACAATTTCCTTTTTCCATACCAATTCTTGATTTGCTTCGTTTTTAAAAGTGAGCGTTAGGACACCCTTCTGACCCTTCATCTTTTGAGCATCATAATTAAAACTGAGTATCTGCAAGGAGCCACCGATTGTAAATTTAGGTTTTGTACTCTCAGAAAAAGCGTTTTCCACCGCTTGTTCAACTGTATTCACAATCGTTTTCTCATTTGATTTCCATTCCATCTTCTCAAGTGTGTAACCTTTTTGGAATTTGTCTACGTAAAAAGTAAACGCATCTTTATTCATTGGATTTGTAGCATCCTGATCGACTTTCACGCCGATCATCTTGTCGTTAATGGCATACACAGAGTACTGTTCTTTCGTATTTTCTTGTGTATTTTTTGGTGCAATCCAAGCCTCACCTGTTCCAACCATTACCCCGCTATATTTCACAAAAAGCTCATTCACTTTTTGGTTTAAAAAAGCATCCTTGACGTTTTTGGTTAAAATTTGATCATATTTTTGGATAAATTCTTGCTTGGTTTTAATTATTATATCTATGTCTTCACCGTTCTTTTCCCTACTTACAGTCAACGGGAATTCGAAACGATTCGCCACACTATTTTTGTCTCCAGCTTTTATCTCTTTTTGCAGACTAGTAAAATATGACTCAAATGCCTTCGCATCATCAATGCCAGCGACAAAGTATGGATTCTTTTGTTCTACAGTTGGACTTGGATTTTTTACCGCAGCCGCTACAGACATTTCCTTTTGCAACCCCGGTAAAAAACCTACTGATAATACTGTTGCAACGATTATTGCATTTGTGACTTTTTTCATTTCAAACTCCTCCTAGATTTAGCATCAAAATAGATGTAAAAGTGTTGAACAGTGAGTCACCTTGCAAGAAATATCCTCGTTTAGAAATTAGTAACGTTGTTAATGCTAATCAAAAAATTAACCATTTTTCGGGCAAACGCTTATCTTCTGACCTTTCCTGGGAGGGAGGTTTATGATAATCAACATGCCGAAACCAATCATAAGCGTCAAAGCATTTCTAACCTCCACAGGCATCACTTCCCTTCCGAGAGGATAGCTGAACGTCCTTTTAAGCCTATTAGATTGAGTAGGATTAGTGTACCATTTATTTCCAATTATAGGATGTGCTTTTCTGCGCCCAAGCGATTCTCCTCCTTTATTTCGTGTGCTGGTTCGAACCACGTCCGGATCACCATAATATGAAAACTCAAACCCCTTGGTAGACAAGGGGTATTTATTATTTTGTATTATTTAGACTTGTCCATTTTTGATACGAATATCAGTTACTCTGCGATTTATTGAAGAGCTTACCGAATTCATCAGCGGTGTCTTTTAGAGATTCGGTAGTAGATGACAAATCATGAAAGCGAATCTTCGTACACCTGCTTTCTGAATGATGCTGTCAGTAATAGTGAGAGGATGAGTTTCATGGATAAAACAAGCAAAAAGAAACAAGGAGTTTTGATGATCGTCGGGGGGAGCTCCTGCAATTGTAGGAGCAGGGTACCGGCTACTCTCAGAGGAGCAAGTCCAGAAACGCCAACAGGTTTTTGAATTGGCTCTATCTGCATTCTAAAAGCGAAAGCCTCCTTCCGGTTAACGGGGGAAGGACTTTTATCCATAAAACAGGTTTGGAAAATTCCCTGATTTTTACACCTCAGATGTTGGCTTGCATAGTATAGTGTCGATGTGAAATCATTATGATTAGGAGGCTTGATATTCCGATGAACAATAATTGCTGGAGACCTCCACCAAGGGGTTGTCAACCTATTTTCCCCCAAGATGCACTTGTCCCCCCGGTCCTCCTGGTCCCCCGGTCCCCCTGGTCCAGGGTGTATAGATCCTCCACCAGTAGCAACTCAGATTGTTTACGTTAATAAGGGCGGGAATGATACAACTGGTGATGGTACGGAATGTAACCCCTTTTTAACTGTGACAAGGGCGATGGCGTTCATTGTAGATGCTTCACCGACAAAACGATATGCAATTTCTATAGGATCAGGAACCTACACAGAACCACTTATTCACTTGAAGGCAAACGTCCAATTAATTGGAGCAAGTACATTATTAACCAGACTTGCTATCCCATTCGATATAAATGACCCATCCTGGAATGGAAACCTAAATGTTGATAATCGTTCTGGCTTTGTGGATTTATCGTTATTGACAGCGCCCCTTGATTTTAACTTTACAACCAATGCAATTACCCCTTCTACGGGTCGATTGTTCTTTGTGAGTATCAATTTTACTCCAACACCAGTATTTACAGGAAATAGCACTTTTCTTAGTTAGATTAATATCCGCGACTCCCAGTTATTTGGTGGCTATACGCAGAATGGTGCAAATGTCACAATGTTCGCTTCTTATGTTGGAGGTGTTCCTCTGCCGTTACCCCAACCCGTCATCACAATAAATTCTATCGTGCCATACGATACTCAAGTACATCTAATTGGTGGAGGGACAGATGGCGATGTAGTAGTGAATGTGGCAAATGGAACCGTTCCAATCGATCCATTCGACCTTTTAAGTTTCGCTATAAAAGGCAGTTTGATTGTGAACGGTGTAGCAGGTGTCTCTACTAGAATTAGGGCTACAGTCGACTCGATTCCTATTAGAAGCAGAGTGACTTTAATAGGAAATTCAGCGATAGAAAAATTGGATGATGCTGCTGGCTTAGGCTATACCCCTGCCAATCCCGCTGATTGGTCATTGGGACCTGTTCCGACAACCGTTCAAGAAGCATTGGATAGAATTGCTGCCAAGATAGCCCCAGTGTGAATTTAGCTGATGAAAGAGAAAATAAATACGAATTATAATTAAGTCCTCACGTATAGAAATTTGCGGGAGGATTTTTTTGTTTGCACGTTCGCATTCTGTTCGTATATAATGCGAACAAACGATCTTGTTAAGGGTGATTAACATGGAGATGATCAACACCGTGATTGATGGCGAACTCCAAGCTGTGTGCGGTTTTAACTCCAAAGCATCTCAAAGCAATAAGCAAAATCCGCACAGGCGTGAGTCCTGGATGCGCTCCTTACATTCTTCGGGACTTAATTGAGGCTGGATTAGTGGAGGAGACGGAAACTGACCTTAATGTATGAACATCACTATGAGGAAGTAGCGGCTCCATTACCACCGATTGATCCAGATTCCTTGGTAGAAATGAACATCATCATTTATGATTCCGCACGCAAAGACTATGCGATCAAATGTTAGTTGGCACGAGGACTGTATCCGCAGGGAATGGGGCGTAGTCAAAGACATTAACCAGGATGAGTACAAAGATTAAACTTGTTCGGGATGACGGTATCTGGTGGGTGCCAATCTCCGGAACTACCCGGTTATACAGTGGGTGTGTATGGCTCTTATGCAGTGGTTGATGATATGGCGAAGCGAGGAGCCTGCAAACACTACTCGCAGACCTATGCCTGGAGCCGAGGAAAGGTATCCAAAGCCGGTTAACCTCTATCAATACAAAAATGGACAGGAGCTCGCAGGGCACACAGTAGACTTTAATGAAGCCCTAGGCGGCGAACACTGGTAGAACACTCATCCACAAAAGGAGGGTAAAGTTGTGAATAACAAACTAGATAAAGAATCAGCTGAAAAAGTGATTGGTGTCCTTGGTGCACTATGGGCGGCAAGTGCCGATTCAAAAGTAAGGGCTGCAGCCCATTATGCAGCAGATGCATTGCGCGATGCTGTTGGTATCCCTATATAATAGTGAAGCCCTCCTTCGAATCTGTGTTCGGGGGAGGGCTTTTTTAGTCTCAATCCCCTGAGCAATGTGCATTAAAAGGATCGTGCAAGTATTGATTCATATTTTTCATCCAAGGTAAAATGGTTCGAGCTGTCTTGACGTACACAGTAGACAATTCGAATAAAGAAAGACTAATTTATGTTGTATGCTTAGTTTTGTCTGCTTCGTTAATTGTTAGATACGAGAAGTGTGTGCATAAACTTCAATAAAAAACACCCATTAATCGGGTGTTGAGCAAACAAATACAATAAATTACATTAAAAAATAGTTAAGTCTTGATATTTTCCTAAATCAAATAGATCTTTTAGTAAACAATCCTCAACTTTTACTAGACCGATATCATCAAGGTTCTTTATCTGTAGATAGTCTTCTTGATTGAATGTGGTGAAGTTCCAACATCCATTAGTTCGAGTAATGGAGTATCTTGATGTTTTATATTCAAACTCTATTTCACGTCCAATTTTCAAATCGGCCATTAAAGATTCATATGTATAGTCCATACTTCCTCCTATAATCACGGCTTGATTTTTCTTAGTTTAATATCTTATTCAAAAAAAGTCGATGGGCGTTCATAATGCCCCATCGACTTTTTAAGTTTTACTAGTTTGTTTGGATTAGTACCATTCTCCTCTAGAAGGAGGTCCCACTGGTGGCCAAAACCAATCGTGTCTGTGTGGAACATTTGGATGGCTTTTAGTATTGCCATGGTTTGTGTAATCTATATCCATTTCAGCTTTTCCGTCCCCATCATAATACCAACGCTGATAGAGTTCACCATCTTTTATCGAGTCTATTGAAGAATAACCATCTTGGTCTTTTGAAGGAGGGCTCTTAGTAGTTGTGGAATGATTAGCTGTTTCATCGCCGTCTTCCTTAGCTTTCTTATTTTTTATTTTGTTGCATGAGAAGTGAGACGTAAGGAACGGGGATTCTTTCGAGTATCCACTTGTAAAAACATTTGTTAGAACCCTTGAGAAATCAAGGGTTTTTTATGCCCTCAACTATCCACCCTGATTACAAAACCCCAAGATGTTGTGGCTTGACAATATTTTAACAGCCTAGATTCAACCAAAGCTAGTTTCATCTTTCACTCGAAGCTGTTAGCAGCTTCTTTTTGCATTTTTGGCGTCACATGGAAATTTTAGTCTATTGTAATCCATGTTGCAGGTATGTCGAGCGGGGTAGACTCCGCACCGAATAAGGCGGCTTATTGAACACAAAGGTGTATTTGCAACTTTATACCTATTTCTCGGGAACATTCTATATCCGATACACCAAAATGTGGTCATTATTTCCTTTTTATATATAGATTGGATATCGGACGTATCGATCGACATGAGCATCTTCCATTTGTATGGAAACCTTTACAGAGAGGAGGAGACTGAATGCCCAATATTGAAGGTATCAATATCCAGCAGTCAAGCGCTGAACGCAAGAGCTACGTGGTTGTGGGAGCCATTTTATCTTGCAGCAGCGGAAGTAAACAGAGTCGGTTGAAAATGTCGTTCAGCCATGGTGTTTTTGTAAAAGGAAAGCCGCAAATGAACATCATGGATTTTGTTCCCAACGTAAATATCATGCCCTTTGGAAAGTGCAATAGCTTACAAAATCCCACAGTCGCTTCTGCCACGGCAGCTAACAACGGTGTACTTACGCCAATGCCGTGTATACCTCTGACAACAATGCCATGGATAGAAGGGAAAGCGGACAAAATGGTCGGCGGCCATCTGGCATTGCTAAATAAATCAACAAATATGTGTTTCTATTGTGGGCAGATCAAGATTGAAGATGACGGGCAGGATTTGGGTGGTGTGACGATAGGAAATCAGTCGTCAACAAATAGCGGTCCGTTTGCTGCTGGTTTTGGACAAGGACCAGCTTGCGAAAAGCCACAGGAAAAGCCAAGCATGTGGGATAATTTCGTCAAAGGAATCTCGATGCTGGGAAGATGTTCCTGCTGCGATGCAAAAAGCGGCAAGTGAGTTGCCAGGGGCTTTGGAGAAAGCTGCTAATGATTTGCCAAAAGGCTTGAAGAAGGCAGCAGAGGATTTACCAAAGGGTATTGAGGTGTTTGCGAGGGAAGGCTATATCGAGCCAATGCAAGAAGACTTGGATACGTTGCGGGATGAGGATATCGATCTTGATGATGCACTTGCATTCAGTGGGCTTGCCGTACATGCACTGACATTGGGAAGAAGTAAAAACGTTAAGGATTTAGTGAATGCGTTAAAGAAGGGGACGGGAAAAACCCCTGTTCCTACAAAAATCGGTGGGGGAAGCAATCCCAAAGATTTTGTCAATCCACATTCTGAAAAACACCTGTATGACCCAAGTAGACCATCTACTCCTAATAGGTCACAATATGGGAAAGATGTTGATGTAGAGAAATTAAGGCAAGAAACAATGACTAATCCTGATAAGGCATTTTCAAACTGGCCAAATCCTAATAATCCGAATCCAAACCGGATAACCAAGTATTATAAAGAATTTGACGGAAATATCAGTACCCCTGATACTCCAACGGGAAGTCACAGAGTTTTTGAACACCTAGATGACCCTACCAGAAGTTCACACTTCCCTTATGTGCCAAGAAATAAAGAATGAGTGGGTGAGAGAAAGTGAGTTTATTGTTGTATCATGCTTATTTACCTGAAAATCACGCACATTTTGTTTCGGAAGAACAAGTCATGCAAGAAGGAATACAATACTTTACAAAGTCTAATAATCGGTATAGTAACGGTGGTAGAGTAAAAATTGAAAAGACTGAAAGTTTGAGACCTTTTGGTATACCTGATTGGGTTAATTTTAAAGAAGCTATAGGTGTTGATATATCTAATCGCTTTTTTAAGTCGTTTTGTTTTCCTGTGTTTACGGATAAAATTCTCGTATATGATAGTGAGATATCCATTTCTATCTATGACCAAGCGTTCTACGATGATTTCAAGGATTTTGATGAAGAAGCCTTAAACTTTGAGACAGGAGAAAGCATTGAGCATTGGATTAAGTTGTATTGGGATAGCATGGTGACACTTCAAGAATACTTGTTAAAAAGACCTTATCCAAAACCAGAGATATTAGTATTTGAGTCAATACCTAAAGAGATTATTCGAGTGTGTGAAGAAAAATCGTAAACTGTGCTTATTTGGTTTGGTGGGGATACCCAGTGCCGAATGAGTCCCTTCATCTTACAATCCTTAACATAACCTTTGTTCTACATGAAGAACACTTAATTATGATTTGAAGGCCGACGCTCTATACTAAGGCTACGCACGATGAATAAGCCGCTCGGGTAAATAACCGGGCGGTTTTTGTTTTGGGTACACGAATTTGGAAGGAGTAAGAGTATTGAGCCAATCGGATGAATGCATGTCCTAATCTTTCACTTACCACTGTAGGATTGACACCTTGAATAAGAAGAAGCGTAGCATGAGCATGTCTTAGAAACGTACTTTTCGGTTTATGACTAGTTTGTAGGTTCTCATCAGATTTCGGGGGAATTGTGGTGCCTCTAATGTCGTACAAACACCAAAACTATTATCTTGATAACTTATACCTCAAGCTCTCTTTTCTTCAAAAATATACTCCCGTGCTCAGTGACGCTTGAACGCTCTAAAATGTCAAAACTGGTAAATTCAAGCAGGAATCTGTCGTTTCTAGTAGAATATAACCCTCAATAAGTAATTGAGGTGAAAAAGTTACATGCTGTTTGTCCTATTTTCAACATTGGAATACCTCGCAATATTTGCTCTTATGACTACGTTATTTAGGTTTGGTTTTTTGGTGCATATCAACAGGATTCTCTTTGTGAGTCTGGTATTAATGCTATTCTCGTTTGGGCTACGACAATTTACGCCATATGGAGACTATGCAACCATAGCACAAGTCGTCATCATCTTTGGAGCATTAATCCTGGTATGGAACGTGAATTGGGGACATGCTGCCTTAATGACCATGATAACAGCAGGAATATACTTGGGGATTCAGATGGTGGAAGTGTTCTTCCTGACCGTCATAGGAGCCCTAGAGACAATCGAATCGTTACGGGATCGAACCATCAACACAGGTTTCATATTCCAGACAATCTCCGCATTATTTACCTTTGCATTATGCTATGGGCTTCGAAAATTTGGACTGCAATTTACATTTGTCAGAGACGGAGCGCCTTTCTTTATTTACCATAGAATCAACATGGTTATTTTGTCACTGATTGTTGTAACAGGTGTATTGATAACGGTCTTGTTTAAATTAGCAAGTACATATGGAATTGCTTCCATAGTCTGGATCTTCTTTGGGATGGCAATCGGAATCACGATACTGGCATGGCTGGCTATAAAAAGGGATGGGGAATATGATTGAAACTCTTGCTGAAAGAATAGCAATCCAACTAAAGTCGATCAATCCACATGAAACGAAGTCAGTGCCTACAATGAAATTTGGGTTAATCCTTATCATCAACATGCTTCTCATCATTACGAGTAGCCTTACCATTTCACTAATGATAGGGACATTTCAAGGAACATTAATCACATTGGCTGGATTTTTAGTACTACGCCAATTTTCAGGAGGATTTCACTATTCATCGTCTGTCTACTGCACCATGACAAGTATAGTGGGAGCTGTATTAATCCCTCTCATTACCCTACCTAATGATTTTGTCACCCCGATTATTATTATCACATTAGTCCTAGTAGCACTTTTTGCACCGCAAGAAATGGAATTGCAATCACGACTATTCAAACAGAATCAGACTTTGCTCCTCAAGACCATCTCCATTATCATCGTCAGTTCATTATTTTTCATAGACAGCGAGACACTGGTTAAGACCTTCTTTGTGCAATCACTGACGCTAATTCCACTGAAAGGAGGTGGAAAAGATGAAAAATAAAGCGATGATGTTCGTAGCGAAACATGTTTCAGCAGTTGCTTCATTTGTTGCGGTACTGGCGGTAACTACAGCATCCTTTGGATTCGTGGGGAAACCTGAAATTCCAGAGGAATTAAAGAAATAAGGAGCAATGAACGACACAGACCATTTCTCACTCGACTTAACATCGAACGGGGAAAACTGGTTGCCCCATTGCCCCATTGTAAATCATAACTCTATAAACAGAACATCCGTGTTTGAATGTATTGTACTTATCGACTGCTTCTTTCACATCGTTACTAATAATCTCAACCCCTCTGTAGACAAGGGGGGTCTTTTTTTGCACCTGGTTTATTGACGTCAACAACGCTGATTTTCGAATTGTTAATGAATCCAAGCGGGCTGTCTCTTTGGCGAGAAATCGACTTTTGAGACAGCCCTTACTGTTTTACATACGCTTAACGCTTATTAAAACTTGGAAAGAGCGAATTTAGCTGTAAAATTCATTTTCTTCATATAGGAAGAATTCGCTCCGGCTTGAAATTGTACAGAGATATTGCCGTCTTTTTGCGCTTGGAATACACGTCCGTATGGTGAATTAGCTTGGTATGTACCAATCGCTTGATTATCTGCATCAAAGACTGTATAAGAAATCGGGAATCCTGAATTGTTTACAAAAATCGTAAGCTCTTCACCCTTTTTAAGCGGAAAAGATTCTTTTTGGGTCACTTCGTATGAACTCAGAGAATAGTATTTCGTAACCTCTTGAATGTCTAAAGCCGTTGCTGCTGCGTTAACTTTTGAGACTTCCAATCCTGGCAAATTTGCACCTGAAAGTACTGCAATCCCTAATGCTCCTGCTAAAATGGCTTTTTTCATAATCGTAATGCCTCCTTTTTTGCTCATCCATGAGCGAAAGTAAATATTTGGAAATTATAACCATTATAATATCATTGAAAATGGTTATCAATAAGTTTTTTTGTAGATTACCTCTCACGGCGTGATAAAGAGGGCATAAAAAAAGAGAGTGATTCCATTGAATCAACATCCCCCTAAAAAAGGCACACACATCCCTGTATCCGGACAAAACCCCTCATTCTCGGCACACAACCTCTCCGTAAACCTAGGCTCCTCCTGCGCCAGAAACTTAAAATAACAAACAATTTCATGATTCCTTACAGCTACACTATTCAACTGAAAATCCAACAAATACTTCCGATCCACATGCTGGTAGTACAATCCTTTCTTCGTAAACGGAGGTGGGTACGCCTTGGATGGCAAAGTTGGAATAATATCATGAACATTCACGATCCGAACACTGTTCTTTACTGTCTCATTAAACCGCGAAGAAAAGACAGGATCTCCGACACGAGGACTCCCATACGTATACACAAAAGGATGCGCAAATTTCGTATTCACCGCAATATCCAAACCAGCTAGGGCGGCCAACCCTCCCCCTAAACTGTGCCCTGCAACAAATAGTTTTTTCGATCTGGAGAGCTTGCTCAGCTCCCGAATCAATTCATCTCTCGCGGATTGATACATACAAGTAAACCCACGGTGGGTTTTTCCTGCCTTTCTGACGAAACGATAGGGGACTTGATACAAATCTTGATCAGTCTCATTGTCGTTAAACGTGCGTGTTCCTCGAAAAGTTACTACGATTCTGTCGGATGACTCGGCTACAAAACCAAACACCTCTGACTCCGGAGTCTCAACACCAGCCAATGCTCGAATAGTCGAGAGCTGACGATACCCTTTTGGCAAGACAAGTGAATCTGTTTCAAATAGCTGATAGGCCTGATGGATCATAGCCGCAAGTAAAATCGCATCTTTGCTGTTATAAATACGATCGATCATTCATGTGTCTCCCTTTCTGAGTTTCAAGGCTGTAAAAAAGCTAGCATTTGCCTAGAAACGGAATACACGTATCGGTATTGGGACAAAACCCCGGATTTTCCACACAGAGCGTTTGGGCATAATCAGGGTCAAGCTGAGTGAGGTTATGAAAATAGCAGGCGATACTATCGTTGCGAGGCGTATTATTCAGTTGAAACGAGAGAGGAAACTTGTTTTTTACATGTTGATAATAGATACCTTCCTGGGTAAAAGGAGGCGGATACTTTTGATCGGGGAATGTAGGAAAAGAGTCGTGGACATTTACAATGCGTAGACTATTGACAACGACTTGATTGAAGCGTGAGGCGAACTGGGGGTCACCAATACGTGGACTACCATAGGTGTAAACGATTGGTTGCCTAATCTTTGTGTTTACCGCAATATCTAAAGCTGCTAGTACAGCTAGCGCGCCGCCGTAGTTGTGGCCAGTAATAAACAGCTTTTTTGATGCGGGAAACTGATTGATTTTTCTGATGAACTGATCCCGTGTTGATTGATACAGGCAGGTAAATCCACGTGAGGTTTTCCCTGCATCTGGAACAAAAGGATAGGGGACTTGGAGGATGTCATAGGCCGCCAAAAGGTCTGCCGGATACGCTGCGTACCCTCTGAAGGCAATGATGATTTCATCTTTTGATTCTGCCACAAAACCAAATACATGTTCTGTTGGATTCTCTACATCTGCAAAAGCCTGAATCGTGTATCGAAGCTGAAAACCTTTGGGTAAGGTGAGCTTCCCATCAAAATATAATGGATAAGTCTGATAGCTCATGGCTGCTAGGAAAATGGCAGCCTGACTAGTAAACATGTTGTCTTCGTCCGAGAAAACCATGTAGACAATTTCCTTTCCAAACAAGAATAAGGATCCAACACTTTTGAAAAGTCGTACATCGGAACTCTTGTTTGTCTCTCCCAAATGAAAGCAGGGCAGTCCTACTCGAATGATACTTACCATGAGCCTATGTTTTTACGATGGAATGCGTGCTTGTATGAAGAAAATAAAAAGGGGAAGCGTACGAAACGCTTCCCACTTACAAAGGTTTTGAGAGGATTTCAATTCCCACATCAATTGTTTTCTCTACTCCCATGAAGGTTAAAAATATTTTAGCCCTGTTTTTGTGCTTATCCACTTTTTTGATAAGACCTTCCAGTCCTTTTAGGGGACCAGATTCTACGATCACTTTAGAATTTTCTAGATAAACCTTTGAATAATCGACAACTTCACCGTTTCCCATGAGTTGGAGGATCGGGGTGATTTCTTTTTCATCAATGCTCGAATAATAAGTACCCTCATCTTGCGAATAGTAACTACCGTTATTGACCAAACGCAAATTTCTAGGAATTTTTTTGATTTTGTGGAACATTTCGTTAGTCATTTCAGTCTTAATAAGTACATATCCAGGAAAAATATTCTTCATGACACTATTCGCAATGCCTGACTTTTTCTCAGGAACCAATCTCTTCGGCACAACGGACTTTAAAGACTGCTCATTAAAATAGAGTTTGAGGTACTTTTGAACGACTTCTTCTTTACCAGATTCTACAAAGATGGCATACCATTTCAAGGTGAGTAATCCTTTCATTATGAAGTAGATTCGCAAGTATCTTGAGCGCTTACTGCTTCCACAAAAATAGGAATGATTGAGTAGATAAAATCCTAAAATTTGTGGTATTATACTAAATATATCCAATTCTTTCGCGTTATGCAATAAACGTGGTTGTTGGAACTTTCTGCATAAATATAAAGAGTTAGCTGTATAAGTTTTTTATTGAAAGGAAAATCCCTTAGGGAATTTAATCGATGTTTCGGCACGTTAAAGGAACGTAGGGAGGACATACGATGAAACGGTAGTGTGTATATTTATTTACCCACGAACTGGGGAAGCTCTGCCCTTTGGCACAGTAGGAGAACGGAAGGCGGAGATTGAATTGCATGTGTTTCCACAGATCTTTACGAAAGAATTCGTTATAAAAGGTAAGGATAGAGAGTATCGTGCCAGTTTGTGCATGGGCTACTTTTCTGTTCCCGCTGATTTTTTAAAAATAGTAAAATTCTTGCACCCAAAAGAATTCGAGTACTATTTTCATCTGGAGTATGAGCGGAGAGTAAAAAGCTACCTGACAGGGAGATATGTCGCCAAAAGAGCCGTTTCGTTTTTGGTTGGAGACGAAAGCTTAGAGCGAATATGTATTGAACAGGGCATTTTTCATCAACCAGTCGTGAACTTACCGAATGCAACCAACGTCCAGGTGAGTATCACCCATTGTGACGATCTTGCAGCCGGCATTGCTTTTTCGGAAGAACTGCCGATGGGGATTGATATGGAGAGAATTAGCGTGGATAGAAATAAAGTTCTGGAGACGCAGATGACTGTGAAAGAGAGCAGCTTGTTTTCATGCTTGCCTTATTCTTATGAAACGACGCTCACTCTTTTCTGGACAGTCAAGGAAGCGTTATCCAAAATTTTGAAAACAGGTTTAACCACTTCTTTTCATATCTATGAAATAAGCCAAGTAGAGGCAAGGGATGGGGTTGTTTATAGTCTTTTTGAAAACTTTCCTCAATACCGTACTGCATCCTTTATCCTTGGTGACTATGTGTGTTCGATCACCTACCCGAAAAAGACAGAGTGGAGTGTTGCTGTCGTAAAAGATGTACTTCAGGAGATAGAACACTCCATGACAAATCGCTTATGAATTCCCCACAACGGTCAATTGACCAGGCTGTGGGGAGTTTTTATTATAAAAAACTGTTTTTAAAAACAAGGGGTGCATCATACATGGAAAAGCCTGTTGTGTTTATGTTTTCTGGACAGGGGTCTCAGTACTATCAGATGGGGAGAGACCTTTTTGATCAGAATCCGGTATTTCGCAAATGGATGCTTAGTTTAGATGAAAAGGTACATTCCCTGATCGGGGAGTCTGTCCTTGCCCAGTTATATGATGACACGAAGCGTCGAGACGACATATTTGATCGCACCCTTTTTACGCATCCCGCCATTTTTATGGTGGAATACGCTCTGGCTCAAGTTCTCATGGAAAGCGGAATTAAGCCTGACTATTGTCTGGGGAGCAGTTTGGGGGAGTTTGCGGCGGGGGCTGTGTCTGGGATCATGCCTGTGGAAGAATTGCTACAACTCGTGGTTGAACAAGCCATCCTTTACGAAACGTATTGTCAGAAAGGGAGTATGCTTGCGATTCTCCACAATCCTGATTTGTATGATCAAGACCCTTTATTGCATCGAAATAGTGAGTTGGTAGCAGTGAATTTTCATTCGCATTTTGTCATTGCTGGGAGCAGTCATCAGCTACAACGCATGGAGGATTATGTAAAAGGCAAGGGGATTATTTGTCAACGACTACCCGTATCGTATGCTTTTCACTCAGCTTACATCGATCCGGCTGAACCACATTATCGGGAGGTATTGAAACAGAAATCGTTTGGAATTCCCCAGATTCCCTTTGTCTCGTGTGTTCACGGTGAAATCATGAAGGAACTGCCAGCTGACTACTTTTGGCAAGTGGTAAGAAAACCAATGCAGCTTCCAAAAGCTGTCCAAGAGCTGGAGAAACAGCAAAGCTACATCTATTTGGATTTGGGACCAGCAGGAAATTTGAGTAATTTTACAAAGCGAAATCTGCGACAAGATTCACAATCAGAATGCTACTCGATTATCACTCCTTTTAAAAAGGATGGCGAAAATGTAGAGCGCATCAAGCAACTATTCTCAAATAAAAGTTTGCATACAAACAGAAAGGAAGACAGAAAAATGACCACATATGTTTTCCCAGGGCAGGGCTCCCAAATAAAAGGAATGGGGGGCTCTCTGTTTGATGAGTTTCCAGAAATAACGGCCAAAGCTGATCAGATATTAGGTTATTCCATCAAAGAGCTTTGTCTGCATGATCCGGACAAACAGTTAAGTAAAACCCAGTTTACCCAGCCTGCTTTGTACGTGGTAAATGCGCTTAGCTATCTGAAAAAGGTAAAGGAAACCGGGAAAAAACCAGATTATGTGGCGGGGCACAGCTTGGGTGAGTACAACGCACTTTTTGCATCTGGGGTGTTTGGTTTTGAGACAGGGTTACACTTGGTGAAAAAAAGAGGCGAGTTGATGAGTCTGGCCGTCGGTGGAGGTATGGCGGCAGTGATCGGGTTTACTTTGGAGCAAGTAGAACGTGTGTTACATGAAAATAATTTGACCAGTATCGATATTGCCAATCACAATTCTCCCTTCCAATTTGTGATTGCAGGTCGAAAAGAAGATATAGAGCGTGCCAACCCTGTTTTTCAGGAAGCGGGTGTAAAAGTATACATACCCTTAAAGGTGAGCGGAGCATTCCATTCCCGTTACATGAGTGATGCGAAGCAACGCTTTGAGGACTATTTAAATCAGTTTGCCTTTTCCAGTATGACCATCCCTGTGATTTCAAATGTTCACGCAAGACCCTATAAACAGAGCGATGTGAAACGAAATTTGGTGGAACAAATTACACACCCAGTGAAATGGAGTGACAGCATTCGATATCTCCTGGCCTTGGGGGAAAACGAAATAGAAGAAGTTGGTCCTGGTACTGTGTTGACCAAGTTAGTTACTACGATACGAAATGAAGCAGAACCCCTGATCACGGAAGAGGAAGCAGAGAAAGAAAACATGGAGCAAGAGATATCGAACAGCATGGAGCAGCCAAAAGGGATTACCGCTTTTTCGCTGGGAAATCAGCAATTTAAACAGGACTACAAACTGAAATATCCCTATCTGGCAGGAGCGATGTACAAGGGAATCTCATCGGAAAAGCTGGTCATTAAAATGGGGAAAGCCGGGATGATGGGCTTTTTCGGAAGCGGTGGCTTACAGCTGGATAGAATCGAGCGTGCCATCCAACAGATTCAACGTGAACTACAGCATGGCGAGCCGTATGGTATGAATTTGTTGCATCATCCAAGTGACCCGTCCATGGAAGAAAAAACCGTCGATCTGTATCTTGCTTATCAAGTGAGGGTGATGGAAGCATCTGCGTTTATGGCGATTACCCCTGCGTTGATCATCTATCGGGCCAAGGGATTAAAGCGGGGGATGAACGGGCAAGTGGAGGCGGCAAACAAAATTTTTGCCAAAGTATCACAGCCTGAGGTTGCGGAAGCCTTTTTAAGTCCCGCACCTGAGTATCTGATAGAAAAATTGGTGCAAGAACATAAGCTTACGACAGAAGAAGCGAGTCTGTTACGAGAAGTTCCGATGGCGGACGAGTTAACGGTAGAGGCCGATTCTGGCGGAAATACCGATCACGGTGTAGCTTCTGCTTTGATGCCAGCGATGATCAGACTACGAGATAACATGATGCACAAGTATGGATACCGGAAGCCAATCAGAATCGGGGCTGCGGGAGGGATTGGAACTCCTGAGGCTGCAGCGGTCGCTTTCATGCTTGGGGCAGATTATATTGTTACAGGCTCGATTAACCAGTGCACAGTGGAGGCCGCGACCAGCGAGTCTGTGAAGGATTCGTTGCAGTTGGCCAATGTTCAAGACACAGAGTATGCTCCGGCGGGTGAAATGTTTGAAATGGGAGCCAAAATTCAAGTGTTGAAAAAAGGCTTATTCTTTCCAGCCAGAGCGAACAATTTGCACGACCTCTATCGTCAATACAACTCGCTTGATGAAATCGATGAGAAAACCAAGAAGCAGCTCCAGGAAAAGTATTTTAAACGTAGCTTTGAAGAGGTGTATGAGCAGATGAAAACCACTTGCCCGCCTCAGGAACTGAAAAGAGCGGAACGAACGCCTAAATACAAGATGGCGTTACTTTTCAAATGGTATTTTAACCGCTGCTTTGACTGGGCTTTAGACGGAGCCGAAAGCTATAAAGTGGATTATCAGATTTACTGCGGTCCAGCATTAGGTTCTTTTAATCAATGGGTGAAGGGAACGGCTGTTGAAAACTGGAGAGACCGTCATGTTGATCAAATTGGTGAAATGATGATCAAGGAGACAGCCAACCTTTTGAATCAGCGTATCCACGCCCTAACAGGTTCAAGCAAGTAGAGAAGCAATGACCCTTAAATACGAAAGGAACGGCGAAAATGAATTTGGAACTAGTCGAATACCATCCTGAGGGCGTTTCTAGCGAAGCGTCTCTTCTTTTTGTCCATGGAGCATGTCACGGAGCATGGTGTTGGGAAAAAAACTTCCTTCCTTATTTTGCTGACAAAGGCTTTTCTTCCTATGCGCTGAGTCTTCGTGGACATGGTGAAAGTGACGGCTATGAAAATCTTCATTCCTACACACTTCAGGATTACACGGATGATGTTCTTGAAGTGATCGGGCGTCTAAAAAGCAAGCCAGTGCTGGTCGGACACTCCATGGGTGGAGGAATTGTGCAGAAGATCTTGCACCAGCATCCAGATATAATCTCAGGTACCGTTCTGGTTGCCTCGATTCCTCCGCATGGTGGAATGGGTGACTTATTCCGATTGATGTTCAAAAACTTTAAAGAAGCTATGCAATTATTTACATATAACGAGAAAAGAGATGCATCACTGCTCGCCAATGTCTTTTTTTCCAAGGAGCTGCCGATTGAAAAAAAGGATGAGTGGGTGAAGCTCTTGCAGCCTGAATCACTGAAAGCAAGAACGGAGATGAATGGGAAAATTGTTCCAAAAACCGTCCGTGCGAAAACTCCGATACTGGTTCTCGGCTCCAAGCAGGATCGGATGATTTCTGAGAAAACAACGCGCCGAATTGGCAAAACATACGGAATCGAACCCGTTCTGTTCCAAAATACTAGTCATGATATGATGCTTGATCCTGAATGGGAAGCTGTTGCTGGCCACATTTTGACTTTTTTGAGCGAATCTATATCTGAATAGCGGAGGTAGGAAATAACATGGAAGGTTCTTATCAAATCGCAAACATTGCCACGAATGTTGAGGTAGAAATAGAACGTTTGAAATCGCAGGTGGAGTTGTTTTGGGATAAAGAGCTGAAGCATTATATCGAGTTCGGTCTGATAGATGGAATGTCGGTGATAGAGCTAGGCTCGGGACCAGGATTCGTAATGGAAAAGGTCATGCAGGAATTTCCAAATTGCAGAGTGACGGGATTGGAGCTTGATCCTCTTCTCGTTGATTATTCAAGAAACTATTTGACTCAAAAGCAGTCGGATCGATTTGAGATTGTCGCGGGATCGATTATGGAAACTGGCTTACCTAGCGATTCCTATGATTTTGCCATTACTAGACTCGTATTGGAACATTTACCCGACCCAGTCGGTGCGGTTCGTGAAGTGGCGAGGTTATTAAAACCAGGCGGCAAAGCGGTATTTATCGACAATGATTTCGAGATGCACATCATGACCACCCCACATGTACCAGAATTGCGAGAGCTGTATGATGCCTATTGTGCGGCACGCTATGCGGAAGGCGGCAACCCGAAAATCGGTCGAGAACTGCCGACGGTCCTCAAGCAAGGCGGACTTGGAAATTTAGATTTCGAAGTCATATGCGCTCACAGTGAGCTACTCGGGTACGAAATGTTTCTAAAGTCGGAGGGTGTAGGCATTCCTGTGCAGTTGGTGCGTGACGGTTATTTATCCAGCAAGGCGTTGGGTAAGCTATCTGTGGCATGGCGAAACATGCTGAATACGGAAGGTCATTCTATTCTCAGACAGCTCTACATGGCTGTTGGTGAGAAATCGGTGTAGAAGAAAGGGGGGAGTCGAGTATGAAGGTACTTTTTCATTCATTTCATGATGTGGAAACCATAGTGAAAGAAGTAATGACCGACTTATTAAAAGATACGACGAATCCCTTGGATTTCGATAAAAACTTCATAGAATTAGGTATCAGCTCGGTGTTGTCTGTAGAAATGGTAGAGAGGATGAATAGGAAGCTAGGCATAGACTTGGGGATTGAGGTCGTTTTTGATCATGAGAATACCAAGCAACTAGCCATGCACATTTTCGAAAAATATCAGGAAATCGCTCAAGCAACACATCGTATCCAGGCTGATCATGGCTCAACAACGATTGCGAGCAAGATAGGTAAAATCATGGCTCAACTATTGGATACACCTGTGGAAACTCTTAATTTCGATAAAAGTTTCATAGAGCTGGGCATTCATTCTGTGTTGGCGGTCGAATTAATAGAAGCAATCAATGCTGACTTGGGGATTCATCTTGGCGTAGAAGTTATTTTTGATTATACAGAGGTGGGTGAGCTGGCTGAGTATATCTCTCTGCAATTTGCGTCAGAGATGGTAGCAGACGACAGCCAAATCCTGCCTACTGTTTTAGCAAATGAAATTCGCCACTCCGATATCGCGATCATCGGAATAGCAGGCAGATTTGCTGGCTCAGATTCGGTGGAAGAGCTTTGGAAGCATCTAGCGTCTGGCGACAGTTGTATCGAGGAAATATCACGCAGTGGTTGGGAAGCAGATCAATATTACGGCGGGCTTCTCAAGGACATTGATCAATTTGATGCATCCTTTTTCAATATTTCGTCTGACGAAGCAAAAAGTATGGACCCTCAACAACGGTTGTTCCTACAAGAATCCTATAAAGCTTTTGAAGATAGTGGATACTCGGTTGAACAGTTATCCGGGAGAAAAGTAGGTGTGTTTGTAGGGGGGCGCCATTCAGACTACAAAGAGAAATCTGTGTTAGCTGAAGGTATCTCTTCCCAAACGATGCTAGGCAATGAAATGTCGATGTTAGGGGCAAGACTCTCCTACTTTTTAAATCTCAAGGGACCAAGTCTTGCTGTTGATACAGCTTGCTCCTCTGCTTTGGTAGCCATTCATTTAGCTTGCGACAGTCTGCGCAGGGGAGAATCCGAAATGGCTCTTGCAGGCGGAGTGGCGATTCACAGCTCCCCTGACTTTTTTGTGATGTCCTCCAAAATGGGCGTGGTCTCACCTGATGGAACATGCAACACCTTTGACAATCATGCGAATGGAATGGTGTTTGGAGAAGGAGTGGGAGCAGTCATACTGAAGCCAGTTGCGAAAGCAATGGAAGATGGCGACCATATTTATGCGATCATCAAGGGCTCGACCGTGAATCAGACAGGAAAATCAAACGGTATTACAGCACCGAGCATGCTTGCCCAAAAAGAATTGATTGTGGATGCTTATGAAAATGCAGGGATTGATCCGGAGACGATCAGTTATATCGAAACGCATGGGACAGGAACGCAACTGGGTGATCCTATTGAAGTGAAAGCATTGATGGAAGCATTTCGTTCGTTTACCGATAAAACACAATTTTGCGCGATTGGCTCACATAAGCCCAACATCGGTCATGCCACGATGACATCTGGGCTGGCGAGTCTGTTTAAAGTGGTCATGGCGATGAAATATAAGAAGATCGCCCCGACGATCAGTGTCAAGGAAGTCAATAAGCATATCAAATTGACCGGAAGTCCCTTTTTCATCAATACCGAGCTCATCGAATGGAATACCAGTGATGCGACTCCACGAAGAGCAGGAGTGAGCGCTTTAGGATCGAACGGAACCAATTGTCATCTGATTCTGGAAGAAGCGCCGACGGTACAACCACAATCAAGCAAGCAGCAAGCAGGAGCCTATTACTTGTTCCCGTTTTCAGCCAAGAGCGAGTTAGCTCTCACGCAAAAAATGGATGAAATGTCCCAATGGTTAGCAAAAGAAGCGGGACGTTTTCACGAACAAGATATTTCCTATACCTTGTTCACAGGGAGAAGTCATTTTTCGCACCGTTGCATGTTTATTGCCAAGGACGTAGAAGAATTGCGGCAAAAAATCGCGGAAGTAAAAGAAACGGGAACAGCTGCTGATTATTTTGTCCATGATGAAACGGATTCCGTGGGGCTAGAAAAGAGCTTGAAAGAGTTCGGAGAAAAATTAATTACAGAAGTAGTAGAGAACAGTTCGCTAACCACCCAAGCAAGGAAAGAGAAGCTGTCCACGCTTGCTGATTTATTTGTAAAAGGGTACAAGCTGGATTGGAGCTCCTTATATAAAAACGGCAAATACACCCGGGTGCCTTTGCCAGCCTATCCATTTAGAGGGGAACGCTATTGGTTGCCCAAAACAAAGAGACAGGATCGCTTGCCCAATACTCACCCCGAATTGTGGAAGGAGATGGACGAGCTTCTCTGCAAACTGTTGTGGGGGCAAATGCAGTCCATCGGTTGGTTTACGGACAAGAGTGTGAATGTCGCCGATCTCAAGGCAAAAACAGGCTTCCATCACCGTTACGAAAAATGGCTGGAAGAAACTATCGCGATGTTAATTCGTCACGGCTATCTCGATGGCTTTGATGGAGAGCAATGCCTGGTGGTTGATCCGACTTTGATCGAGGTAGATGCTGTATGGGCAGAATGGGATCGACGTAAGGTAGCATGGCGTAAGGATGCCAATCTAGAAGTGCGGATCAGATTGCTGGAAGCTACGATGAAATCTCTGCCGCACATTGTAACAGGCAAGCGACTTGCTACGGATGTCATGTTTCCAGGCTCTTCTATGGAATTGGTACAACATATTTATAAAAATAACCCGGTGGCAGATCACTACAATGAAATGCTAGCGGAAACAGTTGCCACCTATGTGGAAGAACGGTTGAAACAAGATCAGTCTGCAAAAATTCGCATCATAGAGATAGGTGCGGGGACAGGCGGAACAAGCACGTTTGTATTTGAAAAGCTGAAGCCTTATCAGCAGTTTATAGAAGAATATTGCTATACCGACATCTCCAAAGCATTTTTGATGTTCGCACAAAAGGAATATGGACCGAACGTTCCGTATCTGACCTATCAAATTTTTAATGTGGAAGCGCCTTTTGCTGAGCAAGGCGTTCGAGAGGGCTATTACGATCTAGTAATTGCAGCTAATGTGTTGCACGCCACCAAAGATATTCGCAAAACCTTGCGCCATACCAAAGCTGTTTTACGAGAAAACGGTTTGGTTCTTTTAAATGAGATTAGCAGTAATTCCTTGTTCCTTCATCTGACCTTTGGTCTTTTGGAGGGATGGTGGCTGTCTGAAGATACGGATGTACGTATTCCAGGTTCTCCTGCCTTAACTCCGGCAGATTGGGAAACGGTACTGGAAAAGGAAGGATTTCACGCAATCTCTTTTCCAGCGCGGGAAGATCATGATCTGGGGCAACAGATTGTCCTTGGAAAAAGCGATGGCGTCCTCCACCCTGATGTTCGTGTCGATACGACTGTTTCACCTATCGCGCGCGAGACTGTCCATCAGGCAAAAGAAGAAGGGAAAGTCTCTTCGCAGCCAGCACCCCAAAACATTCCAAGCCAGTCTGTGGTGACCGAGCAGACGGTGACGGATTATGTGAAGGATATGATTATAGAAAAGCTGGTCACCGCATTGGAAGTCGATGTCGATTCGATCGATGTGGACGAACCTTTTAGAGATTATGGATTGGATTCCATTCTCGGGGTTCGTTTGGTTCAAGAGATTAATCAAGCGATGATCATTGAAATAGAGACGACCATTCTTTTTGATTACAGTACAGTCAATCAACTTGCCAGCTATATTTTGTCTGAGTACAAAGAGGTCATTGCTCAAGCGTTAGGGCAGGAAGTCAGTCTATCCGAGCAGAGGGAAGGTTCCGTCTCTGCTATTCAGACTGAGCCATTCATTCAAGCAGCTCCTATGCTTTCAGCGGAAAAAGGGCGCGCATCAGAAAAAGCTGCGTTCCTCACTGAACCCATTGCGATTATTGGAATGAGCGGTACGTTTGCCTCATCTGACAACACTGACGACTTATGGGATCACTTGGTGAACGGCTCGGATTTACTTACGAAAGTGACTCGTTGGGATTTATCGGAGCACGGTCTGGATGAGGCAGAGGGTTATCAATATGGCGGACTTGTAGAGAATATTGACTTGTTTGATCCGCTTTTTTTCAACATCTCCGGTCTGGAAGCTGACTATATGGACCCGCAGCAACGCTTCTTTTTGGAGGAATCCTGGAAGGCGTTGGAGGATGCTGGCTATGCAGGTCAAGGCGTGCAAGGAATCCAATGCGGCGTCTACGCAGGATGTGCCAAAGGTGATTACGATCGTCTCGTGGGAGAGAATCCTCCTGCCCAAGCCTTCTGGGGAAATATGGAGTCCATTGTGCCTGCTCGGGTTGCTTATCATCTGGACTTGCAGGGACCTGCCGTCACGATTGATACGGCTTGCTCCAGTTCCTTGGTGGCGATTCATATGGCGTGCCAAGCCTTGCGTACAGGTGAGGTCGATATGGCATTGGCAGGTGGTGTCTTCATTCAATCTACGCCGGGATTCTATTTGTCTGCCAAGCGAGCAGGTATGCTGTCACCGACAGGACGCTGCCATACATTTGATGAGCGGGCCGATGGCTTTGCGACGGGGGAAGGCGCTGGTGTCGTTGTACTGAAACGACTCTCGGAAGCGATCGCTTGCGGTGACCATATTTACGGTGTCATCTGTGGCTCGGGAATCAATCAGGATGGGACGACGAATGGGATTACTGCACCGAGTGCGAAATCTCAGGAGCGCTTGGAACGCAATGTTTACGATACATTCGACATTAATCCTGAGCACATTACGATGGTCGAGGCTCATGGAACGGGAACCAAGCTGGGAGATCCGATTGAGTATCAAGCACTCACTCGCGCTTTTCGGGCCTATACGGATAAAAAAGAATTTTGTGCAATTGGATCGATCAAGACGAATATTGGTCATACCCAGATCGCAGCAGGCGTTGCAGGGGTCATCAAAATCCTTTTGTCATTGAAGCACAAACAAATCGCGCCATCTCTGCATTTTAAAGCAGGGAATGAAAACATTACGTTTGCAGGCAGCCCATTTTATGTCAATACAAGCCTGAAGGAATGGTCAGTGGAGCCGCAAGCCAAACGTTGTGCGGCGATCAGTTCCTTTGGAGCCAGTGGTACAAATGCGCATATGGTCATCGAAGAGGCGCCTCAGGTAGAGCGGAATCATGCGAAAAAGCCAGGCTATTTGATTGTGTTGTCGGCGCGCACTTTTGAACAGCTACGCCAGCAGGTTGCCCAATTGCTTTCGTTTTGTGAAAAAGCACCGGAGACGGATTGTGGAAATATCAGCTATACGCTGTTAGTAGGCAGAAAGCATTTCCATCACCGCTTCTCTTGCATGGTTCAGCATACAGCCGAGCTTGTCCAGCTTTTGAAAAAGTGGCTGGACACAGGAAAAGTATCTCAGGCTTTTGTTTCCGAGTTAAATGAAAAAGATCATCGTGAACAAACCGCATTGAAACGTTACGGTAATCAAAGCATCGAGAATTTGCATGGGACGAGTCAGGCGAGCGAATATTTGGAACAGTTGTCTGTGATTGCAGAATTGTTTGTGCAGGGATATGGATTGGACTATGACAAGCTGTTTGCGAACGATCCGTATGCTCGTATTTCACTTCCCACGTATCCTTTTGCCAAGGAACGCCATTGGGTACTTGAGAGTGAAACAAAAGCAAATGCAAGGGTAGCAGCAAAAAACACCACAGCGTCCGTGATCCATCCCATGCTGCATCAGAACACTTCTACTTTCTCCGAGCAACGGTTTAGCTCCACCTTTACGGGAGAAGAGTTTTTCTTGGCGGATCACGTAGTCAAAGGGCAGCGGGTGTTACCGGGAGTTGCCTATCTTGAGATGGCAAGAACCGCGATGGAGCACGCTGTAGGAGAGAGAGTCCACGGGGATACGGCGATGAAACTACAAAATATCGTATGGGCTCGTCCGATTGTTGTAGGCGATCAGCCTGTTCAGGTACATACGGGTCTCGTTCTCGAAGAAGATGGTGAGGTGTCCTACCAAATCTATAGCGAGGCAGAGGGCAGTGATGCTGAGATCGTGGTACACAGTCAAGGAAATGCTGTGCTTAGTCCGCTTTCGGAGTTGCAAATGCTTGATTTGCCCGTTTTGCAAGCACAGTGCAGCGAGCATGTGATTTCATCCGAGGAATTCTATGAGTTCTTTAGAGCGATTCAGATTGATTATGGATTCGGACATAAAGGAATAGACAAGGTATATGTCGGGCCAGGACAAGTCTTGGCAAAGCTGGTTTTACCGTTATCGGTCACCGGCTCAGAGGATCAGTTTGTCTTGCATCCAAGCTTGATGGATTCAGCTTTGCAGGCCTCTGTGGAGTTAACACTCTCTTCCCGCCACGTGATGTCGTCGGATAGTAGGGCAAAACGCAAGCCAGTGATGCCTTTTGCCCTGGAGGAGATTGAAATCATTAGCCCGTGCACCCCTGAGATGTGGGCGTACGTGCGATACAGCGACGGAAGCCAAGCGGGGGATAAGGTAGAAAAATACGATATGGATCTATGTGACGACACAGGAACGATTTGTGTACGAATGAAGGGATTCACATCTCGGGTACTGGAAAGAGAGATCCAAACCGATCGGACAGCGACGAATGCGCCAGTTGAGACCTCTAGCGAATCGCTGATTGGAACGATGCTGCTCAGTCCTGTATGGGAAGAGGTTGTGATGGACCGTGGTTCGGAAACGCCACTTGCAAGTGATCGTATTCTGATTGTTTGTGCGGATGACGAGAACCGAAGCCTTGTTCAACAACGCTATCCCCGGGCAGCTATTATGGAGCTTACACCCGCAGAAAGTATAGATGAAATAGCGGTGAAGCTAGCGCAGGTTGGTTCGATTGATCATATCATCTGGATTGCCCCATGGATTGATTTAGAATATCTGGCAGAAGAGGCACTCATCATCGAGCAGGAGCGCGGTGTATTTCATGTGTTTCGCTTGCTAAAAGCGCTGCTCAAGCTGGGCTACGATACCAAGGAGCTAGGATGGAGTTTCGTAACCTTCCAGACCCAACCGATTCATCCAAACGATGTGGTCAACCCTATGCATGCCAGTCTTTACGGATTAGTCGGTTCGATGGCAAAAGAATACACAAACTGGCGTATCCGACTTGTTGATCTGGAAGCTGGTCGTGCTTGGCCAATGGAAGAGGTGTTCACCCTTCCGCCAGATGCCGAGGGGAATGCAACGGTTTATCGTGGAGGGAAATGGTATCGTCAGGAATTGATTCCATTACGTCAACCGCAATGGGCACATGCTTCCTACAGGCAGGGGGGAGTCTATGTTGTGATTGGAGGTGCTGGCGGTATTGGCGAAGTCTGGAGCGAATATATGATCAGTACTTATCAAGCGCAAATCATCTGGATTGGACGCCGAGAAAAGAATGCAGAGATCCAAGCCAAAGTGGATCGACTTGCGAAGCTCGGACCTGCTCCTGTCTATATGGCGGCGGATGCAACGAATCGCAAGTCCTTGTATTTTGCCTATGAAGAGATCAAAAAGCGATACAAGCAAGTAAACGGAGTCATTCATTCCGCGATTGTCCTGCTAGATAAAAGCCTCGCGAATATGGACGAAGAGCGCTTCCGTGCCGGACTTTCGGCAAAGGTAGATGTAAGCGTGCGGATTGCGCAAGTATTTGATCGGGAGCCGTTGGATTTTGTCATGTTCTTTTCATCGATCAACTCATTTACCAAGTCTCCTGGACAAAGCAATTATGCGTCAGGTTGTACGTTTAAAGATATATTCGCGCACCAGCTTTCGTTGCATAGCCTCAGTGCAGTGAAGGTGATGAATTGGGGATACTGGGCGAACGTAGGCATAGTTGCCACCAAGGATTATCAGGAGAGGATGGCACAGGCAGGATTAGGCTCCATTGAACCTAGTGAAGCGATGATGGCCTTGGAAAACCTGCTTGCTGGACCGATGAATCAAGTCGCGTTGGTGAAAACAACGAAAGCACAGGCCATGCTAACGATAAATTCGGTTAAATCGATTCACATCTATCCAGAAAAACTGGTATCACACATCGAAAGTGTAAAGAATGATATGCCCAAACTAGAGTTTTCGTCTCAACGTAGACAATCTAAAATGGAGGCTTATAAATGAACACAATGGATAAGCTTCTCAGTGAACTACTCTATGGTCAATTACAGTCAATCGGGCTGTTCACGGTAAAAAAACAGACAATAGCAGAACTCAAAGCCAAATTGCATGACAGGTACGGCAAATGGCTGGAAGAAAGCATAGCCGTTCTCGTGCAAAACCATTATCTTGCGTACGACGGAGAGTCACTCATCGCAAACGATATCACCCCTATTGATCTCGATACAGCATGGAAAAAATGGGAGGAAGAAAAAACAGCATGGCTCAACGACCCGAATAGTAAAGCTCAGGTGATTCTGGTAGAGGCAACTATGCGAGTATTGCCAGAGATTTTACTAGGAAAGATTCCAGCTACAGAGATCATGTTTCCTAATTCCTCGATGGAATTGGTGGAAGGGATTTATAAACATAATGTGGTTGCGGACTACTTTAACGAAGTGCTAGCCAATACAATTGTTACCTATGTGAAGCAGCGTACGGAGCAAGATGCTTCTGCACGGATTCGAATTTTGGAAATCGGGGCAGGTACAGGTGGAACCAGTGCGATCGTACTGCCAAGGCTAAAACCCTTTCAGAAGCATATCGAGGAATATTGTTATACCGATGTTTCGCAAGCCTTTTTACTTCACGCCGAAAAAGAGTATGGAGCCGAAAATCCATATCTTACGTATCGGATATTTAACGTGGAAAAGCCTGTTGAGGATCAGGGGATCGCTGCGGACACCTATGAACTGGTGATTGCCACAAACGTGCTGCATGCGACGAAAAATATTAGCCAAACCTTACTCCATGCCAAAACAGCTTTACAGAAAAATGGCTTACTGATTCTGAATGAGTTGACGAGCAATACCTTGTTTGCTCACTTGACGTTTGGCTTGCTGGATGGTTGGTGGCGCTATGATGATCCAGAATGGCGTATTCCTGGATGCCCTTTGTTAACGGTTGAAACATGGCAAAAGATGTTGAAGAAGGCAGGATACCGATCTGTTTTCTTGCCAGCAGAAGAGCATTTGGATTTATGCCAGCAGATTATTGTTGCAGAAAGCGATGGGGTTATACGTCGTAGCAGTCAGCCGAGGCAGTCGGCGGTAACAGTTGCGGATTCGCCTATAAAAAAGCAAGCCACAAAGTTGAAGACGAAACCACTCAAGAAACAAGTGCCTGTACGCACAACACCAGCGAAAAAATCAGGCAGAGTCACTGAGGAATTGCTTCGCGAAAAAAGTACGATTTATATGAAAAGGCTGATTGGTGAAACGCTTAGAATTCCGACCCATCAGATTCAATCATCAGCCCCATTAGAGCAGTATGGGATTGATTCGATTCTGGTTGTGCAATTGACCAATTCTCTTCGCAAAGATTTTGCGAATATGAGCAGTACGATATTTTTCGAGTATCAAACGATTGATGCCTTGATAGAGTACCTCATCGAGACGCAAAAGGAAGTGTTGATCAAGGTAATAGGTTTAGAAGCACAGGAAGCAATTGACGAAACATACCAGAGCGAGATAGAGAATGAGGAAATGACCGTTTCTGCTTCAACGGCGTATACCAATCTTCCTGTGAGAAAAACGAGACGCTTTTTATCCGTTCGAGAACAAGAAAGCAAGGAATCCATTTCGCCTTCATCTGTGGTGCGGGATGTGGCGATCATCGGTCTTTCCGGGCGTTATCCGCAGGCGAAAAATGTGGATGAATTCTGGAACCGTTTAAAAGAGGGGAAAAACTGCATTTCTGAAATCCCGAAGGATCGCTGGGATTGGAAGAATTATTTTGACGAAGAAAAAGGAAAAAAGGAATCTATGTATTCAAAATGGGGCGGATTTATCGATGATATGGATAAATTCGATCCCTTATTTTTTCAAATCTCTCCAAAAGATGCCGAAGAGATGGACCCGCAGGAACGGTTATTTTTACAAGAAGCCTATGCGAGTATCGAGGATGCTGGATATACGCCTACCAATCTGTGTGAAAGCAGAAAAGTAGGCGTTTTTGTCGGCGTGATGAATGGAAATTATCAGACGGGAGCCACTTATTGGTCGATCGCGAATCGCCTCTCTTATCTCTTAAACTTTCAAGGTCCAAGTGTGGCGGTGGATACCGCTTGCTCCGCTTCTCTCACAGCGATTCATTTCGCCTTGGAAAGCTTGTACAGCGGTACAAGCGAGTGTGCAATCGCAGGGGGAGTCAATCTCATTGTCGATCCCGTCCACTATATGAAATTGTCAGCTTTGACGATGCTCTCTCCCTCGGATCAATGCAAGTCCTTTGGCGATCAAGCGGACGGTTTTGTGGATGGAGAGGGTGTGGGCGCTATCGTCTTGAAGCCTTTGGATAAGGCGATAGCCGACAGTGACCATATTTACGGGGTCATCAAAGGAAGTATGATGAATGCCGGTGGGAAAACGAATGGCTATACCGTCCCTAATCCGCAGGCGCAGGCGCAGTTAGTGGCAGATGCCTTACAACGTGCCAAGGTACATGCAAGAACAGTCAGTTATCTGGAAGCACACGGAACAGGGACGGAGCTGGGAGACCCGATCGAGGTTGCTGGACTTACTCGCGCCTTTGAAAAAGACACCCAGGACAAACAGTTTTGTGCATTGGGATCAGCGAAGTCGAATATTGGACATTGTGAAAGTGCGGCAGGGATTGCTGGCGTAACGAAAATATTATTGCAGCTGAAGCACGCGCAATTAGTGCCATCCTTACATTCCAGCACACTCAATCCCAATATTGATTTCACCAAGACTCCGTTTGTGGTTCAGCAAGAGTTGGTGGAATGGAAACGCCCAATCGTTGAAATCAATGGCACAACCAATGAATATCCACGAATTGCAGGGATTTCCTCGTTTGGTGCGGGGGGAAGCAATGCCCATGTGATTATTGAAGAATATATTCCGGAAGAGCAACAGCGATCCAGTATAAAAATCACACCTCAGAACCCGGCTATTCTTGTTTTGTCAGCAAAGAATGTGGAGAGGTTGTATGAGAAAGCTCAGCAGTTGTTAGCCTTTATCGAAGAACACTCCTTATCTGATGCGAACTTAGCCGACATGGCGTACACGCTTCAGGTAGGACGTGTCGCCATGGAAGAGCGTCTTGCTGTCCTTACTGGCTCTGTGAAGGAGTTGCAACAAAAACTAACAGCTTATGTAGAAGGGCAAGAGCATATTGCTGATTTGTATCGGGGGCAGGTAAACCGAAATCAGGAAATGCTGGATATTTTGACGTCCGATGATGAATGGGAAGAAACGATTGCGAGATGGATGGAACGAGGCAAATACAGCAAGCTTCTCGACCTGTGGGTGAAGGGCTTACCTATTGATTGGAACAAGCTTTATCAGGAAGAGCAACCGAGTCGTATCAGTTTGCCGACGTATCCTTTTACCAAGGAATCTTATTGGATCGAAGCCAAGCCTGTTAGCAGTAGCGCAGGGGGAGGTTCGATTCATCCTTTGTTACACAAAAATACATCCGACTTCATGGAGCAGCGGTTTAGCTCCACGTTTACGGGACAGGAGTTTTTCCTGAGTGACCATGTCATCAAGGGTCAACGTGTCTTGCCAAGTGCGGCTTATCTGGAGATGGCACGGGCAGCGATACAATTGGCGACGGGAGGTCTGGGTTCGGAGCAAGAACAGGAAGGACTTCGTTTCAAAAATGTGGTCTGGACTCAACCTTTGGTTGTCGGGCCAGAGCCCGTTCAGGCTCATATCGAACTCTATCCTGAGGCGAATGGTGAGATTGTTTTTGAAATTTACAGCGATAGCAGGCAAGACCAGGAGCAAAGAGCGGAGATTGTACACAGTCAGGGAAGTGCCGTGTTGTGCTCCATTCCAGATATTCTACCTTTCGATCTCACCGCATTGCGGGAACAGTGCAACCTAAGCACACTCAGCGCGGAACAATGCTATGAGGCTTTCAAAAAGATGGGAGTCGACTATGGGCTTGCACATCGTGGGATCGAGCAAATTTTGATCGGTCAGGGGCAGGTGCTGGCAAAGCTGTCTCTGCCTTCTTCCGTGATGAAGACCCAAGGACAATTTGGTCTGCATCCGAGTTTGCTCGACGCAGCCCTACAGTCGTCGCTTGGCTTGATGATGGCAACCAGTGATTTTTCGCTGATTCTTCCCTTTGCTCTTGAGGAATTGGAGATCGTAGGTGCTTGCTCCGCTTCCATGTGGGCACTCATTCGTTATAGTGAGGGCAGTAAAGCTGGAGATATCGTGGAGAAGTTTGATATCGACTTGTGTGATGAGAACGGAAATATCCAGGTGCGGATGAAGGGCTTTTCTACGCGCAAGATCGCAAATGAATCTGTTGGATCAGGAGTAGAAGCGTCAAAAGCTTCTGTTCCTTTCGTAGAGGAGAATGCCGTGGATTCCTCCTCACTAATGGAACAGGCAACCCATTATTTAAAAAAGCTGCTTTCCTCCGTCATCAAATTGTCGGCAACGAAAATGGAAGCAGACGCCTCGTTGGAAACATACGGTGTCGATTCCATTGTGGCTATGCAGATGACCAAGGAGTTGGAAAAGCGATTTGGCTCGTTACCAAAAACGCTATTTTTTGAATACCAAACAATTAAAGAATTAACAGGTTATTTCGTTGAAAACTACCGTGAAAATCTGATGCACATCCTGGGGATGGGGGAAAATGCGGAAGCTCCCCTCACGCAAGTGCCAGAAACAACGATTGTGGACGAGAGGACAGCACAGACAGAGCGCAGGAGCAAAAAACGCAAGTCTCAACGTTTCGCGTCCCTGCGCATGGAAACCCAACGATCAAAAGGAGCGTTGGACATTGCCATTATTGGTATTTCTGGACGCTATCCGCAAGCTTGGAACATACATGACTATTGGAAAAATCTGCGCGACGGCAAGGATTGTATTACCGAAATCCCAAAAGACCGTTGGGATCACAGTCTGTACTTTGATGAAGCAAAGAACAAGGGCGGTAAGTCGTATTCCAAATGGGGTGGCTTTATAGACGGTGTCGATCAATTTGATCCGCTGTTCTTCCATATTTCCCCGCGGGAAGCAGAGCTGATGGACCCACAAGAGCGGTTATTTTTACAGTGTGTCTATGAAACGATAGAGGATGCAGGGTATACGCGCGATGCTCTTGGCAAGCACGATGGCTTGGGAGGCAATGTAGGGGTTTACGTAGGAGTTATGTACGAGGAATATCAGCTCTATGCGTCCGCTGAACAGGCGTTGGGCAGAGCGCTTACGATTGCGGGAAGTCCAGCTTCCATCGCTAACCGCGTCTCCTATTTTTGCAATTTCCACGGTCCGAGCATGGCGGTCGATACGATGTGTTCTTCATCGTTGACGGGAATTCATTTAGCGTGTCACAGCCTGCAACGCGGTGAATGTGAGGTTGCGATCGCAGGTGGTGTGAATGTTTCTATTCATCCAAACAAATATTTGTATTTGTCGCAGGGCAAATTCGCTTCCAGCAAAGGACGATGCGAAAGCTTTGGGGAGGGCGGAGACGGATATGTACCTGGCGAAGGAGTCGGAGCGGTATTGCTCAAGCCTCTGGCGAGAGCAATCGCAGATGGAGACCACATCTATGGTGTGATCAAAGGAAGCGCCATTAATCATGGTGGAAAAACGAACGGCTATACGGTTCCCAATCCTCATTCTCAATCAAGAGTGATTCGCCGTGCTTTCGAAGAGGCAGGAATTCACCCGCGAACGGTCAGCTACATAGAGGCACATGGTACAGGGACTTCATTGGGGGACCCGATTGAAATTGCCGGATTGACGAAGATCTTTCAGGAATACACGAAGGAGAATCAGTTCTGCGCGATTGGTTCGGCCAAGTCAAATATCGGGCATGCTGAGAGTGCGGCAGGGATAGCAGGGTTGACCAAGATATTGCTGCAAATGAAATACAAGAGGCTAGTTCCGTCCCTTCACTCCCGCACACTGAATCCGAATATTGATTTCAGCAAGACTCCATTTGTCGTGCAGCAAGAGCTGGCGGAGTGGAAGCGACCGGTGGTTGAAATCAATGGGGTAACGAGAGAATATGCAAGGATTGCGGGGATATCCTCCTTTGGGGCGGGAGGGGCAAATGCTCATCTCGTCATGGAAGAATACATCGAAGAGGAACACCGCCCACAATTCAGCATCTCGGCAAAAAATCCAGCTGTCATCGTATTGTCAGCCAAGAATAAAGACCGTCTCCTAGAGCAGATGCAGCGGATGTTATCTGCTATTCGGGAGCAAGTGCTGACGGACAACGATCTAGCAGACATTGCCTACACGCTACAGGTAGGACGTGAGGCGATGGAAGAGCGGTTCGCTGTGATCGTCAAGTCGATCTCTGAGCTGGAAGCAAAGCTAACGGGTTATCTGGAAGAGGAGGATGACATACAAGACCTGTTCATGGGTCAGGTAAAGCGGAATAAAGAAACGATGGATGTTTTCGCCGCAGATGAAGATTTACAACAGGCAATCGATACATGGATCGCAAAAGGGAAATACGCAAAGATTTTGCAGATGTGGGTACAGGGACTGATTTTTGACTGGAACAAACTCTATGGGGATACGAAGCCTCGTCGAATCAGCTTACCTGCTTATCCTTTTGCAAGAGAGCGCTATTGGCTGCCAAAGGTGGATTCACAAGCAGCTGGTTTTACCGCAGGAGCGCTGGCTACCCTACATCCCATGCTGCATCAAAATACGTCGACACTTTCGGAACAACGGCATAGTTCTACTTTTACAGGGCAGGAGTTTTTCCTTAACGATCATGTCGTGAAGGGGCAAAAAGTCTTACCTGGGGTAGCTTATCTGGAGATGGCACGAGTAGCTGTCGATTTGGCAGCAGGTGTCCGATCTGATAACCAGTCGGTGATTCAATTGAAAAATATCGTGTGGGCGAAACCAGTTATTGTGGAAGATGCACCCATCCAAGTACACACGGGACTATACCCGGAAGAGAATGGTGAAATTACTTTTGAAATCTACAGCCAGCCAAGGGAAGCCGAGGAGAATCTAGTAGTACATAGCCAGGGAAGAGCAGTACTACGATCAGCTATGGAAGCGCCAACGCTCGACCTTTCTGCCATTCAAGCACAGTGCACAAAGAGTAGTTATCGCTTTAGCCAATGCTACGAAACGTTTCATGGGATAGGACTGGCATACGGTCCATCACACCAAGGGATTGAGACGCTGTTTGTCGGGTCAGACCAAGTGCTGGCGAAGCTGATCTTGCCTTCCTCTGTTACGGATACAGCAGGAAAATTTGTCCTCCATCCGAGTATCACGGACGCCGCATTGCAGGCATCGCTCGGTTTTATGATGGGCACTACCGACCTTCAGCCGTCCCTGCCTTTTGCCTTGGAGCAATTGAACATTTACAGTGCTTCTACAGCTGCGGTATGGGCGTTGGTTCGATACAGTGACGGCAATGCAGCTACCCAAAAAGTGCAGAAGCTCGACATTGATTTGTGTGATGCGCAAGGCAAGGTTTGTGTAAGTTTGAAGGGGTTCACAACGAGGAGCCTCGAAGGTGAAAAAGCTGCCGGAGTTGTACAAGGCAGCAAAGGTGCAGGGGAGTCAGATAAAATCACGAGTACGCTGATGCTTCAGCCTGCTTGGATCGAAAAAGCCATTCCTATGGAAGCCAAAGCTCCTGAATATGAACAGCATGTAGTGATGCTCTGCGAACCAGAGAAGATTTCTTTGGAAAGCATTTCCTCTCAGATAAACGGTGCGAGATTCCTTGTGTTGCAATCCGATCAGCAAGGCATAGCGGAACGATTCCAAGCGTATGCTGTTCAGGTTTTCGAAGAAATCAAAGCCCTTCTTCATGCAAAACCAAAGGGGAAGGTGCTGATTCAGATGGTTGCCCCTCTCCGATCGGAACAACGACTGTTTGCTGGAATCGCTGGTCTGCTGAAAACGGCACAGATCGAAAACCCGAAAGTAATCGGACAGTTGATCGAAATCGATTCAACAGAAGATTCAGCCGGATTGGCGGAGAAGCTGAGAGCAAACAGCTTGTGCCCAACAGATAGCCAGATTCGCTATCAATTAGGGAAACGATATATGGCGGGATGGAGTGAAGTGGCAGCTCCACAGCATGAAGCAAGCATGCCGTGGAAAGACAACGGAATTTATCTGATTACGGGCGGAGCAGGTGGCTTGGGACTTATTTTTGCCGAAGAGATGGCGGAGAAAGCCCGTGGCATCACCTTGATTCTGACGGGACGCTCTGCGCTGACTGAGGAGAAGCAAGCAAAGCTTCGTATGCTTGCGAACACCGGGACAAAAGTCGAGTATCGCCAAGTGGATGTCACGCAGAAACAGGCAGTGGAGGATTTGGTCCAAAGCATTCGATCAGAGTTTGGCGATCTTCACGGCATTATTCACAGTGCGGGTGTGACTCGCGACAATTTTATCCTAAAGAAAACCAAAGAAGAAGTACAAGCAGTTCTCGCGCCAAAAGTTGCGGGACTCGTTCATTTAGACGAAGCGACTAAGGGGCTGAATCTGGATTTCTTTGTGCTCTTTTCTTCAGCGGCTGGAAGCTTGGGCAATATGGGACAAGCAGATTATGCGACTGCCAACGCCTTTATGGATACCTACTCCGCATACCGAAACGAACAAATCGCGTTAGGTGAACGGCAGGGTCAGACGATCTCCATCAATTGGCCTCTGTGGAAAGAGGGCGGAATGCAGGTAGACGAAGAGACAGAAAAGAGATTGTGGGACGACCTTGGCATGGTTGCTATGCAGACGGCTTCGGGTATCAACTGCATGTATCGGGGGTTAGCTTCGGGACAAGATCAGTTGATGGTAATGGAAGGCGATCTTGTACGAATGAAGCAAAGGCTGATGGGGGTCTCTGTGACCTTGTCCACACCAACAGCTCATTCGAACAGCTTGCAAAGTGAAGTTCAAGCGTCTTTGCTGAAAATAGTTGCTGATTTGCTCAAGGTTGATAGAGAGGATATTGAAATCCACGCTGAGCTCCATGAGTACGGCTTTGACCAGATTAAGCTGACCGAATTGACAAACAAGCTGAATCAATTCTATGAGCTTGAACTTACGCCAACTGTATTGGTAGAGTACCCGACGCTTTTTTCTGTCTCGCAACACTTGATGGATGCCTACCAGGATCGGTTCATCCAACAGTTTCAACCAGTAGAGAGCGCAAATATCTCTGCAAAAATGGAGAACCAACAGCCTGTTTCTGTTGGGCAACAAGATATGCTTCGGGCAAAAGTAAGGGAGTATCTGAAAAAGGAAATTTCTGCTGTTATCAAGCTCCCAGCTTATAAAATCGATGAGGATGCTCCGTTGGAGAAATACGGGATCGACTCGGTTATGGCGATGCAATTGACCAATCAATTGGAAAAAGCATTCGGTTCGCTGTCGAAAACGCTGCTCTATGAATACCAAAACATAGAGGATTTGACAGGCTATCTTTTGGCGCATCATAGAGACAAAATCTTCGCGATTATGGGAGCCGGGAAAACAGCAGAGACAAGCACAGTAGAGAATATTGCTAACGTGCTTGCCCCTACTGACTCCATAACAGAGCATCGTCGTCGTTTCTCACGGTTTGTTGCGCGTGAGCATGCAAATAATCAAACCACATCTGACCTGGACATTGCCATTATTGGTATTTCGGGTCGCTATCCGCAGGCTGCCAATGTACAAGAGTTCTGGAACAATTTGCGGGATGGCAAAGATTGTATTACAGAGATTCCGCAAGAGCGCTGGGATCACAGCTTGTATTTTGACGAGGCTCGGAACAGACAAGGAAAAGCATACAGCAAATGGGGCGGCTTCATAGACGGTGTCGATCAGTTTGATCCGCTGTTCTTCCATATTTCACCGCGGGAAGCGGAAATGATGGACCCTCAAGAACGCCTTTTCCTGGAAACCGTGTGGAATCTGCTCGAAGACGCAGGGCACACGCGAGAGGTGTTACAACGTCAATATGATAATAGAGTCGGCGTCTATGTAGGGGCGATGTATCAGCCGTATCACGCATTTGATACGGATATGGAAAAGGGCTCTATCATTTCCCTCTCTTCCTACCATTCGATTGCCAACCGAGTCTCTTACTTCTTTAATCTGCAAGGTCCGAGCATGGCGATTGATACAGCGTGCTCTTCATCTGCCATCGCCATTTATCATGCCTGCGAAAGCTTGATAAAGGGAGAAAGCACGCTTGCTATCGCAGGGGGCGTGAATGTTTCGATCCATCCTAAGAAATACCTAGGATTAAGTCAGGCTCAAATGATTGGAAGCCACGCAGACAGCAGAAGCTTTGGAGATGGAGACGGATATTTACCAGCAGAAGGCGTAGGGGCTGTACTATTGAAGCCTTTAGCCAAAGCGATGGAAGATGGGGATTCCATCTTAGCTGTCATCAAATCAGCTGCGACCAATCATGGTGGACGTACCAATGGATTTTCGGTGCCGAATCCCCATGCACAAGCACAGTTGATGGAAGATAATTTTGCTAGAGTGGGCATAGATCCACGGACGATCAGTTATGTGGAAGCCGCCGCTAATGGTTCGCTGCTGGGAGATCCGATTGAGTTGAAGGCGTTAACAAATGCTTTTTCGAAGCAGACGGATGATGTTCAGTTTTGTGCAATCGGGTCGGTCAAATCGAATATCGGTCACGCCGAAGCAGCTTCAGGTATTTCTCAGCTGACAAAGGTGATCTTGCAGCTACAGCATCAGGAGTTGGTTCCCTCTATAAAAGCGGAGCCGTTGAACCCGCATGTCAATTTTGCAGAAACGCCTTTTTATCTGCAAAAAGATCGACAAAAGTGGGAGCGACCACTGGTAAGCATCAATGGAGAAGAACGAGAGGTTCCACGCCGGGCTACAATCAGTTCGTTTGGAGCAGGCGGGTCAAATGCTCATTTGATTCTCGAAGAATATATTCCGTCGCAGACAGAGATGAAATCCATTTCTTCTACCACTTCACCCCAGATCGTGGTTTTCTCGGCAAAAAATGCGGAGCGATTACGTGCCGTTGCCCAGCAGATGCTTGCATTTGCCAAGCAGCAAGCGTTTTCCTTGGCGGATTTTGCCTATACGCTTCAAATGAAACGAGAAGCCATGGAATGCAGGTTGGCTATGCTGGTTCAAAATCGAGAGGAATTGATTCAAGGATTACAGGCGTTTTTGGAAGCGGTAGAGCAAGGCAGTGAGCCAACGGCATCGATTCCTATCTACATAGGAGATCTCGAAGAAGATCAGGCAGGCGTGCGAAATCTTCTTTCAGGCAAGGTAGGAGATACGGTGTTGCAGGTTCTTTTAGCAGAAAATAATCTGGAAAAGCTTGCCCTTCATTGGACGCAGGGAGGTAAAATTCCTTGGGAATCCTTGTATCCACAAGAGCGTCGCACACTCGCTCTGCCTACTTATCCTTTTGCTAGAGAACGCTATTGGCTCTCCGCTTCAGAAGGTGAGGGGGAGCAGCTTGGGACTGAAACGATCCGTCAACCTATAGAAAAAGCGACGTTCGCGATTGATATCAACCCGGACAGCCCAACAGAGGAAAACATTCAGCGGGATATGGCACAATTTCTCTCTCGGGAGTTACATCTTTCGGAAGGGCAAATTAAGATAAACAAATTTTTCTTGGACTATGGCATGGATTCGATCATGGTTACCAAACTGATTCGTCATTTAGAGCAGCGCTGGAATATCAAAATCAAAGGGCGGGAAGTGCTGGAGAACCCGACGATGAAGTCTTTAGCTCATCTACTTGCTTTAAAAATAAGAGAGCTGAGTCATAAAGAGATTGCTTCCACTACAGATTTAGAAGCAACGTCTCAGATTCGCAGTGAACGGACAGAGAATCTGTTGCAAAAATTCAAAGAAGGCCTGCTAAGTTTGGAAGAGATCGAACAGGTAATCGACAAAGGAGGGATGATATGATGCGACGGGAAATCCTCATGGCTTACAAAGAAGGTAAGCTGTCTGCTGCGGAAGTCCAAGAGAAGCTTCTGGAGCTGGAAAACCCATCGTTTACAAGTCCTCTGTCCGTCGGGCAGCAAGGATTGTGGATGTTGCAAAAAATGTCTCCTACGATGAGTGCTTATAATGTTCCGTTATGCTTTTGCATCCGTCAGAAATGGGACGTAGCCTTATTTAAACAGGCTTGCCACCTTGTACGTAAACAGCATCCGATTTTACAGAGTTCGGTTGAAGAAAAGCATGGTGTTCCGTATCTGCTTCAACGTCTGCAATCGCTTGCCATTGAGCAGGAGGACATCTCACACCTAACGTCCCAGGATGTGTTGCCATATCTCAGGCAAAAAGTAAAAGAACCCTTTTCATTGGAAGAGGGTTCTTTACTTCGCATTCATCTATTGTCGCGTTCGGAAGAAGAGCATTTTGTCCTGATTACGATTCATCATATGATATTTGACGGACATTCCTCCTTGTTATTACTACAAGCATTGGTCCATACCTATATCGAGCTGGTTGAAGGAAAGCAGCCAAAAGTAACACCGAATTCAACCAGTTACGCTGACTTCGTAAAGTGGGAACAGGACATGATGGCGAGCGGGGAAGGTAGGGAACATCGTTCTTACTGGCTGGAGCAATTGTCCGGGACGCTTCCACAACTGGAGCTTCCTGCCGATCGGCCACGTTCTTCTGCACCAAGCTTTGAGGGGCAGGTTTTTACGCACGTATTTTCACGAGAGTTGAGTCAGCAGGTGAAGAAGCTCTCCAAGCATTACCGTATGAACACATCTGTTCTCTTGTTAGGGATTTTTAAAGCCTTATTGTATCGCTATACAGGTCAAACAGATGTGATTGTCGGTATGCCAACGATGGGACGTCCAGAAGAAAGATTCGATTCTCTGATCGGTTATTTTGTCAATATGATCCCCATTCGCAGTCAGGTAACGGGGGAAAAGTCTTTCTCCCAGTTCATTCGGGAATTGCAGCTTACGCTGATTGACGGGATGGATCACGCTGTCTATCCTTTTCCAGCGATGGTTCGAGAGGCAAATATACCTCGACTTCACGGGAATTCACCCGTATTCGATATCATCTTTACGTACCAAAATTTTCTACAATCGCAAAACTTGCAGCGATTTTATGATGAATGTCAAAACAAGCTTGCCATCGAATTGATGGAGGGTGTTCATCAAGAGGGTGAGTATGAATTTGAGTTAGAGGTGTTTGAGCAGGAAGCCGAGTTTGTATTGAATCTGAAATACAATCCACATGTCTTTGACCAATCAACGATACAGCGGATGGCAGAGCATTATCACAATATAGCAAACGAAGTCATCCAAAATCCTGACATCGCGTTGGATGAGATACGACTTATTTCTGTTGAAGAACGAAACATGCTGCTCGTTGAGTGGAATGCGACTGAAGCGGCATTCCCACAGGCTTTATGCATCCATGATTTGTTCGAGAAGCGAGTCGAGCAAACACCAGATGCTGCGGCTGTTGTTTATGACAATCAATCGTTGACCTACCGTGAACTGGATGAACAAATTACTAAGCTGGCTATCTATTTGCAAGCCGAGGGAGCAGGTCCTGAAGCTACAGTGGGGATTTGTGTCGAACGCTCTTTGGAAATGGTCATCGGCATTTTAGGTATTCTGAAAGCTGGCGCAGCTTATGTTCCATTGGACCCAACCTATTCCACAGAGCGGTTGGCATACATGGTGGAAGACAGTAAGAGCCGTTTGGTGCTTACCCAAGCTCGCCTTTTGGACAAGGTATCGTCAGCGGCAAGAGGAAATGCGAAATGCATCGTGTTAGACAGGGATTGGGAAGAGGTTGAGCAGACAGCCCAGCGACAAAAAACACTCAACCGGGTAGTAAACCCAACCAATCTAGCCTATGTGATTTATACATCTGGAAGCACAGGGAAACCCAAAGGGGTCATGGTGAGTCATGAAAGTATCATCAATACCCTCTTTTTCCTTGAATCCCGTTATCCCGTTATGGAGAACGACGTTTATCTGCTCAAAACCAACTATGTGTTTGATGTTTCTTTGTCCGAGCTGTTTGGCTGGTTCATTGGTAGAGGACGTCTGGTTATTCTTCCGCCACATGGGGAGAAGTCTCCAGAAATGGTAGCCGAATCTATCGTGAAGCATCGCGTGACTCATGTCAATTTTGTTCCGGCGATGCTGAATGTCTTCGTGAACGGCGCTGGAGAGAATCAGCCATTCCTGCAGCATTGTCCGCTCAAATATGTAATGGTTGCAGGAGAAGCCTTTCCAAAAGAGTTGGTGAAAAAGACGGTTGCTACTTTTCAAAAGGCGAAGATTGAAAACATTTACGGACCAACAGAAGCCTCTATTTATGCGGCATGGTTCTCCTGCTCTGAACATGAACTGGTTAGCAACAATACACCGATTGGTAGACCTGTCGCAAATACACAACTCTACATCGTTGATCGCCATATGAATCCCGTCCCAGTTGGTGTTCCAGGGGAGCTTTGTATTGCAGGAAAAGGCTTGGCTCGCGGCTATTTGAATCGCCCAGAGCTTACCGCAGAGAAGTTTGTGGATAACCCGTTTACACCGGGAACCAAGTTGTACAAAACAGGGGATTTAACACGTTGGCTCCCTGATGGAACGATTGAGTATTTAGGCCGAATCGATCATCAAGTAAAAATTCGTGGTTTTCGAATTGAATTGGGTGAGATCGAGAGCCAACTAATGACTCATCCACAGATTCAAAGCGTTGTGGTGTTGGTGAAAGAAGAGGGAGATTATAAGCGGTTGGTTGCTTATTATGTTCCGAAAGCAGGTGCGAACCATGAACGGCTTGAGCCCTCAAAATTACGGGATTATTTGAGAATGAATTTGCCAGAGTATATGCTCCCGGCATTTTTTGTTTCTATGGATAAAATCCCGTTAACCGCTAATGGAAAAGTGGATCGCACAGAGCTGCTAGATCAAAAGCTTGTGGTAACACAGGCGAAGAAGCAGAGTCTGCCACAATCTGATATTGAGCAAAGGACTTTGAAAATTTGGCAGGATGTCCTGAATGTAGAGGGGATCAGTACAGAAGATGGCTTTTTCGATGTGGGTGGAGACTCGATTCTCGCTACCATGGTTGTAGCCAAAATGACGGAAGAGTTTCAGTGCGATCTAAATGTGACCACGTTGTTTAAGTACGTCAATATTAGAGAAATTAGCGAATATATCGCAACAAGGAAAGAGAATGAATCGGATGAGCAAGCGGATTTTGTCAATCCGAACCAGGCAACGGCGTATAGCGAAGGACAAGTGGAGGAGACTTATCCTGAATACTATGAGGATAGCATCGCGATTATTGGAATCTCTTGCCACTTCCCGGGAGCGAAAAATCATAAAGAGTTTTGGGAGAATTTACGGAACGGCGTAGAAAGTGTACGTTTCTTCTCGGATGAGGAGATCGATCAATTACACCTGCCTGATGAATACTTACAGAATCCGAACTTTATTCCGGTGCAGTCCACCATCGAAGGAAAGGATCACTTCGATCCAGGATTCTTTCACCTTTCAGCTAGAGACGCAGAATTTATGGACCCGCAGTTTCGACTGTTATTGACCCATTCATGGAAAGCATTGGAGGATGCAGGGTATACACCGAAACAGGTTCCGCAGACGGGTGTTTTTATGTCGGCGAGCAATAGCTATTATCAAGCACTCTTGCCGCATTTCACCAAGGAATCACCGAATGTCATGAAGGACCCGAATGAATATGTCTCGTGGGTTTTGGCGCAAGGTGGAACCATACCGACGATGATTTCTCATAAAATGGGGCTGAAGGGACCGAGCTTTGCCGTCCATTCCAATTGTTCTTCCTCGCTGGTTGGTTTGCATCTGGCTTATCGCAGCCTGCAAGCGGGAGAATCAAAGGTGGCTTTGGTAGGGGGCGCGACGATTTTCCCTACGACTTATACAGGGTATGTCTATCAAGCGGGATTGAACTTTTCCAGTGATGGTCACTGCAAGACGTTCGACGCGTCAGCAGATGGCATGATCGGTGGAGAAGGAGTCGGCGTGATTGTCCTCAAAAAAGCTTCCGATGCGATCAAGGACGGCGATCATATTTACGCCCTCATGAGAGGAATTCGCATCAACAATGATGGGGCAGATAAAGTCGGATTTTATGCGCCAAGTATAAAAGGTCAGGCTGAGGTGATTCAGCAAGTATTAGATGACACCAAGGTTCATCCTGAAACAGTTAGCTATATCGAAGCGCATGGAACGGGCACTTATTTAGGAGACCCGATAGAATTTGCGGCGCTCAATGAAGTGTATACAAAATACACATCCAATAAACAGTACTGCGGACTTGGATCGGTGAAGACCAATATTGGACATCTCGATACAGCCGCAGGGTTAGCAGGTTGCATTAAAGTAGCATTAAGCTTATACCATAATGAAATTCCTCCATCGCTAAACTATGAAAAGCCGAATCCGAATATCAATTTGGATCAATCACCTTTTTATGTAGTTGATACGCTCAAAAAATGGGAGGATGCGCCAATTCCCCATAGAGCGGCGTTAAGTTCATTTGGACTTGGCGGGACGAATGCTCATGCGATTTTTGAACAACGGAAGAATGGGACAGAAACTAAGCGTGTCAGCGTAAGCGATGATAACAACCAGCACGTTTATTTCGTGCCGTTATCCGCCAAAAACGATGATCGAGTACTTGCGTATGCCCAGCAACTCATTGATTTCCTTAGCCGGAATCATGAACAAGTCCATATTGCAGATTTGGCCTATACACTCCAAGTGGGAAGAGAAGCGATGGAGAGCAGGGCTATTTTTATTGTCAAAGATACAGCGGAACTCATTCAAAAGCTGAGTGACTTTTTGAGTGGAGAGGAACAAGCAGCAGGTAGCTTTAGCGGAAACGTAAAACAAGCAAACCATGAAGTCTCCCTATTGAAAAAGAATGAGACGAATCGTGAGTTGATTTCCAAGCTGTTTGCAGAAGGCAAAGGAGAAAAAGCAGCCGAATTGTGGAGCAAGGGTCTGGATATCGAGTGGGAAGTCCTGTATAAAGACGCAAAACCTCGTCGCATCAGCCTTCCTACCTATCCTTTTGCGGAGGAGTCCTATGGGGTTCCCGAGATGGATACGAAAACGAACATGAATGTGCGCACGGAGTCGGGATCGGCTTCTGTACAGATTTCGCCAATCTCTTCAGCAACTCCAACGCCAGAAACGCTGCTTCTCCAAACATGCTGGAACGAACAGGAGATCAGCCAAAAAGCTGGTTCGCCTGCTTTTGCAGAGCATCTCGTGATCCTTTGTGAATGGGCAGAGGAATTCAGAGAGCGTATCGAATCCGAAATGAACGGAGTGCACTGCCTGGTCTTACAACCACAAGCACAGCAGGAAAGTATCGCAGAACGGTTCCATGCCTACACCGTTCAGGTATTCACGGAAATCCAGCGAATCCTTGCCAATAAACCAAAGGGAAAAGTTCTAGTTCAGCTTGTTGTACCTGACAAAGAGGAACAGCAATGCTTCTCCGCTCTCTCTGGTTTGCTGAAAACGGCTCAATTGGAGAATCCAAAGCTGATTGGACAGCTTATTGAAGTGATGGCAGAGGTCAATCCAGCAGATTTGGTCCAGAAGCTGAAACAAAACAGCAATGATGAGAAAAGTAAGCACATTCGTTATCAGGATGGCAAGCGCTGGGTGAGCGGCTGGACAGAAATGAAATCTTCTGGGCAAGCGGAGCATGTATGGAAAGAAGATGGGGTTTATCTGATTACGGGCGGTGCAGGCGGATTAGGCTTGATTTTTGCCAAGGAAATCGCCGAGCGAACGAAGGGAGCGACTGTGATTATCACGGGTCGCTCTTCCTTGGATGAAGATAAGAAAGCCAAATGCAAGGAATGGAAAGCACTAGGAGCCAATATTCAATATCGTCAGGCTGATATCACACAAAAGCAGGCGGTAGAAGACTTGTTCCAATCTATCAAGCAAGAGTTTGGTAGCCTCACTGGCATCATTCATGGTGCGGGAGTCATTCGTGACAGTTTCATCATTAGAAAAACAACGGATGAACTGGAACAAGTGTTGGCGCCAAAAGTTTCTGGACTTGTTCATCTCGATGAGGCAAGCAAGGATATGGCGCTCGATTTCTTTATTCTCTTCTCCTCTGGGGTGGGGTGCTTCGGGAATGCGGGGCAAGCCGATTATGCTGCTGCCAATGCCTTTATGGATCAATACGCCAAGTATCGTCGTGGATTGATGAAAGCAGGTGAACGACAGGGCCAAACACTCTCTATCAATTGGCCGTTGTGGAAAGATGGCGGTATGCGTGCGGATGAAGCGACAGAGAAGATCATGGAGGCAAGAGGCATGGTAGCGATGCCGACTGCAAGCGGCATTCAGGCACTGTATCAAGGGGTGGCTTCTGGCTCTGTGCAGATGTTGGTTATCGAAGGCAATTTGCCAACACTCAAGGAACACTTGCTAGGTAATCCTGTCGTGTCGCAGCTCGATTCGACACCGATGCAGGATGCGAAGCTATCGGTCGATGCAGGCGTGTTAAAAGATAAAACGCTTTATCAGCTAAAAGTGATGTTCGGTCAAGAGACGAGGCTTGGGGCAGGTAAAATCGCTGTCGACGAACCGTTCGAAACATACGGAATCGATTCGATTATGGTGATCCAGCTGAATAAAAAGCTAGGTGATGTCTTTAGCGAATTGTCCAAGACCATCCTGTATGAATATCAGACTCTTAACACCCTTGCAGATTATCTCGTCGCTGATCATCATCAGGAATGCATGAAGTGGACGGGGCTTGATCGTCAGGGTGCGGTCAATCATGGAAATTCAACAGCACGGGCGCATAACGAACGTGATACAGCCAACCATGAACCGACTGGCAGTGTAGCCGTGCAATCAAGAAATCAGATAGCGCGGGAGCCGATTGCTATTATCGGCATGAGCGGACGTTATCCAAAAGCGCGATCGTTGAACGAGTATTGGGAGAATCTGAAATCTGGAAAGGATTGCATTACGGAAATTCCAGAGGAACGTTGGTCATTGGATGGCTTTTTCGAACCTGACCCAGACAAAGCTGTGGCAGAAGGAAAAAGCTACGGAAAATGGGGCGGATTTGTAGACGGATTCGCTGACTTTGACCCTCTCTTTTTCAATATGTCCCCGTGGGAAGCGATGCATTTCGATCCGCAGGAACGGTTGTTTATGGAGTCGTGCTGGGAAGTGCTGGAGGACGCAGGTTATACGAGACAACTGCTTGCAGAAAAGTACAATCGACGAGTCGGAGTGTTTGGAGGGATCACAAAAACAGGGTACAGCTTGTATGGACCTGATTTATGGAAGCAGGGTGAATTGATTTACCCGCACACATCGTTTAGCTCACTGACGAATCGTGTTTCCTATTTCCTCAACCTCCAAGGTCCGAGTATGCCGATTGATACGATGTGCTCTGCTTCGCTCACAGCGATTCATGAAGCGTGCGAGCATCTGTATAACGGGGATTGTGAGCTAGCGATTGCTGGCGGAGTCAACCTATATCTGCATCCTTCCAGCTATGTCTTTTTGTCAGCGCTGCATATGCTTTCCGTAGATGGACAATGCAAAAGCTTTGGGCAAGGCGGAAACGGTTTTGTACCAGGAGAAGGCGTAGGTACAGTACTGCTCAAACCACTGTCAAAAGCAATGGCAGATGGCGACCATATCTATGGATTGATTCGTGGAACCAGTGTGAATCACGGTGGAAAAACCAATGGCTATACCGTACCGAATCCAACTGCTCAAGGAGAGCTGATTCGCCAGGCGTTGGATAAGGCAGGCGTTCATGCCAAAAACGTAAGCTATATAGAAGCGCACGGAACAGGCACGGAGCTAGGTGATCCAATTGAAATTACGGGTCTCATTCAGGCCTTCCGCAAGGATACGCAGGATACGGGATATTGTGCGATTGGTTCCGTTAAATCCAATATTGGTCACTTGGAAGCGGCGGCTGGAATAGCAGGAGTGGCAAAAATTTTGCTGCAAATGAAGCATCAACAGCTGGTCCCAAGCCTGCATGCGCAAGAGTTGAATCCGAATATTCCTTTTTCGAAAACGCCTTTTGTCGTTCAGCAGGACTTGGCTGAATGGAAACGACCGATCATGGAAGTGGATGGAGAAAGGAGAGAATTCCCGAGAATTGCCGGGATTTCTTCTTTTGGTGCAGGAGGGGCCAATGCACACGTCGTGATTGAGGAATATATTCCTCAGGTCAAGGAACGGCCTTCGATTACGATCAGTCCGCAAAATCCGGCGATCATCGTCCTGTCGGCAAAGAATAAGGAGCGTCTCGTCGAACAGGCTCAAAGACTGTTAGCGTCGATTGAGGAGCAATCCTTTACAGATGTGGATCTGGCTGATATTGCGTATACGCTCCAAGTAGGACGTGAGGCAATGGAAGAACGCCTGGCCCTGATGACGAGCTCGCTTACAGAATTGGTAGAGAAGTTGCGTAGCTTTCTTGCAGGTGATAACAGTATTACGGACCTCTATCGCGGTCAGGTAAAACGAGGCAAAGAAACAGCAGACATCTTCGCAGGCGATGAGGAATTGCAAGAAGCGATTGAAAAATGGATGCAACGCAAAAAATTCTCGAAGCTTCTCGATTTCTGGGTGAAGGGTTTGCATTTCGATTGGAATAAACTTTATGACGATGAAAAGCCTCGTCGGATTAGCTTGCCAGCGTATCCTTTTGCCAGAGAGCATTACTGGCTGCCAGAACCAAAGACACAACCGTCAACTATCACTCAAGGTACGCTTGGTCTAACTGCTTCCTTACATCCTTTGCTGCATCAAAATACCTCGGATCTCAGTGAGCAAAGATTCAGCTCTACGTTTGATGGTCAGGAATTCTTTTTATCGGATCATGTTGTAAAAGGTAAGAAGATCCTGCCTGGGGTTGCTTATCTTGAGATGGCTCGAGCTGCTGCGGATCTAGCAGCGGGAGTGCTGGAAGAAGAGCAATTCACGATAGAGCTTAAAAATGTAGGTTGGGCGCAACCAATTGTGGTGGAAGACAAGCCTGTTCAGGTGCACATCGGCATTTATCCTGAGGATAACGGAGACCTTCGTTATGAAATATACAGCGAACCGCAGAGAGAACAGGCTGAATCGGTAATACACAGCCAAGGAAGTATGGTGTTTGCAGCAATCACTGCTGCACCCACGCATAATCTCGATGGGATCAAAGCCCAATGCAGCTATCGCACGCTTCATGCAAGTGAGTGTTATGAAGCCTTTCAAACAATGGGACTTGTCTATGGACCAGCCCATCAAGGAATTGAGCAAGTGTACGTGGGAGAAGGACAAGTATTGGCCAAGTTAGCCATGCCTTCCAAGGTTGCCGAGACGCAAGGAGAATACGTTTTGCATCCGAGCATGCTGGATTCGGCCTTACAATCCTCTATCGGATTATTACTTGGCACAGACGATACAGCGATTCTGAAGCCACTCCTGCCTTTTGCACTGGAGAAGCTGAGCATTTTTAGCCAGACTACCTCCCAGATGTGGGTATGGATTCGACAGGCTGATGGCAGTAGGACGGGAGACAAGGTACAGAAAGTAGATATTGATTTGTGTGACGACCAAGGAACGGTTTGCGTGCGTATGCAGGGCTTCTCGGCACGAGTACTGGAAGGCGAAGTAGAGACAGTGGATTCCAAAGGGAAGCTCGGAACACTACTGGTTCATCCTGAGTGGAAGGAACAAGCGGTTGTGAGCAACGCCGAAGCCGCTGACTATACACAGCGAGTCGTGATGATGGTTGAACCGGATCGCGTTTCTTGGAACAATCTCCAATCCTACTTGGATGGAGTCCGTTGCATTCCTTTGCGATCCTCACAAGAAGGCATTGCCGAGCGTTTTATTGATTATACGACGCAGGTATTTGAGGAAATTCAAAGGATTTTCAAGCAAAAAGTACGCGGCAAGGTATTGGTTCAGCTTGTCGTTCCTTTGCGAGCAGAACAGCCGTTTTTCACTGCGTTCTCTGGGTTGCTGAAAACGGCAAAATTGGAGAATCCCAACTTGATTGGACAGGTAATGGAGGTAGAATCGGGCGACAGCGAATTCGAGATTGCTGAAAAAATAAAGGAGAATGTACGCCGTCCATTGGATGTTCAGATTCGATATCAATCTGGAAAGAGATATGTATCAGAGTGGGTAGAACTGGATGCTCCACAAGAGGCGAGTATTCCGTGGAAAGACGGTGGGGTTTATCTCATCACTGGCGGGGCAGGCGGACTGGGTTATCTTTTTGCCAACGAAATTGTACAAAAGGTTCAACATGCGAACCTGATTCTGACAGGACGTTCCCCATTGGATGAAGAGAAGCAAGGGAAACTCCAGACATGGAGAAGATCGGGAGCAAGAGTTGAATACCGTCAAGTTGATGTGACGCAGAAACAGGAAATGGCAGAATTGATCCGCACGATTCTACAGGACTATGGGCGACTTCATGGCATTATTCATAGTGCTGGCGTGCTTCGTGACAGCTATATCCTCAAGAAAAACAGGGAGGAAGTCCAATCGGTTCTGGGTCCGAAGGTTACGGGTCTCATCAATCTGGATGAAGCCAGCAAAGATGTAGATCTGGATTTTCTGGTGCTGTTTTCCTCGGTGGCAGGCAGCTTGGGAAATATCGGACAAGCTGACTATGCTTGCGCCAACGCCTTTATGGACAGATTCGCGCACTATCGCAATGGATTGGTTGCATTACAGCAACGTCACGGACAGACATTGTCCATGAATTGGCCATTGTGGAAAGAGGGCGGAATGCAGGCAGACGTAGAGGCTGGTGACATGTTGAAGCAAAGCATGGGAGTAGTTGCTATGCAGACTTCGACGGGTATTGCAGCGATGTACCAAGGCTTAGCCTCCGGAAAAGCTCAGGTCATGGTGATGGAAGGTGATCTGGCTAAGCTCAGGCAAACACTGCTTTTGCAAACACCAGTCAGCAGTTCTCAATCGAAGCATGTTCCTGTCCGGTCGGAAGCTTCGGTCACGGTGGATACCAGCAGTCTGTTGCAAAAAGTGGAACTTGCTTTGATGCACATCGTGTCGGAGCTGCTTCAGGTTCAACCCATAGATATCGATGTCAAAGTGGAGCTGTCTGAACTCGGATTTAATCAGGTACTACTGACTGAATTCGCCAACAAGCTTAATCAGCACTATCACATTGGGCTGATTCCGACTGTATTCGTAGAGAGTCCGACGCTACAGCAGCTTGCAACCTATTTACTTGAAGAATTTGAAGAGATGCTGATCAAACAGATGCAGCCAGTGGTATCGATCACACCAACGAAGGTAGAGCCAAATGAAAAACAAACGATCACCACTGTGGAACCAAATGTCCTTCAAGAGAAAGCGACTCATTTTGTTAAAAAGGAATTTGCCGAGGTTCTGCAACTGCCTGTGAATCGAATCGAAGAAGATGTCGCGATGGAGACATACGGAATTGATTCGATTCTATCCATGAAATTAACCAACCAATTAGAGAGAAGCTTTGGCTCGCTGCCGAAAACGTTATTTTTTGAATATCAAACGATTCAAGAATTGATTGGATATTTCTTGGACACCTATCGAGACAAATTCATGGAAATCTTTGGTCTTACAGAACAGCAGGAAACCGTTGTTATCCAAGAAACAGCATCCGTGACAAAAGAAGAAAACACATCGAAAAGGCAAAGGAACAGCCATCGCAGAAGAAGTCGAAAAGGCTCGCGGTTCATTACGACACAGAAGGAAACCCAACCAGCCAAAGGAGCTTTGGACATTGCGATCATTGGGGTTTCTGGACGTTATCCGAAAGCACGGAATACACAAGAGTTCTGGAACAATCTGCGCGATGGCAAGGATTGCATTACGGAGATCCCCAAAGAGCGCTGGAACCACAGCCTGTATTTTGATGAGGATAAGAACAAACGAGGGAAAACCTACAGCAAATGGGGCGGATTCATAGACGGTGTTGACCAATTCGATCCGCTTTTCTTCAACATCTCGCCTCTGGAAGCAGAAATCATGGACCCGCAGGAACGTTTATTCCTGGAGTGTGTGTATGAAACCTTAGAGGATGCAGGTTATACTCGCGAATCTCTTGGCTCGTCTCAAGGCTTCGGACTTGGCGGTAATGTCGGTGTTTATGTAGGCATCATGTATGAAGAGTATCAACTGTATGGTGCACAAGAAACCATGATGGGCAGACCGATGGCCCTTGGCGGAAGCTTCTCATCGGTAGCGAACCGGGTTTCTTATTTCTTTCATTTCCATGGTCCTAGCGTTGCTGTAGACACCATGTGTTCCTCGTCTCTAACCGGCATCCATTTTGCTTGCCAAAGCTTGCTGCGAGGTGAATGCGAGGTTGCGATTGCGGGTGGTGTCAATGTTTCGATTCATCCAAATAAATATTTGATGCTCGGACAGGGGAAATTTGCTTCCAGTAAGGGACGATGCGAAAGCTTTGGGCTTGGCGGTGACGGCTATGTACCTGGTGAGGGTGTCGGAGCGGTACTACTTAAACCCCTGGCGAAAGCAATCGCCGATGGAGATCAAATTTACGGTGTGATTAAAGGAAGTGCCATTAACCATGGCGGCAAAACAAATGGTTATACCGTACCTAATCCGAATGCACAAGCGAGTGTAATTGGACGTGCCTTGAAGGAGGCAGGAATTGATCCACGGACGATTAGTTATTTGGAAGCTCACGGCACAGGTACTTCTTTAGGGGATCCAATTGAGATCGCAGGATTGACAAAAGCCTTCCAAGCGTACACGACAGACAAGCAATTCTGCTCAATCGGATCAGCGAAGTCCAATATCGGGCATTGTGAGAGTGCAGCGGGAATTGCCGGGATAACGAAAATCCTGTTGCAGCTCAAACATGGACAACTAGCACCATCCTTGCATGCGGAGGTGCTAAATCCGAATATTGATTTCAGCACGACTCCGTTTGTCGTACAGCATGAGCTGGCAGAATGGAAACGTCCTGTTATTGACGGTCAGGAAATTCCAAGGCGCTCGGGGGTGAGCAGCTTTGGTGCGGGTGGCTCGAATGCTCATATCGTCATCGAAGAATTCATTCCAGAATATGAGCAACGTCCAGCTATCCAAGTAAGTCACACGAATCCAGCGATCATTCTCCTGTCAGCGAAGAATGAAAGCCAGCTCCACGAACAGGCACAGCGTTTGTTAGCTGCGATCAAGGATCAGTCCATTTCTGACATGGACTTAGCAGCTATTGCCTACACGCTTCAAATTGGGCGAGAAGCCATGGAAGAGCGCCTGGCTGTGATGGCCAGCTCCATTCAAGAGCTTCAGGAAAAGCTGACGCAATTTGTAGATGGGCAGGAAGGCATCACAGACGTATTCCGAGGACAGGTGAAAGGCAACAAAAAGACGATTGCGGTGTTCGAAGCGGATGAAGATTTGAAACAGGCAATCGATGCTTGGATAAGCAAAAGAAAATACGCCAAGCTGCTTGATCTGTGGGTAAGTGGAGGCGTAGTTGATTGGCACAAGCTCTACGGTGAGAAGAAACCTCGTCGCATTAGCATGCCTACGTATCCGTTTGCAAGAGAACGTTATTGGATTCCTCAGATGGATACGCAATTTGTGAGCGAAGTTGCAGCAGCATCAGAAGAGACGCCCTTCCTTCATCCATTGCTCCAGAAAAACACGTCTGAATTGTTGGAACAACGGTATAGTTCTACGTTCCGTGGACAGGAATTTTTCTTGGTCGATCATGTTGTGAATGGACATCAGCTCTTACCGGGTGTTGCTTATCTCGAAATGGCACGCGAGGCAATTGATCAATCAGCGGGAGCCTTGAGGGCGGGACAGAATGGCCTGACGCTCAAAAATATGGTGTGGGCCAAGCCGATTGCTGTCGATGATCAGCCTGTCGATGTTCACATTGGTCTTCAATTGGAAGACAGTGGAGAGATTGGCTATCGAATCTACAGTGAGCATACAGGAAATGAAGCAGAAGAGATTGTGCACAGTCAGGGAAATGCTGTATTCCATGCGGTTGCCGAGACGCCAACGCTTGATCTCGCTACGTTACAAGCCGCGTGCAGCCTTGGCATCTTGAGTGGCAGCCAATGCTATGACGGTTATAAAGCAATGGGAATCCATTATGGTCCGGCGCTGCAAGGAATTGAGCAAGTGTATAAGGGCACGGAGCAGGTGTTGGCAAAGCTGTCTTTGCCTTTCGCTGTTTTGGGGACAGAAGAACAGTTTGTGCTGCATCCAAGTATGATGGATTCTGCTTTGCAGGCGGCGATTGGTTTATTTATGGGGGCAGATGACAGGAGCTTCTCTCACCAGCCTGATTCGCAAAAGCCAATCTTGCCTTTTGCGCTGGATGAGCTGGAAATCTTCAGTCCATGCACGCCGAAGATGTGGGTGTATATTCGCTACAGTGATGGCAGCAGCGCTTCTGATCCTGTGCAGAAGCTGGATATTGATTTATGTGACGAGCAAGGAAATGTTTGCGTCAGAATGAAGCGATTTTCATCTCGTAAGCTGGACGGCAAAGTGGAAGACTTCGAAACCACAGGGGCACAAGAGATGCTGATGGTTCATCCTTGCTGGAAGGAACAGGCAGGTGTTCAGGAAACGGAGACTCCTACCTATGCACAGCATATCGTGATGATGGCGGAAGGCTTTGAATCGTCGCTCGCAAGTATAGCAGCACAGATGGACGAAGTACGCTTGATACCTTTGCAATCCCAACAGGATGGCATTGCGGACAAGTTCGAGACCTATGCTTCCCAAGTATTTTTGGAAATCCAAAGCATCTTTCAACAAAAGATACTTGGCAAAGTGTTATTACAGGTTGTCGTTCCCGACGAAGCGGAGCAATCGTACGTAAGCGGACTTTCTGGCTTGCTGAAAACAGCTCAGCAGGAGAATCCAAATGTAGTCGGTCAATTCATGGAAATAAACCCAGGTGAACATGCGGCAGTAATCGTAAACAAGCTGCAAGAGAATGCCTGCCATCCTATGGACGACCGAATTCGCTATCAAGCGGGTAACCGCTATGTACTGGGCTGGTGCGAAACCAAGCTATTGCATGATGAAGTCACTATTCCATGGAGAGATCAAGGAACCTATCTGATTACGGGTGGTGCAGGCGGTTTAGGGTTGATTTTCGCAAGGGAAATCGCAAATCAAGCGAAACAGGCAACCTTAATTCTCACAGGACGTTCTCCTCTTCTCGAAGATAAACAAGCGATGCTCCATGATTTGCAAAGGTCAGGGGCAAGTGTTATCTATCGTCAAGTTGATGTGACGGACAAGCAGGAAGTCGTCCAGCTCATCCAAAGTATTCAACAGGAATTCGGAGGTCTTCACGGCATTATCCATAGCGCGGGTGTCGTTCGAGATAACTTCATCCTCAAGAAAACGACAGAAGAATGGAACCAAGTGGTAGCCCCAAAAGTTGCCGGCCTTACGAATTTGGATGAGGCAAGTAAAGATCAGCCTCTCGATTTCTTCGTCCTCTTTTCTTCGATAGCAGGAAGTATAGGAAATGTTGGTCAGGCAGATTATGCTTGCGCGAATGCCTTTATGGATGGCTATGCGAAATATCGGAATGAACGGGTGCAGGCAAAGCAACGTCAAGGTCAAACAGTCTCCATCAACTGGCCGCTCTGGAAAGAGGGCGGGATGCAAGTAGACGAAGCAGTTGAGGAGATGGTGAAACAAAGGGTTGGAATGATCGCTTTGCAGACCGCGACGGGTATTCGTGCATTTTATGAAGCCGTAGCTTCTCGAAAAGATCAGGTGATGGTAATGGAAGGAGACCTGCAACGCCTCCACGCAGCAGTGGTGGGAAGACCGAAGACAACAGAACAAGAAGTCAAAGCTTCTACCGTCATACAACCAACAAGTCAACATTTGCCAAAGGAAAAAGCGATTTATTATTTCAAAAAGCTGGTCTCTTCCGTCATCAAGCTGCCAATTGACCGCATCGAAGCAGACGCCTTGTTGGAAAAGTACGGAATTGACTCGATTATGGTCATGCAATTAACCAATGAACTAGAAAAAACGTTTGGTTCGCTGTCGAAAACATTATTTTTCGAATATCAAACCATCGAAGAAATTGCGAAATACTTCCTGGCATCGTATCGAGAGCAAATGATGAGTATCTTTGGTATGGACGAGAAAGAAGCACCAACGGCATCCCCTGTTAAAAAGTCGAGCGTTGCACCAGAGATGGTTGCTGCAACGGCAAAACCGATCATTAACAACCGCAGGAGCAGAGGCAACGCATTGATAGAAACGACGAGAGAAACCAAACAAGCAAACGACGCCTTGGATATTGCCATAATTGGGGTCTCCGGTCGTTATCCGAAAGCTGGAAACATGAATGAGTTCTGGCGTAACCTGCGTGATGGCAACGATTGTGTCACAGAAATTCCTGAAGAGCGTTGGGATCACAGCCTGTTTTTTGATGCAGATAAGAAAAAGCAAGGAAAAACCTACAGCAAGTGGGGAGGCTTCCTGGACGGTGTAGATCAATTTGACCCGTTATTTTTCAATATCACACCAAGAGAGGCTGAGATCATGGACCCGCAAGAGCGCTTGTTCTTGGAATGCGTCTATGAAACGTTAGAGGATGCCGGGTATACTCGTGAATCTCTCGGCTCAACACCTGGCATGGGTCTAGGCGGTAATGTCGGGGTTTATGTCGGAGTCATGTACGAAGAATACCAGCTCTACGGAGCCCAGGAAACGATGCTCGGCAGACCGATGGCACTGGCAGGAAGTCCAGCCTCCATTTCGAATCGGGTTTCTTATTTCTGCAACTTCCATGGACCTAGCATGGCGGTAGATACGATGTGTTCCTCTTCCCTGACAACCATTCATTTGGCTTGCCAAAGTCTACAGCAAGGGGAATGTGAGGCTGCTATTGCAGGTGGAGTCAATGTTTCCATTCACCCGAATAAATACTTGATGCTTGGACAGGGAAAATTTGCATCGAGCAAGGGACGATGCGAAAGCTTTGGTATCGGCGGTGACGGGTATGTACCTGGCGAGGGTGTGGGAGCAGTCCTGCTCAAACCTCTGGCGAAAGCGATTGCCGATGGAGATCAAATTTATGGTGTGATAAAAGGAACAGCGGTTAACCATGGAGGAAAAACGAATGGATACAATGTACCTAGCCCGAATGCCCAAGCTCGGGTTATTGGACGTGCTTTCCAAAAAGCCGGAATCGATCCTCGGACGATCAGCTATTTGGAAGCACATGGTACGGGAACCTCTTTAGGCGATCCCATTGAAATTACGGGCTTAACGAAGGCATTCGAAACGTATACAAATGACAAACAGTTTTGTGCCATTGGATCGGCGAAGTCCAACATCGGGCATTGTGAGAGTGCAGCGGGCATTGCTGGGGTGACAAAGGTCTTATTGCAGCTCAAGCATGGACAATTAGCACCATCCCTGCATGCTGAAGTACTGAATCCGAATATAGATTTCACCATGACGCCCTTTGTTGTCCAGCAAGAGCTGGTGGAGTGGAAACGCCCTGTCATTGACGGACGGGAAGTTCCACGACGTGCTGGTGTGAGCAGTTTTGGTGCGGGAGGATCGAATGCTCATGTGGTGATAGAAGAATATCTTCCCAAAATGCAAGAACAGCCTACTGTACGGACAAGTCCGCAAAATCCTGCTTTGATTCTCTTATCGGCCAAAAATGAAGAACAGCTTTATCAACGGGTACAACGACTGCTCGGAGCCATTGCGGAACAGGGATTGTCTGATGCGAATTTAGCTGAAATGGCATATACCCTTCAAGTGGGACGAGAAGCGATGGAAGAACGTTTGGCTGTGATCGCGGGCTCAATGATGGAACTTGAAGAGAAATTAAAGCAATTCATAGGAAGACAGAAGGACATTGAAGACCTGTACCACGGACAGGTAAAACGTCATAAAGAGACCTTGGCAATCTTTGCAGCAGATGATGATATGCCGCAAATGATTGATTCCTGGATGAACAAAGGCAAATACGGAAAATTGCTGGACGTTTGGGTGAAAGGGCTGAACTTGGACTGGAGCAGCTTGTATGGTGAGAGAAAGCCTCGCCGGATTAGTCTTCCAACCTATCCCTTTAGCAGAGAAGCTTATTGGGTGCCTGGTAGATATACGTCATTTACAGGTGCAACATCCCTATCCACATATGAGCAACATCCCGTTGACTCTGACATGCGCATCGTGAAAAAGCAATGGAAGGCTTGCCCAGTGATGCCAACCAAGGTAGCTCATCGGACGATAGGTATTTTCACAACGGATGAAACGAAGCATTTGGCGATTCAACTGTCCAACCATTTCGCTAAGAGTGAAATCATGGAGCTGAACGAGCTCGAATCACGATTCCATCAGGATGAGATGGAGTGGAAAAACTATGATGGCATCGTAGATTTGATCGGTTGTGGACATCAGCAGCAGACCGATACGCTGGCTTGGATTCCGTGGCTGCAACAACTCATTGAGAATGGTCATAAGGAAGGCTTGAAGTTATTGGGTGTGACAAAAGGCTTGGAGTCTTTCCAGAATGACTCGGTCAATTTGGCAGGTGCCTCACGTGTTGGTTTGTACCGCATGCTGCAAAGTGAATATAAGCATCTGCAATCACGCCATGTGGATTTAGATCCATTGGCTGATGGAGAAGAACTGGCGCAACAGATTGTAGCAGAGTTTCTCATCGATGATCAGGAAACAGAGGTTTGCTATCGATCAGGTGAGCGTTATAGCGCTTATCTGCAGGAAGAGATGGTAGCGGAAAGTCAGGAGTCAGCGCTTGTTTTCCCAGAGAACCATGTTTTATTGATCACAGGAGGTACACGAGGGCTTGGATATTTATGTGCCAAGCATTTTGTAGAGCGTTATGGTGTCAAAAAACTGGTGCTCACAGGGCGAGAAAGTCTGCCGCCACGCGAGCAATGGGGAGCCTATCAGCAGCAAAGCAATTCTGTAGCAAAGAAAATTCAGGCGATACAAGCTTTGGAAGCGCAAGGCGTGCAGGTTCGAGTCTTATCTGTATCTTTAACCGATGAAGAGGCTTGGCAACAGCATTTGCAGGATTTGAAACAGACGATGGGTCCGATTGGCGGGTTGATTCATTGCGCTGGTTTTAGCGATGATAAAAATCCTGCGTTTATTCGGAAATCGACGGAGGGAATTCAGCAGGTATTACAACCGAAAGTGGCTGGGCTGCATACGATTTTCCATAACTGCAAGGACGAGCCTCTACAGTTCTTCGTTCTCTTTTCATCTGTTTCGACAATCATTCCATCCCTGGCTGCGGGCCAGAGTGATTATGCGTTAGCCAATGCCTATATGGATTATTTTGCAGAGGCACATGCAGATTCTTGCCCGATCATGAGCGTTCAGTGGCCGAGTTGGAAGGAAACGGGAATCGGTGCCGTTGCGACCAGAGCGTATCAACAAACAGGTCTGGTACACATCACTGACGAGCAAGGACTGCGATTGTTGGATCATATTTTATTGAATAAGATGGGTCCCGTTGTTTTCCCGGCAGTCATTAACCAAGAGCTGTGGGAACCTCATCAGTTGATGCGACACAAAAAGCAAGAAGCTTCTGCTGCGAGCCTGTATTCTCGTCGTCCAACAGCAGGCAAGCCGACGCAAAGCGTAGTGGATCTTGTGAAGACAGCACAAACAAGACTGATTGAGCTATTTGCGAAGGAACTGAAAATAGATCCTGCCAGATTGGAGATAGATAAAGAGTTTCCAGACTATGGGATCGATTCAGTGTTACTGGCTCAAGTCATGAATGAGATCAGTAAATGGTTAGGCAAGGACTTGGACCCGACGATTTTATATGAATATCCCACTATAGAAACGCTTGCAGAATGGCTGTCTAGCAATCACGGCGCTTCCATCACTGACGATCAGACGCTGACTTCTCCTGAATGGAACGACGATCCGAAGAGTCAGCCCGTCCAGAGTGAGACTGTGAAAAGCCAGAGGGTGAGTAGTCAGGCTACTCCATATAGGGAGGCAAATCCATCTGACATTGCAGTAGTGGGGCTTTCGTGCCGTTTTCCGGGTGCTCGTAATGTGGAAGAATATTGGAATTTGTTAGCGGAGGGCCGTTCAGCCATTGGTGTTGTACCCAAGGAACGCTGGGGCTATGAAAATTCCTATCATGCAGGACTTCTGGACAACATTACTGCTTTTGATCCTTCATACTTCCTGATAGCAAAAGAAGATGCGAAGGCCATGGACCCGCAAGCCTTATTGGTATTGGAGGAAAGTCTTCATCTCTGGCATCAGGCTGGATACACACCGAAGGACATCAAGGGAAAATCGGTAGGCGTCTACATCGGGGCAAGAAGTAATCATCGCCCAAGTGAAGATCGTCTTCATCAAACACAAAACCCGATTATGACCGTGGGGCAAAACTATTTGGCTACAAATATTTCCCAGTACTTCGATCTTAGAGGTCCGAGTATGGTCATCGATACCGCATGCTCTTCGGCGCTGGTCGGGATGAATATGGCGATTCATTCCCTTCGGAGTGGAGAGATTGAGGCCGCTATCGTCGGCGGGGTTAACGTGTTAAGCGGTGATGAAGCACATCGGATGTTCCACCAAAGAGGAATTTTAAGCCAAGAGCCAGCCTTCCATATTTTTGACAAACGTGCGGGCGGACTCGTATTGGGAGAAGGCGTAGGAATGGTTTTATTGAAGACCGTGGAGCAAGCACTTGCAGATGGTGATGAAATACATGCCGTCATCAAGGGAGTAGCGGTCAACAATGATGGACGAACGGCAGGTCCTGCCACCCCGAATATGCAAGCCCAAAAAGAGGTTATGCAGTTGGCAATGACTAAAGCTGGTGTGAATCCGGAACAAATCAGCTATATAGAAGCGAATGGCTCGGGTTCAGAGGTGACAGATTTACTTGAACTCAAAGCGATTCAGTCTGTCTATCGCTCATCTCATACAGCCGCTTGCGGATTAGGCTCGATCAAGCCCAATATCGGTCATCCATTATGTGCAGAAGGCATTGCCAGTTTGATAAAAGTCGTGCTGATGCTCAAAAACCAACAATTGGTTCCGTTCCTGTCGGGGCAAGAGCCGATGACCCATTTCCATGTGGAGTCAACGCCTTTTTATTTTCAGCGACAGCTTTCTGAATGGAACGATTCGCACAGAATAGCAGCGATGAATTGTTTTGCAGATGGGGGGACCAACGCAAACGTCGTTTTACAATCCTGGGAGGAGGCAGTCTCACGTCCGAACAAACGACAGTCGATTGCACCTCCGACGTTAAACCGATTTGACGTCTACCGTGAAGAGGCAGGTCGTTCAACAAAAACACTGACATATCTGAGCCAGAAACCAAACCATACGACCAGTATCTGGAAGCGACAAATAGTGGAGGGATAAAAGTGCATGATCAGTTTCTCATAACGATCAACCATCCAATCCTCAAAAATCATAAAGCGCACGGTCAGGAACTGTTGCCTGGATTAGCTCATATTGATTTGTTGTATCAAATGTTTCGAGAAAATGGTCATGATTACAGCGAGCTTGAGCTTCGTAATCTAACGATCTATCATCCGATCATGGTGGGACAAGATTATGATGTCATGCTGAGCATTTGGTGCACGCAAGGCAAAGCAGGACAGTGGCAGATTCGGATGGAGGGTCAGACACAGCGCAACGGCATGTTAGACTCGGAGAAAAAGCTATATGTCACTGCTGATATGCATCAAAGTGCTCCTGCGCAGTTCGATGAAACGCTGGATCTTCCCATCCTAGAGCAAGCTGCAAACAAAAAAGTCAATCTGCATGACGTATATGAACAATGCCGTCGTCAGGAATTGGTGCATACAGGTTTTATGAAGGCAGAAGGAACGATATATGAAACAGATTCAGCGGCGGTAATGGATATATCTCTCGGTAAACATGCCCTTCCCAGTGCGGAAGGGTTCATGTTTCACCCGACGTTGATCGATGGGTCCGCTATCGGCTCGATGGTATTGTTCACCTCGGTAATCCAAGAAGAACAACGGCTATTTTTGCCGCTTTTTTATGAATCTTTTCGGGCCACAGCTCTTTTACAGCAACATTGCTTTGCCAGAGTACAAACGTCATCCATCCAGCGAAAAAATGAACTGATGTATTTGACGATGGAGTTCTTTGATCGATCAGGCAAAAAAATTGCGCATTTGCAAAATTTTGCGGGCAAGTTAGTTCGTGATCCTGGTCTGATCAATCCCAATAAAAACGAAGCACCTCAGCTTCGAGGGGATATCAAAGAACCCCTTCATGAATCGAATGAGCCACAGTCTGCCTTCGTGAGGAAAGCACAAACTTTTTTGCAACAACTGCTGGCAGATCGATTACAAGTTCCAGCCGCGTCGATTGATACGCAGATTGGTTACTATGAAATGGGGCTTAACTCGCCGGGCTTGTTGGAAGTCGTGAAGGCTGTCGAAGCGAAAGTAGGAGCGCCGCTGGCTCCTACTTTATTGTTTGAATATACGAATATTGCTGAGTTGGCCGCCTATCTTGCCGAGAATCATGCTTCCGTATTCAGCGGGCTTGATTTGATGAAACAGGAAGGTAGCCATGAGTTGCCGCAACCTGCAACGGTCGTACATTCAACAGCACCCTCGGAGAATCATACAGCGAATGCCAATGAAGAAATTGCGATCATCGGGATGGCAGGTCGTTATCCAGAGGCCAGAAATCTCCATGAATTCTGGATAAATTTAAAAGAGGGCAAAGACTGCATCAAAGAAGTCCCGAAATCTCGCTGGGATTGGCAGCAGTTTGGAGAACTCAAATCCCCTTCTGGAAAGCAGATGTCCAAATGGGGAGGGTTTATTGAAGACCCTGATTGCTTTGATTCTCCATTTTTCAGAATATCGCCGCGGGAAGCAGAAACGATGGACCCCCAAGAGCGTTTGTTTTTGGAAACATGCTGGGAAGCAATGGAAGACGCAGGTTATACGCCGAAGACGATTGTTCCGCCTCGGGGGAGCAGTAACAGGCGGCAGGTTGGTGTCTTTGTTGGCGTGATGCACAAGGATTATTCCTTAATCGGAGCGGAAGCGATGTCTCGGGGAGAAATGTTCCCGTTATCCCTGAACTATGCACCGATTGCCAATCGCGTTTCCTATTTCTGCAATTTTCATGGTCCGAGCATGGCGATTGACACCGTATGCTCCTCCTCGCTGACGGCTGTTCATTTGGCGCTGGAGAGCATCAAGCGCGGAGAATGTGAGGTAGCATTGGCGGGTGGCGTCAATTTATCCTTGCATCCTGGAAAATACTTGTCCTATGGCATGATGGATATGCACGCTAGTGATGGCTATTGTCATACCTTTGGCAAGGATGGCGATGGGTATGTTTCTGGAGAAGGCGTCGGTACCGTCGTGTTAAAGCCATTGCACAAAGCGATTGAGGATGGAGATCATATTTATGCCGTGGTAAAAGGAAGTAGTGTGAACCACGTCGGATCGGTGAGCGGGCCTTCCGTACCAAGCCCTGTTGCTCAAGCAGAAGTGATTACAGCATGCCTGGAAAAGAGCGGTGTGAACGCGCGAACGATTCGTTATGTGGAAGCGCACGGGACCGGAACTTCTTTGGGTGATCCCATTGAAATTCAAGGATTGGTGAAAGCGTTCCGTCAATATACAGAGGATCAGCAGTTTTGCGCTATTGGCTCTGTGAAATCGAATATCGGACATGCAGAATCTGCTGCGGGTATCAGCGGTCTGCAAAAAGCTGTTCTTCAGCTCCACCATAAAACGCTCGTTGCTTCCTTACATGCCAAGGAAGTGAATCCGTTTATTGATTTTGCGCAATCTCCTTTTTATGTACAGCAACGGACAGAAGAATGGAAATCGGAGAGCATGAAAAACGGTCAAAAAGTCACCGTTCCGAGACGAGCAGGGGTAAGTTCGTTTGGAGCTTCGGGGTCTAATGCCCATATTATTTTGGAAGAATACATTCCAGCGGAAACAAAGCCGAAAGCGGAAGCCATTGGCCATAAAAATCACCCAGTGATGATTCCACTATCTGCCAAGAATAAGGAGCGATTGCAAGTCTATGCGCAAAAAGTAGCGGAGTTTCTAAAAGGGGTATCAACAGACAATAACCCTCAACCACGCACGGAAGAGAAGCGAAATCAGCTTCAAGAAATGCTGGAGAAGAAGCTTCGCGGGATTTTATCCAGTATTATTCACGTGGGAGAAAACAGCATTGAGATGGAACAAGAGTGGCATGAATACGGAGTAGACCTCGTTCAAATCACACAGCTAACGCAAAAACTGCAAGAGGAGCTGCATATTCAGCTAGATATCAAGGAGTTCGATCAAAGCAGCTCCATTGCTTCCGTCATCGCTTCTCTCCTAGATAACCATCGAGACGATATAGAGGGAGAAGGTCAGGCTTTTGCTGATCCAGCAGCGCAAATCGATCTGGAAAATGTGGCGTATACTTTGCAAGTTGGACGAGAAGGGATGAGGGAACGAGTAGCCTTTGTCGTCGAGGATATACCTGAGCTGATCGGAAAATTGGAAGCTTATTCGAGAGGCGAGAATACGATCGATACTTGTTGGGAAGGGAGCTTGAAGCCTAACAACGAGTCAACCGGATTCCAAAGCTGGATTGCAGAAGGCAGCATCAGAAAAATGGCTGAATGTTGGGTGACAGGCTATGAAGTGGATTGGGAACAGCTTTATTTGAATAACAAACCGAGACGTGTTCCCTTGCCGACGTACCCATTTGCGAAGAATCGTTATTGGATTCCAGAGAGCAAAATGAAATCTGTAAGCGGCAAGACAGCAGCTCCATTCACGAGCGAACCTGCGATTCATCCACTGTTGCAACGGAATACTTCTGATTTTTCTGAACAGAGGTTTAGCTCCACTTTTACAGGTCAGGAGTTTTTCCTATCGGATCATGTCGTGAAGAATCAGAGAATCTTGCCGGGAGTTGCCTATCTGGAGATGGCGAGAGCAGCAGCAGAGCAAGCAACGGCTGCCTTGACCGAAGAACCAGCCCAGATTCAACTCAAAAACGTGGTTTGGACACGGCCAATTGTTGTGGGGGACCAACCTGCACAGATCCATATCGGTCTTGTTCCCGAAGAGAATGGTGAAATTCGTTTTGAAATCTATAGCGAGTCGGAGGCTATGGATGCAGAACCCGTCGTGCACAGTCTGGGGAGCGTCATGCTTCATTCTGTTGCTGAGAAGCATGCCTTGAATCTGCCATCCATACAAGCAGAATGCGGCCAACGTGAGTTTTCATCCGAACTATGCTACAGCATTTTTCAATCAATAGGAATGGATTATGGTTCGGCACATCAAGGAATTGATACCTTGTATGTAGGGGAGGGCAAAGTATTAGCCAAGCTAACCTTGCCTGCCTCCGTCTCCGAAATGGAGAACCCTTTTGTCCTGCATCCAAGCTTAATGGATTCTGCCTTGCAGGCATCTATCGGGCTAATGATGGGTGGGGAAGATACCCCATCAGCGGATGGCGACTCCAGTCGCAAGCCCTCCTTGCCTTTTGCCATGGAGGAAATTGACATTCACAACAAGTGCACATCCTCAATGTGGGCGTACGTTCGTTACAGTGCTAACAGCAGCGCAGATGACAAGGTACAGAAGCTAGATATTGATTTGTGCGATGACCAAGGAACCGTTTGTGTACGAATAAAGGGATATTCCATGCGAGTGCTGGAGGACGGGAAGCCAGCGAATCACGTTGCTTCGAGCAGCGCTTCTCCCGTACCCTCACTGGAGCCTCCGGTGGGGAATCTCATGCTGTCCGCTGTGTGGGATGTGACTCCCGTTGAGAAGGGGCAGCTTTTCCCTACTACTGATGAACAGGTTGTCATTGTGGGGGGAAATGAAGAGAATGGGAGCGCGATTCAACCATACTATCCACGAGCAAAAGTGTTGTCCATTAAGGCTGAGAATACGATTGAGGAAATCGTACACCGACTAGAAGAGCTTGGTTCCATTGATCATATGGTGTGGATCGCTCCTTTTGATGCGATAGATTCCTTGGCGGATCATCGATTAATCGCGGGGCAAGATCAGGGAGTGATTCTATGCTTCCGAACGATTAAAGCCTTGCTTCGCTTGGGATACGGAAGTAAGGAGTTGGGGTGGAGCGTCATCACGGTTCAATCCCAGCCCATTCGGAATACAGATGTTGTGAATCCTTGTAACGCCAGTATTCACGGGTTAATTGGTTCGATGGCGAAGGAATATCCAAACTGGAAGATTCGACTCATGGATGTAGAGGCCGAATCTGAATGGCCGTTGGATGATATGTTGAGGCTGCCAAGAGATCGTCAGGGTCGTCCGTGGGTGTATCGTCAAGGAGAATGGTATCGCCAACAATTGCTTACCATCGACCATCCTCCGATCGATCAGACACGGTTGAGGCAGGGTGGCATTTATTTGGTGATTGGCGGTGCTGGTGGCATCGGCGAAGCATGGACCGAGTATATGATTCGTACCTATCAAGCCCAGATCATATGGATGGGTCGTCGTCAAAAAAATGAAGAGATTCAAGCGAAGATGGATAGACTTGCCGCTTTTGGACCAGCACCAGACTATATAACAGCGGATGCAACGCAGCAGAACGCTTTGCAACAAGCTTATGAACAAATAAAGCAAACGTATAGACGGATTGACGGAGTTGTTCATTCTGCCATGGTCTTGGTTGAGGAAAGCTTGGAGGCTATGCAAGAGGAAGGTTTCCGAGCAGTGCTTTCATCTAAGGTTGATGTGAGTGTGAACATCGCGTTGGTGTTTGAGAAGGAGCCTTTGGATTTCGTATTATTCTTCTCTTCACTCATGGCAGTTACGAAAGCTCCGAAGCAAAGCAACTACGCTGCCGGATGTACCTTTAAGGATGCATATGCTCATCAATTGACCCAAGCATGGCCATGTGCGGTGAAACTGATCAATTGGGGATATTGGAGCAGTGGGCAAGTGGAAGAGTCTCATCAAGAGATGGTAGAAATCTATCGGCGTTTGGAGCAAATCGGCATTGGTCTGATTCAGCCTCCAGAAGCTATGCAAGCTGTAGAGACACTTCTCGCAGGAGCCATGAATCAAATTGCTTTCATGAAGATAACGAAGCCTATTGTCATAGAAGGGATGAAGGTAGAAGAGTGGGTGGATGTTCACCCTGAACGTTATCCATCCATGCTACAGCTGTCTGCCCATGAAAATGAAGGGCTTGCTGATGTAGCGGCTGCCTTTATCGAGGAGCGGTTGAAGCAGGAGCAATCTGCAAGAATTCGGATTCTCGAGATCGGAGCAGGTACAGAATCTACCAGTTCTTTGATTTTACAAAAATTACATGCCTATCAAGAGCATATGAGCTTCCAAGTTTTTGATCCGGAAGTGGCGTTAAGTGAACAAGGAATGCACGCTGATGAATACGACCTGATTATCACAGCTGATAATCTGTACACAGCTCAGCATATTCGCCAAGCCCTGCGTACCTGCAAGTATCTCTTAAAAAGGAATGGTCTGCTTCTACTAGAACTTTCATTGCCTCTGGAAGGTTGGCAGAAAGTGTTGAAAGATGAGGGCTATCGAGTTGATTCCTATCCACAGTTGATAATTGCTGAAAGTGACGGCGTTGTCCGCAAGTCCAAACAACAGCAGAAATCAATGGGGACCTCAGCTTCTACTCAGCCAAGTCCTCCAGCTACAGACAGAGGAACAAGCACGGAGGATATGCTTCATGAGAAAAGCATCGCCTATTTTAAGCATTTGGTCGGAGAAACACTGAAAATTCCATTTGACCAGATCGACTCTTCTGCCGCCCTGGAGGAGTATGGCATTGATTCGATTATGATTGTGCAAATGACGAATGTCTTACGGAAAAAATTGCATCAGATCAGCACGACCCTCTTTTTTGAATATCAAACGATTGATGCGCTGGTCGAGCATTTCATGACAACACAAACGGATGAACTACTAGCTCTAGTAGGAATAGATGAACAGCAGCCTGTTCAAAAGCAAGTAACCAACTCAGCAGCTACTGCAAAGCCAACCAGAGAGCAAGCTGGCTCGGTATTTCGAAAGGCAAAATCTCGCCGTTTCCTGCAAGCTCTTGATACGCAACCGGAAAAACCAGCAGCGCCGTCCAGACAGGATGTGGCGATCATTGGTCTTTCAGGTCGTTATCCGCAAGCGGAAGATGTCTGGGAGTTTTGGTCTCGCCTGAAAGAAGGGAAGAATTGTATCACGGAAGTACCGGAGGATCGTTGGAACTGGCAAGAATATTTCAGCGAAGAAAAAGGAAAAAGAGGATACATGTACACCAAATGGGGCGGTTTCATCGAGGATATGGATAAATTCGACCCGCTATTCTTCCAAATTTCTCCTAACGAAGCAGAGCAGATGGACCCTCAGGAGCGCTTATTTTTAGAAACGGCATACGCATGTATGGAGGATGCGGGTTATACTCCTGCGACATTAGGAGAAAGCAGAAAAATTGGTGTGTTTGTTGGTGTCATGAATGGAAATTACCCAGCAGGAACGAGCTACTGGTCGATTGCCAATCGCCTTTCCTACTTGTTCAATTTCCAAGGACCAAGTCTAGCAGTGGATACGGCATGCTCCTCTTCTTTGACGGCGATCCATTTAGCCTTGGAAAGCCTGTATAGCGGAACAAGTGAATGTGCCATCGCAGGCGGGGTCAATTTAATTGTCGATCCGTTCCACTATATTCGACTGTCTGGAGCGACTATGCTATCTGCTGGTGACTGCTGCAAGTCGTTTGGCGACCAAGCGGATGGCTTCGTAGATGGAGAAGGTGTGGGAGCTATCATATTGAAGCCTCTGCAAAAGGCGATTGCCGACGGTGACCACATATACGGCGTAATCAAGGGAAGCATGCTCAATGCAGGCGGCAAAACAAATGGATATACGGTTCCAAACCCAATCGCGCAGTCGCAGGTAATCCACGACGCATTGCAGCGGGCAGGAGTAGATGCTCGTGCCGTCAGCTATATCGAAGCGCACGGTACAGGGACCGCTTTGGGAGATCCAATCGAGATTGCGGGACTGACTCGCGCATTTGGACAAGATACGAAAGACAAGCACTTCTGCGCCATCGGCTCGGCCAAGTCGAACATTGGGCATACGGAGAGCGCGGCAGGAATTGCAGGATTGACCAAAATATTGCTTCAGATGAAGTACGGTCAAATAGCACCTTCCCTGCACGCTGAGGTAATGAATCCAAACATTGATTTCAGTCAAACGCCATTTATGGTTCAGCAACAGCTGACTGAATGGAAGCGACCCATCATGGAGATCAACGGAGTAACCAAGGAGTATCCGAGAATCGCTGGGCTATCGTCTTTTGGGGCGGGAGGAGCTAATGTCCATATTGTCATCGAAGAGTACCTCGAAAAAGATAGACAGCCCGAGAGTAGCATTCAGCCACAGCAACCAAACATGATCGTTCTCTCAGCGAAGAACGAAGAGAGACTGTTCGCTCAAGTGAATCGATTATTGAAGGCGATCAAAGAAGAAGCATTCACCGATGCCCAATTGACTGACGTCGCTTTTACGCTTCAAGTAGGGCGGGAAGCGCTGGAAGAACGCTTGGCTGTTATCGTCCGATCAGTGGGTGAGCTTGCGGAAAAACTAACGCAGTTTGCAGAAGGCGCAGAGAACATTGCCGAGCTGTATCGTGGGCGAGTGAAGCGCAATCATGACACGGTAGCTCTTTTTGCTGATGAGGATATGAAGCAAACAGTGGAGACATGGATTGCCAAGGGGAAATACGCTAAACTGCTGAATCTTTGGGTTAAGGGCGTCTCTTTTGACTGGAATAAGCTATATAGCGAAGATAAGCCGCGCCGCGTCAGTTTGCCTACCTATCCTTTTGCCAGGGAGCGTTATTGGATAGACGTTCAAAAACCAATGGCAACAAGTAGGACTAAAGCTTCTTCCGTTAGCGGTGATATCCTCCATCCATTGCTTCATAAGAACACTTCTGACCTCTATGAGCTGAGATACAGTTCCAGCTTTATAGGGCAGGAGCCGTTCTTGGCAGATCGTCTTGGAAATGGGCAGCGCCTCTTTCCACTCACTGCTTATCTGGAGATGGCACGGGCGGCAGTGAAACAGGCAGCAGGAGATCGAGAGGGGACTTTATCTGGAATCCGAATGACTCATGTTGCTACAGATGTTCCGCTATTGGTGGGCGATGATCTGGTTCAGGTACACCTGGGTATCTATCCAGAGGACACTGGAGTGCTTGCTTATGCAATCTACAGCGAATCGAAAGAAGAGGAGACCAGGTCTGTGGTACATAGCCAAGGTATGGTCGAATTCACTTCGCTCGTTGAAGCACCCATGTTGGATATACCTGCCATGCAAGCCGAGAGCAGTGAGGTGCTTACTGCCCAAAAATGCTACGAGCTGTTTCAAGGGATTGACCAAGTATACAGGACACGAGGACAAGTATTGGTAAAACTCTCCTTGCCTTCGATTGCCATGGAGCCAGCAGGACAATTCGTTCTCCATCCTAGCCAGTTGGAGTCTCTGTTGCAGTCATCTCGTTATCTCATCACGGAGTCTACATTATCTGACAACATCAGCTCCATCCAACCAAATGGTACGTTTACCCTTGAAGAGCTGGAGATCTTCGAAAATCATCCTGCTGCCATGTATGCCCTCATTCGATCCAGTGATAAATCGGAGAACAAGAAAATAGATATCGATATATGTGATGAGTCAGGCAGAATTGGCGTGAGGATAAAAGGTTTTGCAGTTGGAAGTGAAAAACGGGATGCGACGGTGAGAGAGAATCAGGAAACAGTGACTTCCACTCCACCGCTGATGGGAACCACGATGCTCACGCCAGTATGGAACGCCGTGTCTGTAGAAAAAGGGGAAGTCATTCCAGCAACAAGTGATCAAGTAGTCATCGTTTGCGCCGAAGAAAAGGATAGAAGTCTCCTTCAACGTCATTACCCTCAAGCTACTGTTTTACCGCTTCAGTCAGATGACTCTATTGAGGCTATCGCAAGTAAGCTGCAAGAGCGGGGTGTGATCGATCATCTCATGTGGGTGGCTCCCAACAGCCCAGTGGAATCTGTAAAAGAGGAGTCTTTGATGATTGGGCAGGAGCGGGGCGTTATTCAAGTTTTCCGCTTGATCAAGGCTTTACTTGCGTTGGAGTATCAGACGAGAGACTTGGGCTGGACGATCATTACTGTTCAGGCGCAGGCTATCTACAAAAAAGATACGGTTCATCCAACGCATGCCAGCATCCACGGGTTGATCGGATCGATGGCGAAGGAATATCCGAACTGGAAGGTAAGACTCGTCGATTTGGACGCGCATGCCGATTGGCCGCTACGCGATATTTTTGCTTTACCTGCCGACGCTCATGGAAACGCTTGGGCATATCGTGGACATGCGTGGTTTCGCCAGCAGCTAATGCCCGTGCAGATTCCTTCCATTAACCAAACCGTCTACAAACAGCATGGAGTCTATGTTGTGATTGGAGGCGCGGGTGGTATTGGACAAGCGTGGAGCGAATACATGATCCGCACCTATCAAGCACAAATCATTTGGATCGGTCGCCGCAAGAAAGATGAGTCGATTCAGAACAAAATAAATCAACTTGCTGCTCTAGGACCTGCACCGCTCTATTTCGAAGCCGATGCTACGGATCGCGAGTCGCTGCAAGCTGCTTACGAAGAGAGCAAGAAACGATTTGGCAAGATTAACGGAGTGATTCATTCCGCTATTGTTCTCCTTGATAGAAGTCTGGCGAATATGGACGAGACAGCCTTCCGAGCCGGACTGGTACCAAAAGTAGAGGTAAGTGTGCGGATGAGTCAAGTATTTGGCGAGGAGCCATTGGATTTTGTCCTGTTTTTCTCCTCGATTAACTCGTTTACCAAATCGCCTGGACAAAGCAATTATGCTTCAGGCTGCGCCTTTAAAGATGCTTTCGCCCATCAGCTTGCCGAGGAATGGACGTGTGCGGTAAAAGTAATGAACTGGGGATACTGGGGCAGTGTTGGAATCGTTGCGTCCAAGGGCTATCAGGAACGAATGGAACAGATCGGCATTGGCTCGATTGAACCTTCAGAAGGGATGGAGGCATTGGAAGCTTTGCTATCAGGTCCGATGAATCAATTGGCGTTGATGAAAACAACCAAGCCACTCGATATGGAAGGAATCCATACAAGCGAATCTGTTACAGTCGTTTCAACCAAAATTTCCTCCAGCATGGCAAGCATTAAAAACAAGTTAAAAGTAAAAGAAATGCCCACAGCAGCCTATTTTGCATCAGAAACAAATACGGACAGGAACAGCTTGTTTGATAACGTACTAGCTACGATCATTCAACTCGCCTCTCTAATCCTGAAGGTAGAGAGTGAAGAAATTGATACGGATATTGAATGGAAGGAGTACGGTTTCGATCCAGTCAAGCTCACCGAATTTTCTACCAAAATCAATCAGAAGTACAAGCTTGAACTGACACCTGCTGTGATGATGGACTACCCAACGCTTAAGCACATCACTGAATTTCTAGTCAATACCACCCTGAAATCTCAATCAGAAAGAGAACAGGACAAACCGGTTCTATACGTGTAAGCCGAAGGAGTGCCTAGAATGAACAAAATGGACGAGCTTCTCTTAAAGTTACTATGGGGTCAAATGCAGTCGCTTGGCTGCTTTACGGAAAAGAATCAAGCGCTCAGCGATCTCAAAAGAAAAAGCGGTCTGCTTGACTTATATGACATGTGGCTCGAAGAAACGGCTTCTGTTTTGGCTCGGAATGATTATCTCGTTTACGATCGCGCAACATCTACCGTGATCGATACTGCTCCCATTTCCAGTACGGCTGTCTGGCAAGAATGGGAGCAAGAAAAAGAAGTCTGGCTAAAAAATTCGGATACGAATGCGCAAGTCAAGCTAGTCGAGGCAACCCTGCGTGCTTTACCGCAAATTCTCACTGGAAAAGTGCGGGCCACAGAAGTCATCTTTCCCAATTCGTCGATGGAATTAGTCGAGAAGGTATACAAAAATAACACGGTTTCCGACTACTTCAATGAAGTTCTCGCTGATACAGTGGTTGCTTTTGTTGAGGAACGGTTGAACCAAGATTCTGCGGCCCGCATTCGCATTCTCGAGATTGGTGCAGGTACGGGAGGAACAAGTGCCGTCGTTTTCCAAAAACTAAAGGTGTATGAAGAGCATATCCAGGAATATTGCTACACAGACCTCTCCAAAGCCTTTTTCATGCATGCAGAAAAAGAATATGGCCCAAGCAATCCTTATTTGACCTATCAGATTTTTAACGTAGAAGAGTCGGTGACGGGGCAAGGAATTGATCTTGGCGGGTATGATATTGTCATTGCAGCCAATGTCCTGCACGCCACCAAAAATATTCGCCAAACGCTGCGTAACGCGAAAGCTGTTTTAAAGAAGAACGGCTTGCTACTGCTGAATGAAATGAGTAAAAACACCATCTTCCTCCATCTTACCTTTGGTTTGCTGGAGGGATGGTGGCTGTACGAAGACCCAGAGCTGCGCCTTTCAGGCTGCCCTGGGTTATCTTCGTCAAAGTGGCAGAGAGTATTGGAGGAAGAAGGATTTCAGTCGGTTTTTTTCCCAACAGAAGAGGCGCACGTGATGGGGCAGCAGATTATTGTTACCGAAAGCGACGGCGTGATTCGCCAACAGCAAAAACAACAGCCTAAACCTGCAACGAGCATAAATGCGGAACAACCAAAACCAAAGAGAGTGAACATACCTTCCGCTCCTGAAGGAAAGGCAATCGAGGAAGTCCTGCGCGGAAAAAGTACGGAATACATCAAACAGTTGATTGCTGAAACGCTGAAAATGCCGAGTAACCGAATGGATACTTCAGAGTCTTTAGAGGCATATGGGATGGATTCCATTTTATCTGTACAACTGATCAATCAATTTCGGAAAATTTTCGGAGAAACGATCAGCGGTACGTTGTTTTTTGAATATCAGACAGTAGATGACTTAGTCGAGCATTTACTAGAGACACAAAGGGAAGCACTGATTTCACTCACAGGATTGGATGATCACAAGCAGGAGCCAAATCGAACGGAAGATCATGTTGAGTTTTCTCCATTGCCGAAAATCGAAGGGAAACGAAACCCAAGAAAAGCGAGAGCATTTGCGTCATCTGCTCATTCGCAAATGACGGAGTCAAAGCCTGCGTCCTCCGGTAAAATAGCGATTATTGGCATGAGTGGGCGCTTTGCTCAAGCTAACACCTTGGATGAGTTTTGGGAGAATTTGGTGCAGGGTAAAAAGTCTATTTCAGAAATTCCAGCCAAGCGTTGGGATTGGACAGAGTATTATCATCCAAATCGAGAGGAAGCCATTTCCCTAGGAAAAAGCTATAGCAAATGGGGGGCCTTCTTAGAAGAATTTGATCAGTTTGATCCGTTATTTTTCAATATGACTCCGCGAGAAGCAGAAAATATAGACCCTCAAGAGCGCCTCTATTTAGAAGAGTGTTGGAAGGCGTTAGAAGATGCAGGCTATGCCTCATCGAAGATGTCTACGGAGCTGCGCAAGCGAACAGGGGTATTTGGTGGCATTACGAAACAAGGTTTTCATCTGTATAGTACGGAAACCAACCATCACTTTCCGACAACCTCATATTCATCGATGGTAAATCGGGCTTCCTACTATCTAAACTTACAGGGTCCGAGTATGCCGATCGATACGATGTGTTCCTCAGCGTTAGTAGCGATTCATGAAGCATGTGAATACATCCGAAACGGGAAGGGAAGCATGGCGATTGCTGGTGGGGTGAATCTGTACACCCATCCGCATACCTACTTTGGTCTGACAGTGGGACAGCTCATCTCCCATACATCTGACAGTGCTGCCTTTGGGAATGGCGGAATAGGTTTTGTGCCTGGTGAGGGAGTGGGTGCTGTTGTTCTCAAGGATTACGATCAGGCTGTACAGGACCTGGACCATATTTATGCCGTGATACGAGGAAGCGCCGTCAACCATAAGGGCAAAGCCAATAGCTACATGACACCAAGCCCCACCCCAATTGCAGATGTGATGGAAGAAGCATTGGAAGAAGGCGGACTGGACCCTCGATCCATTAGTTATCTAGAAGCTTCTGCCTATGGATCAGACATCGTCGATGCGGTCGAAATGACAGCGGTGACGAAAGCTTTTCACAACCGTCAAGGAACAGCAGGGGATTATCGACTCGGTTCGGTCAAACCGAATATCGGGCATTGTGAATCAGCTTCCGGTATGTCGCAGCTGATGAAAGTGATTTTGTCGTTACAGCATCAGACGCTGGTTCCAACCCTGATTCCTGACGATTTGAATCCGAATATTCCTTTTGATCAACTCCCCTTTCAATTGCAGCGAGAGGTATCGGAATGGAAGAAGGTCACTGTAGATGGGCAGACAGTCCCCCGACGAGCAGGCATTACCAGCTTTGGCGGCGGTGGAGTGAATGCCCATCTTATCGTTGAGGAATACAACCGAAATTCACCAAGTAGAGTAAATGATTCAGAGCCTCAGCTGTTTGTTTTTTCGGCTAAGACGAAAGAGAGATTGCAAGCGTACATTCATCGCTGGATTGGTTATTTGCAAAAGCACCAACATATCGATCTAGCGAATACAGCTTATACCCTTCAAATCGGAAGAGAAGAAATGCCTTGCCGTTTAGCTGTCATCACCAATAGTCAAACAGAACTTTACCAGAAATTAGAACGTTGGTTGGAGCATCAAGCAGAGACGGATCATTGCTTTTTTGGGGATCTCAAGGAAAACAAAGAATGGATGCCAGACCGAGTTGCTAAGGCAATCGAACTAAGAGATGTAGGGGAACTGGCAAAATGGTGGGTTCTAGGCAATCCCATCCCTTGGCAGAAGCTGCATGAAGGGAAGGAGTTATCCCGAGTAGCTAAGCTCCCAACCTATCCATTTAAGAGGAGAACGTGCTGGATAGAACGCAATCAAACGAATCACTCTAGGAGGGAGACGAGCATGACATCCGCTCATCCAGAATTCGAAAACAAGGCCGTTGAGATTTACACCTATAGCGCCAACAACAGCGAAGCGGAGTTTTCGGAGGATTACTTGACCGTATGTCCATTTGAGAAGAAGATTCCAGGCTTTTCAATGAGTCGCGTCATTTTGAATCCGGAAAAATATCCGTTGGAAAGAGAAATGGTAAGAGAGAAGCAAGTAGAGATGCGACAAGTACTTTTTTGCAAAGAAAATTTTTCGCGCGTGCAAAAAGTGTTGGACTTTGGATGCGGTCATGGGACAGATGTGATTCAAATAGCAGAGCTCTATCCGCATATGCAAACCCACGGATTTACGATTACCAAGGCGCAAGCAGAGCTTGGCAATCAACGAATCGCGCAGAAAAATCTGGGTGCTCGTGCGAAAATTTTCAACAAAGACAGCTCCAAGGATGCCTTTCCCGATCTCTACGACATGATTGTCGGGATTGAAGTGAGCTTCCATATTCGAAATAAACATGGATTATTTCAAAATATCTCTTCTTCTCTGAACGAAGAGGGAACCGTTCTGTTGATCGATTACATAGCGAATACGCGAGGACCAATCGTAGACCAGAACGTAGAAGTCAGCATTCCCACCGTGCAAGAATGGATTGAGCTTTTAGCGGAGCATCAGTTGGTGATTGATGAAATCATTGACGTATCGCCGCAGATTGCTAACGCCTTGCATGATCCTGACGTGGAACAGTACATCAAGCATCTACCTAAAGCTGTTCAAGATTTGTATATCAACACAGTGAATCAATCTATCTCTCTCGAACGAGGGTGGATCAGCTATTGCTTGTTTAAGCTAAAAAAGGCTCCGTATCTTGCGTACACGAAGCGTTGTGAATGGAATGCCAGCAAAATATCGAAGAAAAGACCGTATCCAGAAGCATTAGCGGAAATGGTAAACAGCGGTTCTATTCCTTATCCGAAAAAGCAAACGCGAACGCTCCCGAATTCAAATCAGGATGGTCACAGCTTTCATTGGAATAGGGAAACCATCAAAGAATCTTTGGTAGAGGCTTTTGCTGCCGTTTTAGGTCATCTACCAGGAGAGCTGGAAGAAGTAGAGACCTTGAAGGATATAGGAATTGGCTCTCTTAATGCCGTTGCCTTATCCGAAATGATTAATAGCAAATTCAATCTGAAACTACCGACCAGCGTTGTGTTCGAACATAATACATTAGATTCGTTGGCAAGCTATATTGCTAGCCATTTGCAGCAATACGAGCCAAGCCAGCTCCATGCAAGTAAACCATTCGTGTCGGATGCTCAAAATCAATCAATGACATCTGAATATTCTGAACAAAAACGTGTTTTTGCAGCAGATCAGTCCATTCCGGATCGGACAAAAATCAAAGCGGATCTGATCCAGGTCTTTTCGACCATTTTAGGCTTGAGACAAGAAGAGCTGGAAGAGGTAGAATCCCTTAAGGATTTGGGAATCGGCTCGCTCAATGCCGTTCCATTATCCGAAGCCATCAATAGCAAGTTTCATCTAAAACTACCAACGAGTGTTGTGTTTGAGCATAATACGCTAGATGCATTGGCGAGCTACATCGCGACTCATCTACCAGAGCGCCAATCAGCGCAGACAGAATCGCTTAACCAAAATCATGGAAATCTTGACGAGAAGCCTGCTTATACAGAGAGAGTCTCGACGCGGAATATTGCCTACGAGCCACCTAAAGCTGCTTCCGATGATATTGCGATCATTGGGATTTCCTGCCGCACAGCAGGAGCCCGGGGGCAAGATGAATTCTGGGAGCTCGTCAGTCAGGGCAAAGATTGCATCAGAGAAGTGACCAATCCAGAATGGCGTGCCTTTTTCAAAGAAAATGCATTAGTAGATATTCCGATGAAATACGGGGCGATGGAGGATATTGAATATTTTGATCCAGCGTTTTTCAAAATTTCTCCTACCGAAGCCCAATCAATGGATGTCACGCAGCGCATCCTTTTACAAGAGAGCTATAAAGCATTAGAGGACGCAGGTTATACCCCGTCGATGCTGAGAGGACAACCCGTTGGAACCGTCATTGGCGCCATGGCGGGAATGACAGTAGAACAAGATTTCTCTCATTTTGGCATGCTCGGATCGGATACGAGTATACTCGCCTCGCGCATCGCTTATTTCCTTGACCTAAAAGGACCTGCTCTGGCTGTGAACACAGCTTGCTCATCCTCTTTGGTGGCGATCGATATTGCTTGCCAAAAGCTGAAGACGGAAGAGGTCAATCTGGCCATCGCAGGAGGAATTACGATTTATTCCCATCCTGCCCCGTTTATTTCGATGAGTAACGCAAGGATGCTATCTCCTACAGGGGAGTGCCGTCCGTTTGACAATGGAGCCAATGGCATTGTCGTTGGGGATGGCGTTGGCGTTGTGATTTTAAAAAGATTGCAAGATGCATTACGAGATAACGATAGCATCTATGGTGTCATCCGTGGCAGTGGGACCAATCAGGATGGACGGACATTGGGCATTACCGTGCCTAGCTTCCAAGCGCAAAGCGACCTGCAAAAATCCATTTACGCGAAAAAACAGATGGATGTGGAAGACATTCAATATATCGAGGCACACGGAACCGCAACCAAATTAGGGGACCCTGTAGAGATTCATGCGCTGAGTGAATCCTTCCGCCAATTCACACCGAAGAAACGATTCTGCGCCATTGGTTCTTTGAAAGCCAACATCGGCCATACCACAGCGGCGGCTGGGGTGTTGAGTGTCATCAAGGTTTTACTCAGCATGAAAAACAAGAAGATGGCCCCTTCGATCCATTTTGTCAAAGAGAATGAACACATTGATTTTGAAAACAGCCCTGTTTACGTGAATACGAAGCTGCAAGATTGGCAGACCAATTCCAAAGGCTCTCGATTGGCAGCGGTCAGCTCTTTTGGCTTCAGCGGCACCAATGCTCATCTGGTGATCGAAGAGTTTGATAGAAGCAAGGTAAGAGCCTCTGCTCCTGTTGTGGGTCAAGAGATAGCGACGGGAGTCTTCGTGCTGTCAGCAGAATCACGTGAGCAATTGGTGGCCTATGCCATGAAAACAAAGGCATTTGTAGAGAATCATCATGATGTGAAACTGGCAGATTTCCTTTATACCTATCAGACTGCAAGGGAATCGATGTCTCATCGAGTAGCAATCGTGGTAGACAGTAAGGAACAGCTGATTGCGCAGTTAGAGCAATTCATACAAAGTAATGGGGCGAAAACGGCTGATCTGTTTATCGGAGAAATAAACAAAACGGGCGGAATCAAGATCGGCGATACGGAAGAGGGACGGGATTTTATCCGCAATCTCGCTCTGAACAAGAAGATCAAAAAGCTGGCGGAGCTATGGGTTCATGGTAACGAAATAGAGTGGGGAGCTCTCTATCCAAAAGGAATGGTAAGCCGACTATCAGGCCTGCCAAGCTATCCTTTTGCCAAGGAACGATACCGTTTACCCAAAGTTGTCGTAGGCAACCGAACCCATCCAGAAGCAGCCGCCACCTCCGAACTGACAGCAGAAAAACACGAACACAGAGCAGCAGACATAGCCAACTCAACTGAGCTACCTCGTGTTCAGGTGGAAGAAGCAGATGTGAGCGAGACAGAAATCCAAAACTCGGTGATCCATCATGATGTCATACATGCTGACGATGATGATACACCACGTAACGAACTCGTGAGAAAAATTGCTGCTGCGTGGGAAGAGGTACTTGGCGTGAAAAAGGTTGACATCCACAAAAACTTCCAAGATCTTGGCGGCGATTCAATCATGGCCACTCAGATTATTTCCAGATTGAAGAATAGCTTCCCGGTTGATTTGGATTTAGACAATCTCTTTTCCGCGCCAACCGTGGCAGGGATGGCGGAGCTGATTGAAGAGGAACTGATTGCTGCTATTGATGAGCTTCCAGAAGAGGCAATTTTGGAGCTATTAAGCTGATGAATTCATCTATAAAAAAGGCAGCAGAATCACCATGTGGGAAGGAGCAATCCGATGATCAATGAGAAGGAATCAGCTAAATCAAGAGATGAGATACTTGCCGAGAGCAGATCGAAGCTTTCCGAGAAGAAACTGGCATTGCTGGAGAAGCTGAAAGGCTCAAAACTGGAGACGAAAAAGACTGGAATTCCGCGGCGTTCAAGAGAGGGCTTCGTGCCCCTCTCTTTTGCCCAGCAGAGACTATGGTTTTTAGACCAGTTGGTACCGAACAGTCCTGCCTATAATGTGGTTGCCGCCTTCCATCTATCGGGTGAGCTTCACACAAACATCATGGAGCAGTGCGTTAATGAGATAGTGGAACGCCATGAAGCCCTGCGAACTACCTTTCAAGTCGCAAACGGAGAGCCGTATCAGCTCATTGCTCCTGCCTTGCAAATTCCTTTTCCTATTGTCGACCTGACAGGACATCACGAGGCGCAGAGGGAGGATGAGTTTCGCCGACTCGCGAAAGAGGAAAGCATGTATGTTTTCGATTTAACCAAGGGACCGTTGTTGCGTGTTACTTTATTCAGACTCGGCGAAGACTTGAATATTCTACTTTTGAACGTTCACCATATCATCATAGACGGATGGTCAGTCGGAGTTTTCTTCAGAGAAATGGTTCTGCTTTATCAGGCATATCTTGCGGACAAGCCTTCCCCATTGCCTGAGCTTCCGATCCAGTATGCTGATTTTTCAAGCTGGCAGCGGGAGTGGCTTCAAGGAGAAGTGCTTGAGAAACAGCTTTCTTACTGGAGAGAAACCCTTGGAAAAGAAAGCAGCGCGTTAGAGCTGCCAGTAGACCGTACAAGACCTCCTATCCAAACGTTTCAAGGAGGGAGCCTAAAACTACAAATTCCCTCTTCCCTTTCACATGCCATGAAAGCGCTGAGCGAGCAAGAAAATGCCACGCTGTATATGGTTTTGATCACCGCGTTAAAGATATTGTTGCATCGTTACAGCGGGCAAAATGATATCCGGGTGGGAGTGCCCGTAGCGAATCGTAACCGAGTGGAAATGGAGAATCTGGTTGGCTTTTTTGTAAATACGTTGGTTCTCAAAACAGATGTTTCCGGCAATCAAAGCTTTAGAGAACTGTTGTCACGTGTGAGAGAAACAGCGAACAGCGCATACAGACATCAAGACGTACCATTTGAACGATTAGTGGACGAATTGCAGCCTGAGCGTAATATGAGTCAAAATCCACTGTTTGAAGTTTGCTTTGTGTTGCAGAACTTTCCTATGCCGAAAAAATCGGACATGTCTGCATTAGGCTTTTCCTTGGTCAAATTTGAAGAGTTCCGTAACAACACATCCAAGTTTGACCTCTGGATTCAGGTTGTAGAAAAAGGCGATATCCTTGACCTAGACGTCGAGTTCAATTCCGATATTTTTAATGAATCGACAATTAGTCGCTTGTTAGAAAGCTTTACAATCGTGCTGGCAGGCATTGTCGCGAATCCGAACCAGCCGATTTCAGATTTGCCGATTTTGACCACTGCGGAAGAGCAAAAGCTGTTGGTCGAATGGAACGATACGAAGACGTACTACCCACAGCAAGATAGGTGCCTCCACGAAATGATCGAAGCGCAGGCTGCCAAAACACCAGATGCCCCAGCCGTTATTTTTGAAGAGAAGCAACTCACTTACCGTGAATTGGATCAACGGGCGAATCAACTGGCTAACCATCTCGTAAAACAGGGTGTAAGCGCGGAAACGCTTGTGGGCATTTATATGGAGCGCTCATTTGAGATGGTCATTGGGCTGTTAGGTATCCTCAAAGCAGGTGGGGCCTACGTTCCCCTAGATCCAAGCTATCCGCAAGATCGGGTTGCCTTCATGATCACGGATGCGAATCCTTCTTTCCTCTTGACTGCGGAGGAGCTGAAGAACACGCTCCCTGAATACGGTGGACAACTCATTTGCCTCGATTCAGATTGGGAGACAATTAGCATGGAGAGCCATATGGCGCCTGCAAGCGGAGTCAACAGCGACAATTTGGCGTACATGATTTACACCTCAGGTTCCACTGGTAAGCCAAAAGGTGCGATGAATGCTCATCGCGGTATCGTCAACCGACTTTTATGGATGCAGGAACAATATCAACTGAATGAAACCGATCGCGTCATGCAAAAGACGCCTTTCAGCTTTGATGTGTCGGTTTGGGAATTTTTCTGGCCGTTAATGACGGGCGCTTGCATGGTAGTAGCTCGTCCAGAAGGTCATAAAGATACGACTTATTTGGCACGTTTGATCAAAAAAGAGAAAATCACTACCATGCACTTTGTTCCTTCAATGCTTCAGGTGTTCCTGGAGGAGACAGAAATTAGCGGCTGCGATACGCTACGACGAGTCATTTGCAGTGGCGAAGCCTTATCTTATGCAACGCAGGAGCGCTTTTTCGAGTGTCTCGATGCGGAATTGCACAACCTCTATGGTCCTACAGAAGCGGCGATTGATGTCACGTACTGGGCATGTCAAAAAGGGAGCAAGCTTAGATCCGTGCCGATTGGACGCCCTGTAGCAAACACCCAAATCTATCTGTTAGACGAGCACCTGAATCCTGTTCCCGTGGGTGTTGCCGGCGAGCTGCACATCGGTGGTGTACAGCTGGCTCGCGGATACTATAACCGACCTGAGCTGACAGAAGAGAAATTCATCCCTGATCCATTCAGCAAAAAAGAGGGAGCACGCCTTTATAAAACAGGTGACTTGGCACGTTACATGCCGGATGGAACGATCGAGTATCTGGGTCGAATTGATTTTATGGTCAAATTAAGAGGGTTCCGTATCGAGCTGGGTGAGATTGAAGCTGTATTGGATGAACATCCACATGTACAAAAAGCGGCTGTGATCGTTCATGAATCCGAGCAGAGACCAGGGCATAAGCAGTTGATATCTTATATCGTGCCAGATTCACAGGCCAAGGAAAAACTGAAAAAGGCAACAGAAGAAGAAGCGCTTCCAGCGGAACAGGTATCAGAATGGCAGGATGTCTTTGATAAAGCCTATGATGATGTAAATAAATATGAGGCAGACTTCAACATTACCAGCTGGAACAGCAGTTATACGGGTCAACCCCTTTTAGCGGAAGAAATGCGTGAATGGGTCAATTCGACGGTTGATCGTATCCTTGCCTTGCAACCGAAAAAGGTACTCGAAATCGGGTGCGGTACAGGGCTGTTATTATCCCGGATAGCGCCTCATTGTGAGCAGTATTGGGGAACAGATTTTTCGTCGATGGCGTTGGATTATATTACGGCGAATCTGATCAACCAAAGAGAGGATTTATCTAATGTCACACTGTGTAAGAGCTATGCGGATGATTTTCGTGGGCTAAAGGGACAGAAGTTCGATGTGATCGTGCTCAACTCTGTGGTGCAGTATTTCCCGGATGCGAGCTACCTGTTGGATGTGCTGAAAAAGGCCATACACGCCATGAATGACAAAGGAGCAATCTTTGTCGGTGATGTTCGTAATCTTTCTTTACTGCAAACCTTCCTCACTGAGGTTGAGATGGAAAAGTCACCGGCGACGTTGACTATCGATCAATTGCAGCACCGCGTGCAGAAGCGAATGAGACAAGAGCAGGAGCTAGTTATCGATCCTGCATTTTTCTATGCGCTTCAAGCGCAGCTGCATCAGATCAGCCATGTAGAAATCAAGTTGAAGCGAGGCAGTCATCATAACGAATTAACTCGCTATCGCTATGATGTGGTTCTTCATCTCGGCAAAAAAGTGCAGCCGATTGAGGACTTTTCCTGGCTGGATTGGCATGAGGAGGGATTCAAAAATATTGATGGACTTCGTCAAATCATGACCAAGTATAAACCGCAAATCTTAGGGCTTACGAATATCCCAAATTTGCGGTTGGACAGGGCGAATCGATACCAGTCATTGCTTGCTGACGGAGATGTTCTCAAAACGGTAGAAGAACTGAGAACAGATCAGAACGATGCTTACAGTGGAATTGACCCAGAGGAGCTTTGGCAGTTGGGCGCTGAGCTTCGATACAGCGTGGATATTGCTTGGATGGGTGATAGAGAGAATGGCAGCTATGAAGCTGTGCTCCGACCTGAGCATTTACTAGAAAAAAGACAGCGTAACACAGTGGTCACCGCGTGGCACCGTCCAGCGAAACACTACCAGCCGATCGAAACGTATGCGAACGATCCTTTGACAGACAGAGTTGCTCGCCAGTTCATTCCAGAGCTGCGCAGTTATTTACGGGATAAGCTGCCAGATTACATGGTTCCGTCTATCTTTGAGTTTATCAAGGAAATGCCAGTGAACATGAATGGAAAATTGGATCGCAAAGCGCTTCCTGCGCCGCTTATGGAAGTGCCAGAGATGGAGGGAGATTTTGTACCACCGACGACCGAGACGGAAAACATTCTTGCCAATGTCTGGGCTGAAATATTGGGCTTGGACAAGGTTGGCATACATAATAACTTCTTCGGATTGGGTGGCGACTCCATTCATACCATTCGAGTGGTTGCGAGAGCAAAACAATTCGGTCTGGAACTGACTCCACAGCAAATTTTCCAATTCCAGACCATAGCTGAACTAGCAGAGGTTGTAGGTGGGGTTTCTACCCAAAGCGCGAAGCGAACTCCAAACGCAGTAGAGTTACCAACACTGGATAAGCATCAGCTGGATCGGATAAAAGCAGATAACCCATACATGGAGGATGTTTATCCGCTGACGATCATGCAAGAAAATATGCTGTATCGATACAAGCATCATCCAGAGCCTGGTTTGAATGTGGTTCATCATGCTTTTCGCATAGAGGGTGGCCCTTTCCATGTATCTGCTTTCGAGCAGGCATGGCAGCATCTCATCCAACAATTCCCTGCATTGCGAACATCCTTCATCTGGGAAGAGCTGGATGAACCGATGCAGATCGTACATGAGAAAGTGGATATCCACATCAAACAGGAAGATTGGCGTGGCGTTCCGGAAGATAATCAACATGAACAATTGCAATCCTACATTCAGAAGCTTAGACAACAAGGATTTGAGATGGGCCATGCACCACATGCGCATCTTGCTCTGCTTCAAGTAGGAGAGGATGTCTACTACTTTATTTATGTCTTCAACCTGATGTTGCAGGATGGCTGGAGCTATACATTGATCGTGAAAAGATTATTCGAATATTATCAAGCGTTTTCCCAAGGGACGGCGATTGATATTGTGCCTGTCTATCCTTATCGGGATTATGTTGCGCTACAAAAAGGGCAGGACTTAACGGATGCCGAGTTGTTCTGGAAGAAAAATCTGAAAGGAATGACCAGCTCCACTCTTGAATGGGCGCAAGCGAGCAGGAAGAATATCTCTGCCGAGGAGCCTCCCTATTCTCAAGAAAGGTTCATCGTATCGCCAGAAGTCTCCTCGGCGCTATTATCCTTGTCCAAAAAGTATCATCTGACGCCATATACATTGGTGCAGGGGGCTTGGGCATTGCTGCTCCATCATTACAGCGGTAAGGAAGACGTTGTTTTTGGTACGATCTTCTCCGGCCGCAGCATTGCGATGATGGAGGTCGAGCATTCTGTCGGGCTTTTCTTCAATATTCTGCCCATTCGCGTGAGCATTGAGCAAAACATGAGGTTCTTGTCTTGGCTCCAAAACATGCAGTCCAAGGTAGTAGAGACGAGTCAGTACGAATACACGCCGCTGAAAAAAATATACGAGTGGTGCGATATCCCACGAGATCGGCTTTTGTTTGACAGTTATCTGGTAAGCGAACAGCTCCCTGATTTCTCTTCTGTGTTTAGAGGATTTAATGATGTCCTCGGCGCTACCATCTATGATTCTATCGCGCAGACGGAGCATCCGTTACGAGTGGAAATCCTTTTCTATGAACAAGTGCTAGTCCTGCATATTAACTATTATCGACGTTTCTTCAACGATAAGGAGATTAGCGGTATGCTGCAGCATTTGAATACTCTTTTAGAAGGATTGGTAGCGAACCCAGAGCAAAAGGTAAGCGAGTTAATCAATAAGATAACGTATCATCCCCAACACTAAATTGGCGAACAAGAGGAGAGGTTACTATGTGTGGAATTGTGGGATGGCTTGATTGGGATGACGATTTGTCATCCCAGCATGCTATTTTGCACAAAATGGCTCAAGCGATCCAGCATCGCGGGCCAGACGAAGAGGGATATTGGTTGTCTCCTCGGGCAGCGATTGCGCATCGGCGCCTGATCGTGATCGACCCAGAAGGCGGCAAGCAGCCCATGATCTACCGAGAAGGAGATCAGACGTGTGTCCTATCGTTTAATGGCGAAATCTATAATTATTTGGAACTGCGCCGCCAGTTAGAGCTGCTCGGACACTCCTTTCAAACCAATTCTGACACGGAAGTATTACTGCACGCTTTTTTGGAGTGGAGAGAGGAATGTGTCCGTCATCTCAATGGAATTTTTGCATTTGCCATTTGGGACGAAAAAAATCATCGATTGTTTTTAGCGCGTGACCACTTAGGTGTGAAGCCATTATTTTATTGCCAACGAGGGAGCTCGTTCTTGTTCGGCTCCGAACTGAAAGCTTTGCTTGCCCATCCAAAAGTGAAGCCTGAAGTAGAAGCGGATGGGTTAGCAGATATTATCGGACTCGGTCCGGCGAGAACACCTGGATTTGGAATTTTCCGCAATGTCAATGAGGTTCGAGCTGGACATTGTGTAACAGTCACGAAGGATCAAATCAGGACAAGGCCATACTGGAAACTGGAGAGCAAAGTGCATACTGACGATATGGATACCACGACAGAAAGGATACGCGCTCTGTTACAAGACACGGTTCAACGTCAGTTAATCTCTGACCTGCCATTGGTTAGTATGCTGTCTGGCGGTTTGGACTCGAGTGGCTTGGTAGCTTTAGCCGCTGAAGAGCTTCGTAAAAAAGGGAAGACGTTGCACACCTATTCGGTTGATTTTGTTGACAATGATCAGCATTTTGAAGAAGGTTTGTTGCACATTAGCTTGGATGCACCATGGGCGAAATCCGTTTCAGAGCATGTACAAACGAAGCATCAAGAGATTACCTTCAACGCTCAAGATCTGATTACTCATTTTCATATGCCGTTAAGAGCGCGTGATCTCCCGGGATTAGGGGAGACGGACACGTCGCTCTATTTGTTTTGTCGTGAAATGAAGAAAAACGCGACCGTCTCGCTATCCGGTGAATCGGCAGACGAAGTGTTTAACGGGTATCCTTGGTTTCAGAAGGAGAAATTCTTGAATTCAGGCAAATTCCCTTGGATGGAGCATGACGGGTGGAGTTCATTTTTAAATGAAGAAGCCATCGAAAAAATCCGCCCACAAGAATATCTTCGCAGGCGGTATGAAGAAGGGATTGCAGAGGTACATCCTTTGGAAGGGGAGACAGCATTGGAAGCGCAACAGCGCAAAATGTCGTACCTCTTTATCACACGCTTTCTTCCGCTACTATTGGATCGCAAGGATCGAATGAGCATGTATACGGGGTTTGAAGTACGTGTTCCTTATTGTGATTACCGTCTAGTTGAATATTTATGGAATGTCCCATGGAAAGTAAAAAATATTGATCAAATCGAAAAAGGCTTGCTTCGCAGAGCGTACAAAGGATATTTGCCGCAAGAAGTATTGTACCGAAACAAAAGCGCATATCCGATGACCTATCATCCAGAGTATTACCATGCGATTTTGGACCATATGAAACAAATTTTAGCGAATCCTAATTCGCCTCTACTACCATTGATTAATAAGTCTGTGATCCAATTCGTACTGGATGGAAAAGCACCGATGAATCTAGCTCAATCAACGAAGCTGATCGAATACCTCGTTCAGATCAATATGTGGTTAGAGGAATACAAGATTTCCATTCGATAGAAGCCCGTGGATTTGCTGATAAAAAGGACAGTCAGGATGATTTTTCCTGACTGTTTTTCTTTCAAAAATTTTAGTTTGAAGGGGTGTGTAGGAAATGAATGTCAGTGAGGTAAATCAGAACATGGCAATCCCACAGCGACTGCCTGCAAACGGAAGTGATAGGTTTAATTACATGGTCAGCTATCTTTCCGATTGCCAACTTCAAATGGTGCTGGAAATGGACAGACATGTGAATCAACAGCGATTGCTTCAAGCGATGGAGGCAAGCACCATTGCTGAACCTATCATGAGTTGCCGCTTTATAAAAGATTCAGTCCGCCCCTATTGGGAGCGACGCAGCGATTTGGCGTCAAGCGGTTGGTGTTCCTTACAACTTCTCAGTGAGTCCGATTCCGAAGAGAAAGCCGTACAGGAGTGGCTGTCGAGCCCAATAGACATCGATGCTGATGCGATGGTCAAAGTTCGCATTCTACGGACCTCGACCAAAGATATCGTATGCATCAAATTAAATCATCTATGCAGCGATGGTGCAGGGTTGATAGAGTATGTTCACCTGCTAGCTTCGTTATATAGTGAGCTGGCCCAAAACCCTCGCTACGTCCCCAAGTCAAACCCTGAGGGCAGAGATCAGAGCCGTTTGTTCAAGGAGATGGGTATCCCAAATGGCGGGATGCCGCAAGCTCCGGAACCGCAGGGACCAACACTTCCTTTTACGCCTGGAGAACCAGCGAAAAGGCGACAAGCCATTCGCAGAATACCGCGCGAAGAGTGGTTGGAGCTAGTGCAAGGATTTAAACAAAAAGGGTTTACGGTAAATGATGTGTTATTGGCTGCCTATATGCGCGCTTTATCTCAACAGATGGAGAACGTTCCGGCAGAGCAAATCAAGGTCATGGTCACTGTTAATGTAAGAAAATTTTTACCCACAGGCAAGGCAGACGCCATTTACAACCTGTCTGGCGTTGTTCACGCCTCCATGAATCAAGCAACAGGGACATTTGCAGATAAGGTGAAAGAAGTGGCCGAATTCATGAAAAATCAACGCGATAATAAAGAGATTCTGCATGATGCGGTAAACACTTTTGCCTTTGTGGAAAATTTAGAGTTCCATCACACATTGAAGATCATACAGGATGTAAGAAAACAAATTGTAGCAGATGGAAACAGCACACCGATATTATCAAATTTTGGCATGATCAGTGCTAGTCAGATATCATTCGATGATGTGAAAGTTGCAGGTGCGTATATCGTCTCGCCAGCCTATTACGCACCTGGACTGATGCTTGGAGTCAGTACGTATCAAGATTGCATAACCTTCACTATTTCCTTCTTTGAATCGAATACAGACATTGGGGTAATAGAAAAACTCATGGATACCATGTTAGAGGAAATCAAGTCATACAAAGAGTAGCCGTTTGCAGCAATACCTACCCATTTAGATAAGGAGTGAAGGAAATGAATAAAGTAGTATTCCCTAATGAAATATCAGGTGCCGAGAACCTGCAACAACAGTTTGAACCCTACGGCTGGTATGCAGACATGAGAAAAAATAGCCCGGTCCATTACGATGAAAAGCAACAGCTTTGGAACGTATTTCTGTATGCGGATGTAGAGCGTGTGCTGACCGATTATCACCTCTTTTCAAGCGATACAGGCAAACGAATCGCTGGTTCCCTCGCATTGAAAGAAAAGGGGATCACAGAGATGGACCCGCCTGATCATGGAAAAAGGAGAGCGCTCTATACAAAGGCATTTTCAACCAGAACACTCCAAGAGTGGGAACCGCGTATTCAAGAAATTTCACGTCATTTGCTAGAGGAAGTAAAAGAAAAGCAAAGCATCAAAATTTTAGGTGATCTCGCAACTCCGATGCCAGTGATTGTCATTGCCGATTTGCTCGGTGTACCGTCCAGTGATTGGATGCTATTCAAACAATGGTCCGATGTGCTCATCTCTTCCGGAACCCGCGAAACGTATGAGGATATTAACCTCAAAAAGGAAGAAATCATGAAGGAAATGGCCGTTTATCTCTCTCCGATCATTCAAGAAAAAAGAGAGAATCCGGCAAAAGATTTTCTTTCCGATTTAACGCAAACAGAATACAAAGGACAAAAACTATCTGACCGCGAGATTATTGATATTGCAATCAGCTTGCTGCTTGCCGGTAATGTCACGACAAGTACGCTCTTGTTCAGTGTTTTCTACTGCTTTTTACTAGATCGACCAGGCGTCTATCGTGAATTAAGAGAGAATCCGCAGCTGGTAGATCAAGCGATCGAGGAAGTATTGCGCTTCCGTCCGCCAGCACAGGTTTTGATGCGCAAGGTTCAAGAAGATACGGATATGTTCGGAAGTATGATGAAAAAAGGCGAAATCGTCATGGCATGGCTCGGTTCTGCCAATCGTGATGAAAATACCTTTGCGCAGGGAGACCAATTCGATATCCATCGACCTAATAGTAATAAGCATCTATCCTTTGGAAAAGGCTGCCACTTATGCTTGGGCGCACCACTATCCAGACTGGAAGCAAAGGTGATGCTAACAGAAATGATCAAGTGCTATTCTGACATCTCAATCGGTGGATTTGAAAACGATCTGATCCTCAATGTGACGAGAGGCTAATCCTATCGTGTGTCCGTTTTCGTTTCTAAAAAAGCAGTTGAGCAGGAAGGTTATCCCTGTTCAACTGCTTTTTTTATTTGGAGAGAAGGAAAAGAGAATTCCTTATTTTTCAATACTTATCTTTCCGAATCACCAAATAAACAATCAACCCAATAACCGGAAAAAACAAGGATGCAACAAGCCCGATGATAGCGAATTCCTTGCTATTCCCTCGTCTCCTTGCATCGCGGTATACCCAGATACTGATGACAATGTTAAGGATGTTTAAAAATAAGATTATTAGTAACGGGAGGAACACAATAAAGTTAGAGGGAGCATCGCTTACTTGAACCAAAGGATCACCTGCTTTAAAATTTTTCAAGACTTTCCCAATTATATAAAAGGATATGGGAATTGTGAAATGGTATAATCGAAATGTATTTTTCTACTTTTTTCCACTCTTGGAGGCGCTTAACCATTGAGAAAAGCTTTGAACAAAATTAGATGGCTTTCGATGATCTGTATGATCGCATTGGTAACCGGGTGTCAACATGAACCGAACAAGCCAATAACATCGGAGAACGCCGGGAAAACAACAGAGGCCACAGCAAAACCAATCTCTGATCCACTTCCTACCTCTAGCCCAGTCTCTACAGCACCTACCAATCAACCAGTGGAAGAACAACAAAAAGAATTCCTGTCACCCTATCAAGTACTCAATAAAATCCGTGAAATAGAAAAAGTGAAAGGGGGAACATATCAGGGGGAGTGGAAAGAGGATGAATACACATTTCACTTACCCGACAAGGACGGGGATCGCCGAAACGCCCGCTACTATGAACGTTCGACTCACCATGTAAAAGTATATGGAAAAGATGGTTTGAAGTATTTCTATCATCTTTTTGATCCCGCTACTTATCCACTGACAACCTTGGAGACCGAAAGTATACAGGTGAATCCGGAAACATGGCAGCAAATGAACAAGATCGAGCAGAAGCTGTATACAAGCGAGGATACATTTCACGCCGAATGGTCGCCGAACTTTCAAGCAGTTGCCTATTATAAGGGGACTACCGAAGATGGTCAGGCATACATTTGGAAGGTTGGCAACGATTCACCCTCCCCAATAAAAGAGGCTGTCATCGACCGCTATTTCTTTACATGGTCTCCCGATTCTGAGTATCTCTTATTGGATACGGGAACGAGCAGACATCGAGGCGGACAAATCTATCGAGTAGCAAACGATAGAATGAGTGAGCCTTTCTCGTATATTTCCCAATTCCGATTCTCACCAGATTCGAAAAGGGCAGCATTTTCTCAATTAAGTGGGATAATCTCGAAAGAAAAATACGGGATGGAAGATGAAGAGACCGAAGACATTTGGTTGTATGAATTATCTACAGGGAAGCAGAAGAAGCTTCTTCAAGCCGATGATCATACCGACTACTTCCCGCTCGAATGGAAGAGTGAAACAGAGCTCCTCTACTGGAAGCAAGATTATCAGAAGAATACGGAAGAAGAGTTAACGGTGACGATTCCTCAGAAGTAGTAACCCAATACCCTCTATGTGATGTAGAGGGTATTGGCTATGTTTTGGAAGGAAACTTCCCCCGAACCTCCTCTAAAAAAGCCTGCACCGCCGGGGCCAAATAACGATTTTTCAAATACGCTAAATAAACCGTCCGCTCCAACGCAGGCGAATCAATCGTTTTCCGAACAAGCGAAGCATCTGTTGATCCAGACAAATAGTTCTCAGGAATGATCGTAACCCCCAAATTCTCCCTCACTAACGTTAACGCGGTTTCAAATCGCTCAATTTCAAATTTGATTTGCGGGTTGACTTGTTCAAACGAAAAGGCCGTTAAAATATCCTCCCGCGTCTGAAATCCCTCTGTACTAATGATGAATGGCTCACTAGCCAAGTCTTTCAATCGAATCAATTCCTTTTCCGCCAGAGGATGATCCTTGTGTAGCACCAGCATTAAGCGCTCATCATACAGGGGAAAGGATTCGATATCTTCTTCATCGATGAATTGGTTGGTTATGAGTAAATGCGTATGATACTTCCGCAGTGATTCCTTGACAGCTTTCCCACTCAGCACCTCGATTAGCTTGATGTTAATAGAGGGAAAACGCCTCTGATATTCGCGAATGACTTTTGGAATCCAATGCTTCACGGACTCAATGATGCCGATGATGAGATCGCCGCTTCCGGTTAGCTTTACTTCTTCCATCTCTTTTTTCAGCATGTTCATTTGGGAAAGAAGCAGCAACGATTTCTGATATAAAATTTTACCAGCGTCCGTCATTTCCATTTTTCTCGTGTTTCTCTCGAGCAGTGGAGAGCCGACCTCTTGCTCCAGATTTTTGATCGCGTTACTTAAGGAAGGCTGTGAAATATGCAGTTTTTGTGCGGCTTTGGAGTAGCTCAACTGATCGCAAACTGTCACAAAATAGTGCAAATGTTTGATGTCCAACTGGATCGCCTACCTTCATTTATAGCTTTAAGCTATCAATTTATTTAAATTATATATTAGAAATAATAAGTTTGTCATTATATAATCAATAAACAAAAGGCTCAGAAAGGATGAATAGCTTGCCAAAGAATGTATCAGCAGATTTGTGGACCGGCCGGACTGACCATACGGAGAGAAGAAGCAGTTTTCGCTACCATCAGATTGTAGAAATAACGGACTTGGATACATTGCAAGCTGCCAAGGATCGCACAGTCGCTATCATTGGGTTTGAATGTGAAGAGGGAGTGAGGCGCAATCAAGGACGATTAGGTGCCGCCAAAGCTCCAAACGCAATTCGGCAAGCGCTTGCAAGTCTTCCTTGGAAAGTGGAGGAAGGGAAACGGATTGTTGATGTGGGGAATGTTGCTTGTCCAAACGAAGAGCTAGAAGCTGCCCAGGAAGAATTGGGGAACGCCGTCTCAGCAATCTTTTCCAAAGCCATGACGCCCATTATTTTAGGCGGAGGCCATGAGACATTGTATGGACATTACGTAGGTGTCCGAAAGCATATTGGTAAAGAGGCTTCTCTGGGCATTATCAATATTGACGCTCATTTCGATTTGCGTTCCTATGAAGTTCAGCCTTCATCTGGGACGATGTTTCGGCAAATACTAGAGCATGACAAAAATAGCAGCTATTTTGTGTTAGGGATTCAGCGTTTCGGAAATACGCAGGAGCTATTTGATAAAGCAGATGAGCTCGGTGTTCGTTATGTGTATGAAGAAGAGATGACAGACGCGCGAATGGATGAAATTACTTTATCTGTAAGCGAATTCATCGAAAAACACGATCATGTCATGCTGACGCTATGTACAGATGTTTTAAACGCAGCTTTTGCACCAGGGGTAAGTGCTCCCTCTCCTTTTGGCTTAACACCAATGGTTGTCCGCACTTTGATCCGTACCGTTGCCGCTCATAAGAAAACGCTTTCTTTTGATATTTGTGAAGTGAATCCGATTTTAGATGAAAACGGAAGAACAGTAAAGTTAGGTGCTTACTTGACGAATGAAGCCATCATGGGATTACTAGAGAACAACTAAGGGGAGACAACTATGACGTTAGCACTTAATCAAGTAACGACGATTTTTCTCGCAGTAGCACTTCTCGTATTAGGTACATTCCTCGTAAAAAAGGCTAGTTTCTTGCAAAAGTTTTGTATCCCGGCACCAGTGGTTGGGGGCTTGTTGTTCGCTGTCATTGCAACTGTTTTGAAAGCGACCGGAATTTTACAAATTACATTGGATACATCCTTACAAAGCTTGTTCATGCTCACGTTCTTTACTACCGTTGGATTGGGAGCGAGCTTTAAGCTGATCAAGCTTGGTGGTAAGTTGCTCGTTATTTACTGGATCGCCTGTGGATTTCTGGCTTTGGCACAAAACGTAATTGGTGTGTCTTTGGCTTCCGTGTTCGGCATTCATCCACTGATCGGGATGATGGCCGGAGCTGTTTCCATGGAAGGTGGACATGGAGCGGCTGGAGCTTTTGGACAAACACTTGAGGACATGGGCATTCAATCTGCTTTGGCGGTTGGGATCGCAGCAGCTACCTTTGGTCTCGTAGCAGGGGGCTTGGTTGGCGGACCGACTGTGAAATATTTGATTACGAAATACGATCTGAAGCCGACAGAAACGGAAGAAGTAGTAGAGACAGTAGAAGAAAAAGGACAAGCGATTACGTCGAATACCTTCTTCATCCAAGTGCTATTGATTACATTCTGTATGGCATTGGGAACGTATTTGGGAGAGCTGTTCTCGACTGCAACCGGATTTGTTCTGCCGGGTTATGTGGGAGCGATGTTTGTAGCGGTAATTGTCCGTAACATTGTAGACAAGCTCAATCCAAAGGCAATCGACATGAAGAGCATCAACCTGATCAGTGATGTGACGCTTGGAATTTTCCTGTCCATGGCACTGATGAGCATCAAGCTGTGGGAAGTTGCAGACCTTGCGCTTCCAATGCTCGTGATCGTATTTGTTCAAGTAGTATTCATCGTTTTGTTTGGGATTTTCGTCTTGTTCCGTTTGCTTGGCAAAAACTACGACGCCGCAGTCATGGTCGCAGGCTTTACCGGACATGGTCTGGGCGCTACACCAAACGCAATGGCGAATATGGCGGCAGTAACGGGAAGATTTGGTCCTTCGCGAAAAGCATACCTGGTCGTTCCAATCGTAGGTGCCTTCCTGATTGATGTGTTCGCGATGCCGATCATTATTACCACGATTAATTTGTTTAAATAAAGACGATTCAAAAATCCCTTCATGCTGGAGATAGTCTAGCTGGAGGGATTTTTTGTGCGTATATTCACTTTAGCCAACTCTCTATCGTTTGATTGATTACAAATAATAGAAAGAAAAGGAAATAATTTCTTGACTGTTCGCATTTTGTTCGTGTATATTTAATTGAGAACATATGTTCTTGTTTTTGGAGCCTTTGCAAAGACAATCTCACCTAAAAACACAAGTTTTAGGGTGGAAAAGTGGAATTCCGGTTTGGTAAGAGACAGCAGGAAGGGGCTGGAAAGGGGCATCAACTCCTAGGTAAATTTGAAGCACTGATGCTGAGTCAAAGTTTGCACAAGCAGAAGCTAATGGAAAAAATATTTAGTTTTTTCTGCGAAATTTGTAACCTATTGTCATTTTTTGCGTATTAATTGGCAGAAACAACCAAAAAGTAGAAAATGTGGAGGGAAAAAGAATGAGAGAACTTCATGCTGATGTGGTAATCATTGGGGGAGGTACTGGTGGCTGCGCAGCAGCACTGGCAGCAGCGAAATCAGGAAAATCAGTCATTATGACGGAAGAGACCGATTGGATTGGCGGTCAATTTACGAGCCAAGCGGTACCGCCAGATGAGCATCCATGGATTGAACAGTTTGGTTGCACGCGGAGCTATCGCACATTCCGTGACAGCGTGCGTGACTATTACCGTAACCATTATCCAATGACGGCAGAAGCACGCGTCATCCCGAATCTTGACCCTGGTAACGGTTCCGTAAGTCGCCTTTGCCACGAACCGAAAGTAGCGCTCGCTGTGTTTTATCAGATGCTTGCTCCTTATATTAACAGCGGTAGACTTACTATTCTGACGAATCATAAGCTGCATGCTGTTCGCATGGCTGGCGATAACGTACTGTCGATCACAGTAGAAGATCAGAAGCATCATGATTTTCATGAACTGGTAGCACCGTATTTCTTGGACGCGACAGAATGTGGAGATGTACTCCCGCAGGCTGGCGTAGAATACGTACTTGGCGCTGAATCAGTCGATCAAACGGGAGAGCCAAATGCTGTTGTCGGGCCGCCGCAGCCAAATGATATTCAGGCATTTACGTATTGCTTCGCGATGGATTATTTGGAGGGAGAAAATCATACGATTGCCAAGCCGGAAATGTATGACTTCTGGCGCAACTACAAAGCAGATTTCTGGCCGGACAAGTTGCTCAGCTGGACAGGCTCCAACCCGCGAAATACTGCTGAATCTGTACGATATGAGCTGTTCCCGGGGACTAAATATTTTCCACTCTTCACGTATCGCCAGATTGCTGATCCGAAAAACTTCCAAACCGGATTGTACAAGAGTGGCGTAACAACCGTTAACTGGCCGCAAAATGATTACTGGCTTGGCTCGATCATTGATGTACCAGAGGAAGAGCGTCAGCGTCACCTCTACGGCGGTAAACAACTGAGTCTCTCCCTTTTGTATTGGATGCAAACAGAGGCTCCTCGCCCAGATGGTGGACAAGGGTATCCAGGGCTGCGACTGCGCAAGGATGTAATGGGAACAGAGGATGGACTGGCGATGTATCCATATATACGTGAATCCCGCCGGATCAAAGCCGAATTCACCGTATTGGAGCAACATGTGAGTGCATTTGTCCGCAATACAGGCAAGGCAGAAGCCTTCCATGATTCCGTTGGGGTCGGCAGCTACCGAATTGACCTGCATCCAAGCACTGCGAACCGCAATTACGTCGATGTGTCTACCTATCCGTTCCAAATTCCGCTGGGCAGCTTAATCCCTGTGCGTGTAAATAACCTGTTGCCAGCAGGCAAAAACCTCGGGGTTACGCATATTACAAATGGATGCTTCCGTCTCCACCCAGTAGAGTGGAACGTCGGTGAAGTTGCTGGCTATTTGACAGCTTATTGCTTGCAATATGGCCTGACTCCTCGCGCTGTCCGAAATACTCCTGATGAACTGAAAAAGTTCCAAGCGTTCTTGTACGCGGAAGGCGTAGAGTACTTCTGGCCAACGATGTACGCAGTGTAAGCAGTTAGACGATCTGGTTGCCTGAGTTCGGTATTTTATCGGACTCAGGTTTTTTCTTGGAGAGCGAGAGAGCAGATTCAGAAAAAGCAATCCGCATAATTTCGTCGACAGTTTCCTGTGGTGTCTGCTCGGAAGAATCGATCCACATGCCGAGCTTTGGTGTTTCGGTCTGCAAGATTTGATTGAGGTGGGGAATCGTCCAAGCACCATACCCTGTTTTGGAACGGGATGCCTCTCTCTCTTCAATCACTTTTTCATTTGGCGTGAGTACGACAACATACAATGGACGGTTCCGAATCATTTCAACAAATTCGCTCAAAAGGGGGCCGATCACAACGTCCTGTACAACGACATTAAATCCTTCTTCAAAAAAAGTGTCTGCCGTAGAGGCTGCTATTTTGTAGCGCAACTGCAGCTGACGAATGGCTTCTTCTGATGGTTCAGGCATAAATTCCTCTCTGCCATTTACAATCATTCGTCGGAACGAATCACCTCGCAGATGAACGCCTCGATTCAGCTTTTCAGCAAGTAACTGAGCGACTGTTGATTTTCCAGAAGCCATAATCCCTGTAACGAGAAAAATACATCTGTCTGGAGCGTGAAGATTCGCATTCTCGTGCAGCATCATTATCCCACCTTACTCATACGATGTTATGTACGTTTATATATGGTAATCATTGGATGATCCTTATCTTTTTGAATCATAACATGGCGGTCATGAAAACGCGATTGAGGAAATGAGGCACAAATAGGATAATATTTCTACATGTCGAAATAGGAAGTACAGTAACACCAAATAAGGGGGACTTTATTGTGATAGGTCCTATTTTTTTGCGTGGGGAATTGATAGAGAGATTTCGGGAGCATCTATTGAACGTGGCTTATTATCAGGTAATTCATCAAGGAATTAGCTGCGTTGACAACGAAATGAAGAAGGTAAGCACGGATAAAGTAAATGAGATCATCAAGCATTTTGTACATGCTCGTTTCCCTATTGTTTGTTCTGCTGGGAGTAAAAGCACCATACCATTTTGGGATTATCATCTGGCCTTGCAATATGACGAGGATAAGAGAACAGCTATCATCTGCGAGCTACTCGTGCGTGAACCAAACCAGGATCATTGTAGAAAAGCGTTGCTTATGGCGTATTATTTATTAGTGAATCCGAAGATGGGCGTAGAAAGGATACAAGCCCCTATGAATCTGTCCCATTTGGCTGATTGCAAAGATTTTGAAGCGATCTGCATGGAGTTCGTTCCTCACCAAAACATCACATATTTGTCTTAGAAGAACAATCACACATGGAGGTGCCAATGTATGGTGAACCTGATCAAAATCAGAGCGAGTGTATTTATCCCCCAGTCATGGACGGAGCCCAGAACAGATCCGCAAACAGGAAAAGTCATTCAATTTGAAGGCGATTCGCGAGAATTTACCCCCTATGCCGTAAATGCCATGCGTTCCAGAGTGGAGCAAGAGGTCGTCGTAGACTTCATGAAAAAAGAAATTTTTTCTTATCAGAACACGGGAATCACAATGGAGAAAATCACGAATCCTGATGGCTCGATTCAGCTGCGAAAAGGAAAAGCGAGTACAGAGGGCATTTTGTGCAGGAATATGGTATGGAAATCGGATGATGAAGTGAGCTTTGAAATGAGCGCAAGTGCGAGTAATCCCCTGAATGAGCAGGCGCCTCCGGTGGACTACTTATTATTGGTGACTGCGAAAAGGGATGGTCTTGTACAGATCGAAGGAGCACATGATGGCTTCCCTTGCTTTGAATTTTATAAGCAAGCGGATTTTGGGCCGTTTGAAACGATTTATACCCATGATTTCCGCGAAACAGGTGATACTCCGGCAGCATTGGCTGGAGAGATGGACTATCAATTTCGTAAGACTCTGTAGTACGAACGCATGATGTACGTTAAAAAACATTGGTAAATCAAGGTTTTTTCTTTTTGGTAGGCGTTGATCGAGGATACGGATCAAAAGTGGGAAATTCCTATTCAGATAGAAAAAGAGTAGGCCGCGTTGGTTTGCCTCATTTCCTCAGATAGCAAGAGGGAATGGGGCTTTTTTCTTCAGGGAAATTGCCATGAGCCTCCCGATCTCTTATTTATTTCGCGAGCAAACCAACTAATGGGAAAGAGACAGAAGGTTACAAAGAACACGACAGACATTGCTTCTGCTTCTTGTCCTTCCTATAATAAACCATATCATTCACTAGATGATGGAAGGGAGTAGGCATCAAAAATCTTCCATCCTACGTTTACAAGGAGGTTCTTATCATGAGTAACCCGACTATGTCCGATCAATTCCCTGTCATCGAAACAGACAGATTGATCCTTCGACAACCTAATCAACAAGACATTGAAGATATTTTTGAAGTGTTGTCACATGAAGATGTGGCGAGATATGTAGGAATAGCGAGGTTTCAATCAATAGCAGAGGCTGAAAATGAACTTCGATGGTACCGAGACTTATTTAAACAAAAACAGGGACTCAGGTGGGCGGTTACGGATCGTTCCACTGGAAAATTTCTTGGCAGCTGCGGCTACAAACATTATCATGCTGTACATAACAAAGCGGAGATTGGGTATGATCTGAATTTTTCGTGGTGGAATAAGGGGATCATGTCGGAAGCACTGCGGCCCATTATCGCGTACGGGTTTACGCATATGCATCTAAACAGAATAGAAGCAGAAGCAGATACGCGAAATACGGCATCCATCCATTTGCTCCAAAAATTTGGCTTTCAAGTAGAAGGAATCCATCGAGAAACGGAATTTGAAAATGGGATGTACATTGATCTTGTGAAGCTTGCGTTGCTTCGAAAAGAATATGAATTGAATTCGTAAAAGAATCGTAGTCGATAAACGGCGGGGGAATGTACGGAATCTTTCATCGTACAGACCCCCGCTCATTTTTTTCCCACTTCCACAGCCACGCGCAAAGCAGACTCAATCGCCCCTTGAATCCAGCCGTGATGTTCATTCGAGGTGTGCTCCCCCGCAAAATAAATTCTTCCTTCAGGCGCACCAATGTAGGGAGTTAATTCCGTCTCCTGCAACGGTTTGAACAAGGCAAAGGCACCAGCAGCATAAGGCTGCAACGCCCAATTATGTGTAACCCCCGTAACGAAGGTAGTGTACACCTGCTCCCCATGAATGTCAGCCAGATGCTTTACCGCTTGCATAACTTGTTTTTCTTTCGACATGCTGAGCCACGGAAGGTCGTCATCCTCCCATGTGTAACTGACTAATACGACACCCCCAGGCTGATCAAAACCGTGGTTGGGAAAGTAGGAGAGGCGAATAGGCGAATCTGTTACGGTTTGTCCGCTCCTTATTCCCTGTACTTCCCAGAATCGCTGCGAAAACTGGATGCCTATTTTGGATGAGGAAACGTAGTGGAGTTGACGAATAGCTTTCCATTTTTGATAGGAAAACAGATCGTACGGTTCAACCCGAACAAACTGTAAAACGGTAAAAGGGATGGTAATAATCGCGATATCACCGGTTATCTGAAACCGTTCGCCTGTGTCGGTACGCACGCCAAAAATCGTAATTTGATTCCCCGTCTCGACGATTCGCGTCATTTTATGCTGGAAGTAGATATTCTCCTGTAATTGGGGGAGAAATGCCTGTGGTAGCTGGTCAAATCCTCCTGCTATTTCGTAAAAGCGTGTAGAGGGATCGAACAGGATGAAGTCTCGTAAAATTTCGGGAAAGGCGAGCTCAGGGAATCCTTCGAAGCCAGTCATGACCTTGATCATATCGATAGCGGGGGCGGATAAGGAAGGGGCAACAGGATTGAAGCGCAAGAACTGATCCATGGAAAAGCCATCGTACTTTTGGACGACGATGGGCCAATTCTTCGCTGGATCGAGGTTGATGAAGTCGATGATAGGCTTAATGGCTTGCCTGGCCAATTCGTCGAACGTACGGCCTTTTTCATGTGGAGATACAGGGAAACGGAGGATGTCCGGATCGCGCTGATAGATCCAACGCCTTGTTTTGATACCATTTACGGAGATGATGTCGTTCGGAGAGCTGTTGATAAACGGATGAAGCGGAAGAGCGAATTTCGTCACGTATGCCAGAGTAAGTTCGTGCGTGAGAGGAATACGCATGGCTCCAGCTTCTAGATAATGACCATGGGTAAAAGGAGAGCGCAATGTAAAAACTCGGCCGCCTATCCGGTCCGCTGCTTCCAAAATTGTTACGTTGTGTCCCGCTGCTTTAAGCAACGAGGCAGAAACAAGACCAGCCATTCCAGCCCCGACGATGATGATAGTGAGGGGGGAGTGGGTTTGTGGGAGACCATTGCGAATAATGGATAGCATGTCAGGTTGTGTTAAGGAGAAGGAGGGATTATTCATAGATTGTCTCCTTTCCATTCTTTTCCGGTACTATGATCCTATTCCATGGATTACTCAGGTATGCGTTGTGTAAGTTGATCATACAGGACTCTACCAATTTCATCCAAGAAATGATAGGATGGAGAAAAGGGGAACAAATGATCGGAGGAGCTTGAATGTTACCAACGAATGTTATCTGGAAACCAACGACAGGTGTCGGATATGAGCACTTGAGAATACGGGAGGGCTCGAACAGAATCCACGTCAATAGCATAGTGATTGGGAGGCTGGATGACGCCACCCTAACAAGAATCCAGTACGAAATTGTTCTTGATTCAAATTGGGTCACGCGAGAGGTTTCACTAGCAAGCATGGGCGAAGAAGGCGCTTTGCATCTCTCATCGGATGGAAAGGGAAATTGGACGAACGAGGTAGGTGAGCCCATTCCTGAGCTCTTTAGCTGTATCGATATCGATATTTCTTGTACGCCTTTCACGAATACACTGCCGATCCGCCGTTTGTCGTATTCTCCACGGGAACCACAGTCTATACAAGTAGCCTATTTTTCAGCCCATGAGCTGACATACAGACAAGTTGAGCAGCAATATACACTGCTAGAAAGTAAAGGGGATTCTTCTGTCTACCAATATCGGGCAGGAACATTCGTGGAGAACATCACGGTCGATACAAATGGGTTGGTTCTGAACTATCCAGACCTGTTTATCCGTGAGCAGGTGTAGGGAGCAAGGAGTGATTGTCCAGCATGGCTGAAAGGTTTATTGCGGGTATACTGGCCAGTTTTTTATTTACATTTGGGATTGCACTACTGTATTTTCAGGATCGATCTTCGGTTATTCTTGTCGGGATGTTTACGTTCCCGACCGTGTTTTTGTTAGGGATTCCGCAATCTCTCGTCATTGATTGGGTCATGAAGCGATTACCATGGAACAAGGGAAGTCTCCTTTTCATACTGGAAGTAATGCTGTACATCGTGGCTGGAATTATCGCAACCATCATGCTTTTCTTCATCGTTACGCATACCTTTATGCTGCTTCTCAAGTTTTACGTCCTGGGCGTAGTTGCATCTTTGCTTTATTTTGTTTGCCTGCGTTTCCTAAGACGTAAAAAGAAAGTCGTGCATGTAGCGTAAGGAAAAGGAGTGAGTGCCATGAATGAATGGGTACAAGTCGTGTCAGGCAACATTTTGGAAGCCACGGAAACTATTATCGTGCAGCAGGTGAACTGCATGGGTGTGATGGGAGCAGGGCTTGCCAAGCAAATAAGAGCCAAATATCCAAGCGTTTATACGGAATACAAGCGGAATTGCGAGCAGTATGCGCATGCACGTGAGGACCTTCTTGGACAAGTATTGCTTTGTCAGGTTGGGGAAGGAAAGTACATTGCCAACCTTTTCGCACAGCTCGGTTATGGGAAAAAAGGAGTCTATACGAAATATGACATGCTGCAAAAAGGGTTGGAAGAAGTTCTCTCCCTAGCGAAAAAAGAAAATCTGACCCTCGCCATTCCATACGGGATCGGCTGCGGATTAGCAGGGGGAGACTGGGATGTGGTAAGGAAACAGCTTGACGATATTTTTGCTGGCTATGGCGTGAGAGTGTACAAATTCGAAGCGGATTGACGGCAGGAGATCACATGCGCTATAGTAAAAAGAACCATATCTAGGGAGAGATGTTGATGTCGGCGGTCGTTCTTAACTAAAGCAATTCCATACAAAAGGTCTTGATTCATCATTTGAAATTTTGCCTTTTAGCAAAGTTTCTTTGTGCTGGATGATCATCGGCCTTGGAATTAGTTAAGAACAACGGATATCATACAATGCCTTAGGTGAAAACCCTATCATTGCGCCCAAAATCCGTGCTGTGTTCAGCGCGGTTTTTTATTTGGTTGCGTTTTGTTTAGGTATCCCAAAAAAAGGGCGGAGAATGACATTTGTTCATTCTTCGCCCTTTTTAATTTTTCATAAAAAAGGAGAAATCAGTCATGAATGAAAAAGCATTGCAGCGTCTCGAATACGACAAAATCAAAGAAAAGGTAATGGATTACGCTTTATCGTACGCAGGGAAAAAGCATGTAGAACAAATGATGCCGATGGACTCTGTCAAAGTAGTGCGAAGTAGGTTGGACGAAACAGCAGAAGCAAAGAACATCCTGCAAAATGGAGCTAGTGTACCGATTCCTGCGCTGGAGGGGATGGAGAAGATCCTTTCCCTTCTGGGGACAGGATATGTATTTGGCGTAAATGATTTTACCAATCTGTACCTGTTCCTAACGAGTTGCTCACAACTAACAAAATACATGGCGACAAAAGCACAATTGGCGCCACGCGTAAGTTCTTATGCAGCATCGATGTACGACGCCACCAAATTGAAAAATGAAATCGAACAATGCATCCGACATGGGCAAGTTGTCGATTCCGCCAGCAAAGACTTGTTGAAAGTGCGTAAACGTATCGTCGTATTTGAAGAGCGCTTGAAAAGACAACTGGATTCCATCATGAACAAATATCGTTCGATCATGCAAGAAAATGTCATTAGTACACGCAATGGACGTTATGTCATTCCCATCAAAAAAGAACATCGCAAGCAAGTGGCTGGCAGTGTTTTAGATGAATCGGCGAGCGGTCAAACCGTCTATATGGAACCGACGGAGATCAGCACCGTACAGTTCGAGCTCACCGCACTCAAGGCAGAGGAAGAACGCGAAGTAACAAAAGTACTGATGCAATTGTCCGCATTCGCAGAAGAATATACGTATGAACTCACCGTGAATGTCGAGACTGTTGGCATGTATGACTTTCTTTTCGCAAAAGCGAAGTACGCATTGGCAATCGGAGGCGCGAATGTCGAACTAAATGAAAAAGGGATCATCGATGTCAAGGAAGCACGGCATCCGCTACTCGGTCCGAAAATGGTGCCGCTGCATATGAGGATTGGTCGAGAATACAAATCGCTTATTATTACAGGTCCCAATACAGGCGGGAAAACATTGACGTTAAAAACGATCGGGCTTTTAACCATGATGGTGCAGTCGGGTTTGCTCGTACCAGTACAGGAAGGTAGTCGCTTCGCCATTTTCCGCAACATCGCGGTAGATATTGGGGATGGGCAAAGCATTGAGCAAGCGTTAAGTACGTTTTCCGCGCATATTCATAATGTGCTGGAAATCTTACAGATTACGGACGCTTCTACCCTCGTTCTGATTGATGAGATGGCTACCGGTACAGATCCAGGAGAAGGTGTCGCCTTGTCGATTGCGATTTTGGAGGAGCTGCACCGAAGAGGTGCGACGGTGATTGTGAATACACATTTTAACGAAATCAAAAATTTTGCCTCCGCAACTGCCGGGTTCCAAAATGCACGAATGGAATTTGACGAGGAGACCTTGCAGCCACTGTATCGCTTGCGAATCGGAGAAGCAGGCCAGAGCTACGCATTTCTGATCGCACTGAAGCTGGGTATCCCGTCTGAGATGATTCAGCGTTCTCGGGAAATTACTCGGAATGGATTCACGACTACGACTATCAGTACAGAAAGGCTGGAACAATACCAAGACAGAGAGCAGGAAGAGTATGAGGCTCCCCATTATGTGGAGACACGAATAATAGAAAAGCCAGAAGAAGTGGAAGTAGAGGTGGAAGAGGAAAGACGAGAGCATCTTCCACAGGAGATTTCCGAAAAAGCAGCAGATACACCAGCCAAACCTGAGCGTGACAAGCCATTTGCTGTTGGTGATTGTGTATTCATTTCCTATCTGGGGAGAACTGGCATCGTATTTGCTGCGGAGGACTCCAAAGGCATCGTTGGCGTCATGATTCAAAATCAGAAATATAAAATCAACAAAAAGCGCCTCGTCTTGCATATTGAGGGCAAAGAACTGTATCCGGCCGATTATGACATGGACATCGTGTTCGAGACAAAAGAGAACCGGAAGAAGCGCAAAATGATGAGTCGTAAGCATGTCGAAGGATTATCGATCGAGACGAAACGGGAGGGGTGACGAGTACGGGCAAAAAGCCGATTTTCTCTAAGAGAATCGGCTTTTTGATGTTGACAGGATGAATAGGCTAGTTGGCTGTAGGGCTAACCGTTATTTGTTTACTAACAAGCACCATGATGATCGCCAATAGCAAGAAGTAGATTGGCATGGTGACGAGCGAGCCATTATGAAAATAACTCATGCCGCTGGTGATAAGACTGACGACGATGTAGTAACCCAAACCAAAAATAGCGCCAGCAGTTCCGAGTACATCGCTGTAGTGGACAAGAGCTAAACTCAGGCAGTTTGGAATCATGATCCCAATCCCTAGCAGAAGAGTAAAGATAGAGGCTACCATGATCGCCATCGAGACAACGGACGGACTCACTCCATACAAAGTGAAGCTTGTGAGGCATACTGCTCCTAATGTCGTCACCAGTGAGCCGATCAGGATAATGTTCTCAGCAGTGTATTTAGTTAGCAGTTTTTTCGAGAGCATGGCTCCGATCACCGAAGCCAACGCTACGAAAATACCCAAAAACCCAAACACACCAGGTGTCATGCCGAAAAACGCAATGAAAATAAAGGGAGCTTCGGCATAGTAACTGAACAACATGCCATTTGTCGCCCCAATTAAGAAACCAAAAGCCCATATCCTTTTGTCCGAAACAAGTCGTTTGGCTACAGCTAGCGTATTTATGCTTAAAGCTGTAGACGTTTTGGTCTCAGGTAACGAGACAAACGTGTATGCAAAAATCGCTACGCTCATCGCAATCAACGTGAAGAAAACAGCCTGATATCCAAACGATTGATCCACCCAACCACCGATTAAGGGGCCAATTGCAGGTGTAAAAGCGAGAGCAGCTGAAATCTGAGCAAAAACAGCATGACGCTTGGTCGTGTCAGTACTCTCTCGTAAGATGGTTTGGGTTACCACCGATCCTGCACTCGCACCGAAGGCTTGAATGAAGCGGCTCCATAACAACCAATCAGCCGAATCGGAGAGATAGCAACCAAAGCTCCCCAAACCATAAACAAATATTCCCCAGAGCATGGCAGGGCGTCTACCGATAGAGTCAGAGAGTCTTCCCCAGCAAAATACACCAAAGGCAAAACCGAGGAAGTAAATACTGAGTGTCAGTTGGATCGTATTGTTACTGGCATGGAGACTATTGGCGATATCAGGTAACGAAGGTGTATAGATCGTTTCACTAATTTGCGGAAAACCAACCAGGATGATCAACAGTAACAAAGATGGTGTTGAGATTTTTCTATTCACTTGTACATTCCCCCTATATTCCGAAAATCTCAAACAGCGTAGGAGGAGAGATTACGGAATTGGGGGTTTACATTTACTTAGTCTTGAAAATGAAAGCATATTGTCACCTTACATAAGTTATAGGGGGAATTTTTTCAATAGAATAGCATTTGTTTAGAATCGGTGACAAGTCATTTTCGTCTGGTGGATTACTCACACTTTTCTCTTTTCCCTCGATGTAGGGCTGTACGGAAGCTGCTGCCACAGCCGCAGGTTGCGACTGCATTCGGGTTTTGGATCGTAAATCCACCCATCATCCCTGTTTCTTTGTAATCGATTTCGACGCCATCGACATACGGATAGCTTTCCGGATTGACGACCAGCTTCACGCCATCAATATCGATTGTGGTGTCGCCTTCTTGATAGGTATCATCAAAACCGAGTCCATAGGTCATCCCAGAGCACCCTCCGTCCTTTACGCCAAAACGAATGAAGAGAGAAGAGCTTTCTTGTTCGAGCATATTTTGAAGGCGAACTACAGCAGTTTCGCTAATTTGAATCATCGTGAGACCTCCTTTTTTATGCTTACTGTTCACCTACGATCACAACTTCAGGAACAAGGTGAATACCTGATTGGCTGTGAACTTTTTCCTGAATCTGCCTCATGAGTGTCCATACATCAAGTGCGGTGGCATTGCCGGTATTCATAATAAAATTGGCATGCTTGCTCGATACTTCCGCACCTCCGTACCGCATGCCCTTTAGGCCAGCATCTTCAATGAGCTTTGCAGCAAAATGGCCTGGGGGATTTCTGAATACACTACCTGCACAGTCAAAAGGCAGAGGCTGTGTTTTTAAACGTTTTTCTTTATAGTGGTTCCACTGGAGCTTGATGCTGTCGCTGTCTCGCGGGGTCAGCTCAAAAATAGCTTCCGTGATCATGACATCAGTATCTTGCAAGGAAGAGTGGCGATAAGAAAAATCCAAATCTACAGCATGCAAGGAGCGAATGGTTCCCGTTTGTGTGATCACTTCAGCTGAATGGAAGATGTCCGATATATCCGATCCGTTCGCGCCTGCATTCATGTACACAGCGCCGCCGACAGATCCGGGTATTCCGCCAGCGAACTCCAATCCACTGAGCCTGTGCTTGTTTGCCAATGCTGCAAGCTTGATCAAGGAGTAGGCAGCCCCTGCATAAATCTGATTGTCCACGATTCGGGCATAGTCCAAAGCCTTGTTTAATTTTATGACTGCGCCACGATACCCCTTGTCTGTGACTAAAAGGTTGGAGCCCTTTCCCATCACCATCCATGGGACATGATGTTCATTCAGTATTTGCAGGACCATGATCAGTTGGGATTTACTGCTCGGTGTAATCAGTAAATCCGCAGGTCCGCCAATTTTCCAGGTAGTATGTGCCGCCAAAGGCTCTTGATAAGTCACTTCGACCTGTCGTTCACGGAGAAGCGAAAATACAGGTTTCATACGTTTCACCTATCCTTCTTGGAAAAAAACACCTTGCACTGCAACTACAGTATATGCACTATTTTATATATATTCAACTAAAATGTTTAATAAATTGTGATTGCGTAGATCTCACGATGAGCAATGAATGTCACTTTATAAACATGTTTGTTGAATTAGTTATACAAAGGACATATACTGTGAGCGTATCGTTCTTTTCCAATAAAGGGGCGAAGAGAAAATGGAGAGATATAGACATCTATCAACACGTGAATACATTTTATTGTTGCTGAAAAGGGAAGGGGAGCTCAGCACAAAGGATTTGCAAAACAGGCTGGAGCTCACAAAGGTAGCTGTCAGCAGGCAAATGATCTACTTGGAAAAAGACGGTTTTGTTGTGTGCAGAGTAGGTCGTCAAAAAGCAGGCAGACCGATGCACTACTATTCGTTAACACAGCAAGGTAACGAACAATTTCCGAATGATTACGGGCAATTAGCCGTGGATTTGATGGAGCATATCGTGCTGGCAGACGGGGAAGACCGGGTGGATCAATTTTTCGCAAGGCAGCAAGAGAAGATTATCCAGAAATACGAGGGACAAATGGAAGGAAAAGAGCTATCTGAAAAGGTGGCAGAGATGGCACGCATCCAAGATGACAACGGATTTATGGCGAGATGGGAGCAGGTAAGTGATGAGGAATTTGTGATCACGCAGTATAATTGTCCATATTTTAAAGTAGCAGATCGATATCAGATGATCTGTGCAAGAGAGCTTAATTGTTACCGAGCGTTACTCCAGACGAGCGTAGAACGGACGGAATGCGTGGCAATCGGCGGAAAGAAATGTGTCTATCAGATCCGTTCTACACAATCGTAGCTGCAAAGCATCATCACGGCAGATGAAATGACAAATGGGAGGGAACGAAAGCAATGACCAACTCGAATCCATGGGATGCTGACTGGGAAGTATCTGAACCATTGGCACGCGCACTCATCTACAGTCAGTTTCCGCAGCTATCTTCTATGCCCATCAATCTTATCGGCTGTGGTTGGGATAACGTGGTCTTTCGAGTGGGGGACGAATATGTTTTCCGTTTTCCCAGGCGGAATGTCGCTGTTGAACTGATCAAAAAGGAAGGGGTGCTGCTGCCAATGCTTGCGGCATTCCTGACGATACCATATCCGAAGCCAGTTTTTTATGGGGAACCAAACGACGACTATCCATACCCTTTTTTGGGGTACACGTATGTACCGGGAACGTTTCCAAAAGGCTTGACCGACGAGCAGCGTGCTTCATCAGCAGTGGCACTTGCGACGTTTTTAAAAGAATTGCACGCGTTTCCGCCCCAGCGTGCCCGTGAAAACGGGATCGAACATGATCACAGGAACCTCTTGGACATTGCACAGAGAAAAGAAAAGATGCAGACGTTCTTGTCTACCTTAGCTGTACATATTTCTGAAGAGGATCGGGATGCGATCGCGAATTATTTAGGGCAAGTCGTGATAGACCGAATCAGTCCGTGTGAAGTGGTTCTACATGGAGACTTGCATGTGAAAAATATGCTGGTAGATGAAGCTGGGCATATATCAGGCATCATTGACTGGGGGGATCTCAATGTGGGTCACCCGGGAGCAGATTTAAATGTGGCCTACAGCTTTTTACCGCCACAAGCCCGCCAGCCATTTTTTCATGCGTATGGAGAAGTGGATGAAGAGACAAACATATTGGCCAGGATGATGGCGGTGTACATTCCGATGCTGCTCTGGATGCAAGCCATTGATAACCATGACGAAGAAGTGGCAGAGGAAGCAAGAATGACGATAAGGCGAGCACTCGCTGACGAATAGGGCATCGGTAAAATGTTTCGGGGGACAAGCTGCTTACGCTCATCCCCCGATTTTCTTATCCGATTCCTAACTCTTCCATTTTCCGATACAGGGTGCTTCGCGCAATTCCTAGCTTTTTGGCAGCGGCGCTGATGGACGGAGCTTGTGTGATGGCTTGCTGGATCGTCTGTCGCTCTAATTCGCGCAATAATGGCAAAGGTTCACCGGATGCTTCTTGCAATCCATACTGCTGCTGCCATTCGCTCGGAAGATGGTGAGAGGTGACCCACGAATCACCGTACGCATGTAAAAAGGCTCTCTCCACGATATTGCGCAGCTCACGAATATTTCCGGGCCATGAATGCTGCTGCAAGATCGCCAGGGCAGATTCACAGATGCTTGTCGGACCGCCAGCGTATTGGGTATGGAGCTGCTGGAGGAACTCGTCAGCCAAGGTTGCAATGTCTTCCTTGCGTTCGCGCAGGGAAGGGATGCGTATTTGCAAGACATTGAGCCTGTAGTAAAGGTCTGCACGAAACTGTCCATTCCGTACCTCTTCTTCAATGGAACGATTGGTGGCAGCGATAATCCGAATGTCCAATGGCTTTTCTTCGTGAGAGCCCAATCTCGTCACTTTGCGTTCTTCGAGGACGCGAAGCAATAGCACTTGAAGCTCCATGCTCATTTCCCCGATTTCATCGAGAAAGAGCGTTCCTCCATTTGCTGCTTCAAATTTCCCCGATTGCCCTCCTTTTTTTGCCCCAGTAAAAGCTCCTTCTGTATATCCAAATAGCTCACTTGCGATCAGTTCACGTGGAAGTGCTGCGATATTGACTGCAAGAAAAGGGCCGTCTTTTCGCGAACTGGAGGAGTGGATGGCACGTGCCAGGACCTCTTTGCCACAGCCTGTTTCTCCGAGCAATAACGTATTGGATAGAGATTGTGCAGCGATACGCGCTGTATGTAGTTGGGCTTGATAGAGGGGACTATTTGTATGAATCTCTGAAAACGAGTAACTGCTAGCTGTCTTTGACAAGGCTGACGTGCATGGGCGAATAAGAAAGAGGCGATACCACGTCTGTTCCCCCAGATCGAGTTCCTCTAAGGACCAATTGGTTAAGCGTTCTTGTTCCCAATCCACCTCGAGAACAAGGCCTTCAAATAATGAAAATCGTTCTTGTGCCCGCTTGTTAGCAAAAAGTACGACGCGCTCGTCACTGAGTGCGATTAGGCATTCATGGCTGTTTTCGGCCCATGCGAAAAGCAGACTCTTCCAATTGGGAACAGAATGAGAGGCATGCCTGAGAGCTGGAATCATAGGATCAGTCTGAAGAGCGGAAGAACGTCGCGTAGTGGCAAGGGATAGCGGGAAAAGTGGCAAAGAGCCATTTTGTAGCAAATGGATAAGCGCATCCCTAATCAGAGAAAATTCGTAGGATGAAAGATTCGCAGAGGCCTGTAATTGCTGATAGAGAGAATGAAAGAGAGCATGAGAGATCGCGCGATGATGGGAACGCTCGATTACGGTGGAAGAATTGAAAGAAGAGAGCAGCATGCCGGCTTCAAAAATCGTTCTCGCATCCTTTCTTGGTTATAGTTTGTTTGTTCGATCGTGGGACAGGTGTCCGACAAGGAAGCAGGGAAACAAACGACACACAATGACGAAAGCGATACAAGAGATGAGGGACTTTTCCGGTCAAAGACAGATCAACTGCATGACCTGTTTTGCGACAAGCTCTTTGTAATAAGTATACAGGAGAAAATAGCCAAAAGAATCGGTATCATCAAATTTTTATCGGGACTTGCAAGCATTGGCATGTCATTTGCTTCTTTTTGTGTATGTACGGCATACGCAATTTTGAACAAGTGAGGGGGAAGCAGCATGCCAGAAGTTTTATTTCGAGTTGACTTGAACAAACCGATGGAGGAGCAGGATACACCTGGTCACAACAGATGGCACCCAGATATTCCAGCTACAGTTTCCGTGAATCCAGGAGCTGTTTTCCGCATGGAATGTAAGGACTGGACGGATGGGCAGGTCGCTAACAACGATGACCCTTCCGACATTCGGGATGTCAATCTCAATCGCGTCCATGTGCTCAGTGGACCTGTCTGGGTGAATGGAGTAGAACCAGGCGACCTCTTGGTTGTCGATATTCTCGATATCGGGGCACTCCCCCAATCGAAAATGGGGCTTTAATGGGATTTTTGCCAAAGAAAACGGCGGGAGCTTCCTCGTCGATCATTACTCGCAAGCGGCCAAGTCGATCTGGGACTTCCACGGCATTTACACGACCTCTCGCCATTTGCCAGGAGTCAAATTTGCTGGCATTCTTCATCCAGGCTTGATCGGTACGGCACCTTCCCACCAGCTATTGGATCGCTGGAACCGAAGAGAGAGCGACCTCGTAGCGACAAATCCTGAACGAATGCCGCCACTCGCGAATTTGCCGACCCCGCACAGTGCTGTGTTGGGTAGTCTAAAAGGAGCAGAGTTTGATCGGATTGCCAGAGAAGCGGCTCGAACAGTTCCCCCTCGCGAGCATGGCGGAAACTGCGATATTAAAAACTTGTCCAAAGGCACTCGTATCTACTTCCCGGTTTATGTAAATGGAGCGAAGCTGTCCATGGGCGATTTACATTTTTCGCAAGGAGACGGAGAAGTGACCTTCTGCGGCGGAATTGAAATGGCTGGTTGGCTGGATCTTCATGTGGACGTAATCAAGGGCGGGATGGCGAAGTATAACATCGTGAACAACCCTGTATTCAAGCCCGGTCCAGTAGAGCCTCGCTATACGGAATACCTCGTTTTTGAAGGGATTTCCGTCCATGAGACGACAGGGCAGCAGCTGTACATGGATGCGCATGTCGCTTATCGCAATGCCTGCCTGAATGCCATCGAGTATTTGAAAACAGCGATGGGTTTCACGGGGGAGCAGGCGTACATGCTGCTGGGAACGGCACCGGTGGAGGGAAGAATTGCGGGGATCGTCGATATTCCGAACGCGTGCTGCACCTTGTCTATCCCGACAAGTATTTTTGATCGAGATATTTTGCCGAAGTAGCCAAGAAAAAGACCGCGAAGAAGGAGCCAAATACGATGCCGAGATACGATTACATGTGCGAGGAATGTGGTCCATTTGTTCAGTGGTTGAAGATGAGCGAGTTGACAGAGAGCGTTGCTTGCCCCGATTGCCAGCAACCGTCCAAGCGTTTGTATGCTGCACCAGGATTGATCATGACACCGCAAGCGCTGCGCCAACGGATCGAGCGTGGTGTGGAACCGAAAATTGTACGGAAACAATCGCATTCCCATGAAGGAGCAGGGTGTAGCCACAGCCACGGTAGTCAGGCACATCGGGGACATACCCACAGCCGTGGAGGTAAACGCCCTTGGATGGTAGGGCATTAAACGGAAATGATAAAAAGGGCGTTCATTCAGTCTCCATCTGTCTGAATAAACGCCCCTTTGCTATTACCGCAGATATCCTCCGTTGTTGATGTCAAAAGTCGCTCCGGTGTAATGCTTGGACTTCTCCGATAACAGGAAAACAACGGTATCCGCCACGTCCGCAGGCAATACAGGGCTGTCGATGAGGCCATGAGCGAGATATTCTGCCCGACGCCACTCTGAAATGGTGTCCATCATCGGTGTAGCAACCATGGTGGGTGCAACCGCATTGACCCGGATGTAGGGAGCGAAGTTCATCGCGCAGCTTTTCGTCAAGCCGAGAATCGCCGCCTTCGAGGTTCCATAGACCGCATCCGAGCTGCCCTCTAGTCCGGATACAGAGGACAGGTTGACGATCGTTCCACGTTTTTTGGCAGGAAAAAGCAACTTCCCGAACATCTGTGAGAAATAAATGTATCCTTTTATATTAATCGCAAGCACTTTTTCAATCGTTTCGAAGTCGTAGTCCAGTACGTTTTTCGCTAGGTAAATGCCTGCGTTATTGACGAGACTGGTACAATCCGCATGCTCTGCCTCGATATGCGCAAAAAAAGCCGCGACCTCCTCATATTTGCTAACATCCACACAATACGTATGTAGTCTTTCTTCTCGATCCATCTCTTCTTCCAGTGCGAGCATGGCTTCCTGATTGAGGTCACACGCGATGACAGCGGCCCCTTCTTGTAGGCATTGCATTACTACGGCTTTCCCGATCCCAGAAGCTGCTCCCGTTACAATTACTTTTTGATTGCTCAGCATACCTGTACCTCTTTCTGTCTGTGATTTAGTAGAAACATAGGTAGAAAATATGAGATGCTTTGTTAACATATAAGATTATTTTGAAATATTTGTCTACAAGGAAAGTAAAACGTCGAGTGGTCATCTTGATGATCGTTAGGCGTTTTTTTGCTTTTTCTCACTCAAGTGCAATTGCAGTTTTGTCAGGTCTCTCGTACAATTGGTGAGAATGATTATCAATAGATTGTTACATCATGATGTAAGAGGAGTTAGTTATGGGAAAAACAGACACCTATCGTGATCCGAATGTCATCACTGTAAACGATGTGCAAGTTTTGTCCATTTCAAAAGAATGGAAACTTGTAGAAGCGAGAGATAGAAGCGAGCAATTCATCATTTTGGTAATAGAGGGCAGGGCGTCGTTTCGGTTGGATCAGACAGGAGGGATGCTTAACCAGGGAGATTTCATGGTCATCTCTCTAGAGGATATGCAGGAAGGGCTCGCCCTTTTGCCCATTACGGAGAACATCTATGTTTGTTACGTGGCGCTTTTTGCTGCTCATGCCAGAAAAGAAAGGGATGGCTGGCTCATAAACGAAGCGATGCTTCCGATCCAGGGAAAGCACCATATCGAAACAATCTCCTTGATTCACCATCATATCGAACAATTGCATCTGGCATGGCGAAAAGATCACTTCGATCAGCCAGCCATGCAAATTCTTTTTTTGAAGCTATGGCAAGCTATTATGGCTGGAGTCACGCTGCAAGAGAAAAAAACAGATCGTCAGCAACTTCTTCAAGGGATCGCTGAACATATGGAGCAACATTGTGAGGAGACTTTTCAGATCGAGGAGATGGCTCGCTACTCAGGAATGACGCCAACCCTTTTCTATCAGCAGTTTAAGGAGTACACCTCGCTCACTCCCTTGCAATTCATCAATCGGAAACGAATGGAGAAGGCCTGTCAGCTTCTGGTGGCGGAGGACGTGATGATTCCTGAGGTAGCTAATGAAGTGGGCTATCGGGATGTGTACTATTTCAGTCGGATGTTTAAAAAGATAGTTGGCGTTCCTCCTTATCGCTTCAAGAAATCGTTACAAAAGAAAATCGCCGTACTCCATCCAGCAATCATCGGTGATCTGCTCGCATTGGGGGTCTCGGTCCAACAACTAATCCCTGTTTGGGAAAAGCATCGGCAAAAGAGGCCGTACTCCCAGATGGAAGCAGCCACGCTGGAATTTGACTTGTACCGTCTACACCAGATGGAGCCGGATTTGATTGTGGGTACGGATCAGGTTGCACCTTGGTTTGAACAATTGGAAGCCATTGCACCGACCTTGCTCATTCCTTTCAAAACAACGACCTGGCGGGATCATTTGCAGCAGGTAGCTGCCATGCTGGGAATTGCAGAAGTGGCGACGAGTTGGCTCTATTATTATGATCAAAAAGCAGTTGCAGCCCGGGAGCGTATCCGCAAAAAAATTGGGAATGAAACCGTTATGGCAGTGAGGGCTTGGGATGGTGGAGCCCGTATTTTTGGTGCGAGAAGGCGGAAAATTTCCGATATTTTGTACGGAGACCTCCAGGTAAGACCCCCAGTGGGAACCGATCATTTTGCCTTTCTGGATATCGTGAGCCTAGATGAGCTTCATGATTTTCAGGCTGATCATATTCTGCTTTTTGATGAAAGGAAAATTCGAACAGATGTACGCAAGCATCGTTTGAAAGGGAATGTACATCGAGCTGGGGTATATCCTTGGCTGCATTATTCGGCACTCGGCCATGAGCAAGCCATATCAGAGGCGCTCACGCATCTTGCAGAGTCACAGGAATGTACAAAAAAGGAATCAGGTTCTTCAATTTTCTTGCGGCCACAAGTTTGTGATAATGATTGAGAATGAGTATCACTATTGTTGGAGGGAACGAGATGAAGTCACCATTGTATCCGATTGCACAAGCGATCCGTGACCGCAGAACCATAAAGAAATTCAAACCAGACCCGATTCCACTGGAACTGATTCGTGAGTTGCTGGATGTAGCTATTTGGGCACCTAACCACGGACTGCGGGAGCCTTGGCGATTCGTTCTGTATAGGGAGGAAGGCAAGCGGATTGTCGTCGATGCTATTCTTCAAAACGCCATGAAAAAAAGAGATCCGGAATTACTCTTACGCGTCCCGGCTTATCTATTCGTTATCGTAAATGAAGACTCTCGGCAAAGAGAACGGGAAGAGGACTATGCGGCAGCCTGCACCTTGATTCAAAACTTTCAACTGGCGGCGTGGGAGCGGGGACTGGGCGTCGTTTGGAAAACGGAACCGTTCACGTATCAAGCAGGATTTTTGCAAGCGGTAGGAGTACGTGCGGAGGAAAAACTCGTAGGAATGCTTCAGCTTGGCTTTCCGGAGGTCATCCCGGAAGCACGAGCGAGAACGGCTGCAAACGACAAGCTGACCGTGATTCATTCGAACGTTGCTCTGGAGGATAAGAAGGGAAATGTCACTGTCACAGCCGATCACTAAAAATGCTTCGCTTCGAACTAGGCCGTGGATGGCGACCGTGTTGATTGTTGCGGGGATTTGCGCCATCTTGTTCGGACTAGGTTCATCCATTATCACGGGAGTGGCTAACATCTCGTTTTCCACCGTTTGGAACTCGATTTTTCACTATGATTCTAGCAACGAGCATCACGTCATTATTCAAACACTGCGAATGCCCCGTGCCTTGGCAGGAGCGCTGATAGGAGCTGCTTTTGCCGTAGCGGGAGCCATTATGCAAGGAGTCACGAGAAATCCGATTGCCGATACGGGCTTGATGGGCATTAATGCAGGGGCTGGATTCGTGCTCGTACTCGTTTTTGCTTTTGCACCAGGACTCCCTTTTGAGTCTATTATTCTCTTTTCTTTTATCGGAGCGGGTTTGGGGGTAGGGCTTGTTTATGGACTGGCCTATTTTTCCAAAAACGGTTTGACCCCCTTGCGGCTCGCGTTGGCAGGGGCAGTCGTCAGCTCAATCCTATCAGGGATTAGTCAGGCGATTTCCCTCCTCTTTCAGATCAACTACGATCTGGCATTCTGGTCAGCAGGGGGGATCTCTACAGCGGAGTGGTTTCAAGTATCCGTCATGATGCCATGGATTGTGGGAGGAATCATTGTGGCCATGATCTTATCTCGCTCCATTACCATTTTGAGTCTGGGAGAAGAGATCGCAGCAGGACTCGGACAAAAGACTAGGCTGGTGAAGGGGTTGTCGGCGGTTGTCGTCATGGTGCTGGCAGGTGCTTCGGTCTCAACGGTTGGCGGTGTTGGATTTGTCGGTCTCGTCGTCCCACATATCGTTCGTTTTCTGGTCGGGGTTGATTACCGCTGGATTATTCCTTGTTCGGCAGTTATGGGAGGCGTTTTGGTTGTTTTTGCAGATATCGGAGCCAAAATGATAGCGATGCCCTACGAGACACCGCTTGGCGCCATTATCGCTGTCATCGGAGTCCCTTTTTTCCTGTACCTGGCACGTAAGGAAAGGAGGGAGTGGTAGTGGACATCGATCTATTTTCCCAAAAAAGAAAAAGCCGTAGTGTCCGACTGATCCTTCTTTTCGCGGTACTTTTGATTGTCGGGTTTGTCTTGAGTTTGAACACGGGACCGTACAGTATTGGGCCGATTGAGGTGTTGCAGACGTTGCTGGGGGAGGGGTCGAAAAAGCAGAATCTCGTGTTGTTTGAGCTGAGGCTTCCTCGCATGGTGATTGCGGTCATGATTGGGGCTGGGCTGGCTGTATCGGGAGCGATTTTGCAAGGAATCTCTCGCAATGGTCTGTCTGACCCCGGCATTCTTGGAATCAGTTCAGGTGCTGGATTGGCCGTCTTGTTGTTCGTCTCTCTTTATCCTGCGACGAACATGGCTCCGCCTTTTTTGATGCCGTTTCTCGCACTCATCGGTGCCACTGTCACAGCAGCCATCATCTATATGCTTGCATACAAGAAGGGGTGCGGCATATCTCCTACCCGTCTCTTGCTTACAGGGATTGCAGTAGGGGCGGGACTTAGTGCCATCAGCATAATTTTGACACTTCAGTTGAATCCGCGAAACCTCGAGTTTGTCGTCACTTGGCAAATGGGATCATTGTGGGGTTCCAATTGGAAGTTCGTGCTGGCACTTATGCCGTGGATGGTGATCCTGCTGCCGTACGTGTATCGGAAGGCAAAAGTGCTGAACCTGCTCAGTATGAACGAACAAATTGCAGCAAGTCTGGGCGTATCTCTTCAACGCGAGCGACTGGCCTTGATGGCGGGAGCGGTTGGTCTGGCTGCGTCGAGTGTTGCGACAGGCGGAGGCATAGGGTTTATCGGCTTGCTTGGCCCGCATATCGCGCGCAGATTGGTCGGACCCCAGCATCAATACATGCTGCCCATTACGGCGCTCGTCGGTTCATTGCTCGTATTGGCCGGGGATACGATAGGGCGAAGCATCATGCCAGCTACAGAAGTACCAGCGGGTATTGTCATTTCCCTCATTGGGGGGCCTTATTTTCTGTATTTGTTGATCCGGACAAAAGGGTAAGACACGTTTGAAATCAGGAGATGAAAAAAGGAGTTCAATCGATATGAAAAAGAAATTATCAGGTATTCTGTCCGTAATCATAGCTACAGCCGTCGTGGCGGGGTGCGGAGCAGGACAGGTGACTACAGACACAAACGCTAATAATAAAGCACAAACGGCTAAGGCGGGAGCAGCACAGCCCGATACAAAAGGGACAGGGGAGCCTGTATATCCGAGAACCATCAAGCATGCGATGGGGGAAGTCACACTGGAGAAGAAGCCGGAGCGTGTCGCTTCTGTCGATATCATGGGAACAGATTACTTCCTCGTGCTAGATTTTGCTCCGATTGTATCGGAAGGCTTTGAGTCGACGAAAAGTAAATCACCCATTTTTGCGAAGTATGCAGAAGGGAAAACGGTGAAGGATTTGGGGGGAAAAACGAATTTGGAGACCTTGTTGGAGATGGACCCAGAGGCTATTGTCATGACAAGCACCGGAAAAGGCTCCAGATATGAGGAATTCAACAAAATGGCTAATTCCATCGTCATTGATTTCTCAGTGGATGCACCCACCCGGCTCATGAAAATAGCTGAAGTGATTGGCAAAGAAGAAAAGGCGAAGCAAGTTTTGGCCGATTTTGATCAGCTGAAAAACGAAGCAAAAGCAGCAGCAGACAAGCATAAAGGAGAAACGGCGCTATTCCTCGTTTCCAATGGTAAGGATTTTACAGTGATGCATCCCAAAAACTTTCCGATTTACTATGAGGAAGTGGGACTAACACCGATAGCAGGATTGCCCGAGGATGGCAAGATTGGGGGGCGTATCGGAATTGAGGCGTTGAGTGAGCTCGCTCCTGATCATATCTTTATTGCTGAGAACCGTCGTTCGGCGAAAGCAGAGGAGCCGGAAGGGTTGATTCATATCTGGAAGGATCATCCTGTCTGGAAAAACCTCAAAGCAGTGAAAAACAACCATGTTTACACGATGGATACACTCGCGGGCGATACGTTCTTCCTGGGAGAAATCGCTGGATTGGAAGCCATTAAGAACAATCTCGGAAAATAGAAATTTACTACTGCTCATTCTGAGAATCATTCCATACAAGCGCCTTTTGCTCCAGTGCTTTTGCAAGTGAATCTTTCCCTTTTACTCCTTTTTCAATGAATGGTTTATCGTAAACATATATGTTCCGTAAAAATAAAGTGTTAGACTGGCGCCAGTTATTCAACGGCAGGATAGCGTGGTTTGGAATGGGGTTGGCGGTAAAAATGAAGCAGGAGAACATGCTGATGAGGGTGCAAAATTTTATCAAAACTCTTTTTCTTTAAAGTACACATAAGGCTTACCACCTTCGATAGTAGTAACACCCGCGAACGATCGGCAGCCTTTGCTCACGAGCAGGATAGCTCAATAAGTTTCCTGAATGCATGTTCTTGAAGTAATACTCAGAGATAGTCGGACAACCACTACGCCAGTTTGAAAAGTGAAAAAAGGCCCGAAACCCCACATAACACTAAGTTCACAATGCAGGCTTGCAGACCTTGGGACTGGCAGAGTTTTTGGCAAAGGTGCGGATCAAGTTGGATATATCTTTTGTACGTCGGACGTCCTGAATAACAGAACGTTCTACGAAATTGCAAGGAAGCATATTGGCAGGGTGAGTTGTTAAGAAACGCTTTAAAGAAAACGTTAACTGAAAAATATAAATAGCATAGAAGGCGGTAATTTATGAACTCGCTAACTAAAGAAACGGTGGATGAATTATTGGCCGCAATGGACGCTTATAAAGTAATTGCGCAAGAACTCATTGACAAATTAATATTGGAAACGAACCAGCCTGAAAAATCAGAGATAATAAAAGGAAGTTACTACTTACTTTCAAATGCGGAATTACTAAACGATGAAGAACATTTAACCGGTAATTGGTACTTTGATGTTCATGGAGAGCATTGCATGTTTGAAAACTTAGATACTGGACAAAAACTGGAGGTTTCCCTCGGGAATACAGACGATATTGGAAATGTGGATCCCTCCTTTTTTTATGACTTCTTGAAAACAACTGAGAATTTTAAACACTTAATTCAATATTTTGAAAATCCATTTGGTGATATGTTGAATTTTTTTGAAGGATTAGAAAAGCGAAAAATACTTATACATATTCACGGTGTTGAATACAGAAAGATTCTTCGGAATGAATAATAATTTTGGTTCGTGAATAAGAGGCCTGAAATGATGTATCAGTCATCAATAAACGATTTATGGATACGATAGATAGCTCAATAAACCAGGCCAGTCTAATACTTTATTTTCTCTAAACAATATAAGAAGCACTCTACAAGATTAGTAGAGTGCTTTTTTTCATTTCCGATTGTCTGATTCCGTATAGGCATAAGAGATAGCTTGGGTTGCTTGTGTAGTCAATTGGATACGTGCTGGGTTTTTCACTTCCAAGGTCATAACGGACATGACGACCGTTTGCATGGTGACGATAAAATAGATTCAAAAAAAGATGTTTTTCAAAAGTGGTGATTCCACGGAAAAATCGTTTCTCCTTCTCATGTAAGAAAAATTGAAAGTAGTTAGAAACGATATGTATTACACTGCCATTCACGCTCTCTTTCGTATGTCATCGAGTCGGCTGTTGACCTCTCGATTGCTTTTATTATACGGATAAAAGCGGAAAGCACGCAAAAGCGCGGGTGTTCCATCTGCGTCGATTTACAGCCGAAATGGATCGTTTTTGCTAGTAGAAAACACTCGCTCTTTTTGTTAATCGCTGTGGCTCACCGGCAATCATGAATTCTGTGAGAGGTCTCATCTATTTTCTCATCAATTTCTAATCTCTCTCTTTTTTTTCCTTCATCTGTCCTTTTTATGATAAAGGAGATCAAACAAAACCAGTCGCAAAAAGGAGCGAGATCATATGAAAAAAGTAGTCATGACCATGGTAGGAGCACTGATTGTAGGGAGCCTCAGCGTAACAGCCTTTGCACATAGCAATCAATATTACAGCGTACCGCAAAAGAACACTTCTACCGTCTACCTGCAAATCGACGATGATGTGAAACACAACTGGGCGAAGCTCGTGCGCATCACGCCTGAAAAAGCACTGAAAAAAGTTCGGGAGGCACAGTCTGGCGTTATTACTGAATGGAAATTGGATGACGAGGACGGTTTTCTCGTATACAAAGCAGAGATCAAAAACAATCACCAAGAATTTGACGTATACGTCGATGCGATGACTGGTGAGGTGTGGCAAACAGTTGACCACGATTACGACGATGATCATGATGACGACAACGACGATCAGTGGAACAAACAACAAGTGAAAATCAGTGTAGAGCAAGCGAAAAAAATCGCTTTGGCTAAAGTGAGCGGCACCATCAAATCCATCAAGCTGGATGAAGACGATAACCACTATGTGTATGAAGTGGAAGTGAAAACGGCTAAAGGACAGGAAGTAGATTTGGAGATTTCCGCTACAACAGGTGCTGTACTGGATGTAGACTGGGACGATTAATCGATTCCGCTATCTTTCTCAACCGACCCATTAATCTGTAAAGGGTCGGTTTTTTTGTGCCAGGGCTTCTAAAAATTCCATTGCTTCTTGAGCCGTAGGTATCTTTCGGACATTCTCTTCGGAAAATTGCTGGGCTTGCGGATAGTTTGTGGAAGCGATTTGTTTTGCGGCTGCCTCTACGTCATAGGGTGTAAAGCGATGTTCGTAGCTATCACCATCAAGCAGTAACCAGTATGCACCTGGTTTGTCGGCAAACGGCATGCCCACACTTCCAGCATTGAGAATACGTAAATCGCCAAGGCGACGTTCAAATTGGACATGTGTATGACCACAGATGACTGTTCGCTGCTGTGTCCCCTCAAAGTAAGTGGCAACGACTGAATCTGATGTACGGGGAGTGAAAATATCTTCATCATTGGTGGGAATGGCGTGGCAGAAAAGGACGTCCTCGTAATCCTCTCGTATTAACGTGTAGGTAAGTGGGAGTTGCACCAGAAAGTCACGATGAGAGCGGCTCAATTGCTCCGCAACCCATGACGTGATTTCCCGCACAGAATCGGACATTTCCAAGGTCAGAGCCTCACCGTCAAAAGTGAGTACGACTTCACGATCACCATTACCTCGGATGAATTGCACAGGTGTATCCAATCACTCTCATTTCACTTCGCCTCCCATTTATTTTCGAATGATCTTCAAAACCTTATTTCCAACGATCCAATTTGAACCTATAATGTATCTTGGGCATATCCTCTAAGCTATGGTATAATTTTGACGCCAAATTACGATTAAGGAGTATGGATGATGGAAAAAAAATTAATCTTCGGTCATAAAAATCCAGACACAGATTCCATTTGTTCAGCACTTGTGTATGCTGACTTGAAAACAAAATTGGGCGCGAATGTAGAGCCTGTTCGCCTGGGTGTAATCAGCAGCGAAACAGCATTTGTGTTGAATTACTTCCAAGTAAAAGAGCCACGCCTCGTAGAAACAGTGGCGAATGAAGTAAATGAAGTCATCCTTGTAGACCACAACGAGCGCCAACAAAGCGCGAATGATATTGAGCAAGTGCAAGTGGTAGAAGTGATCGACCATCACCGTATTGCGAACTTTGAGACGAGCAATCCTCTCTACTTCCGTGCAGAGCCTGTTGGATGCACCACAACCATTTTGAAGAAAATGTACAAAGAAAACGGCGTGGACATTCCAAAAGAGATGGCAGGCTTGATGCTTTCTGCTATCATTTCGGATACGTTGCTGTTGAAATCTCCAACTTGCACGGAGCAAGATGTAGCTGCTGCACACGAGCTGGCTGAAATCGCGGGTGTTGATTTGCAAGCATACGGTCTGGACATGCTCAAAGCGGGAGCAGACCTGAGCGACAAAACAATCGCACAACTGCTCACGTTGGATGCAAAAGAGTTCCAAATGGGTAATGCGAAGGTAGAAATCGCACAAGTAAATGCAGTGGATGTAAATGATGTACTCGCACGCCAAAGCGAACTGGAAGCAGCTATGAATGCAAACATCGCTGAAAAAGGTTTGGATTTGTTCGTGTTTGTTGTAACGGATATCTTGAACAACGACTCTGTTGCGATCGCTCTCGGCAGCGCAACTCAAGCAGTAGAAAAAGCGTACCAAGTAACATTGGTGGACAACAAAGCTGTTCTGAAGGGCGTTGTCTCCCGTAAGAAGCAAATCGTACCGGTATTGACTGATACATTCCAAGCTCTGTAAGAAACAAAGATGGCTGCCCATGCACAAGTTGCGGGCAGCCATTTTTTATTTTACATGCCTTGGTCAGGGTTGTTGTGCATCTGGAACAAGGTTTGCTGGTTATAAGCATCGTCACTGTAATGGGTGATGGCATGTTTATCTCTCGCTTTGAGACTAAGCAGACCTGTTAATCCCCATCCGGCACCGAGTACCGCTACAATGAAGCCGAAGACATAGAGCATTGAAATCCCCCCTTGTATGGCTTTCACTATATTTTAGCAAATTATGAAAATAGAGTAACGCTAATTTTTTGATGAAAATGTGTTTGACATTGACGGTCCGTAAATGTGTACGATCAATTTGTCAGGAGGAATGAACATGGAATATACGGTGCAAAAGCTAGGACTCCTGGCAGGTGTCAGCACCCGGACGCTCCGATACTACGATGAAATTGACCTTCTCAAGCCGGCGAGAGTCAATTCGTCAGGGTATCGCATTTACGGACAGCAAGAGGTTGATCGATTGCAGCAAATCCTTTTTTACCGCGAGCTGGGGGTGAGCTTGGAGGAAATTAGGGAGATCCTGGATTCACCAACCTTTGATGCTGAACGGGCACTGCGGGAGCACCGCGAGAAGCTCCTGGAAAGACGAACGCAATTGGATGCGTTAATCGCCAATGTCGATTTGACATTAGCACAAAGAGAGGGGACCAAAACGATGAGTGACAAACAAAAATTTGAAGGCTTCAAGCAAAAGTTGATTGACGACAACGAGGCCCAGTACGGAGAAGAAATTCGCTCAAAATATGGAAGTGACCAGGTTGACAAATCCAATCTGAAAATCAAAGGAATGACCGAGCAGGAGTACGCTGCACTTGAAAAGTTGAATGAAGAACTGCATGAGACGTTGGTACAGGCTTTTGCGACAGGTGATCCTGCTCATGAATTGGCGCAAAAAGCAGCGGATCTTCACCGTCAATGGCTGAGCTTTTATTGGGACAGCTACAGCAAAGATGCGCACGCAGGTGTTGCCCAGATGTACGTCGAAGACCCGCGCTTCACGGCCTATTACGACAAGGAACAGCCTGGTGTTGCCGAGTTTCTCAAAGATGCAGTGGTCATTTATACGAGTAAGTAAAGAGATTTAAAAAAAGAAGCTGCGAGAGGGCAGCTTCTTTTCGTTTTCCTTTTAGTTATCCCCACCTACTGCGGGAAAAAGCTTTTGCCCCAATGGGGTTGGCAATCCATCCATGCTTACTACGTTGTTTTCCTTTTGATAATCAAGCAGTTCTTGCTCGTCTTTCGCCAAGGTCCATTTCTGAAGGGTGTCGCGTTCTTTTGAATAGGAATAGAAAGGGATAGCCCAGCCGCAAGAGGTCTTTACTTCCTGTATGTTGACGGTAATGATTTGACGAGCGCCGGGCAGAAGCGGAAAGTCTTTTACGAGCTCATTCCACCGAGGCGTATCTGGGAGAATAACCGTTCCTTTGCCGAATAGGCGCATGATGAGAGGGGGGCCTTCAAACGCACAGAACATGAGAGTAATCCTGCCATTTTCCTGCAGATGAGCGCTGGTTTCGTTTCCACTTCCAGTCAGGTCTAAATAGGCGACCTCGGTAGGCGATACTATGCGAAAAGAATCGTACCCTTTCGGTGAAAGATTCACGTGACCATTTGTGTCCATTGGAGCAGAGGCAACAAAGAACATCCGTTGCTTCTTGATAAATTTCTCATGCTCAGGTCGTAATTCAGAAAAAAGTTGACCCATTTTTGCACCCCTCCAGATAATGGAATCGATTTTGCTGCCCTCATATTATCATGAAAATATGAAGAATTTGTGTGATTCATCCCCAATCCCTACAAAATAGATGGTAAAGTGTAAATATTCCAACACAATGGCAACGCGAGACTTTTGACAAGGAGGAGTATTTACATGCAAGCAACAGAGCCAATTTACTTAGGGGAACGCATCCATTTAATAGACGGTTTCGATATGGGCTGGGCGGAACGCACGGGGACGTATGTGATCGCGGAAGAGGAGCTCACATTGGTAGAAACAGGACCAAGCCCCTCCGTCCCATACATCAAGGCCGGTCTCGCCAAGCTCGGTTATAAGCCGGAACAAGTCAAATACATCATCGTGACGCACATTCACTTGGATCATGCAGGAGGAGTAGGACTGTTTCTGAAGGATTGTCCGAACGCAAAGGTCGTTGTCCACCCGAAAGGTGCACGTCATCTCATAGATCCGAGCCGACTGATCGCAGGCGCGAGAGCGGTGTATCATGATGATTTTGATCGATTGTTTGATCCGATTGAGGCTGTTCTCGAGGAACGGATTTTGATTCGTGGGGATGGAGATACACTAAAGATCGGAGAGAATTGCGTATTGGAGTTTCTGGATTCGCCAGGGCATGCCAATCATCACTTCAGCATCTACGATCCAGTAAGCCGCGGCATGTTCACAGGTGATACGGCAGGTGTACTCTATCCACAGCTTAAAAAGGATGGCATACACCTCGTGCTGCCATCTACTTCGCCGAATCAGTTTGACCCGGATGCCATGTTAGCGTCTCTAAGCCGTTTTGAAGCGCACAAGCTGAGTCGCATTTACTTTGGTCATTTTGGGATGTCAGAGCAGGTAGATGACGTGTACCGCCAAATACGCGAGTGGCTCCCCGTGTTTGTGGCGGAAGGAAAGACAGCGCTTGTTGCTGGACAATCATACGATGAGCTGTCTCTTACGTTATTTGAACGAGTTTCGGATCATCTACAGTCACAAGGAATCAGCAGTGACCACGAAGTATTCGAAGTACTCAAGCTCGATTTACAAGTATGCTCCATGGGCATTCTCGATTATTTGGACAAACGAGGGAAATAGCCTGCCAAAAGCTTTACATTTGCCTGAACCTTTTGTTCAGGCGTTTTTCATTTTTAGCAGGCAAGAAAGTATTGGCTTATGTGTTTGTCATTCTTTTTTCATCCAAGGAATGCTATGATGTAGGATGAGTCATGGACTGTGACAATTTCAAACGTAACAGCAAATAGGTGCCTCGTCTTTTTAACGAAAAGATCGGGTGAAAAGGGAAGTCGGTGAAAATCCGACGCGGTCCCGCCACTGTAAATCGGCTCGTTCCTCAGCCGTAAGCCAGGAGACCTGCCTGTTTGTTTTAGTGCCTGTTGCCTTCGCGGAAAGGATCGGCCTATTTCAGGAAGCAGACCATCCTGTCTGTTTGCCCTGAGGTGCCGACCCTTTGATTTCCGAATGGAAGCAAGGGTCGATTTTTTTATTGGAAGGAACAGTCAATCAGACATGCAGAAAGGAAGTTCTACATATGAAACGTTCATTGCGATTCATGATCCCACTACTAGTTGCGGCTAGCCTCGCAGGTTGTGCGGGTAACGATAACAGCCAGCCAGCACCAGGGGGACAAACAAGCGCACCGCAGACAGCACCGCAAGAGAATACGGCCGAGCAACCTGCAAAACAAACAACGTATCCATTGACCGTCAAGGATGCAACAGGAAAAGAAGTAACCTTTGCAAAAGCTCCTGAGCGAATCGTCTCTACATCACCTGCCGAGACAGAGATTTTGTTCGCATTAGGCTTGGAAGATCGGATCGTAGCTGTCTCAGACTATGATGATTATCCAGATGCGGCGAAGGCAAAACCGAAAATTGGCGGAGTTGTCAAACCAAATGAAGAAGCCATTCTCGCTCAAACGCCGGATATGGTCGTCGGTGGGATTTCGATGGAAAAGCCAGTGGCTGACAAGCTCAAATCTCTCGGAATGCCAGTCTATATTACCCATCCGACAAAGATGGATGACATCCTAAACAATGTTTTGGCGATGGGAGTTATCACGAACACACAGGAACAAGCCGAAAAAGTCGTCGCGCAAATGAAGAAAGACATCGCGTACGTTCAAGAAGCAGTGAAAAATGTAAAACCGGAAGAGAAGAAAAAGGTATATCTGGAATTTTCCCCAGGCTGGACAGTCGGAAAAGGCGAATTCATGGATGAACTCATCACGCTGGCTGGAGCAACAAACATTGCTTCCGACACCGAAGGGTGGAATCCGATCAGTGAAGAAAAGATTTTGCAAAACGATCCAGACGTCATTTTGTATGCGAGCGGAATTACCGATGAAAAGACGGGCATCAAGCTAGAGGATATGATCGCGAGTCGCAATGGCTGGGATAAAATGAAGGCGATCCGTGAAAAACAAATCTTTGGCATGGACCAAAATATTTTGTCTCGCCCTGGTCCGCGTATTACACAAGGCTTAATCGAAGTAGCCAAGGCGATTTACCCTGACTTGGTGAAATAAAATGAAGAAACGATTGTTCATATGGGGAGGAGTTAGTTGTCTCGTCCTTCTGGCATCAATAGTTATCAGCATCTCGATGGGGGCGGCACAACTCCCCATTTCGCAAGTATGGCTCATCCTGCTCCATCAAATCCCTGGCTTGTCTGAGTGGATCACCGTAACGTGGCCGGAGTCATCTGAGCAAATTGTCATGAAGGTTCGTTTTCCACGCGTTGTATTGGCTGTCTTGATTGGCGCCTGCTTGTCACTTGCGGGAGCGGGCTTTCAGGGCGTTTTGCGCAATCCGCTTGCAGATCCGTTTACGATGGGCGTGGCATCGGGTTCTGCTGTCGGAGCAGCCTTCTTGATCCTTTTTGGCTTGCAAATCACCTTTTTGGGTGCATGGAGCACGCCTGTCGTCGCTTTTCTTACAGGATTGCTCAGTTTATGGATCGTACTCGGACTCGCGAATACGCAAGGAAAGCTGCAAACGGAGACCCTGATTTTGTCTGGTGTCGTGGTGCAGGCTTTTCTCGGCTCGCTCGTTTCGTTTATGGTGTCGCTATCCGACCAGACGGTAAATGAGATCGTGTTCTGGCTTATGGGCAGCCTGTCATTTCGAGGGTGGGCCTTTACGTACGTCTTGATTCCGTACTTGGTCATAGGTGGAATGGTGCTTGTGAGCTATGCGCGTTCCTTAAACCTATTTGCGTTGGGGGAGCGGCAGGCTGCGCATCTCGGCGTCCATGTGGATCGAACGAAGTTAGTGGTTCTGGTCGTTTCGACCCTCCTGACTGCAGCGGCGGTTTCTATCGCGGGAATTATTGGGTTCGTTGGCCTGGTGGTACCGCATCTCGTTCGATTGCTGGTTGGTCCTGACCATCGTATTTTACTGCCGATGTCTGCGATCTGCGGTGGTATTTACGTGCTGTGGGCCGACACTCTTGCCAGAATGTTGCTGAGTCCAACAGAAATCCCGCTCGGTGTCGTGACAGCATTTCTGGGAGCACCGTTTTTCGCCTATTTATTGAAGCAAAATAAACGCTTTAGGAAGAGGTAACGTTTGCAATGATCAATGTGCGCAACTTGCAAAAATCGTATCAGGATACGCCTGTTTTGCACGGCATCGATTTTTGCGTGGACAAGGGAGAATTTTTTGGCATCATCGGACCAAATGGAAGCGGAAAATCTACCTTGCTGAAAATGATTTCAGGTGTCATTAAGGCAGATGCAGGAGACATTTTGCTTCAAGAGAAAAAGCTTCATTCCTATCCACGCAAAGAGCTTGCCAAAATACTGGCTGTTCTGGAGCAAGAGGGTCTGCCGCCAGTCGGCTTTCGTGTCCGAGAGGTGTTGGAAATGGGGCGCTTTCCTTACCAAAATTGGCTAGGGGAAGAGAAGCAGGATGTCGCATCGCTCATTGATGAAATCGTACAGATGCTCGGTCTTGAACATTTGGAAGAGCGCACACTGGATCAGTTGAGTGGTGGGGAAAAGCAGCGGGTAGCTTTGGGGAAGGCATTGATCCAAAGACCTCAGGTGCTGTTGCTCGATGAACCCACGACCTACCTTGATATCGGGTACCAGATTCAACTCATGGACATCGTGCGAAAATGGCAAAAGACGACGCAGGTGACGGTCATCGCTGTGCTGCACGATCTGAATCTAGCCTCCCTATACTGCGATCGTATTTTGATGCTGCACAGAGGAAAGCAGATAAGCGTTGGCGCACCAAAAGACATCTTGCAAAGTGACAGAATAGAGGCTGTATACGGAACCAGACCGATTGTCATGGAGCATCCTGTTCATCATTTGCCGCAAATTATTTTGCAATCGCAAGTATAAGAGGTTGTTTAAGGAGAAAGAAGCATGATCGTACTGATTACAGGCGGAGCACGCAGCGGAAAAAGCACGTTTGCCGAAAAATACGCGGCTCATTTGGGCTCCTCGGGTGTTTACATTGCGACCGCACAAATCACGGATGAGGAAATGGAAGAGCGGATCTTGCACCATCGAGACCGCCGCTTGCAGTCTGGCTTCCCTTGGCAAACGATCGAGGAGCCGAAAGCATTGACAGAGTGGCTCGCGAAGCTCGGGGCACAAAAAAACATACAAGAACAGCAGACAGTGATTTTGGTTGATTGCTTGATCCTTTGGCTGTCCAATTGGCTGTTGCATGATGGAGTGGAGCAGACGTTTGAGCAAGTGCTCCAGCAGGTGGATAGGCTGGTCAAAAAGCTAAAAGACTACCCAGGGACAGTTTTACTGGTGACAAACGAAGTAGGCGATGGACTCGTCCCGCAAAACCCGTTGGGCCGTAAGTTCCGTGACTTGGCGGGCTTGATGAATCAACGTGTCGCAGCCGTTGCCAATCAAGTTTTTCTTGTCACAGCAGGGATTCCAGTTGAGCTAAAAGGACAAGCTTTCCGATTTTAACTCGGTGAAAAGACGGTTTCGAATCGTCTTTTCACCTTTTTTGTGATATAATACAAGAAAAGCCATGGAAGGGATCAGGATACCATGCGTCCCCATAGGACGATCTGGAAACGTTTTGACCTCTCCTACATCTAGCTTCGTAGTAGTCGATCGTCACTGAAGGCGACTAACCTACTACGAAAGCGAGGCCCTTTGTATGAGTAGCGACTTATACTTTCGATGTTCCTCGGTAGTCGGTTGGTCGTCTGTGCCTAAACCGACAAAAATGCGAGGAAACCGTGATGAGGAGAGCGCTGCAGTTATCTAAGCGTTACAGTATGATTTTGTTTGGAGCTTGTTTACTTGCTTTTGCGTATTATCACATTAACTTTCAGAACCATTTGTCTGAAGGTGGGTTTGTTGGCTTGGGGTTATTGGCGAAATACGCCTTTGACTTGTCGCCAGCGATGGTGATGCTTTTGTTGGATATCCCACTGTTTTTGGTTGCCTGGTTAGTAAGAGGCCGCCAGTTCATTTGGGACACGATTTTTGCATCACTTGCTTTTACCGTATTTTACGATTTGTTTGAACGATTTTCACCGATTGTCATGGATATGAGCAGAATGATGCCGCTGGCGTCTGTCTTGGCCGGTGTACTGACCGGACTGGGTACCGGATTGGTTCTGCGCTATGGAGCTGCGACAGGTGGAGACGATATTTTCTCCCTGTTGATCAGTAAGTACACGGGATTGTCCATTGGTACGGTCTTTCTTTTACTGGACGTCATTGTGCTTTGCATGTCGTTCTGGTTCGTACCAATGAAAGAGATGATGTATACCATTTTGGCCGTTGTCATTTCCAGCCAAGTCATCACCTGGACCGTCAATCATGGTGCAGGAATGGAGGTCATGGAAGAGGAGCACGGGCATGGAAGTGTCTCGATGACCCACCGGTAATGAGTAGATATTCAGTTGAAAAACATGCCTATACAAAAGCAAGCAAAAGGCCAAGTCGGTTTTCATGTCGACTTGGCCTTTTGAACGTTTATGACCGTTTTTGTACATAATATCCTGCTTTCCTAGTGGATACTAACCAACACAGATACTATCGATGGAAAGGACCTGCCATGAGCGATCCGTTTTTTAGCAACTACAAAGCATTCGTTGTCATACCAGCGGATGAGAAGCAGATGGGACCGGAGCCTTTTGACCCGAAGGATTACGCCAGCCATTTCATCCTGACGTTTTCGTTGTACGATGCGGTTATTTCCTCCTGGAGGGAAGCGACAAAGTATAAAGTGCAGGCAAAAAAGGGCCTGTCAAATGTGATCGATGGTTTCAACGCCAAACGCCGTGGTACAGCCCGTCTGCATTTGTTGGAAATGGAAGAAGACCAGGCGTATTTCGTCCTGGCCTTGTCGTTGAAAATCCAAAAAGACAATGAGAAAGCGGTCATGGAGATGATCACCAATCTGCTGGAGAAAGATTTCGCAACCGACCTTTTGATCGGAGAGACCTGGTATCAGATCATTGGTGCCAAAGGAAAATTCGAGCGGAGGCTGTTCTTCTACAGTGTCCAGCCGTACGATTATCGACCGAAGTAATCAGCTAGTGCTTCCGTAATCGCCTGCGCAGCTTTGTCCTGATAGGACGATGTACGAACAATGCCTTCATCCTTTGGATTCGATAGGAAGCCAAGCTCAATTAAGACGGATGGATCACTATTTTCGCGCAGGACGTGATAATTGCCGAATGAAATGCCGTTGCTTCTTAAGCCGATGCCACCACCCAAGCGAGTCTCAATCGCTCGAGCTAACGGCTCATCTTTGTCTTGCGAATAATAAAACGTAAGTGTCCCGCTATTTGGCTTCGGAGAAGAATTGTAATGGATGCTGATGAAGGCATCTGCCGCCTTGGATTCGCTAAAAGCGACACGCTGCGATAGCGAAGGCTTTTCTGTGTCACTGGTCCTCGTCATGAAGACTTGCGCACCGCGTTGTCGCAGTTTGCTGGCGAGCAGCATGGACGTTTTGTAATTCAACGTTTTTTCCATACTATTCCACTTCGTTCCCTGTGTCCCGATATCAGAACCACCATGTCCCGGGTCGATGACGATGACTTTCCCTTTTAAGCCTGGCGTTTTGGAGCTTTTGGACACCGGAGCGCTGGACTTGGCATCGCCAATATACGTCGCAGACACCCAGCCTGTTTGTCCGTTGGAAGTTCTCGCTTGGATCCAGTCTGCTTGCTTTTGCAAAATGTCTACACGGGTTCCTCTGGGCAGCGAAAGGATAATCTCATGGCTCGTGCTTGGTCCTTTTCGCATTCGAAGCGAATCGGCCAAAACGGTGCCTTGCTTGCTTTTGACAGTGGTTGTATTGGCTGGGGAAGAAGCTGAACCCGCACTCGTTACCGCACCTTTTTGCAAGTAATATCCCGCGACCCAGCCTACCTTTTGATTGTATCTAATTTTTGCCCAACCGTATGCTTCATCGGTAATCGTCACGACCGCTCCATATGGCACGGTAGCGACAACAGAAGCATTGGGGGCTGGTTCACTGCGAACGTTCAGAGAGGTTGCGATCACTTTTGCCTGGATGACACTTGCTGCTTGCGTCGGCTCCGTAATAAACGGCCATGACAGACTAAGCCATAGCCCACATATGAGAGACGCTTTTTTACATGTTGTTTTCATCATTTCTACCTCTGACTTGGATTAGCTACTATCTCACCTGAACTATAATAAGGGAAATGCAGGAAATCGAATAGGGTATGATTTCCTGATTTTTTGGGACAATCAAAGTGGAGATTCAGTATATCTTGCCAAGGCGTTCATTGCCGACTCTGCCATTCGCTGTTTGAGTTGATCGTTTTCTACTACTTTTACCCGCAGGCCGAGAAAACGAATGCGCGATAAAATAAACTCCTGTTCGTCAGATAGAAAGTGCAGGGTGATCGTATACACCTGCGATTCTGGATCAAAAGCGACCTCTTTGTCAAAGCAGGAAAAGGCGTACAAGATGCGCTGGAGCTCAGCGTTGTAACGACGGATGATCACAATTTTTGCCATCTGCTTGCGCTGTTGGATCTGTTCCGAAATGGTCGGTAAAAAACTGTCATACCATACATCTTCTATGTGAAGCTCATCGACGGAGCGAATGAGATGCAGCGGAGTCGTGATCAGGCGATTGGAAGACATGTTCAGCCAGATCAGGTACCAGGCCTTCTTGGCAAGTGAATATTCCAGCTTGTAGGGAACCCCTCGTTGATTGCGAAAAACCGGGCCTTTGTTCGTGGCTGCGGTTATTTTTATGTGATTCTTGCCAAGTATGATTCGTCGCAGGGTGCGCACGAGTGGACTCCAGAGTTGTTTGGCCTGTGTTTGCGCTTTTTCCACGAATCGTTCTTGTTCGGTCGATTCACTTTCTGGTATGTGTGTCAAACGGCGAAGCTTATCGAGTGTAGCGGGCTCGAAAATTTCTGCCGCAGACGGATTCGCCAACATCAGGGCGAGCCACGCTTTTTCGTGTGAAGTTACCGGATAAACACCTGCTTCATCCAGCCGCGTCACTAGCTGGTAATTATGTATCTTATCAAACAGATTCATAGTAGGCGAGCAGCTCCTCCCATTCTTTTTGGAATTGCTTGCGAAGAAACAGCGGTTCAAGAACTTCGACGCTTGAACCGAAGCTGCGAATCCACGGGGTAATTTCCATCGTGCTGTTCACGTTTATCTCGTACACAAAGCTCTCCCGTGATTCTTCTGTCACAATCCCCCATTGTCCTTGTGCCTCTACTCGCTCTTGGATAAAGGAATGAGGCGTGTTGCGAGGCTGAAAAAAGCGAAGGCGTACGGTTACGAGTTTTCCGGTATCAATCAGCCAACTATGGGCAATGCGCTCATCCGCACTTGCTTGTAAGGAAGAGAAGATTTCCGGCGTAACGGAATTGCCTGTTACGAGCTTGGTCATACCTTCCACACGGTATTTGCGCAGCGGACCATTGCCGCACCCTTGTGCCAGCAAGTACCATCTGCCGTATTGATGATCAAAAATAACCCGGAGTGGAATCACCTTTTGATGTCGTCCGGATGAATCCCGTTGGAAGGCCGGATTTGTATTTTGGGAATCGTAAAACTTTCGACGTTTGGGCGTGTAGTAGTGAAATTCAACGATTTTTCGCTGACGAATAGCTTCCGTAAGAAGCAAAGCTTGATATTCATCGAGAATACGTGAGACAAAATGATATTTGTATAAAAACGCAGATGCATCGGTTAGCTTCAAGCGATATTTGAGATAACGCTTCACTTTTTCTTGCAGGAGATAACCAGGGACGGCCGGCAGCTGTGTATTGGCCATGAAGTCGATGAAATCATACAGATCTAATAGCTCGTCGTCCGTCAGCGAGTCTAGTAGCTCACCATCGAATTGATAAACGTACGGTCTGACTTCACTACTATTTTTTATCACGCCAATTTCTTCGAGGTATTTCATGTCTTGGCGAATCGTTTTTTCATCGGGCTCTGTATCCACAAACGTATCCAGCAAGTCTTTAATGGAGAGAGGCTGTTGTCTGAGCTTTTCCAAGATGTGCGACAGTCGCTCTACTTCCGAATCCTTCAATGATTTTGCATGATACAAAAACATCAAGAAATTGTCCGTCACCTCAAAATAGTTGTAACGAAGCTGCGCGTAATACTCTTTTTTCTCCTCATCGCCGACATGCTGATAAAAGGTCGATTGGATGTCCTTCAGCTTTTTTATCGTTTTATCAAGCGTATGAACGGAGATCCCGAGCCGCTCGGCTAACTGCTGCCGATTGTAGGCACCAGCGGTCAAAAACAGGAGACGGAGCAATTGCAGCTCTTTGTCAAAGCTTTCGCGTGCCATTACATTCATCCTTATTCATTCGTCATTTATTTCCAAATTAGTCCTCATATTACGAAGAGGCTGAAGAGAAGTCAATGATAAAAAGAGGTTCGTAATACTTTTACCATGTTCAAACCACATGCACGGATGGAAAATAAGGGTATGAAAAACAGCGCAGGCTGTGAGAGACAGGAGAAATGGATGATGAAAACAATCTTGCATGGAAACAACCATCGTGAAATAAAGCTGGAGAATGGAGATGTGCACGTTTTTGCGAATGACGAAGTCTTTGCGAGCTTCGGTGAACGCGTATATCAAATGGCAGACAATAATTTGCGTATTCCGCGAAATGTTTATTTTTCGTATACGCCCGATGCGCATGTGGGCGTTGGGACCTGCATTGGGACGACAGCGGTTTGGAATCTTGCCGATGGATTTGTCTCGCCTTCCATCGTCGGATCAGACATTGGATGTGGAATGCGTGTGCATCTGACTCCCTTGCATCGAGACGACCTCAAAGACAAGAGCCTTAAACGTGCACTGATTGAAGCGATCGAAGCGTACGTCCCGACAAACGAACGGGGAAATACGCATTTTACAGATATTCGCTTGGAGGAAGTAGTGAAGCATGGCTTAAAAGGACTCCCTAGCAACTACATTCCGGATACAGAAGAAGCGCCCGACATGCTAAGCCGTTCTTTCTCGCATGTGGAAAAGTACACATTTGAATTCGACCATTCCTTCCTGGAGCAAATACCGCAAAAATCTTGGAGTCGTGGGTGGGGCCAGTTGGGAACATTGGGGGGCGGTAACCACTTTATTGAAATCCAGCATATCGAGATCGCGGAGGAGAACAGGGAGATTGCGAAAGCGTGGGGACTGTTCGATGGTCAGGTCGTCATCATGATTCATTCCGGTTCGCGGGCGTGGGGGGCAATGCTAGGGCGTGATTACACCAAAAGCTTCAAGGAAGCCATGTACAAATGGGGGATTCATAATCCCGAGCCGAGCCTGGTATATGCTCCGATTCAAAGCGAGGAGGGGCAACAGTATTTGAATTTGATGTACTCCGCGCTGAACTTTGCGGTAACGAATCGGCATATGATCGGATTTTCTGTTGAGCAGGCGTTTCGCGATGTTTTCGGTAGCGAGATGCGTACACCAGTCCTGTATGATTTGATGCATAATTACGCCTTGAAAGAATTCCATCGTAACACACCGATGCTCGTCCACCGCAAAGGAGCGACGAAGGCGTTGCCAGCAGGCCATTTCCAAAATCCGAAGGCTTATCGTGAAACAGGACATCCAGCTTTGATCCCAGGTTCTATGGGAACATCGTCCTATATCATGGTCGGATCGGACGTCGGAGCCAAAAACTTTTATTCGATCTGTCATGGTGCAGGGCGTGTTCGTTCCCGCAAAGCAACGAAGGAGCTTGTGACCATCGATCAATTCGAGCAGGCAATGCGCGTAGGACAGGAAGACGAGATCATGGTGAATCACCGTTCGCTCGCTTCCATCCTAGATGAATGCCCGCAAGCCTATAAAGATGTAGATCAAATCATCGATTCGGTTGTGGGAGCAAATCTTGCATCTGTCGTCGCAAAATGTAACCCTCTTATTGCCATAAAAGGAGTATAATGAAGAGTGGCTTCCTGAAAATTTTAGGGGGAGCCACCTTTTGTGATTTAACTTACACTAAATAATAGAAATTAAATTGTGAACAAATTGCGTGAGAAGTTTCAAAAAATAGGTTCGAATGTAACATAAATTGCTTCGCTTCCTCAACCGATACCAAAAGAGAGACAAAATAGGGGAGATAGGGGAACAGATATGCCTACATACTATTACTTCACCTGCCTAAAATGCCGAACCCGGGGGGGAGTTTTCGGCGAACAGGCCTGGGGCTGGGGGAACTTTGACATGATCGAGTCCTTCAAATACCTGGCTCACCACATCCGTACATGCGGAGAAGATTCGATTCGCGTGATTTCTGAGGATGTAGATGATTATGTAGATCAGCTGCACGGAGAGTACAACACCTTCCTTGAGCAAACGAAGCATATATTTCCGCATTCCAAAGATTGGGAGTTCCTTGATCGATGGAAAACATTAAAAGTAGAAGAAATGAAGATAAAATGGGTCGAGGAAAACCGGATTATGCATCCAGATGATCGGATGAAAATATGCGGAGTTCTTGATGCAGTGGACATCTTGAAAGAAGGGGCGGGTAGAGTCTCCTTCAGTGCGAGCGTGACGGATGAGGATGGGAAGGTGTGGAAAATCGTTGCTGACATGCGCGAATTACCCATTTTAAAACATTCGTATATCATCATTGGCGTCATGCAAGAGCATTCTATATTAGGGGAAGTCATTGAGGTGTACAAGATGATTCCACGAGTCGCTGTTCAAGACGAAAGGGGTAACGATCATGATTCTGGAGACAATCGGGCAATTACTAATTAAAGTGCGCGAGGAAAATCCACTTGTACATAACATGACGAACGTAGTTGTCACGAACTTTACAGCGAACGGCTTGTTAGCCCTTGGTGCATCACCTGTCATGGCGTACGCCAAGCAAGAGGTGGCAGACATGGCAAAAATCGCAGGAGCCCTTGTATTGAATATAGGGACATTGAATGAGCATGAGATCGAAGCGATGCTGATCGCAGGAAAATCGGCGAATCAGCATGGCGTGCCTGTTTTGTTTGATCCAGTGGGAGCGGGAGCAACATCGTACCGAACCGAGACAAGTCAACATCTTGCGCAGGAACTCGACCTTACCCTCATAAGAGGAAATGCTGCCGAGATTGCCAATGTCATCGGGGAGCGCTGGGAGATTAAAGGTGTAGATGCGAAGGAAGCGGGCGGAGATGTCGAGGACCTAGCGAGAGCAGCAGCGAAAAAGCTCAAGACAATCGTTGCGATTACAGGCAAGGTCGATGTGATTTCGGATGGAGAAACGACTTACTCGATCCGGAATGGTCATCCCATCTTAACGAAGGTGACTGGAACTGGCTGTTTGTTAACGTCTGTTATGGGAGCGTTTGCAGCCATTGCAAATGACAAGCTGATCGCAGGAGCTGCCGCATTGGTATGCTATGGTGTTGCTGCGCAGCTGGCAGCAGAGAAAGCAGCGGGAGTAGGTCCAGGCAGTTTCCAAATCGAATTTTTGAATGCCTTGCATAACGTGACCGCAGACGATGTTCGCCGTTTTGGGTATATCGAAAAAAGAGAATAAAAACTCCCCTTTTAAAAAGGGGAGAAAAATGGCCGTAGAACGATTAAGCTAGATATGTTAGACAGTAGCTGTAATTTCGTAGTGAATAAGACAGCAGCTTCTTCTGGTGCTCGGATAGTGCTAGGAATATAAATTCTACTTGATCATCATCGTATGGACGGACATAAAAACGGGAAATACCATGACAAATAATTTCTCTCTTTAACGTCAGCGCCACACTGGCGTCTGTTCGTATGTGCAATTCCACGCTGCGTACCCTCCCTGGACATTCAATAGAGTACCAAAAAAATACAAGGAAAAACAAGGGAATTATGTCTGATTCATGTCCAAGTTGTTACCAATTTTCGTATGAAAACTGACAAGGAGAACGATTCAGAAAAAACTAGCGGGGATTGCTGGGGAAGCAACCTGTTCGAGAAAAAAAATTCGAGATGAGTCCGGCCATTCTCCCTTTTTCCGTTGAGTTATTTACTTTATTTCGAAGGCAACGTACGAGCTCCTGATCGCAATGACAAGAAAAATAGCCGTGCTTTCGATAGCAATCATCATGCCTCTTACAGCATCTGTCGACGTCATCAATCGGAGCATCCGGCCCGGAGCATCCAGGCCCACACCAGTTTCCGTACAAACAGGGGAAGCCTACTGATCGGCGTTTTCTTTTTGACAACTGGCATCACTCCGTCTTGTAAAGGAATACTACTTGCATCATATTGAACAGAAAGTGAACTTGCTTTAGGCAATCTCCCTTTTTTCGTTTCGCTAGATATTCGCCTGATATGAATTACACGGAGGTCGACCAAGGGATAAACTTTCAAAATATCACTTGAAATCATATTGGGAATATGATAGATTAATTCTTGCCGAAGCGAACGCTTGCAGGCTCGATGGATGGATGTCCGAGCGGCCGAAGGAGCACGATTGGAAATCGTGTAGGCGGTGTCGAACCGTCTCGTGGGTTCAAATCCCACTCCATCCGCCATCATACATGGCCCGTTGGTGAAGCGGTTTAACACAGCAGCCTTTCACGCTGTCATACAGGGGTTCGAATCCCCTACGGGTCACTTACACATCCCGTATAGTAATCCGGGGCCCCCGCAAAGTACTCGGAATATGCATCATTGTATTGGCGTCACTTTGTGGGGTTATCTGGAGGCTTAGCTCAGCTGGGAGAGCATCTGCCTTACAAGCAGAGGGTCGGCGGTTCGATCCCGTCAGCCTCCACCATTTTTATATGCGGTCGTGGCGGAATTGGCAGACGCGCTAGATTCAGGTTCTAGTGGTGGCAACACCGTGGAGGTTCAAGTCCTCTCGACCGCACCAAGCAAACCCTATACATGGCGGTCGTGGCGAAGGGGTTAACGCACCGGATTGTGGCTCCGGCACTCGTGGGTTCAAGTCCCATCGATCGCCCCATATATGTTCAAAATGTAAAATGAAACAGCCCAGCGGTGGCTCCTGTAGAGGAACTCCGGCTGGGCTTTCTTTGTATCTGTCTACGAATGAGCAACAGGCTGATAAAAGTGAAGGCGATTGCCAAAAGGATCGGTCACGCTCACTTCGCGTGTTCCCCACGGCGTCTCCTCTAAACCGGGACAAGCGTACTTGTATCTTTGACGCAACAGTGACTGATGAAAAAGCTCAATGTTCTCTACCTGTACGCGAATCGCTGAGCCAGGACAAGCATCCCCGTGATGCTCGGATAGATGAATCGTGCACGATGGAGAGGAAATTTGCATGTACAAAGGAAAATGCTCCTCGTAACGATGCTCCCAATCAATCTGAAACCCTAGAAACTCTACATAAAATTCTCTTGCCTTCTGAACGTCAAACATGCGAAAAATAGGCGTTATGATCGGATTCATTTACCCAGAAACCTCCGGATTGTATTGAGGGAGGCGAGGTGCACCCCTTCGTGAAAAATCGTTCGGACAAGCACTTGTGCAATCGTATGCATGCCGGATTCAGTTGCGGGAAACTCTTCTTCTAATCGATCCTTGTAAGTAGCTTGTATCGTCTGAGGTTGTTCTTTTAATAAGGAGACGAGTACTTCGAGTTTCGGTGGTGGTGTATCCCAGTCAGCAGGTTTTGTACCGAAGTTAAACCATTCGTTGAAGCCAGGGGGGATTGGGATCGTTTCTTTTGTAAGGTGAGCGATCCATAAATATTGATCGAGATAGATGTGCCCCAGATTCCACAAGATATTGTTGGAGAAACCATCGGGAATGATGTTCACATCTTCATCCGTCAAACCATCGATAGCTTTTAACGTCTCCTGTCGATAATCCTCTAGCTGGTGGAATAGCACCCTGTGCCGCTTTTCCATACTTTTTCCCCCTTGAGTGGCAGTCTTCGCAAATAAATTCGAGTCAGAGAATCTACTTCCTTCTATAAGAAGGGGAAGTACTAACAAAAAAGCGTGCAGAACAACTCGTCTGCACGCTTTTTTGTATGTTGTGTATAGGAAACGGCGCTACATTCTTTCCTGCTCGAGGGCATGAGAAGGGGAGAAGAGTTTCCGCCATTTTACTTGCGGTACGCAAATGGCAGCGAGGATCATAAATACGCCACCCCATTGAGGGAGAGAGACAGTCTCTTGAAGCACGAAACTCGACAAGAGTACGACTGTGGGCAGCTCCACTGCACTTAAAATGGTAGCCAGTCCATTACCGATCCGTGGCACACCGACAGCCAAACAGAAGATCGGGATGACCGAACCGAAGATCGCAACCAAAAGACCGAGCGGCAGCAAACCTTGCAGAAGCTGACCATTTATCAGGAAAGTCGGTGGATAAATGATCGAGAGCATCAGGGCAGCCATACCAATCGAAATCGCGCTTCGCAAGTATGGATCCATTCCAGGGAGAATTCGCCCGCTGAAGAAAATAACCAGGGCAAAGGTCGCGCCAGACATCAGACCGAAGATCAGTCCGACCATGTCTACACTCTGAATGCCGCTTTCGCCAAGTCCGCTTGCAAGAACCGTCCCTGCTCCAAGCATAACCAGAGACACCCATTTTTCAGCCGTCGGCCATTTTCGATCCACAACCGCCTCCAGTAAGACACCGATCCAGGTAAACTGAAAGAGAAGAACGATTGCGAGCGAAGCAGAGACCCGGCTAACAGCCTGATGGTAAAAAAGACTGGTTGAGGCCATCATGAGGCTGGCTGGTGCCAAAAGCAACATATACTTGAACGAAAACCGTTGCTTGGAGAAAAAGAGGGCCATGAGCGTCATAATCAGGCCGCCAAAAATCAATTGGCTTCCGCTCATTTCAAATGGCGTAAAGCCGAGTTGAAAAGCATGCTTCATGAAGATCGAGAGGACACCGTAGCTGCACGCGCCGAGTAAAACTAAAAAGATAGATCGCCAGTATGTCATAAGTAAAAGTTCCTTTCGTATGACTAAACTCGGAAGAATAATGACTATTGTACTACAGGTATAAAAGTGGTACAATAAAATTTTTGTCCACCCTTCACCGTGCTACTAAGGTAATTAGCTAGCTGCATGCATTGGTAATATGGTAACGAATGAAAGTGTAGGGGACTCCTTATTCTTCGTGAGAATACATAGCTGTTTCTTCATATTTCCGTTACACTACTCCATAGAGAAGAAGTTCAATAAGTCGTCTATAGACAAAGAGAAGGCGAAACAACATGGAGGAGCAAGGATGAGACAGGGGATTATTTACGCAGTTATGGCGTATTTGGCTTGGGGGTTACTCCCGCTCTATTGGAAGCTGTTTCAGGCAATGGGGGCATGGGAGATACTCGCTCATCGAATCGTCTGGTCGGTTATTTTTGTCGCAATCATTATTCAGGTAACGAAACGCTGGCGCAGTATGTGGGGAGCGGTTACTGGTTTTAAAATGTTCGGAGCATTAGCGATATGTTCACTGCTAATCAGCGCAAACTGGCTCATTTTTATCTGGGCAGTGAATAACGATCAAGTCATGCAAACGAGTCTTGGCTATTACATGAATCCTCTCATAACCGTACTGCTGGGAGTCATTTTCTTAAAAGAAAAAATGCATACTGGGCAATGGCTCGCGCTTATACTCGCGGCTTTCGGAGTCATGTTCATCACCTTCCAGTACGGTGAGATTCCATGGGTCTCTCTATCACTTGCCCTGACCTTTGCTTTTTACAGCTTGGCGAAAAAGCTCGTCCGAATGGAGGCGATGATCGGACTGGCGTGGGAGACGTTATTTGTGGCCCCTATTGCTTTCGGTTATCTGTTGATGCTACAGGTCAATGGGACGGAGACGATGACATCCCTAGCGTGGTGGCAACTAGTATTGCTGACGCTGGCGGGGGTAGCTACTGCCATGCCGCTCTACTGGTTCGCCCAAGCAACGACTAGACTCCCACTTTCCGTTGTGGGCTTCATTCAATACGTGGCGCCTACGATATCGCTCCTATCAGCTGTTTTCTTGTTTGGAGAGCCTTTCACCCAAACACATCTCATCAGCTTTGGATTCATCTGGTCTGCGCTCATCGTATTTACGGTGTCCTCCGTACGCATGAAACGAAAAGCTACCCGAATCAATCCCGAGATCGCTATCAAAAAACAAGCGTAAACATAAGAAAACTCCTGCCCACCGAGGAAGACTCGGATATGGTCAGGAGTTTTTATTTACAAGGACGTAATTAGCAAATCGCTTCGCCGTGCTTTTTCATGCGGTACGCACCGTGATTAGTAGGTCCCACATATTTATTGAGTGCAAACGAGTGGCGAATCGCTTCGGTAATAAATTCTTTGGCAACAGCTACTGCGTTGTGTACAGAGCTTCCTTTTGCCAATTCAGCACAGATTGCAGCTGAAAACGTGCAGCCGGCACCATGAGTAAAGCTCGTTTCAAAGCGTTCTGATTCCAATACCTCGAGTGTTTTCCCGTCATAGAAAACATCTACGGCATTGCCGCTTTGAAGCTTGCTGCCGCCTTTAACAACGACATAAGAGGTGCCGAAGTCGTGGATACGTTTTGCCGCTTCCTTCATGTCATCGACACTTTTCAGCGCGCCCATTTGGCTGAGAATACCAGCTTCGAACAGGTTAGGAGTCGCAACTGTTGCGTGCGGGAGCAAAACTTCACGCAGGCTAACGGCAATTTCTGGATGAAGTGCTTCATCTGCACCTTTACAGATCATCACAGGGTCAACAACAACATTTTTCAAATCGTATTGTTTTATTTTACGGGTAGCGAGGTCAACCAATTCAGTGGTTCCGAGCATCCCTGTTTTTACAGCATCTACGCCAATTCCAGCGAGTACGGTTTCGATTTGTTTTTCCAGGATCGCGACATCGATCGGAAACACTTCGTGAAACCATTCGTTATGTGGATCTTGGGCTACGATAACGGTGAGGGCGGTCATCCCGAAAACACCAAGCTCCTGAAACGTTTTGAGGTCTGCTTGCTGACCAGCTCCGCCGCTGGTGTCGGAACCTGCAATGGTGAGTGCTTTCTTCATGGTCATTGTGATTATCTCCCTTTGTATACCGCTGCACAATCGAAGCGGATCTATACTGTCATGCGCTGTAATGCCTCTCTCTATATTAAAGAGGAAGAAATCGGTGCTGTCAATAATATCCCCAAAATATAAAAACCGCCTCCCTTAGCGGGCAAGCGGTTTATGTATGTGTGCATTTATGCTTGAGAAGCAGCGTGGTGAAAAGAGAAGCTGATGGTAGTGGACATGGACTTGGAACGTTTGGTTGCAAGCTGTTTGGCTTGCTTTGCTGCCTCAAACATACTAGGTGCCTTGATGATTTCGACCCATCTGCGTGTTGCTGTTTCAAATAAAAAGCGATAGATAGTCATCTTCTTCGACCCTCCATGGTTTGTTGACATCTACATTGTATTACGTAACAGCCTGAAAAAGGTTACGTAGCTGTTACATATTTTTGAAGAAAACATGGTTATTCTGTAAATCGTAAATTGTTTCCGAAAGTAGCGTTACGTTTTGCGAAATGTTACGTCTTTAGTATGTGATGTTTACGAAAGCTTCCATTTTGAAAGAACGAATGAGGTGCGACAAACGATGGTCAATTCAACAGGAGAGCTGACGGTGACAGGGGTCAATCACAGCTACGGAACAGGGAAAATCAAAGTTCCCGTGCTGTATGATATCAACCTTCATATCAACAAGGGTGAATTCGTGGCTCTGTGCGGCTCGTCGGGTTCCGGTAAGTCTACGCTCTTGAATTTGCTTGCAGGTTTGACCAAGCCGGAGGAAGGGAGTGTCACGGTTAGCGGAGCACAGATTTCCAGCTACAGCGAAAATGAACTATGCATGTTTCGCCGTAAAAATATGGGCTTTATCTTCCAGTCATACAATCTGCTCCCAAATCTGACAGCGCTGGAAAACGTAGAGCTTCCCTTGATTTTTGCAGGCGAAAGCAAGAAAAAACGTCGGGCTAAAGCAACGGAAATCCTACACCGCGTAGGGCTGGAAGGTCGTATCGACCACAGACCCAATGAGCTTAGTGGTGGACAGCAGCAGCGTGTGAGTATTGCGAGAGCGCTCGTCAATCAGCCTGGCATCATCTTGGCGGATGAGCCGACGGGGAACCTGGACTCGAAGACGGAACAAGAGATTCTCCTATTAATGAGAGAAATGAACAAGGAAAATGGGACTACGTTCATCATCGTTACCCATGAGCAGGAAGTAGCGGAACAGTCCGACCGCGTCATTTATCTCCAGGACGGACGGGTTGTACAAAAAAGGACAAGACCAGCGTAGGCGAGGGTATGAGGTGAACAAACAGTGAAGGTAATAGATTCTTTTCGCATCGTCTGGAGGAATCTGTGGCGAATGAAGCTGCGGACAGCCCTCACATCGGTTGGTGTTATGATCGGAACGGCTGCAATCGTCGCGATGATGGCACTTAGTTTAGGGCTTAAGGAAAGTGCGGTAAAAAGCTTGGAGAACTTCGGAAACTTGACAGAAATGGACGTCGAGCCATTGCGTTGGTACGAGGAAAAAGGCGAATGGATTGATGTTCCAGAGGATAAAGTCAAGAAGCTCAATATGCAAGCGGTGCAGGAATTAAAAAAGATTCCTGGCATTCAGGCAGTTATGCCGATAAAAGAATTACGAGAGCAAGCGAAGCTTAAGGTAGGTAGGCGAGAAGGTTACGTACAGCTTATTGGGGTGGACGTGAATGAGTCGGCTGCCTATCGAAAAAACGATATTGAAAAAGGAGACTATCTGACAGGCTCACCGCAAGAAGTGGTAGTCGCTTTCGATGTCTCTCGAGAATTGCGGGACGTGGAAAAAGAAAAGCGGGAGGAACGGCGAAGAAGGACGGGGGGTGGACAAGCTGGACAGTCCACTATGCCACCTGATATGGGCGGTGGAGAATCAATCGGGTTCAACATCGTGGACAGAGCAGCGACACTCATTTTGTCACGGGAATACAGAATCGACGATGAACCGAAATACGAGAAAAAGGAACTGCGCGTTCGGGTTGTCGGTCAATTGAAAAAGACTGAAGAGCGCGGATCTTCTTCTGCCGTTTACGTGCCCATTAACGTCGTGAAAGAGTTGAACGACTGGGTAACTCGCGGGAGGGAAGAGGAGAACAACGAGGGATCGACACGCCGCACTCGTGAACAAGCTAAGAAGGATACCTTTGAATTTGATCGGATCACGGTAAAGGTAGAATCACGCGAAAAGGTCGAGGGCGTCGTTGCTGCACTGAAGGAAAAGGGCTTTGAAGTGTGGTCTCCTGCACGTGAGTTGGAAACCATCAATAACTTTTTCTTTGTGATTCAGATGGTTCTCGGTGGAATTGCTGCCATTTCTTTGCTCGTTGCAACCATTGGAATCGTCAATACGATGATCATGTCGATTTTGGAACGAACCAAAGAGATTGGGATCATGAAAGTAATTGGTGCTACGGTGCTGAATATTCGTTGGCTGTTTTTAATGGAATCAGGCTTTATTGGATTAATTGGAGGATTGGCTGGTCTCGGGATGGCGTGGGGAGCAGTTGAGCTCGTCAACTACTTCGGAGCTTCTGGCGGGCTGTTGGATAGCCTGAATATGGGCTACGGCGGTGGTAATCCGGAGGGGGAACCATCCAAGCTCGCGGTTATTCCAGGCTGGCTGGCACTGTTCGCAATCGGTTTTTCCTTTGTTATCGGGGTGTTGGCGGGAATTTTCCCAGCCATCCGTGCTTCCCGTTTAAGCGCACTGCAAGCGATTCGATCTGAATAAGTGATGGAATGTGAGGAACATAAGATGAACAAGAAAAAGTGGATCATTCTAGCCACAGTTGTGGTTCTTCTCGGTGGAGGCGGCTACTTCGGCTATTCGTACTTCCAGAGCAAGAATGCAGTTACCGAAGAAGTACCTGAAGAGAAGCCGACTTTCCCGACAGCGATCGTTGAAAAAGGAGAGGTAAAGAAAACGATTTTCTCATCCGGTACGATAGAAGCAAAGGCACGTGAAGAAGTGAAGCCGGAACTCAGTGGAAAAATTCAGCGTCTGCTAGTGAAGGAAGGACAGTCAATAAAAAAGGGTGACGTATTGTTCACGATAGACAGTACAGATGCCCAGTTTGAAGTGCAGAAGCAAGAGCTTGCGATTATCCGTGCAAAAAAAGAACTGAATGAAATCAAAGACAAAAGAGACAAAATCAATGCAGATAAGGAAGGCAAAGTAATCGAAGTGCTCGCAAAAGAAGGCGACACGGTTACGCCTGAAACACCTGTCGTCAAGTTGGCTAACACCGACTATTTAAAAATTACCGGCAAGTTCACAGCATTTGAGTCAGAACGATTCTCAACAGGACAAAAAGTGAAGGTCTTCATTAGTGCCTCCATGTACTATGTGGATGGGATTGTAACGAATGTAGACCGAGTTGGAAAAAAAGAACAAGGCACCGGTGGTGTTCACGACGTCGAAGTTTTGGTAAAAAAACCAGGCGCCCTTTATGTGGGAGACATGGGTGAAGTCCAATTCACAGATGAAAAGGGCGTGCTTTACGCCAGCCAAAAGGCGACGGCGTTTGAACTGCCAGATGATATGGAAATTTTGGCAGGTACGCATGGCAAAGTCGGAAGAGTAGACGTAAAAAAGGACTCCATCATCAAGGTAGGGCAGCAATTGTTCAAGATGGATATGACATCGGCAGGTCTCGAACTGCAGGAAAAAGAGCTTTCTTTGAAAGAGTCCATTTTGACCATGGAACAGAAAAAACGTGAAATTGCGAAAAATCAAGTGACGGCTCCAATAAATGGAGTGATCACAAAAGTAAATATTAAAGAAGGTGAAACACCAGGCTCCGATCCAGCGGTTATTATCATGGACACTACGTCTGTGTACTTTATCGCAGCGGTTGACGAGTTGGATATTCCAGCAGTCAAGCTCGGTCAGAGTGTCGATGTCTACGTATCAGCATTTGGCAATAAACCCTTTAACGGAAAAGTTATAGAGCTTCCAAAAGAGGGGAAAAAAGAAGAGAAAAATGTCCGTTTTGCTGTGAAAATTGAATTGAGCGATACGACTGATATGAAGCATGGAATGACAGGTGACTGCGATATTTATGTAGCACAAGTGGACAATGTTTTGCGCTTGCCGATTAATGCTGTTGAGGTTTTAGAGGCGGGTCAAGGCACCGTCATGGTAAAGGACCCGAGCACAGGTGATCCAACACCAAAAGAAGTACAAATTGGTGTCGAAGGAACTGATTTTATTGAAATCAAAAGCGGCTTGAATGAAGGAGAAGAAGTTCTCTTGACCAACGAAGGGATGTAAATTAGTCTTTCTTGGTTCATTTGATTAAGAATAGCCCTGTTGCAAATGGCCATAGACCAAGCAACGGGGCTATTCTTTTTTCACCAAAAGATCTTAACATTTTGTTTGTAATTGTAGCGTTTTTGTCATTTCGGCCGTCAAACTATGTAGAGGATGGGAGATTGTACAGCCGTTTTCCTTTGCAAACTGATCGGCAACAGGTGCCATGGAGAGCTGTGCCACTGCAATAGGTTGGTCTGGAAATGTTTGGTGGAGCTGGTGCAGGGCGTCTTTTATCGCTTCTCTGTATGCTTCCTGCTTGTTTTCCATGAGCAGGGCAAAAGCATTTTCAATGATGCTTACTCGTATCTCTGGATAAAGGTTGTGAGAATAGGCGTGTTGCACGAGACGCTCCATCGTAGGTTGGACAGTAGCGGGATTGGAGAACAGAAGAACTTGTGGCTCCGTATATCGTGCAAGCTCATGAAAAAAAGGTCCATCGATTGTGAAGATGGGGACAGTGGTAGTTGCCTCATCCTCTAGTGTTACCAGTGCGGCATATTGCGTGCAAGTGATCAAGATTGCATCGACCGCCAAGCTCTGCATCCAGCTTAGTTGCTCACGTAATTTGGCATGCGATTGTTCCTTGGTATGCACAGGAGTTCCCGCGTTTTGCAGGAGTAAACCTGGATCAACAAAATGAATGAGCTCTACGTCAAAGGCTGCGAACGCTTCTGATATGAGGGAAATATTCGAATCATGTCCATGGAGACAGGCAATACGAGTCATTGTGCAGCTCCCCCATGTAGAGTATCAGTCTCTGATTTCTTATGGGCAAGGACACGAATGCGTTTGTAATCGAGCACCCATTGACCATCTTGAAACAGAGCAGGACGAAGTAAGTCAGTGACTTCCCTACATACTTGCTGGATTTCATCTGCGGACAGCCCCGCAAAAAAAGGACTGCAAAAAGAATTCAACCAATGCGAAAGCCCCAGTTCCCCATCAGCCATGACTGTGGGACGATCAAAATGGGAGGCAAGTACGACGTGGAAGCCTTGCTTCTCCAAAAGAGTCGTGTACTCTCCAATGCTGGGAAAATACCAAGGTGATCGCTCATCCGCGGATATTCCTTTTTGTGCCAAAACAGTCCGTAATGCCTTTGTGATTTGACCGCAATTGCCGTGTCCCCCGAATTCCGCGACAAAGCGTCCACCGGGAGCAAGAGCCAACCAAATGGTCTCAACGACTTCAGCAGGACGTTTCATCCAGTGGAGTGCGGCATTGGAAAAGACAGCGTCGTAACAGATATCTGTACGATACGTATGCGCATCGGCTACTTCAAAAGCAAACTGCGGATATTTATGGCGAGCAGCCTCAATCATGGCGGCAGAAAAGTCGATTCCTGCCACATTTGCTCCGGAAAGCGATAGTTGAGCACACAGGTCGCCTGTTCCACAGCCTAGGTCAAGAATGCTTTCTCCAGGAGCCGACTGTAGCCAGTCCACTAATCCTTTGCCGTATTCAGAAACGAAATTCATTTTGGCGTCGTATAGCCCGGCATTCCATTGATTGGTTTGAATCATCTGTATCCCTCCCTACCTTCCTTTTTACCGACTGAAAAGACATAAGTCAAATCTATATAAATTATTAAACAGATAGTTTTTAACTATATCGAGCTTGGGAAAAAGCGTGAGAACATAAAAGGATATAACACGGTTATTGTCGAATAAAATCAGTTGTTCACATACAAATACGTAAGACAAAAAGTAGGAGGACAGTTCGTGAAAAAATGGGTTGTAAAAGCACTTCTCGTGTGTTTGGCAACTGGTACCTTTTTGTCAGGTTTGTCAGTACCGCCAGCCATGGGAGCCGGGGCAACAGCATCCATGAAAAAAAACAGCCAAGTATCTAAGCCGATCCGGAAGCAGCCTGTTCACGATATGGTTATCTTTAACGATTATCAGGTTGCGGGACTGGATTCAAAAGGTTGGAACTGGGTGAAGAATGATGAGTTTATTCTACCTCCGGAGACACCACTCGATATTGACGTGATACAGACTACTTATGGAAATGGAACAAACCTAAGTCGGAAGCAAGTATATTTGGATGGTGTAGAATTAACGGAGTTACAAATGGAGCAAACCTCAAATCAAGCTGTGTTCAAATGGCAGGTACCTCGCTTTACAATTCCCGCAGCGAAATTGTCTGCTGGCTCTCATACGTTGACCTTTGTAGTGACTGATGCCAATGCAAAGAGCAGTACGTTACACGTAAGCTTTCAGGTAGAAGCACAAAATTACCCACGTATTTATAAGGGAGAAAAAGCAGAGGGAGAGCCTTTGTCGACAGGTGGGCAGACGACCATTTTCGGAAATATGGGGTCAACTGATTTTAACAGTTCTGTACCTGGTACGTGGAAGCTAACAAACAAGTCTACGAACCAAGAAATGAGATCTGTTCCTGCTACTGTGTTTTCAACAGGTACGTTGTTGACTGGTCAATACCAACTCCTTTTTCTACCTGATGATACCTCGATGTCGCCTTGGACGACGACAGTTCAGATTGGCATGGCGGAGCTATATATGGGTACAGATGCAAGTGGTCAAAAACTGGCACCGGATCAGACCATTACTGCCCCGGAGCCACCAGGTAAGATTTCTTTGTATTCGGCATACCTAGGTCGATGGTCGGTGAACGGAACTGGACAAACGTTGACAAATGCGCAACATTTTGAAGTTGATATCCCGAAAATGCTGGCGGGTATGACGATTTCTGTCACTTTTGAGCCAGATTCCAAGGAAAACAAAACGGATTCCTTATGGGGTAGCTCTACGTCGACTACGATTCACATACAAATTCCAGGTGCACCGAATGCTTGTGGTCCCACAAGCGGAGATGTCACGTTGGATGTGTTGATGCAACCAAACGAAAAATCTACACTCATGGTCGAGAAAGCAAACGTGTATTCATCAGACAATACAGTGAGGCTCTATCAAAACCCGGTACATGTAATATGGCTGACTACAGCAGCAGAGCATATCGAATTCGGTAGTGAAGCTGATGACGATGAAGGACCAGGCGTATGGGCAGTCGATAACGTCGTGGTCGATAGTGATAAATTGAATTGGGATCATACAGGCTTGTTACTGTCTGGCTATAAGCCAGGGCGTTACAAGGTAAACTATTACAGCAAAAGAGACCCTGCCAAGTCATGGTGTGGTTACATACAGGTCATTGAGGACACGCCACCAATCCCAGCGTCCCAAAGTTGTGATCCAGGTGATTCAGGTATAGCTCCACCACAAGCCCCAATGCTCATGAGAGGAAAAGAGGGCAAGGAATATCGAGATGGAGATATTGTGACTGTGGAATCTGATAGCGATCTTACTGAATTGGAAAACCTACAACTCATCTCCACGTATGCAGAGCGGACTGGGACGAAGAAAATTAGAGAGAGTAGGAAGGCTTCCTCTTACCATATGCCCAAGTATGAGTGGATATATGGAGAGAACGCCATTGGTGCTAGACAAGAGCACAGCAGTGCTACGATATCTTCAGAAAACCGGATCGAGATCTCCTACGAAGGAAAAGAAATCACTACCATTAAGCCTTCCAATCGAGATGACGGCACTGAAAACGGACTGGAATCACTTGATATTAGCAAATACATTAATCGGCAGAAGCCCGGCAAATACGAGATCAAAATAACCAACATCCTTAGCAACAAGACTTGCCAACTCGTTACAAGACAAAAAAGATCAGTCAAAAAAACAGACGTTGATGAACGAAAAGAAACGATCGCATTCACAATCGAAGTGAAATAACGATTGACCCCCTTGCACTTTTTGGCATGGGGGTTTTCGACTACATGGGGAGGAAGTCCAATGACAAATGAGCAGAAGACGATCTTGGAAAAGTTCGGGTTTCGAATCGAAGGAGAGGAAGTGAAACATTTAAAACTGGGAATCGTAAGAAGTAAAAAAGAATTCGTCTGTCACGCCACGTCAGAAGAGTTGCAGGACTACATCAAGTCCATCTTGCGCAACCAATGTCAGTGGAGGCGAGGAGAATCTGAGTGAGCAGCCAGGGAGGTTGTTGGGGTTGAGTGAGTCTAGGGAGTCATTGGTTACGGCATTACGTGAAGTGGAGGCTTGGGAGAGAGACCAGAACGACTTGTGGTTCTGGGAAAAGCTTGGCAGACTTCCGTTTGTTCTGTTGGATCGGATTACGCCTGCATTCGTTCAAGAGAAGCTGGGAAAAGCCGTAGATGAAATGGCAGCCTTTCTTGAGACAGGTGGAACTTATTTGGTGCAGGATGAACCGATTTACAAGCGGTTTGGCAAACGGTTAGAGGGACAGGGGGCGTCTGTTGTTGACAAAGAAAAGATTGCCGCTGTACCGCTTACGATCATGAATGATGTCGCAATGGAGTTAAAGGATTCACGTGCGAATTTTGCCACGGTACAAGGTGCCACGACTGGCTTCGGAGGGATTTTTACCCTCGCGATCGATATCCCTTTATTGATGGGGACATCCCTTAAAGTATTACAAGAGATGGCTCTTGCCTATGGCTATCGACCTGAAGAGAAAAGAGAGCGGCTGTTTGTCGTCAAATGCTTGCAGTTTGCTTCATCAGACATTGTAGGGAAAAAAGCGATACTCGCTGAGCTCTCCCGCTTTGATGATCCAAATGCGCAGAGAGAGGTTATGGCTCAATTGCAAGGATGGCGTGAAGTCGTGGTAACGTACACAGAAAACTTTGGGTGGAAAAAATTGTTTCAAATGGTGCCGATTGCAGGTGTTTTGTTCGGGGCGTATTTGAACCGTTCAACCGTACAGGATGTCGCCGAAGCGGGGATGATGCTGTACCGCAAACGGCGTATCCTGGAGCGGCTACGAGAGAGCGAAATGAGGGAGGAAATTACTGAGCCCACTCCTCAGCAGTAAGAGCGTACAGGAGATGGTCTTCCCATACACCGTTAATTTGCAAAAAGCGTAACGAAAGCCCTTCCTGGCGAAAACGGTTTTTTTCCAAGACGCGAATGGAAGCTTGATTGCGAGGCATAACAGCAGCTTGTACTCTGTGCAGCCCAGCATCCGTTAAAGCAAAGCGGAGGGCGAGATTTACTGCTGATGTCGTATAACCTTTGCCATTGCACGCCTGATCCATAAAGTAGCCAATCGTCGCATTTTGCCATGCGCCACGTGCGACATTCGACAACGCTACACGTCCAATCATCTTTCCGGATTCTCGGGAGAATACGCCGAAAGCATAGGCAGTACCACGTTCAAAATCAATCTGCGCTTGTGAAATCTGTTCTTGCTGTCCTATGAGGGTCAGAAATGAAGCGGGGCGGATTGGTTCAAATGGTTGGAGAAAGTCATGATTACGCAGCCGAAGCTCTAGGAGCTCGGCTGCGTCTTGTTGTTGGAGAGGCCGTAAGAGAATCTCGTCCGTATGTAGTGACATGAGATCAATCCTCCTTAAAAAGTTGGATTGATAGTATAGCATGTGCCAGAGTATTTGGGAAACATCAATTAGCCGAGCAATTCAACAAATGACACCCCAAATGCTTTGCACGTTTCCACTTCTTTTGCAGTAGGAGAAAGCTCGATTTTCAAACCTTCCAGAGGAGTTTCCGCACCACGCTCGCTCGCCTTTTTCAGCAAAATATCAACAGCTGCACCGACATGCTCGTAAGCGGAGTCGCAAGAGCCAAAAGCAACAACCTTTTTCCCGCTGAGGTCAATATTGTCCATTTCCTCATAAAAATCCAGGCATTCGTCTGGCAGTTCACCGTCGCCCCATGTGTAGGCACCAAGCAAGATTCCGTCGTAAGCTTCGAGTTCTTTTGCGTTCGCATCCATCACTTCTTTTATCTCCAGCTCAGCACCAGTTGAACGAATACCTTCTGCAATTGCTTCAGCAATTTCTTGAGTATTCCCTGTCATGCTCGCGTATACCATCAAAATGCTCATAAAACGTAAAACCTCCAATTCAGATAATGAGTATCATTCTCATCAATAAAAATAATGAAAATGAGAATCGTTGTCAATAACTTTTTTCTTATTGCCACGTTTCATTGATTTTGGTAGAGTTAAATAAAATTATAATAATGTACTCTAAATAGAGGTGCGCCGAAGAAGAGTAAGTCTTTTCGCAATCTGCCAGGGGGCAGGAGAAGGAAGAAAGGCTAAAGCGCCGAAGCTTATGCTATGCCCCTACGTAGCACAGGCTGGGGTGTCTCATGAAAAATGATCATCCTGTCACAAGGGACCTAAAGTCTTTTTGTGGAGCGCTATTTATGATTTGCTTCTGTAGTAGTAAGAGCAATGAGATAGCGAATGCACTCATTGCTTTTTTTGATTTACCATGCTGTTATTTTGAGGAGGATGTAACCATGAACATGATGGATGCCAACGAAATTATCGCGTTTATTCAAAAAAGCGAAAAGAAAACACCAGTGAAGGTATATGTGAAAGGGAACCTGGAGGGAATCGACTTTGGTGCGAGCTCCAAAGCCTTCATTACTGGTCCTACTGGTGTTGTTTTTGGTGAGTGGAAAGAGATTGAGCCAGTGCTCGCTGCTAACGCAGACAAAATTGAAGATTATGTGGTAGAAAGCGACCGCCGCAACTCCGCTATTCCATTGCTGGATACAAAAGGAATTCAAGCACGTATTGAGCCAGGCGCAATTATCCGTGACCAAGTGACAATCGGTAACAATGCGGTCATCATGATGGGTGCTTCCATTAACATCGGCGCAGTTATCGGTGAAGGTACGATGATCGACATGAATGTTGTTGTAGGTGGACGTGGAACCATCGGGAAAAACTGCCACATCGGCGCTGGATCGGTTATCGCAGGCGTTATCGAGCCACCATCTGCACAGCCAGTTGTTGTCGAAGACGATGTTGTCATCGGAGCAAATGCTGTCATTCTGGAAGGTGTTCGCGTAGGAAAAGGTGCTGTCGTTGCAGCGGGTGCTGTCGTGATTGAAGATGTACCTCCATACGTAGTAGTTGCGGGAACGCCTGCTCGTGTGATCAAGCAAATCGATGAAAAAACTCGTTCCAAGACAGAGATCAAGCAGGAGCTACGTCAGCTGTAAGGGAGAGAGTGCACATGGACTGGCGTTCGCTCGATGAACAATATATCGTCTCCTCTTACAAAAGACTTCCGATTGCCATAGAAAAAGGCGAAGGAAATTACTTGTACGATACGAATGGAAAGAGCTACCTCGACTTGTTTACCGGACTCGCGGTAAACGTTCTGGGGCATTCTCATCCGCGCATTGTACAGGCTCTGCGTGAGCAGGGAGAGCGCTTCTTGCATATTTCCAATGTATTTTTAAATAAGCCCGCTATTCGTTTGGCCGAGCGTTTGGTTGCGAACAGCATTAGTGGAAAAGTGTTTTTCACCAACTCTGGTGCAGAGGCTACAGAGTCTGCGATCAAGCTGATTCACAAATGGACGAAGAACGAGGGAGCAGGTCGTGAAGGCATCGTTGTCTTACGCAACAGTTTTCACGGGCGAACACTCGGAGCAGTGCGTCTGACGAGGCAGGCTCACGTCTATCAAGACTTTCCTCAGCCGGCTTTTCCTGTTTATGAACTGGATGTGGAAGACACGGAAGGATTGCGAGCGATTTGCCAGGAAGCAAGACCCGCTGCGGTCCTCATGGAGCCAGTCTTGGGTTCTGGCGGTGTCGTGCCGTTAACGGAAGCGTTCTTGCGAGAGGTAGCTGCGATCTGTGAACATGAAGGCATGCTCTTTGTCATGGACGAGATCCAGACAGGAATGGGCAGAACAGGAAAGCTGTTTGCTTATGAGCATGCAGGCGTAACGCCAGACCTGATCCTTTTTGCCAAAGGCATAGGGGGAGGGCTTCCCCTCGGCGGTGTCATCGCTGGCCCAAAGCTGATGAACCAGTTCAAACCGGGGGATCACGGAACGACTTTTGCACCATCGCCACTGTCTGCTGCCCTAGGGAATGTCGTGTTGGACGAATTGCTTGATCCAGCCTTCAGCGCTCACGTAGAAGAAGTGATTGCGTACCTGTGGGCGGGCTTGGAAGCGCTGCGAACGCGTCTTCCAGATCAGCTGCAATCCCTTCGCGGAAAAGGCTTGATGGTTGGAATTCCGCTCTCTTCCACCCCGGAAGAGGTAAGCCACTTGCAGCAAGCATTGCTTGACGAAGGAATTCTCGTTGACGTGACGCAGAAAACGATTGTTCGTCTGCTTCCGCCACTGACGTTGACAAAAGCCGATGTGGACCGTTTTCTTGCTGTGTTTGAGGAGCAATTAACAGCAAGAACAGGTACGAAAAAGGAGGCGTAGACCATGACGACTTCCTTGTTTACACAAATTCGCCGAGACTTGCACCAAATACCGGAGCCAGGCTTCGCTGAAGTGAAGACGCAACAATACTTGCTCGATTATTTGAAAAAGCTGCCCCAGGAGCGAATCGAGATCAAAACGTGGCGGACAGGCATTTTGGTCAAGCTGGCAGGAACAAAGCCAAAACGATTAATTGCCTGGCGGACGGATATGGATGGCCTACCGATCGTAGAGGAAACGTCCTATCCGTTTCGCTCGCTTCATGAAGGATTCATGCATGCATGCGGTCATGACATGCATATGGCAATTGCTCTTGGCCTCCTGACGCATTTTACCGAGCATCCGATGGCAGATGATTTGCTGTTCCTCTTCCAGCCGGCAGAAGAAGGTCCTGGCGGTGCGGAGCCGATGATGGAAAGTGAAGAGTTTGCGGGGTGGCGACCGGACTGCATTTTTGCCCTGCATATCGCGCCAGAATATCCGGTCGGTCATATTGCGACGAAGCCAGGAATTTTGTTTGCCAACACTTCTGAGTTGTACATTGATTTGGTTGGCAAAGGGGGGCATGCAGCCTTCCCGCACAAGGCGAATGACATGGTGGTTGCAGGAAGCCATCTTGTGACACAGCTTCAATCGATTATTTCGCGCAATATGGATCCATTGGATTCGGCTGTCGTAACGATTGGCAAGCTGGAGAGCGGAACGAAGCAGAACATCATCGCAGAGAAGTCCAGGCTAGAAGGGACCATCCGAACCTTTTCGATGGAATCGATGGCAATCGTCAAGAGCCGCATTGAATCTCTCGTAAAGGGAGTGGAAATAGGCTTCGATTGCCAGGCAACGATTGACTATGGGGTTGGCTACTGCCAGGTTTACAACGAGGAGCAGTTAACGACAGACTTCATGCAATGGGTACAGGAACAATGTGAAGAAGTAACTCTTATCACCTGCAAGGAAGCCATGACCGGAGAAGACTTCGGTTACTTTTTGAAAGAAATTCCCGGCTTTTTGTTCTGGCTGGGTGTGCAAACGCCGTACGGCTTGCATCATTCTAAAATTGAGCCGAACGAAGACGCGATCGAAGTTGCTATTCGACTGGTCTCCCGGTATTTTACATGGCTTTCGCAACAGGAGTAGCAGGTGTCAGGAACAAAAAAGAGTGGCTGGATAGCCGCTCTTTTTTCTGTGTCATTCCCAGCCGTATTTTCGTCAAGAGTAAGAAGTAGTTACTAACATCTCTGTGCATAAGTCTTTCTTCCTAAGGTTTTTGTGCTTGTGGATAATGTGGATATTGTTGAAAAAACTTATCAGGGCAGCACAACTATTTCCTTTTCCAAACGTATAAACTAGAGAGAAGAAATTTCGGAAAAACAAGCGCTGCCGCGCACACATACAGGAGGATTATTGACATGAAAAAAGCATGGTTATCGGCCTTGTTGGCGTTGACTGTAGCAGCAGGGGTAGGGAGCACTACTGCGGTGGGAGAGGGTGCAATGCGCGTATTTTTCGGTGCGGAAACCGTAGCGAGTGAAATGCCAGCATCCAAGGCCGAATCGATAGAATCAATAGTGAACAAGCTCGGTGGTTTCGCCGATTACGATCAGCAATCTGGCAAATTGCAAGTGATTAAGCCAAACGTAAATATTATTGTGGTCGAAGGAATTCAGCAGACCCGCAATAAAAATGTCGTTTTCAGCAACCCTGTCAAAGGATACAGCGACAAAAATGTGCCTCGTACGTTTAACGTGTTCGTAGAGGTTGATGACGCGCCTGTAGCTAAAGACTTGCGCATGCAACTTGTGTTGATCGGACCGGACGGCAAAGAAGTGTCTAAAGGGAAGGAATGGAAATACTCCACACAAAATGCAAACAGCTTCTATTTTTCTGAGCCTTTTGTATCTACGAAACTCGAAGCATACGGCACTTATAAAGTACAAGTTCAAATGAAATCCGAGAAATTCACTTCTTATGTATCCGTTGGTGAAAATACATTTACAGTTGGGCGTTAAAAATTATGGCTTGGATGCGTTTCCACTTTGCATGTCCCCGTGCTATAATATACGGAAAAGCCAATATACTTGGTAATAGCAAGTACATGAAAGAAAGGAACGATGGGAGCGAATGGAGACAAATCCCCCGCGATCGTCCACAGATCTAGAAGGCCCGAGTATACGCATTGCCTGGAAAGATGAGCAATCCATTCAGGCAGAGTGGAGCATGACGAAGGAGTTCGAGCAAGAAATAGAGCGAAAGTTTGCTATTCCTTTTGCTGAACTGCCTTTTGTCCTACGCCTTTTTGATGTGACGTACCGCAAAGAGATCCGAAATGATGGCACTGACCTTTACACTGATTTTGATATCAACCACCTCTCTTCCGAATGGATATTGTACGGAGTGACGCAAGGATTGGAATATTGCGTCGATCTGGGAATTCGGATGGTGGACGGAAGGTTTTATTCGCTGTCCAGGTCTCAAATGATTTGATCAACGTGCTCAAGCAACGTACGACTGAGGCAACTGCATTTTTATACGAAACAGCCCCATTATCCACGAGGTTTACTTGTGGCAATGGGGCTTTTGTTTTTTATTCATGGACTCATGGCTTCTCTCGCTGTCTGTCCAGTAGTCGCAGGGCAACCGCTAAAACAGCCCATACTGGCATTGGTTCGTCTAACTTATTTAGCCATTCAGGCGAGGTCAGCAAGCCCTCCTGTAATGCGCGATTGCCCAGCTCCAATTTCCAGGGAGGAAACGTTTGTGGCCCTTCTGAGGTGAATGAATCGTACTGAGACAAGTTGTACGTCTGAATGAGGCCCGTCAGCTTTTCGGCGTACGCAGGGTCGGTAGCGTAGCTGGCTTCTTCTAAAGCCTGTGCGGCTTGTGCGGGAGTCGTGGCTGCCAGCACGTTTTTATATGCGGGCCTACGTAAAAACTGGGTATGGTCTTCCATGGATTGCTGGTAATTTTCATAAGCGCGGAACTGGGAGGTACGTGTGACCATTTTTCCGTTTTCCACCTCTTTGCTTTCGATGGTGACAGAGCCGGCAGGTCCCGTTCCCTTTATTCCAAAGAGGTTATACGAGGATGTCCCAGTGACAGGGTCAACAGGTACTTTTTTACCCCAACCAGACTCGAGTATGGCTTGCGCTATGATAATGGAGGGGAATAAACGATGGTTCAGATAAGACTTTCTGGCGTGGTCAGCAACCAACTGAACAAATGCTTGCGCCTCCATAAGCACACCCCTTTCCACTCTTTGTTATTCGTATGAAAAAAAGAGGTCAGGGGGAATAGGCCTGGACATGAAAAAACAGTCGAGATTTCTCGACTGTTTCTCCGTTTTTTCTTTATGGCTTTCGAGGTTGGAAGTATTGAATGCGATTATTGAAGAGATGGAGCTCTGCTTTATAATCACGTGCCAAGTATCGACAGTACTCATTCGCCTTGTTTTTATCGCCATGCGTGGCCGATTCAGGGAGGGACACCTGTATGTAGTGCTTTTCGGAACCGTTTTCATTTTTGCTCCCGACTCCAACAACGATGGCTTTGTACATGTTTGGGTCTTTTCCTTTGAGAAGGAACCACGAGTCCTTTCCTTCAGGGCGTTCTTCTAGGTTGTAAGGGAAAGCGGCGTCAGCATAGGTCCAGCCCAACTGCTTTCCTGTTTTTGAGGTCATGTCAACGTATCGCGTAAACTTGGCTTTCACGTCGTCAATACTTACAGATGCTGCGGTAGAACCATCAACGAAATAGATGTAGGCCGATTGAAGTTTCACGACTGCACTCACTCCTAGTACCGGTATTCTGTGCGTTAAGTGTAGCATTGTCTTCCACTCTTTGGCAATGAGGCAGTTGGCGACCAAAAACAATTGCGCGTTTTTTCTGAAAAGTGTAAAATATATATCATATTTATATGCCGTTAGATGAACGATAAAGGATCATGGAGGAATATACGCATGCAGGAGGCCTCAATTAGACACGTATTCGAAGCTTTAAACACCATGCGCGCCATCGATGTGGTGAACAAAGAAGACTGGGAGCGGGCAGCGAAGGAAGCTGAATTGGATTCCTCCGTACAGTTAAACATTCTCTGGATCATCTACTGTTATGAAGGTGTACGCGTCACGCAAATTGCAGATTGGACCTTCTGGCATCCCTCATCGATTGTCATTCATATCAAGAAATTAATGGAGAAAGGCATGGTGACCATCGAAAAGTCGGAGTTGGATGGGCGTGTAGTTCACGTATACCCGACTGAAAAAGGAAAAGAAGTATTAGAAGCCAGTCGAAGAAGTGTACCAGATATTTTTAGATTGACGTATGCATTGGAGAAAATGGAGGAACGATACAGTACAGCAGTAGTTGAATTGTTCTTTGAATGTCTCTCCTTTGTCGCGCAATCGTTGCATGGGGCAGAAAAAGTGAGATGGATTCAAGAAGGGGAAGACAGGGTCATTAACCCGACGCGTTTGGTAAATGATGCTGTTTGGGTGGCAAAAACGTGATTTTTCGCTTATACTAGTGAATAATCCGAATATTTCACGAAATTCGGAGGCCAAAATACTGTTGAGGAGGGATTGCTGATGGAGCACTACGACCACTTATACGACGTTTCGGAGAACGCTAATGTACGTTTCCTCGGTTTTATTTCAGAGGGAACTCGCTACGACTTTGGCATGGTATTTACACACAAGTTTTATGGGAAGCCGTTGGTGATCTGTATGCAGACAGGGCAATCGACTCTTCTCAGTTCTGAAGATGCGGTGAATCCAGGATATCTGCAAAAAATTTTCAGACTGGATTCAGAGAACGAGGCAGTCGCGCTTGCTGAGTTTTTCCAGGAGCATTTACCATCGATTCCATTTGAAGAAAATCAGTATTAGGTAACGAGCAGAAGTTTATCTTCTGCTCGTTTTGGTTTTTCAGTAAAATATGGCCTTCCGTTTTTTAGTATAATCGAAAGAAATCAAGCAGTAGGAGGAACAGTGGGAATGGGTGTACATAAATGGTCGGCCAAAGATTCTCGGGGAGCGATTGTTCTCGTCCATGGAACGGGAGAGCATCATGGGCGCTATGAGCATGTAGCGGCTTATTTCAATCAGGCAGGCTGGGACACATATGCGGAAGATTTGCCGGGATGGGGGCGCTCTCCTGGGAGACGGGGGCATATTCAATCATTCGAAGACTATTTGTCCCGTGTACGGGAGTGGACGAGTACCGCGCTTGCCGATGCGTCAGGAGAGAAGCCAGTATTTTTAATGGGGCATAGTCTGGGTGGTCTCATCGCGACTCGCTTTATTCAGGCGGATGAGCGGAGTAAAGAGTTGGCAGGGTTAATTCTCACATCTCCATGCTTGAAACTGAAACTGACTGTACCGGCGTGGAAGGAGCAATTGGCACAGTTTCTCGATCGGGTCTGGCCAACACTTGTCATGCCTAATGGAATCACTCCCGACATGGTATCGCGTGACGAAGCTGTTCAGGTTGCTTATCAGAACGATCCACTCAATTATTCCAAGGTAAGTGTCAGATGGTTTACAGAATTGAACCGCTCGATGGAAAAGGCGTGGGAGGAAAGAAACCAAATCAAGCATCCTGTCCTTGTTTTGCAGGCTGGTGCTGATACATTGGTTGATGCGGATGCAGTGGAGCAGTTTACAGCGGGCCTTCCAGACAGACAGACTTTTGAACGATTCGCGGGCTTGCGGCACGAAATTTTGAATGAGCCTGAAAAGGAAGAAGTCTTGCAAAAAATCGTGAACTGGTTGAATGACAATATTTCAAATTAATGTGACATACTAATTATCAACAAATGCATCTTGACTCCGAATGACGTGGCATATTAAGATGAATGTAACATAATATTTGTAGTAATATGTGAATCAATTGAATGCGGAGGGGACATAGATGGGAACTATCGTATGTCAGACTTGCGGAACCATCATTGAGCATTTTGAATGTAATTCAGTGAAAACGCTTTATGCGGTGTGCAACTGTGACTGCCGACCTGGTGAAAGACAGGAAAAAGAATAAATAGTCAACAGGCCTATGTTGAGGCCTGTTTTTTTTGACAACCTTTTCCGCATGGAGGATAATGGAGAAGTGTGAAAATCGCTGCAAAAGGAGGAATTGTGTCATGAAGCGAAAACCGATACAGGGAATGCTGGCCGCTGCACTTTTGGTCACATCTCTGTGGAGCGGGACACCAGCACTTGCTTACAGTATTGGTGATGAAGAAAAAATAGACGGTAGCCAGCCATCAATATCCTCAGCAGGATATGATATATCAAAAAAATATGCGGTATGGATGGTTGAAGGTGGGCAAAGAGTAACACTCTACAACCTTGATAAAGGTAACCAGAGCGAAATAGGTGACAAGGAATCAGAAAAGACGAATCCAAAGGTCGATGGAGATTACGTCGTATGGATTGATTCCCGAGAAGGCGGTTCAGATGTCTATTTGTATGACATTGTGAAAGAAAAAGAAATCCGTTTGACAAGTGGTTCTGCTTCGGTCGATGGCTTGGAGATTGCCGATAAAAATGTTGTTTGGACAGAAAACGGCGATGTTTATCTACATAAAATTTCTACTGGAGATACAGAGATCGTATCAGCGAGTGGAAAAGCAAGCAACCCGGTGGTAAGCAGTGGTTATGTTGCTTGGGAAGATGATCGTAATGGCAATGATGACATTTATTACTATGACATCAAAGCAAAGCAGGAAAAGGCTGCCGTTACTGCTAAAGGGGATCAAGGGCGTCCAAGTATTTTCTCCAATCAAATCGTGTATGAGCATCAATCGGCTGGCGACCTCTATTCCTATTCCATCAGTAACGGTAGAATTAAGGAATTGACTGATGATGCAAACGAACAGCAAAATGTACATTTGTATCAAGAGGATTATGTCTATTCTGACAATAATGACTTGAAATATCGTGAGCTTGGCAAAACGTCTGGTAAAAAGATCGCGAGCAATCTGTACGGTGAGACCGGACCGAAAATTTATGGCGATTTCATCTTATTCGCGAAAAAAGATAGCAACAAAAAGCTCCAACTCCACCTGTATGACCTGGACGAAAAGGAATTAGTTCCGATAGGTAATGCAGGCGGGAAACCAAAGGAGCCAAGTGCTCATGATCGTTATGTAGCGTACGTAACCGAGTCTAAAAAAAATAATACGATCGTTTTCTACGATGTAGAAAATAAAAAAAGTAAAGTCATCAGTAATCCAGAACATGATTCTGTTCGCCCTGTTGTAAGCTCGCGTTATGTTGTCTGGTATGACGAGCATGAAGATGCACTCTTCTCCTACGATATTCGTAAAGACACTCAAAAGCAGATTACACATGAAGATGATGATCAAAAACCGAGTGAGAAGCTTTATGAGATTGACGGAGAGCGTCTGTTATGGGTAAATATCGATGGCAAAACAGAAGTGATCATCACAGATCTAACGACTGGAAAGCATACGGAAGTTACGACGGTGAGAAATGAACCATTAAGTGTTGATATTTACAAAAACTACGCTACCTGGGTAGTGGAAGAAGGCTCAAAGAGTGCAAGCATCGTACTCTACGATATCGAAGAAGATGACGAGACAGAAATCCGCGATAATGTAAAAGTAGAGAAAGCAGAAATCGGCGATAACTTCGTTGTTTGGAGCGAAGATACAGGCAATTCCAAAACCGGTTGGGATTTGTACTATTACAACATCGACCGTCAAAGAGTCAATCCGTTGCTACGTTATATGGATGGTGACCAGAAAAATCCACAGGCTTCACGCAATATGATTTTGTATGAAGACAATCGTCTGTCCGCAAAAAGCAAGGAATTCTACTATGAGCTGTATGATTTCGAAGAGGATTCCTATAGCAATATTGAGTGGGATGATGATGCGGAGATGGAAAATGCTCGCATCGGTGGAAATCGCGTTGTCTGGGTCGATGAGCGTGATAAAGACCCATATGTATACACGGTGGCATTCGCTCCAGGTAATGATGATGACGAAGATGACGAAGACTGATTCTGCACAATAGTAGTCAGGCTTTTATAAAGAAAAACAGACGAAAGGAATTCTTTCGTCTGTTTTCTTTTATGTCCGGCATAAATACGGCTTCAAAAGTACAAGTGCTACGAAAAATAAAATGACTGCGACATAAGCAGGCAAGAGATGAATAAAATCGACATAGCCAACAGTAAAATGTATGCCTATGCCAGAAATAAAGCCTGGAATGCCTGCTAAAAACAATGTCCACCAAATCCACGCTTCTCCTCGCCTGATACCCCAAAGGCTAATCAGTAAGACGGCCAGGCCATTCGAAACTAAGGCTCCGCCAAAGCCAGCACGGTCATGAGCAATCACCGGAATTAATTGCTCATTGTAAGACTGCAAGGTATCAGCTGATACACAGAGAAAGACGAGGTCGGAAGGAATGAAGACACCTGTGACGCCGATGATCGAAATGATGATACCAGCCCCTGTCAAACCAAATCCGATGATGACAAAGAGCAATTGTCCCCATAGAGCCATTCGCCAATCCTGATCATTGTGAAGCTGAGGCGGTAGGCGAGTCAAATGAACCTTTGCAGGTGCTCGTAATGCGAGCAAAAACATGGGGAACAACACGAGCGCTAAAATCGCGTGCAAGTAATCGAAGTATCCGTATCCAATAAATAAAAAGAAGCTGGAAAATCCAACAGCACCGGAGACGAGCAAGATGGTCCGCGTCCAGTGAATGTCTTTGCGTAGACCATGGTAAGCCAGTTGACTATACAAAATTCCGATGGATATCATCGTTCCTGCCAGACTAATCCGATCGTGTGACATAAAAGAGAGGATTTGCGCATTTAAGAGTGCAAGCTGGTCGGCTGACATCCCGAGAAAGCGTTCGTCGTAGGGGAGGACGACGGTTGTTGCGGCGACCAGCCAAGCAAGTGCCCCACCAATAATCATGCCCACGCCCAACAAGAGTCCCCATATCCAAGAAGGAAATAAAAAAGCAGGTCGCTTTTCTTGAGGAGCCTCAGTGTCTGGCTGTGTTTGCAAGATGGCTTCGTTAATTCGTTTTGGCAAGCCAGGGCCAGAATAGACCAAGCCACTGTGCAACTGTACAAAATTGGCACCCGCTGCCAGAAGAGTCAGAGCATTTTGTGGCTCCAGAATACCACCTGATCCAATGATAAGGGCATCTGACCACTGTTCCCGTGCCCAGGAGACAAATTTGACGGCTTGCTCGTGTGAACTCCTCCCCGTGATGTAAACAGAGTTGTTCGCGCATGCTGAATTTTCCTGAATCGTGCCTCCAGCGACAACGAAGCCGTTGAGTCCTGCTTCTTTTGCCGAGGTAAGAATCGGGAGTGCTTCCGCTTCTGCAAGACTCGGTGGGATCGCCAGCAAGAGTGGCATATCCGTCTTGTTACGCAAACAGGAGAAATGTTCCTTCCACGCTGTATGGCTCCATTCTGGTTGTCCCATATTCGCCCGCGTATCTATTGTGAAAAATGAACAAAAACGCTCCAATCTGGCGATCAGCTCCTGAAGCTCTTCTGTGGCATCTCTCAGGCTGGCCTCTGGTCGGCAGGCCAATCTGACTCCGATAGGAATTTGGATGCCAGAAGCCCCCTCCAGGCGCCTCTCAAGGGTATATATACCAGTATTTTCCAACGGACTGGAATAGTGGATATTCATCGCGGCAATGTCACGTTGAACGGTGCCGTCAGAATCAATCGGTTCTTTGGACACAGGCCCCAGCTCTAGAAACCCGAAGCCGAATTTGGACAGCGCCTGAATGGCGATGCATTCCGTGTCCAATCCGGCACCCAACCCGACTGGAGTAGGGAACGTGACTGGACCAATTGTTTTGGAGAGCTGTGAGGGAGGCTCCATATGTCCCATCCATTCGATGATGTACGGACCACCCGGAATTTTTGCCAAAGTGCCGATTGACTTCAAGGTAATAGAACGGGCCCGTTCGGGTGGCATGAGAAAGAGAAGTGGCCGAAACATCGTTTGATACGACCAGTCTGGCATGGCAGCATAGCCCACCTTTCCTGATTTTTCCCAATTCCATCTTATCTTAAAGTGTTTGTATAAAAAATAAAAAAAGCTGCTCTCTTGTGAAAGAGGCAGCGTTTTTTGGTTCGGATCGCTTAGCCAGAAATGGCAGTTTGTCTTTTTACGACTTTGATCGTTTTCAATGTCTCATCTTCAGGACCTTGTACGGGTAATCCGACTCGGATGTTTTCCTGAATGTACGCGATATTTTCCTCGGTGATTACCTCCCCAGGAAGGAAGATCGGGATACCTGGAGGATAGACCATGATGAACTCAGTGATGACTCGACCTGCTGCTTCCGCCAACGGAATCGTCTCTGTTTCTGCATAGAATGCTTCTCGAGGGGTGGTGGACAGTACAGGGATATTCGGCAGTGAGATGGTCGGCTTCTCTTCTGCTTGTACGTGCGAAAATTCAACGGACAGATCACGCAATCCATTTACCAGCGTGCGGATGGATTCTTCCGTATCGCCCGCAGTAACGAAGCAGAGGATGTTGTACAAATCGCTCATCTCTACTTCAATGTTGTACTTGTCACGCAGCCAGTTCTCGACTTCCCATCCAGTGATTCCGAGATCGCGTACGTGGATGAGGAGCTTGGTTGGGTCCATCGCAAAAGTCGCAGGCTTTCCAAGAATCTCCTTGCCAACGCAGTAGATGCGCGGGATTTCGTTAATCATATCGCGTGCTTTTGCTGCCAGTTCCATCGCTTGGTCCGCGAGCATTTTCCCGTTGAGGGCCAAATGCTGACGCGCCATGTCTAACGATGCGAGGAAGATGTAAGAAGTCGAAGTCGTCGTGAGCATACTCATGACCGTTTTCACCCGATCGACATCAACGAGGCCTTCCCTTACATTCAAGATCGATGTTTGGGTCAAAGAGCCACCCAGCTTGTGTACGCTGGTTGCTGCCATGTCGGCACCTGCTTGCATGGCCGAAATCGGCAGTTCCTCATGAAAATGAATATGCACACCGTGAGCCTCGTCTACCAATACCGGAATTTCATAGTTATGCGCAGCCCGCACGATCTCACGCAGGTCACCTGCAATACCGAAGTACGTTGGGTTAATCACCAACAGGGCAGCAGCATCAGGATGGGCTTCCAGTGCTTTTTGCACAGCCTTCACTGTGATCCCGTGAGAAATACCCAGACGCTCGTCCATTGCAGGGTGAATAAAGATTGGGATTGCTCCAGCGAAAATAACCGCCGACATAATCGATTTGTGTACGTTACGCGGTACGATAATTTTGTCGCCAGGACTGCATGTCGCCATAATCATCGCCATGATGGCACCGCTTGTTCCTTGCACGGAAAAAAATGTATGGTCAGCGCCGAATGCCTCGGCTGCCAAATCTTGTGCTTCTTTAATCATTGCCTTTGGGTGATGCAAGTCATCCAATGGCGCAATGTTGATGAGGTCTATCGAAAGAGCGTTGTCCCCGATGAACTCGCGAAATGCCGGATGCATACCCATACCCTTCTTATGGCCCGGAATGTGAAATTGAATCGGGTTCCGGTTGGCGTGCTCCAACAACCCGCTGAACAAAGGAGTTTTCATTTGTCTCACTACGATCGCCTCACTTTACTAATCAAGAATAATAAGGGGAAAAACAAACAAATTGAGTATAGCAAAATAGGGGGGGAAAGCAAGCGAATTTTTATTCATGTTTACGAGTGGTGGCAGGAGTTTGGCCTGTAAGCCGAGAAGGTCATTTACATGGGGTGATAATTGGATGAAAACGAGAGTAACGGAGCTACTTCAAATTACATATCCGGTCGTTCAAGGTGGCTTGGCTTATTTGGCTTACGCAGACTTGGCTGCTGCTGTGTCAAATGCCGGGGGACTCGGTCAAATTACGGCTATGTCCTTGCCATCGGCTGAAGCACTGCGGGAGGAGATTCGCAAAGTCCGTGCATTGACGGATAAACCATTTGGTGTGAATTATGCAATTGGTCAACACGGTCGGCCGTATGAAGCAATGCTGGATGTGGCGATTGAAGAAAAAGTGGCAGCTGTTTCGGTAACAGGAGGCAATCCAGAGCCGCTGCTGCGCAGACTCGATGGTCATCCCATCAAAAAGCTTGTTTTGGTTGCGTCTGCCCGTCAAGCACAAAAAGCAGAATCGATTGGCGCGGATGCTGTGATGGCTGTTGGTCAAGAAGGTGGGGGGCATCTGGGACGAGATGATATTGGGACGTTCGTTTTAATTCCGCGTGTGGTGGATTCTGTGAAAATTCCGGTATTGGCTAGTGGTGGTATCGGCGATGGTCGGGGGATTTTGGCAGCGCTTTCACTTGGTGCAGAAGGTGTGGAGATGGGGACGCGATTTATTGCGACGCAAGAATGTGTCCATGCGCATTCTGCCTACAAAGAGGCGTTGGTTGCTGGAACCGAGCACGATACCGCAGTTATCAAGCGAACACTGGGGACACCTGCCAGGGTCGTTCGTACACCAGGCTCTGATCATATTCTCCAATTGGAAAAAGAAGGGGCAGGCTACGAGCAGTTAAAGAGCTTCATCAGTGGAGAGAACAATTGCACATTTATTTATGAGGGCGACAGCCAGCGTGGCTTTGGTTGGGCAGGTCAGGTTATTGGATTGATTGATGATGTACCAAGTGTCCAGCAATTGTTTGACCGCATGTTTGGCGATGTGAACAAGTCGTTGGATCGACTGCGGTCTTTTTCCTAAAACAAAAGAACAGGCCTGCGTTTTTCAAATGAAAGCGGACCTGTTCTTTTGCATATAACTTAACTAAAGAAAGCGGGAGGCGGTCTATCCACGAGAATTTCCTAAGGTATAGAGCTTACTCAACACGCCAAATGTTTCTTCGAGACGACTCACCAATGCTTCTCCGTCTGCTAGGATTGGATCATGACGGTCAATGGTAATACCACAGAGCAACTCCGCTTTTTTTACCTGTGCCAGCCTGTCCACCAGCTTTTTCACGCCAGCAGTGCCCAGCTCTTTTTGAGAAGTGCTTGCTGGTTGCATATGATCTGGAGACCAGTGAAAATGCTCCGGAACCATCGCGATGACCTCATCTAGACGCTTGTTAAACGCATGACTGATGATCTCTTTGGAAGGAGACTCGTAAATTACCGCGTACCAAACAAACAAATGTGTTCCCCACAAGCCGATTTGAAAGTGCGGATGTTTTTTGTAACCGCGTTTATCATTAGCCCAGGCAACCCACGTATCAGCTGGTGGGTTCACCGTACGGCGTGCATGCTTTGCTATGTGTGTAAACATTTCATCTCCGGTGGCTACAGAGAGAAAAGGCGCAAAATGTTGGCTGAGTACTTCGAATTTAGGACGGATATTGGTTTTGATCGCGTCCATCCGAGCATCCAGTCCATCAATGGCAAAAACATCAAAATCTTCTTGACGAAAGCCTGGAAACGTTAGCATGTAACAAACACCTCTTTTAAGCATCATCGAACCCCACTGGAAAGAAAAGGGCGATCGTCCCCGTCAAGGGAGCTTGGAATCCTCCATATGATATCATACCATCCAGGAAAAAAATACATGCCGAGTTTTATGAATAGCAAAACCAAAGCCTGAATAATATGATATACCACTCACTCCCTTGCGGCTAATTTGATATCTGAGTATTCTGTCAACGGGAGGGGCCTGTAGAATGAATCTCGGCATGGAGTTGGAGTATTTTCATTTAGCAGTTTGGTTTGACCGCAAAACATTGCACGCGATGGTGCAGGCCCTGGTGGAAGCAGGGGTGAGCGTCACGTGGAAAGAATCTCCCGAGCAGTTTCACCTCCTCGTGAACACCACAGATGGCCGATCCGACTGGAAAATGCAGCGTTTAAACGGGTCCTATAAGCTGCACATTACCGGCATTCCTGTCAATGATTCGCGGGTGGCACTTGTACTTTACCACTTCGTAGAGCGGGCAAAAGGGCATGCCATGATCAAGGTCACTTTTGAAGAGTGCGTCTTGCTGAAGCAAATCCAGTACGGAGAAGTTATCAGAATAGTGGAATTAAAAGGAGCTGAGAAAAAAGTGATCTATGAAAAATTTTGCAATGTAACGATGGATCAGGTAATTGCCGCGATGAAACGACGTGACTCGGAAGAACGCATCCCGGTGCTGCGTCTGGAGTTGGATTATGAACTGGCGACGTTGTATGACGCAATGCAAGCCAAAGACCAAAGTCAAATGAAACAGTCCACAGAGCGATTAAAACAGCTCCGTCGGGAAATGTTGCTTTTGGAAGCGTAGGCAGACTGGAGGATAGCCAAAGGACGATGAGTTTGACACAAACGAATACGGAATGAAAAAGCGACATCTCAAACAAATGAGGGTGTCGCTTTTTTTGGTTTGACCGTCGCTTATTTAGTAATTGTTGTTTTTATGAAAGACTTGTTTGAATGGGAGGCCCGGCGGTTGTACAATAAAGAAGGTTTTTGACAGCATATTTACGCACGCACCGGAAAGGAAGAAAAGTTTTGGAAGCATTCCTATCACAAATCCCCAATGTAGCGATCCTGCTTTTAGCCGTCATCGCATTGACACTGATCCTATTATGGATGGTGATTATGCAGTCTGTCCGGATTAGTCGATTGAGGAAATCAATCAACCGGATCATGACAGGGACGGGAGGAGCCAATCTCGAGGAAGGCTTGCACAGACTGCTGGATCAGGTAGAGGAAATGAAAAAGCAGCATAGCGATCAGCAGTTTGCCATCAATCGTCTGTCACAGCGAATGGCAGCGCAATGTGGCAAAGTAGCGATTATCCGTTACAATGCCTTCGGGGATGTCGGCAGTGATCTTAGCTTTTCGCTGGCGGTAACAGATGACGCTGGGAACGGTGTCGTGATCACCAGCATTTTTGGACGAGAAGAATCTCGCGTGTACGCCAAGCCGCTTGAGCAAGGGACATCGAGCTACCATTTGTCTGAAGAAGAACAGGCTGCGATCAAAAAAGCGATGACCTCAACTGCAGGGATATAAGTCCCTCTGAATTTCAATGAAACAGTAAGCATATGAATGAATCAGGGAGTTCTTTTCATTTCCCTGCGTCTGATTGCGGATATTCCGGTTTTTTGCTAAAATTCATCGTCATTTTGCTCAAGACTTTTGAAGGCACCTGAGGTATAATAAAGATGTCAAAAATGGCTTTTTTGCGAAAAACAAAAAGTAGGTGATCCGCCTTCATTACCCAAATCGATTTTCGATTCGCGGGGCAAGGCCAGGTTCTACAGCGTTCTTTTGTTGACACTTAGCGTATCTCCTCTGATTTGGATAACTGTTCGGTCGTATTCGGCCCATGCAAACCAAAAGAATTGAGGAGATATTTATGGCACAGCGTTTAGCAACTAATTACGCCAAGGCCTATTTCACGGTGAATGAAGAAGAGCTGAACCAGTTCGTTTCGCTTTTCACCAATGAACACATTTCAGTCCAAGTCAAAGTGTGTGACAATGGCGATCGTGACGTAATCCTGAATGACAAGAACGGCGAAATTCAATTGAGTTTCTGTCGGGTTGGCAGCCGCTACTCATGCGACAGCTCGTATCTGATCCGAGATAGGCAGCTGGCAAATGCCATGAGAAAAGCAATGAAAGCGTTCCGAGGCTATGGGATTGTCCACCGGATTTATGACGGCTTCACAATGGTGTATCACTACGATCAAGGATCGGTTGTGAGCATTCAGGAGCTAACCGGAGACGAAGAAGTGTCCATCTTTGAAAATAACTCTCTGCATATGGCCAATGAGCTGGAGGCTTTGTTCCAGCAGGATGGCAGCGAGCAGGAGATTGAGTCCTTACGTCAAGAAACGGACCGATGGCTGGATTTGCGTAATTGGGCAAAGAGAACTGCCCCGGAAAAACTTCCAGCAATTGATGTTCGATTAGTAACGTTATCGCGACGTCTATTTGAATTAGAAGTTTAGAAAAAAGGGTGCCTGAGGCGCCCTTTTTTATGTATGTGATCACACAGCGAATAACAAAAAGCGGGTTTCCTCCTGACCAGAGGTGCCCGCTTTTGCTTTTTTGCCCTTCGCTTAGCGCAATTGTAATGGTTTGCTCATATTGTACCAAATAGCTCCAGCATGATCTGAGCTGGAAACACCGTTGTTGAAGTATCCCTGACTTTCATAGTAGCCAATCAAATTTTCCTTACATGTCAGCGTGATCGTCTCACGACCGGCCACTCTTGCTGATGCTTCCAGGTGTGTGAGGAGCATGGAAGCAATGCCTCGTTTTTGAAAAGCGGGAGAAACCGCTAGTCCTAGGATGGTTTGATGCCCGCCCGATGCCGGATTTTCTTTAATTGCTTGAAACAAATCATCCGTAATGAAGGGGGTTTCGATAACGGGTCCATTCACCAACCCCGCAATAACGCCATCCTCTTCCGCTACAAAAAAACTGTCTGGAATCAATCGAATGCGTTTCTCAAATGCTTCCTGTGTCGCAGCCTCTTCTGGTGAAAAGCAAAGCTGCTCGATGGCGATCAGTGCTGGCAAATCTTCTGCTTTGGCATTGCGGATAGTGATCATGTGTTCCGATCCTCTCCATTCTTGTTCGTTTTCCTTTCTCGAAAAGTTTAGAATCTTACCTGTTTGATGTCAACGAGAGCGGCTTGTAGCAAGGGGGCGCCTTCATTCTGTCGAGCGTTTGATCAATTTATTTTTATAGTTCTTGTTTAATCTTGAAAAAGGGTATTGTCAAACTAGGCCGATGCATGGTATTGTTGTTTTCGTTGGAAACAGGATTAGGAACCAGGATTCACTTTAAAGGGTGGATAACAACGGAAACCGCCCCCGTTAGTGAATGACGCAGGTCCTAGCGATGTTTAACATTACACTCGTTAGGAAGGGGGAACCGAAAGATGGAATATTCGACTTTCGGAAGACACGTTGCTGTTGACACATGGGGAGTTCAGTTTGATTTGTTGAACGACGCAGAATTTTTGAAAAAGGAAATGATTGAGGCTGCTGAGGCATGCGGTGCTACGGTACTGAGTGTGCAAGCGAAGCAGTTTTCTCCTCAGGGTGCTACCGTACTGGTTCTTCTCTCGGAAAGCCACCTGTCCATTCACACGTATCCTGAGCGCGGCTTTGCTGCTCTGGATTGCTACACGTGTGGGGAAACCGTTGATCCGCAAATCGCCATCGACTACTTGGTATCCGTGCTGAAGCCGGAAAAAACTTACGCGAAGAAATTAGTTCGTGGTTTGGGTGAACTGCAAGTTGTTGAGCCAGAAATGAAGCTGGTTGAAGCGGCAAAGTAAGTAACAAATGGAAAAGTTTTCAAGAGGTGCGGGCTCATTCCGCACCTCTTTTATATGGAGCTTCCATTCCTATTTGTCATCATGGAGTGACTGTAGGAATTCTGCGGCCAATATCGTGGAGCAGAGAACGAAATTCCGTGGATGTATTGGAGATCTGGCTTTTCATGTCGGGTCTCACATCAACTTGATTGGTCCGATGCGTCGCTTCTTCATAAATATCTGCATGGATGGCACGAATCCGGTCAAATGTCCCTGCGTCGGAGGCTACTTGGATCGAGAAGTTGGGAACACGTGAACGAACGGCTGAGTGGACTTGCTGTTCAATTATGTGCGTTTGCTCAGGGCCAAAATTTTTCCGAACACGAATTCCGATAACGGCATCTGTGCCGCTCACGAGAACAGTAGCACGTTCTACACCAGGCACGTCATCTGCGACCGTGGTGAGCTGTTCAGCTAAATCCTGATTAAAACCATTGACCGTATATCCGTTTCGATAATTGCGGGCATTGATTCCGCCAGTGTAGGCATGATAATCATGAGCGAGGCTTGTCCGTGCACCTGGGGCTTGCTGATAGGTGGTACTTTGTGTGTGCGCTTGATTTTTTGGATGGCTGTTCGAGCTTGCGCATCCAGTCATCATGGTTGCGATCATAAGCAAGCCAACCAAATATTTCGGGCCGTACCGTTTCATACGTATGCCACCTCCATTTTTCTTAGTATGACGAAAATAAAGTCCCTTACTCTGGAAGTGGCTCCCGTAAAAAACTGCCCATTGTGCCGCGTTTCACTACCTGTTAATATGGAAGGTATGCATAATAGAGGAGGTTCACATGAAGCGTCTTGACATACGCAACATTGCAATTATTGCCCACGTTGACCACGGAAAAACCACGCTGGTTGACAAACTTTTGATCCAATCGGGCACATTCCGCTCGAACCAACAGGTAGAAGAGAGAATGATGGACTCTAACGACCTGGAGCGCGAGCGTGGAATTACGATCCTGGCGAAAACCACTTCTGTCAAATACAATGATTTCACGATTAACATCTTGGATACACCAGGCCATGCTGACTTCGGTGGCGAGGTTGAGCGTATCATGAGCATGGTGGATGGCGTTCTGTTGATCGTCGACGCCTTCGAAGGCTGTATGCCACAAACACGCTTTGTATTGAAAAAAGCGCTGGAAGCAAAAGTTACCCCTATCGTTGTCGTGAACAAAGTAGACCGCGACAATGCACGTCCTCAAGAAGTTATCAACGAAGTGTACGACCTGTTCATTGATCTGGATGCGACGGAAGACCAGCTGGAATTCCCAATCGTATATGCTTCCGGTCTGCAAGGGATTGCAGGACTTGAGCCAGATAAGCTGGAAGGCGACCTTCGCCCACTGTTTGACACCATCGTAGAGCATATGCCTGCTCCTGACGCAGACGAATCTGCTCCGCTCCAAATGCAAGTAACCATGCTGGATTACAACGACTTTTTGGGTCGTATCGGGATTGGCCGCATCTATCGCGGTACTATGAATTTGAATGAAATGGTATCGGTCACTACGCGCGAAGGCGAAGTGAAAAAAGCGCGGATTCAAAAGCTGTTCGGTTTCTCCGGTCTGCAACGTGTTGAGCAAAAAACAGCAAGAGCGGGAGATATCGTAGCGATTTCTGGTATTGATGATATTAACGTAGGGGAAACGGTTTGCCACGTTGATCATCCTGAGGCATTGCCACTCTTGAAAATTGACGAGCCTACCCTGCAAATGACATTCCTCGTGAACAACAGCCCGTTTGCTGGTCGCGAAGGTAAGCACGTGACTTCCCGCAAGCTGCGTGATCGTCTGATGTCTGAGCTGGAGACAGATGTATCTCTGCGTGTAGATGAAACAGATTCGCCAGATGCGTATGTGGTTTCTGGACGTGGTGAATTACACTTGTCCATCTTGGTAGAGAACATGCGTCGTGAAGGCTTTGAGCTGGGTGTGTCCAAGCCTGAGGTTATCATTCGTATGATCGATGGACAAAAAATGGAACCGGCTGAGCTGTTGATCATTGATGTACCTGAGGAATACACAGGGCCGGTTATGGAGACATTGGGTCAACGTAAAGCCGAGATGGTTAACATGATCAACAACGGCTTCGGACAAGTTCGTCTGGAATTCATTATTCCATCCCGTGGTTTGATCGGATATCGTACAGAGTTCTTGACGATTACACGCGGTTACGGTATTCTCAACCACTCTTTTGACAGCTATCGTCCACTTGTACCAGGAGCGGTAGGAGGACGTCACGCAGGGGTACTTATTTCCCACGAGACAGGAACAGCTACCACGTACGGCTTGATGTCCGTAGAGGATCGCGGAACGATGTTCATTCACCCAGGTACAGAAGTATACGAGGGCATGATCGTGGGCGAGCATAACCGTGACAACGATCTTGTTGTTAACGTATGTAAAGAAAAGCATGCGACCAACGTACGTTCTGCGACCAAGGATGAGACTGTCAAAATGAAGGCTCCTCGCATGTTGTCTTTGGAAGAGGCATTGGAATATCTGAACGACGATGAGCTGTGCGAAGTAACACCTCAATCCGTTCGTCTGCGCAAAAAATATCTGAACAAATCAGATCGTGAGCGCTATGAGAAGCAAAGACGCTATGAAGCACAACCGCAAGCGTAAGATAGAAAAGAAAAGAACGCCACTTGATCCTGTTTGGGATGAAGTGGCGTTTTTGTTTGGGCTGTCCTTACAACAGACTTTCAATATCAGCGATGAGCTCTTCAGGTTGAGTACGAGCACTGATGCGTTTTACAACCTGACCGTCTTTATCCACGAGGAATTTGGCGAAGTTCCATTCGATATCTGGATTTTCTTCGCTCGGGGCATGTTCCTTCAAGTACTGATACAACGGGTGAGTATCAGGACCATTGACATCGATCTTTGCAAACAGCGGGAACGTCACGCCGTAATTTCGATCGCAGAACGTTGCGATTTCTTCTTCTGTTCCTGGCTCTTGTCCAGCGAACTGGTTGCAAGGGAAGCCGAGAACAACGAGACCTTTATCCTGATAACGCTCATACAGCTCCTGTAGCCCTTTGTATTGAGGAGTAAGGCCGCATTGGCTGGCGACGTTTACGATTAGCAGGACATGCCCTTTGAAGGCAGCTAACGTCTTTTCTTCACCGGAAATGGTTTTGACGGCAATATCATACAAGCTCATCTTATTCCCACCTTTTTCTACTGACATATCTTCATCATAGCATGTACGGCGAAATTCATGCCAGCAACATGGAAGAGCCTACCGTTTTTTGACACAGAATCCACCACCTGATAAAGTAAGAAAGATAGCGTTTTCCTAAGAAAAAAGGAGTGACTATTCGTTTCATTCCGCCTATGAGGTGGCATGTGAAGCGGTAGGAGTTTCACCGCTTGAAGACAGGAGAGATAAGTGATGGACTGGATACAAATCGCATCAACCTATGTGCCAACGAATCCAGATCAGCTCACCGCATATGACAGCTTTCGCATATGGGCTGATAAATATCGAGCTTGGATTTTGTTTGTGGAATTAATTATCGTCTATTATCTTGGCTTTGCTACCCGTATCCGTATGCCTATTTTGAAAAACGTGCTCTTGTACATCCTTTTGTTTGCTGGAGCTCTCATTTTCGCTATTTTGGATGTGCAGCTTCCTGTGAAAAGTGCAATGTTCGTAGCGATTGCGATTCTCGTGATTGTAAAGGTACGGATCAAGCCGGAGCAAACTGGGCGAAAGTGAGGAGAACCGAGTGAAGCGTGAAGATGCACTTTTTAACTGGCTCCAAATTCAAGTGGTTGCCGATGCGCGACCAGAAGACCGCTCTGCTTTGGATACAGCTGCTTTTTTCTTGCAATTGCTGCAAGAGGATCATCAAATTAGCGATATCGGCTATCGTCAGGAAGGCAGCTGGTACGTGCTATTTGGGAACGCTGATTCACAGTCCTTGGAAGTGCGATACCCTGCTGAATCAGTCGAAGCTTTATTGGCCGCGATTGAAGGCGAACCCAAGTACAACTGCAACTAAAGGGACAAAGACTCCCCTCCACTTGCCGAAATGATTCGGAAGTTGGGTGGAGTTTTTTTGTATCAAGCGCTTTTTGTAGGTAATAAGACGCGGTTTCTTGGAGGATGCAACTTTTGAAAATGATTTCCCGTCAATATTCATGCCCCAAGCAACCAGGGGGATTTTGCCAGACTAGAAGGGGGAACTACCATTGAAAAAGTACATGACCAAGCCCGTATTAGCAGTGGTGACAGCTGCAGGTATTCTTGGCTGTTTGACGCCAATTTTTGCCGATGCAAGCTCGATTGCTAGTCCAAGTGCCACAAAGGTAGTCATGAATGACGAAGGGAAACAAGTAACGCGCTACAATCTGAAAGAACTTGCCCAAAATGATCCAACCACGTTGAACATGCTCTTGAAGAATCAAGCGGATCACTTGTACATCATTGTAGAAGAAATCAACTTGAATACGAAACTGCAAACCTATATGGAAGAAAACAAAGCGGAGTGGGAGCGTATTTACAACGAGTACTACGGCGATATTTGGCTGGAAGTGCGCTTGACAGACAATGATGAAGAAATCGTGAGCGTAAATGCCAAGACTGAAAATAACAAGGTGTACATAAAGGGGATTGTGACTTCGGATGTCACCAAGGTGGTTGTGAAAAAGCCGAATTCCGACATTATTGAAGTCGTTCCGACCAAGGAGCACTCTTTTACGGTCAGCTTTGAAGCTCCAGATGCATCCTATGAACCGTATGTAACTGTGAGTGCCTATGAAGGCAGCAAGCTGGTCGATAGCGAAAAAGTAAAGATCGTACCAAAAGCAGAAGAAGATAAGGAAATGATCATCCATACCATGTCTGTATTGGATGCGAAGAAAAAGGAATTAAAAGTAAAAGGAATTGTCAAGCAAGGGGCAGACAAAGTAACTGTCACCTATAATGGCGTGAAAAAAGACGCAAACGTGAAGAAGCTGTGGGACGGCGTAGGCAGCTTCACAGTTTCAGTAAAGGATGTACAAGCAGCAAAAGATCAAAAAGCCTTGATCGAGGTTTACGAGGATGGCAAGAAGGTTGATTCCGAATCCGTTCAGGTAGAAATTGTTAACGCTCCTGACAAGGATCAAGCGACCGTATATGCCATTAAGGCGACTGCTGTAAACAATCCTGCCGCCAAGTCCATTCAAGTGAAGGGGACAGTAAGCGGCTGGAATAAAAAGGACGACACTGAATTGTATGTGATCGCTCCTGACGGGAAGAAAAAAGAGATTAAGCCAAATGACAAAGGCGAGTTTTCGCTGACATTGTCGTACAAGAATCATTCCTTTAGTGCCAAAACCATTCAATTCGCATTGTATGAAGATGATAAGCTGGTTAAGAAAGATGACGTTGCATTAAGCACAAAAGTCATTGTCGAGCCTGTGAAGCCAACAGATGAGGATAAAGACGATGATGATGACAAAAAGAAAAAAGAAAAAGGGAAGCAGAAAGATAAGCATCCCAACGGCAACGCGTATGGCTATTGGAAAAAGCACGACAAACATCATGATGACGATGAAGATGACGATCGTGACGACGACAGAGACTAGTCTCTAGCGTTAAGGCCGCTGCTTGTAAGTCTCGACGTACTCCACCAATTGTCTGATGTAATCCCCCAGAATGGGGATGGAAAGAAATTGCGTCAAGAGGGAGCCGAGGAAAGCCAAAACGATAGCAGTACCAATCGTCAACCCCAGACCCCGGGCAAGACCTGCGAGGAAATTGATCCAGAGCAGCTTGCGCGGGGCTGTGTAATTTTGGATCACATCTGCTAGTCGGATATCTTCCAGGAACATCGCAATTTTATGCATCCGCTCATTTACCTTCCGAACTTCCTGAAGCTCTTCAAGGACTTGATCAATTTGCTGCATGAGGCGGTCTGTAGGCGACAAGCTGTCCATCCCCTTCCATCATTCGGTATCGTTACTACCAGTCTAGGGAAAAAGACAACCAGAATCAAGGTGAAGAGGAAACGTTTGCCTATCAGCTAGGCGAAGGGTAAAATGAACGTACAAAACGTTTGTTAGGAGGCTTTGAAATGGCTGAAACTGTTTCCCAATCTCTTTCCGAAGATTTATTCAAGCTCTTGCAAAAGGAGCGTTTTGTTACCTTGGGCACAGTAGACCATGAGTCAGGAGCACCATCGCTCAGCTCCTTGTCCTGGACGTATGCTGTCACCGCCGATACGATTCGTTTTGCCGTGGATAATCGCTCACGTATTTTGGCTAATATTGCGAAGGAACCGCAAGTTGTCTTGCATTTGATCGGTGCCGGCTCGTCTTTCGCCATTAATGGTCGTGCTTCTGTCAAAACAGACCGACTGGAAGGCGTTCCGCTCAAGCTGGCCATGGCAGAAATCAAAATTGAGGCTGTTCGTGATATTATGTTTTACGGTTCCCGTATTTCCGTAGAACCACAATATGAAAAGACGTATGACAAAAACGCGGCAGCGAAGCTGGACAATCAAGTGATGACCGCCTTGAAAGATGTAAATTAACGGGTGGAAATAAATTGTTGACAAGAATCCTGCCGATCCTTTAGTATTAGGGTCAATCAAATTGAATAGCAATCTTCTTATCCAGAGCGGCGGAGGGACTGGCCCGATGATGCCCGGCAACCAATCACCTGTATTTTATCAGGGAGATAATGGTGCTAATTCCTGCAGAGTTATCAAACTCTGAAAGATGAGAAGGATTTGCTTACGGTGACGTAAACAAAGCCTTCTTTCAGAGGAAAGAGGGCTTTTTTGATGCCCTCGTACACTATTGGAGGGAGAGAAACAGACATGAATTTGGAAACGAAATTGATTCAGGCGGGAGTAGGCAGAGATGAAAAAACAGGGGCGGTGAGCTTTCCTGTTTACTATGCAACGGCTTATCGCCATCCGGCCTTGGGCCAGAGCACTGGATACGATTATACACGCACAGCTAATCCTACTCGCACTATTTTGGAGGAGACCATCGCTGAAGCGGAATCAGGAGATGCAGGTTTCGCTTGTGCCTCAGGAATGGCTGCTGTTCATACCGTCATGGGCTTGTTTTCCCAAGGGGATCATCTGATCGTTTCACTCGATCTGTACGGGGGAACCTATCGATTGTTCGAGCAAGTGCTCTCTCGCTATGGTCTGACGTTTTCGTATGTGGATTTGCGTGACATTGGTGCACTCAAAAATGCGATTCGCCCTGAGACAAAGGCGATCTTCGTCGAGACACCAACCAATCCGCTCATGCAGATTACCGATATTCGAGCAGTAACGCAATTGGCGAAACAGCATGGTCTCCTTACGATTGTAGACAACACATTCTTAACCCCGTATTGTCAACGCCCACTGGAGCTTGGTGCAGATATCGTTCTACATAGTGCAACCAAGTATTTGGCAGGACATAACGATGTACTGGCTGGACTCATCGTAACAAAAGGGGGAGAGTTGTCGGAAAAAATCCGGTTTTTGCACAATTCAATCGGTGCTGTACTTGGACCACAAGATTGCTGGCTTCTCGTGCGCGGGATGAAAACATTGGCATTGCGGATGGATCGTCATCAATCCAATGCCTTGATTGTAGCGAAAAAGCTGCGTGAGCATCCGGCAGTGGCGGAGGTATTTTATCCAGGTCTGCCAGAGCATCCGGGGCATGAGATACAGGTGCAACAAGCAACTGGGCATAGTGGGATGGTATCGTTCCGCGTACACGATGCAGAGCAGGTGGGATTGTTCCTGCAAAATCTGCAAATCGTGTCCTTTGCGGAAAGTCTGGGTGGTGTCGAGTCATTGTGTACGTATCCGGCAACGCAGACTCACGCCGATATCCCGCAAGAAGTCAGAGAGCATGTCGGTGTTTGTGATCGATTGTTGCGACTGTCGGTTGGCATCGAGCATCCAGATGATGTCGTAGCCGATTTGTTTCAGGCATTGAATGCTAGTTTGGTCGTAGGGGGGAGTGTACGATGAATTTTGCAACCAAGATCCTCCACGGTTCGACTTGCATTGACCCGTTCACAGGTGCGTCGTCGGTTCCGATTTATCAAGCTTCGACGTTTCATCAGGCTGATATCGATCAGCCAGGTACATTCGATTATGCCAGGTCAGGGAATCCGACCAGGCAGGCTTTGGAGGAAGCTATTGCGTCTCTGGAGGGAGGCGCACGCGGTTTCGCGTTCTCATCTGGCATGGCTGCCATTTCCAGCGTGTTTATGCTGTTTTCAGCTGGAGACCATGTTGTAGTGGCGGAAGATGTATACGGTGGCACGTTTCGGTTTTTGACCAAGGTATTATCGAGAATGGGCATCTCCGTTACGTTCGTGGATGCAACAAATACAGATTCCGTTCGTGCGGCCATTACATCGGCAACGAAAGGGGTTTACCTGGAGACCCCCTCCAATCCCACCTTAAAGGTGACAGATATTGCAGCGGTTTCTCGTATCGCAAAGGAGCACGGCTTGCTCGTCATTGTCGATAATACGTTCCTTACCCCGTATTACCAGCGGCCATTGGAACTTGGCGCAGATGTGGTCATTCATAGTGCAACGAAGTTTATTGGAGGGCATAGCGACGTCGTGGCTGGCCTGGCCGTTACCAGGGAGGCTGCGTTAGGGGAGCAGCTCTACTTTATCCAGAATGGCATGGGAGCGATTTTGGGTGTGCAGGACTGCTGGCTGGTGATGCGTGGACTCAAAACATTGAAAGCCCGACTAGATGTCAGCACGAAAACAGCCGCGAGCTTGGCCGACTGGTTGTCATCGCATCCACAAATAAGCCGCGTTTACTATACAGGGCTGGAGGATCATCCTGGTCATCTGATTCAAACACAACAAGCGACTGGTCATGGGGCTGTTCTTTCTTTTGATGTAGGGAGTCGGGAGCGAGCAAAAGCATTGTTTAATCGTGTAAAATTGCCGATTGTGGCTGTCAGCCTCGGGGCAGTGGAAACGATTCTCTCGTACCCAGCTACGATGTCACATGCAGCGATGCCTGCTGAGGAAAGAGCTGCAAGGGGAATCACAGATGGCTTGATCAGGTTGTCAGCTGGCTTAGAGGATTTCGATGACTTGGTAGCAGATTTGAAGCAAGCTTTGGATCATTTGCCATCTGAAGCACCAGTCCATAAAGAAAAAGAGGTATTCTCCCGGGCTTAAATCCGGGGGATACCTCTTTTTCTTTTAAGGGGTTCCTGTACGATTTGCGTTGATTTTGTTTTGTCCTTGCGGCTCTTTGTGCATGCGTTTTTCTTTTACTTGAGAAGGTGTTTCATCGCGAGGCTGCACACTGCGCGGCAGTTGGGGAATGATCCGACCTACGATATCCGCCAACTCTTCCGTAATACCGGCAACAGGATGGCCGCGACGAATATCATCTCTCATTTCCCGTAACCGCTGTACGACGGCAGGGTCTGCGGTTACGACAGCGTTCGCTCCTTGAGGGTCTTCTTTCAGTGCTTCCGCAACCGTATACTTAATGACGCCGACTTCTGGGCGATCCAAATTCGGGTCTACAGTAATACCGACTACAGCATATTTACCCAAGACCACAGCAGTCGCGCTGTGTACCCTTTTCACACGTGTTGCCAGTTGGGCCAGACGATCAGCGGTGGCTTGAGAAGATTGATTATAAGCAGGCTCAGGAGCTGTTTGCTGAACGCGTTGCGTATGAGTGGCATGCTTCGGCTGTGCAGCCTGATTGGCTGGTGGATTTTTGCCCGACATGCATGCTGTAAGCAACAAGCTAAAACCGAGGCAGCAGATCATGATCCGTTTCACAGGCATTCTCCCTTTCCCAGTATTGCCTTCCTTCTTGAGGAGGGCAGGGTTACAAGTATTTTGTTCTGGGCTGCCGATTTTCATTCTGCCAATGGGTCGTCTATCTCTGTCTACCTGAACATAGACTGTAGTACATCACGTCGCCGCACTTGAGCATCCCTCCAAAAATTGCATAGGGTATATAAGAAGGGTAATAGGAGGCGAGATTTTGAAGAAAATCTACGTACTGGACACCAACGTACTCCTGCAAGATCCAAGGGCGATGTTTTCTTTCGCTGACAACGAAATAGTCATACCAGCTGTCGTATTAGAAGAAATCGATTCCAAAAAGCGGTACATGGATGAAATTGGCCGCAATGCTCGGTACGTATCTCGGCTCTTTGACAGTTTTCGTGAGCTGGGGCAATTGCACACTGGTATTACCCTAGAAACAGGCGGGTTGTTTCGGGTGGAACTGAATCATTCCTCTTTCCACCGCCTTCAGAAACAATTCACAGAAATGAGTAATGACAACCGCATTTTGGCGGTCGCACTAAACTTACAGGAGGAGGAAAACGGAAAACCACAGCCAAGACCGGTCATTTTGGTAAGTAAGGATGCTCTCATGAGAGTCAAGGCTGATGCATTGAATATTTCCGCAGAGGATTTTCTTTCGGATCGAGTTGTGGGGGAGTTCTCCAGTATTTACCCGGGGTATCAGAAGATGATGGTAGCGTCCGATATCATCAAGAACTACTACGCGACAAGAAAGCTGCAGTTGGCCTCCTGTTTTCCACGCTATCGCTTTTACCCTCATCAATTTTTAGTGCTGAAGGACGAATGCAACCCATCTATTTCAGCGATTGGAAAGGTCGACCCGGACGGAAAAACGTTAGAAATGCTTGTGTCAGATGATGATCCGATTTGGGGCATCCGAGCCCGTAACGTACAGCAACGGATGGCAACCGAATTGCTGCTACGAGATGATATTCCTTTAGTAACCATGACCGGTAAGGCCGGTACAGGAAAAACTTTGCTGGCATTAGCAGCGGGCCTGCTGCAAATCGAGGACCAGCAAAAATACAAAAAACTGTTAGTGGCAAGACCTATCGTTCCGCTTGGAAAAGACATCGGTTATTTGCCCGGCGAAAAAGAAGAAAAGCTTCGACCGTGGATGCAACCGATTTATGATAATTTGGAATATTTGTTTAACACAAAGCGCCCAGGTGATCTGGATAAAATTTTGGCAGGCATGGGTAGTTTGCAGGTGGAAGCTTTGACGTATATTCGTGGGCGCTCCATCCCCGAACAATTTATTATCATTGATGAAGCGCAAAACTTGACAAAGCATGAAGTGAAGACGATCCTGACGAGGGTAGGGGACGGCTCGAAAATTGTACTAATGGGTGATCCTGAGCAGATTGATCATCCATACTTGGATGAGAGCAACAACGGTTTAACCTACGTGGTAGAAGTATTTAAAGACCAAAAGCTGGCTGGACATATCCAGTTGGAAAAAGGCGAACGGAGTGTGCTTGCACAGCTGGCCGCAGATTTATTGTAAAGAGGATGTATGAAAAACAGCGAGGAGGTCATACTATTTTTGTCGAGCCCGATGATTCATGTAAGTAAACGGCGAAATGCCTTGCAGGAGGCGAAGATCCGTGGATAATCATGATCAAGCAATCGACGAAAGTCGTATGGAGATTAACCGATTCCTTTAGCTACTTTTCTCTACGATGGAGGTTGAAGAGCCAAAGAGAATAACCGGTAGAACCCCATAAGCAATTCGGGCTCGACAAGGACCGCTCCTCATTGGAGCGGTTTTCATTTTTTGCAGATTCGGAGGCAAAAAGAAAAACGCGGATAATAAATTCCCGCGTTTTTGTCCGATTTTCCTTATTTAGCAGCTGTGATCGCATTTCGCAATGACGAAATACATCCGATGTGCATCCCTTCATGGAAAAGAGTGAAGACCATCATTTCCCCATAAGTATGCATAGTACCTTTGTCTCCTAGCTGAAACGGTTTTGGCAATGGATCATTCAATCGGGAATGCAATTCTTCTTTAATACGCACATGTTGTTCTTTTAGCTCTGCAGCTAAGGTCTCGAGGGAAGGTCCTTCTTTTTGCCAATCAGCAGGCTTGGTTCCTGGAGCAAACATGGCTGCGTAATACGGAGGACATTTCATTCCTTCTGATCCGAAGAGCAAGTAATCTTGTGTCAGGAGAATATGACCAAGATTCCAGCGAATGTTGTTTTTAAAGCCATCTGGAACCACGTCTGCTTCTTCCTCGGTTATTTCCGTCAATCTCGCCAAAAACATTCCGCGAATCAAGTCGTACTGATTCCATACAAAAGAAAAGTCCTGCATAGCAATCCCTGCCCTTCCTCATATTTACATGCACCAACATGTTACCGTATAAACAGAAAAGGGGAAATATACAAACTGTAAAAAATTTGCAAGTTGTCCCTCCATCTCCATACATATGTACAAAGGGGGGAAGCATGATGGTTACGTTGGATTCATCTATTTCTTTTTTGATTTATATAACAGCGGTGTCCAGCGCGGCAGCAGGTGTCACGGAAGCTTTTAAATCAGTCGTTCCCTTTTTGGCGACGGACTATGAGGCGAAAGAAAATTGCTGGGAAGATCAGTATCACGCTGCTAGACTGATGCACTACAAGCGCTTTTTCAATCTGCTTATTTCCGTATTGGCTGCTGGTGTCATTTTTGGCATGCTTGGTCTGGATCCAGCTCTCATTTTAACTGGTGCTGAATCCGCTTATGTAAAAAATTCGTGGCAGTTAGGAACCTGGATGTGGGGAATTGTAGCGGTGTTTGGTTCGCCTTTTTTCGCATCACTCCTCAAAATACTAGAGAGCTTCAAACAATCGGTGGACAGCAATCTGCCGCCTAATCGACCGCGCCGCAAAGTCAGCGGAACACGAGAATAAGCTCGTCTCCCTATGGTTGCCCGATGCTTGCCAGATAAGCTAAGATAACCAAAAGAGTGGTAGCAAAGGTGGGCACAGGTGAATGATGTGGAAATGTTTGCGAATGACTGCAGTTTGGGTATTAACAGTTGTTGTCTTGGCGGCGTGTTCGGCCCAGTCGGAACCAACTGCTACATTTGACTCTGAAAATCAAAAGGAATACGGAGTCAACGGCATGTATCTCGGGCAGAACATAAAAGAAGCGATGGATATTTTGAAGCCGACAAAAGCTGATTTTATGGATATGGTGACAAGGCAAAGCTACACGGTAGAGCAGATGTCGCAGGGTGCGGGAGATGCTGTGATGGGGATGCTGCTGGTTGATCAGACCCAGATGATGATCAAAGTCCACAAAGGTGAATTGACATCAATCATGCTGGGAGGAGTTCCGCGTGAGGACGGGCAAAAATTCAAAACATACCGAGGACTCACCATGTTTGACAGTGCTGAACAGCTAGAGAAGCTGTACGGAAAAAGTAAAGGCGAACAAGAAGTGGTATATGAGGGCAGTAAATACACCGCCAATTTTGGTCTTGTGGACAATCAAGTAGCGTGGTTCCGATTTGATCGTAAATCATCGTAAAAAGGAGAAGGGAGTTCGCTTATGAGGAACTCCCTTTTTTGCGTGTAAAGGATTCATTTAGTCGGATGGTGCCAAACGAGCTTCACTTGATAAGCCTTCGCGATTCCCTCTGCCAGTGGAATCAAGCTTTGATCGATCAGGTAGGCTTCGGGTTGTTGTGTATTTTCGGGTATTACGCCTAAAATGTGCTCACGGAGTTGCTCCGTAGCAGCCCACTGATCTTCTGAATGGGATGGAGCCCCGAGCGTTACGATGGCAACTTGATCTGCATATACATACAAATGTTCATTTTGGGAGACAAAACCGATATCATCGAGTTGATCGATTGTGGTTGCTGACGGGAGCAGCAATAGGGAAAAGGCATCGCCTAACATGTTGGACTTCTCCAAAATGGTTTCCAGCTTCTCCAGTTCGGCTTGATTCTCTAAAATAAAAAGCAGTTTGTCCCGATCAAAGACATTGACATGATCTCCGATTTTATGTATGACTTGAGCATAGAAGCCAGGGAGCTTCCCGGCTGGTACATTCAGTTCAATTCCGTACATATGGCGCATGTCATACCCCCATGTTTGCAAGCGTGTTTTTTCTATCGTATCAAAAAATCAAGGAGGTTTCCTATGACGAATCAAAATCTTGCCATTGAATCCTATGCGTTGGGAGCATTTCAAACCAATGCGTATGTGGTGACAAACACCGATACCAATCAAACCATTGTGATTGACCCTGGTATGGAGCCAGATCAGTTGCTTCGTGCTCTCGCAAATAAAAACGTCGTTGCCATCCTTTTGACGCATGCCCACTTGGATCATATTGGTGGTCTCAACCAAGTAAGAGAATTGACAAAAGCACCGGTTTACATTCATCCACTGGAGCAGGAATGGCTCACAAATCCTGATCTCAACGGATCTCGACGCTGGAATCTGCCTGAACTCATCGTATGTGAGCGGGCCGAGCACGAACTGGAGGATGGTCAGACTCTGGAACTGGCAGGTTTTCACATTCAGGTGCTGCATACGCCAGGGCATTCACCAGGCAGCTGTTCATTTGTCATTGGCCAGCACTGCTTCGGTGGCGACGTTCTGTTTAACCAAAGCATCGGGCGTACGGATCTCTTCGGAGGAGATTACGAAACGCTGATGATCAGTATCCAAGACAAGCTGTTTGAGCTTGATGATGAAACCATTGTGTATCCAGGGCATGGACCGAAGACGACGATCGACTACGAGAAAACGTACAATCCGTTTGTCACAGGCATGCTCCGTTAAGTCACTTCATCATTCTTTATAAAATATGGGAGAGGATTTTGTCAGGTGGTGGAGAAAAGGAAGGGGTCACCATTTACTAAAGGAGCTATTCATTATGAAGCGAACATGGAAATGGGCATTCATTCTCGTTATCGCCTGCACGAGTCTGGTTGGGTGTGCAGCACCCATCGCCCAAGCAGATAAGACCAACCAAGCTCCCAACGTGAAAGCGCCTGATCCCGCAACACCACCGCAGACAGCGCCCAATCATCAGGAGACACAACCTCCGACTTTGCCATCAAGATTTCCGGAACAGCGTATCTCCCTTCTTGCTGTTGGGGATATCATGATGCATCAGGAGCAGTTGGATGCCGTCTGGGACCCAGCGACGAAAAGCTATGATTTTCAACGATTCTTCCCGAATGTCATCCCGATGTTCCGTGAGGCAGACTGGGTTATCGGCAATCTTGAGACAACGATGAGCGGTAGCAAGGCCAAATACTCAGGCTATCCGATGTTTAATTCTCCTGAGTCGCTGGCACATTCGTTGAAGGAATTTGGATTTACTGCGGTATCGACAGCGAATAACCATTCGATGGACCGCAAAGAACAAGGGGTTCTGCAAACCATCAAATATCTCGATGAAGCCGGTCTTCCGCACACGGGAACGTTTGCCAGTCCAGAGGATCGAGATGAGCCCTTGTTGTTGACCAAGGACGGATTCACGCTAGCCTTGCTATCGTATACGTACGGAACGAATGGAATCGCGATTCCAGAAGGCAAGCCGTATCTGGTCAATCTGATTTCGCCTGCGCTGATGAAAAAAGATATCGCACGGGCAAGAGAAAAAGGAGCCGATCTGGTTGCAGTGGCGCTTCATTTCGGAAATGAGTATCAACGCATGCCTAGTCCTGAACAAATCAACACCGCCGAGCAAGCTCTAACATTTGGAGCGGATTTGATTTTGGGGGCGCATCCACATGTGGTACAACCTTATGAATGGAAGACGGTTACCCTCGAAGATGGACGTCAACACAAAGGACTGATCGCCTATTCGTTGGGCAATTTCATCTCTGCGCAGCGTTGGGACTACAAGGATGTTGGCGCAATCCTGAAGCTTGTGCTGTACAAGAATGAGTCAGGAGAGGCCAGCATCGAAAGTGCTGAAATGATTCCGACCTACGTTCATTTTTATCGGAAAAATAATAAGCGCAACTATGTCATTTACCCGGTGTCAGAAACATTGGAGAAGCTGAAGCAGGGGCAGAAATACCCTACGCTGACGAAAGAAGCGATCCAGTACATGACACAATTGCAGAAGGAAATGCCGGTTCATGTCAATAAGGTTGTCTCCAAGAAAAAAGCCAGCTAACAAATAGCTGGCTTTACTTCTTTCCAAATCCAAATGGAAGATTGAATTGTAGCTGGAGTTTTAATTCTTCGTCCATCAGCGTGATGCCTTGCACTTGGATGTTGGGGGAGATCAGCTCCGGATAAAATCCGAGATCGTACGCTTCCTCCATTTCCTCCACGGTCGATTGAGGCAAGGCAAAGCCGTCAAAGTACAGCTCGGTAATGTGGAATTTGAGATGGGTAGGTGAGACGAGCTCATAGTTACCAACGAGCTTTAGCTCCATCTGATCATACGTGCCTTCCACGGTCAGCTTGTTATCCTCAAAGGCGAAATGGGATTGTTTAAACAAGGCGTCTTTCTCTATCAGAAAATTGTTGAAGTCAGTCTGATTGATGGTTAGTGTATGCTTGAGGAGACCTTCCGACTGAATTCGATCCGGCGTCGCCAACTCGGGAACTTGAACCATCACCTGCGCGAGCATTCCGAAGAAGGTCTGGAATGCGGGCAAACCACGTTTTTCCCAGTCTAAAATCAAGTGATTCATCATGGATTCCACAACTGTCGGGTTATCCAGCTTTTGTACGTTTTTTTCTTTTTCAGCGGCAACAGCGAGCATTTCTGCTAATTGAAGCTCGTATTTTTTTCGCAGCGTTTGAAGTTGGTCCAATCGATTCTTTTTGTCGGTTTGCATCGCAGTGAGCTTGGTGCGCTCAGTATGATAGGACTCTAGTCGAGACATGTCACGCTCGTACAAGATCTCGTAGAAGTCGTACATCAATAAGAACTGATTGAAATTTTCCGCATTTAATAGTAACGTCAGAAGATTAGTACGCTCGCCCATGTAATAGGCCCGCGCTACCTCACCGGCCCGGCGTTGTGTCGCTTCCATCACCAGCTTTTGTCGTTGCAAATCGAGATCCATTTGAGCGATTTCCCCGTATGTCCGCGTCTCTTCTTCCTTGAGTAAGGTGAGGGTTCGCTCCAGCTCTTTTTGTGTAAAATGCTGCTGCAGGATGAGCTGCTCCAAAGGAGTAGAGGGCTCTTCCTGTGCGAATACCGTCAGTGGACATACAAGTAGGAACAAGACGAGAAGAAATTTGCGCATGATTTCACCTTTTGCTTTTGCCTTTCCATATTGTATGCTTCTTTTCGTATTATAGCCTTATCTAGTTGAATTTGGATAGCAGGAGAAGAGCTTATGACGATGATCGAACTGATTCGCGAGGAAATAGCAAGCCAACCAGGGAAAGCGATTACGTTCGCGCGCTTTATGGAGTTGGCCCTCTATCATGACACGTATGGATATTATATGGTCGAACAACCCAAAGTAGGCAAAGCGGGAGATTTTTATACGAGTGCATCGGTGCATCCTGTCTTTGCGGAAACAATCGCAGATGCAATCTTGGCATTGTGGGAGAAGTCGGATATTACTTCGCCTGTGCTCGTTGAGATCGGTGGTGGCACCGGGGCTGTTTGCCGACACATGCTGGAGCACATCCGTGAGAGCAAGCCAGAGGTATACAAAGAGCTGACGATCATTTTGATAGAGGCGAGTCCTTATCACCGAAAAATGCAGCAGGAGGCGCTCCAGTGGCACGAGGGTCCAAAGCGCTGGTATTCTTCTGTGAATGAAGCTGCCAAGCATGAAAAAATAGAAGGGGTTATTTTCTCGAATGAATGGCTGGACGCATTTCCAGTACATATTGTGGAGAAAACCAGATCCGGCTGGCAGGAAGTATGGGTGCGTGTTGGCGAGGATGGATTGGAAGAGTGTCTGGGGGATATGACACCAGCGCTTGAGGAATATTTGCGCGAGCTAAACTTGAAGCTGCCAATCGGCATGCGGATCGAGATAAATATGGCGATGGAGCAAGCCGCACAAGAAGTTTCCAGCCTATTGAAAAAAGGGTTCGTCATCACGATTGATTACGGTGATCTGCAAGAAGAGCTTTACCATCCTAGTCGAAAAAACGGAACATTGATGTGCTACCATCGTCATCAGGCTCATGCGAATCCGTATATCAACATAGGCGAACAAGACTTGACGACACATGTGAATTTTTCTGCGTGGCAAGAGTATGGAGAAAAGGCTGGTTTACGGGAAATAGACTATATGAGACAGGATCGGTTTTTGATGCAGAATGGCTTGCTTCATAAAGCGGTCGCGCATATGGATACAGACCCTTTCACAAGCGTTGCGATGAAACGGAATCGGGCGATCCAGCAGTTGATTGATCCTGCTGGCTTAGGTGGGCGTTTTTGGGTCATGGTCCAAGAGAAAGGCACCTGGGAGTAAAAGAAGAGGAAAACATAAAAAAAGATGCTCATGGCGAGCATCTTTTTTCTTACATGATCAATTGTAGAAAAGCGTGTTCTTGTGGTCCTACAGGCATCACGAAGAACGTGTAATACGTGAATCCAACAAAAGACAGGAACATGAAGCCGAAGAAAATGTTTAGGTATACTCGTTCAGTCAGATTCATGTAGCTCAACGCTACGAAGAATGCAGTCAAACTGAAGAAGATGAGCGCCATCGGGTACAACTCTGCCCAAAACGCCATCAACGCGATCACGATGGTCCAGAAACCAAGAACGCGATACATACGATCCATTTTTGTCCCCCCTTTTTGCCTCGATCGGTAAGATTTACAAGATTCCTCCCCCATTATATAGGACAGGTGAACACGTGTAAACGATAAAGGTATGACGGATTGTTGTCACCCGGGGAGGAAAGACTGGACTTGCGGTGCTAATACTGAATCAGCGTATAGTTGCAGGATTGGCATCCGCGAATTTTGGAATCATCCTCACGTAATTCAATGTTCCCCAAGTACGTTTCGAATATTCCCATCAACAGAGCGTTGTGCATCTGGCATACGGCATTCGGGTATTTTTTTGCGCTGTCAGAGAAGGTGCAATTATTTACGCGAAAACGTAGCTTTCCTTCATCCATTGCTTCGATGTCTGGTTTCAATCCCTGAGCCACGACAATCCGATGGATCAGGTCCAATTTTTCTTCCATAGAGGCGATTTCTAAATTGATTCCGCTTTGGACAACCGCCCGTTTTGCCATCTCAGTTCCAATGCGATGTCCCATTTTAATTAGAGCGGCTTCGCCAGCTTCGCCGAGCGAGAGCAGGCTTTCAATCGCGATATCGGCTAACAGCTGATAGTCACGAGGAGGGAATTGCAGACTCACAACCTGTTCAGACAGTGAGTACAACCGACTGGGACGTCCTCCCTTACCACTTTTGTCTGTAACAGCAGTGAGTAAATTCACGTCCTCCAACTTCGTCAAGTGCAAGCGTGCCACATTAGGGTGGATAGAGAAGTGATCAGCTATATCCTGAACCGTGATGGAATCTTTACTGTAGGCGACAAATTGGTAAATGGAAAAACGGGTGGGGTCAGCTAAAGCACTGGTTAACTTTTGCGCATCGTGGTCCATGCCGATACCCCTTTCTCAAAACAATCTCCATAAGTGTATCCCATTTTGTGTTACTTGTTAAGGTAGCAGTGTGCTACAACAGCATTTCGCATAAATTTTCGTCTAGTTTTTAGATTAACTACTATTGACATAGTGTTAATCAAGCATTAAAATCCAAAGTAAGGAAGGAAATTTTATTGGCTAACTTTTTGTAAGAGCTTGAACCAAACATCACGAACAGCAAATCGTAAGACTTTTATAGATGAAATCATACGTGATAGATGAGATGGAGGGGTAACCAATGGCCGTTGCTGAACGTACACAAACACAAAAATTAACGTTTTTCACTTATCCTAGCTGCACATCCTGTCGCAAAGCGAAGGCATGGCTGGCAGAAAACGGAGTGAATTACGAAGAGCGTCACTTGTTCAAAAATCCACCGACAGCAGAAGAACTGCTTGATATTATTAAAATGACTTCAAATGGCTTGGATGAAATCTTGTCGACGAGAAGTCAGCGTTTTAAAAACCTGGATGTCGATATTAATGATATGTCAGTGAAGGAATTGCTCGAAATGCTTAGTGAAGAGCCTCAGCTTTTGAAGCGTCCGATCCTGACTGACGGTGAAAACCTGATCGTCGGATTCAATTCTTCCGCCATGAAAAATCTGTTGTCCTAATAAAGAGGGGGTAAAGACCTCCTCTTTTTTGTTTGTCCATCGAAAGGTAAAATAAAGCCACAAGCTGATAAAAAGGTGGGAGTTCTTATGGAGACCTTGCTTTTGCAAAAACAGGACGGTATCGCCACAATCACATTAAATCGACCGCATGTACATAATGCCATTAGCGTGGAGCTGGTTGATGAACTGCATCAGGTCTTGCGAGACTGCCAAGCCGATCCAGAGGTAAAGGTTCTGATTGTGACGGGGACAGGCAGAAGCTTTGTTTCCGGAGGCGATTTGAATCAGTTTATTGCAGCGCGCGGCTATGAACAGGCGCATCCTTTGCTCAGTAAAGTGACGGGGCTTTTGTCCGCCATTGATCAGAATTCCAAACCGGTGATTGCCATGATTAACGGTGCAGCGGTCGGAGGTGGCTGTGAGTTTGCGGGCGCGTGTCATTTTCGTTTTGCCAGTGACCGGGCGACCTTCGGGTTTGTACAAATCAGCATGCATATTACGACAGGCTGGGGTGGAGGAAGTCGGCTGTTGGACTTGTTGCCAGAGTCAAAAGCACTCGCTCTCCTGTTGACTGGTGACAGATTGCGTGCAGAGGAAGCTAAGTCCTACGGTTTTGTTGACGAGGTATACACGGAAGAGAAGCTACATGAGGAAGTATATCGTTTCGCTCGAAAAATCGCTGCCCAGCCGCTAGCCGGCATTGAGGCGTACATGAAGATTTTGCAGTGGAAGCGTATGGGCATTCCGCAAGAAGAACGAATCCGGCGCGAAGTGAGTCAATGTGCGCATCTTTGGGGTAGCCCTGAACACGTCGCCGTAGTGGAAAGCTTCCTGACTAAGCGCCCAACGTCCTGATCGATGTAGTCCATTTCGTTTAAACATTTATTTGCTTGGACATACTTTTTCTAGTAGAAAGCGATTCTACAAGAGTAGGGAAAAGCATAGGATGAATTACATCATCCTTTTTAAAGGTAACGGGAGGGACTCATATGGTAGCTTCCAGACAAGACGCATGGACCGAAGATGACGATCTAGTGCTGGCGGAAGTCACCTTGCGCCACATACGCGAAGGCGGCACACAGCTTGCTGCATTTGAAGAAGTGGGTCAAAGGTTAGGAAGGACAGCAGCTGCGTGCGGCTTCCGCTGGAACAGTTGCGTGCGCAAACGGTACGATGCGGCTATTTCGATTGCGAAAAGCCAAAGACAGCAGCTGAAAAAGCTCGGGAGGATTCAAGTACCGCCCCCTGTGGTGGCTGAGGTCGAGGTCGTCGCGTTGCACACAAAACGATCTGAAACACCAGTAACAGAGGTACAAAAGTACGCGGATGTAGAGGAGCAGCAGATTGAAGCAGTCATTCGCATGCTCGTCAATCAAAAAGAAATGACTCGTCGTTTGCGACAATTGGAACAAGAGTTGGAAGGAAAAGAGTTGGAGTTAAAAGAATTGAAAGAAGCCCACGAACGCGCTAGAAAAGAACTGGATCAGGTTCAGGGGGTCAATGATGACTACCGTGCGTTGGTACAGATCATGGAACGTGCACGCAAGCTTGCTTTTTTACAGGAAGAGGATTCCAACAAAGCGATCTTCAAAATGGATGAAAACGGAAATTTGGAGCGCGTAGAAAAATAAGCGTAGAAATTAGGGATGAAAAAAGAAGCGGGCATTGATCCGCTTCTTTTTGTTTACGCATTCATTTTTCATTCATGTTGGGAAAGGAAGAGCTAGTCTTGCAGCTCTACGCTCTCTGGCAACCATACGTACGGGTTTTCACCACGATCACGCATGAGGTTGTATTTCACAGGCGTGAAGCCCATTTTCAACCAAAAATCGTCTGCGCGACAGCGTGAGTTGGTTTTAATAGGAGCTCCAAAGCTCTTCGCGTGGTTGACCAAAGCAGTTCCGTAGTCTTTGTGACGGTAGTCAGGCAGGACTTCGAGCTTCCACAGCTCATAATAGTCTTGCGCAGGTTGGAAGTAACGGTCGTATTTCCCGTCAATTTTGTAGAGGCTCATACGTGCTACCATAAGATCGTTGTCATAAATACCGTAAAATGGAGATTCCGAATCGTTTTCCACGATGTTCGCCTCCAGGTCTTCCTTCATAGAAAGCTCCTCCAGGCCAAATTCGCGAAACTTCTGGAATTCCTCCAGTGTCTTATAGTTGATTTGCAAACGTCTTACTTCAAACATGGTTAGCCACTCCTCTCACAGCTCTTTGCCTTGGCCACCTTTTGGCCCCGCCCCTTTATTATACACGATGATGGGCTTTTCCGAAGTGTTTTTCTTTTATTATTGGAGGGATTGTCAGGAAATGATTTCGCTTCCTTGGAAAAATTTAAAATTTCATCCTAGAACTATGATCATTCTCGTGGCAAAATAGAAATAGCATCACATGATACAAACCAGGCAAACAATTTGGAAGCGCTTACGGTTGTAGTCGGTTTGTCAAAGAGGGGAGCGTTGCCATGCGTAAGGTATTAATCGCAAACCGTGGTGAGATTGCCAGACGAATTATCCGTACATGCAAGGCAAGAGGAGTGGCTACGGTTGCTGTCTATTCGGATGCAGACAAGGATCTGCCGTTTGTTCGTGAAGCAGATGAGTCAGTCCATATTGGTCCACCGCCTGTGCCACACAGCTACCTGAACGTAGAAGCCATTCTTGGAGCAGCGAAAAGCACCGGTGCCGATGCCATTCATCCGGGATACGGTCTTTTGTCAGAAAACCAAGCTTTTGCCCGCCGTGTTCTGGAGGAAGGTCTTCTTTTCATTGGTCCAACCCCGGAGGTCATCGGTCAAATGGGTGACAAGCTGACTGCACGTCATATGATGGAGACTGCGGGAGTACCAGTCGTTCCAGGGTGCGAACAGGCTATCGATTCACCAGATGAAGCAGCTGTCATCGCGATGTCCATCGGATATCCTGTGATGCTAAAGGCCAGTGCTGGTGGCGGAGGAATCGGGATGCACATTTGTCGAGACGAGGCTGAGCTGCGTCAAGCTTACCAATCGGCGAAAGGTCGTGCAAAAGCGTATTTTGGTAACGATGCGATGTACATGGAGAAGTACGTGGAACGCCCGCGCCACATCGAAGTGCAGGTCGTTGCCGATCAGCATGGAAACGTCATCCACTTATTAGAACGGGAATGCTCCATACAGCGCAGACATCAAAAGGTACTCGAAGAAAGCCCGTCGCCCTTTTTGGACATAGCAACGAGAGAGCTTCTGTGCGATGCAGCGGTTACAGCGGCGAAAGCAGTGGGCTATTCGGGTGTTGGAACAGTTGAATTTATCGTAGATGAACAGAAAAACTTTTACTTCTTGGAAATGAATACACGCTTGCAAGTGGAGCATCCCGTGACGGAAGAAATGACGGGTATTGACCTCGTATCGCTCCAACTGGACATTGCCGATGGTCACCCGTTGTCGATCGAGCAAGAGGACGTCAAGGCTCTGCGGCACGCGATTGAGCTACGTGTCTATGCGGAAGACCCTGTCACCTTCCTTCCATCGCCAGGGACGATTACGTTATACCAGCCACCTGCATTTGAACATGTACGAATTGATGATGGGGTAGAGACAGGTACACAGGTGACTCCTTTTTACGACCCGATGATTGCAAAGGTCATTGTATCTGGGGCGACAAGACAAGAGGCTGTGCAACAGGCGCAGAAGGCTATGGATCATTTTCTGATTACTGGCATTAAAACGAACATTCCGTTTTTGCAAGAAGTATTACAGGACGACCAATTCCGAGCAGGTAACTATACGACATGGTTTGTTACTGAGCGTGGAGCGGCGTCAAGCAAGGAAAAACGCTAAGCTAATAAAAATGATAGGTAAGGGAGAGGACTATCCATGAAACAAGTAGCAGCCAATATGGCAGGAACTGTTATTAATGTCCTGGTTCAGCCAGGTGACGAGATCAATGAAGGACAAGACGTCCTTGTATTGGAATCGATGAAAATGGAAGTTCCTGTACAGGCTCAAGCCTCAGGCAAGGTTGTGGAAGTAAAAGCGAACATTGGCGATTTTGTCAACGATGGCGATATCATTGTCGTTTTGGAATAGGATTAGAATGCTTCTAAACTGAGCGACCGCTAGGCGAGGAGGTGGGCTTATAGTGCGTGTGCAAATCGTGGAGGTCGGCCCTCGTGACGGGCTGCAAAATGAGAGCGCGATCGTTCCGGCGGCAGCCAAAATCACGCTGATTCATAAGCTGATGGAAGCAGGCTTGAAGCGGATCGAAGCAAGTTCGTTTGTGAATCCAAAATGGATACCGCAATTGGCGGATGCAGATGAGGTCTTGCAGGGAATCAATCGCAGCCAAGAGGTAACGCTTAGTGCATTGGTTCCAAATATTCGCGGTCTGGAGCGGGCGCGCCAATGTGGACTGACAGAGATTGCCCTGTTCATGTCTGCCTCTGAAACGCATAATCAAAAAAACATCAATAAACGGATAGAAGACACGTTTCCGATCCTGCGGGAGGTTGCCCAGGAAGCGCTGGCTCTCGGGATGAAAGTTCGCGGATATATCTCAACGGTGTTCGGTTGCCCGTACGAGGGAAATGTTCCGCTGGACAATAGCCGCAGGGTGACACAGGCTCTCTTGGAAATGGGAGTGTACGAGATTTCTCTTGGGGATACGATAGGGGTTGCAACACCGAAGCAGGTTCATGAGGTTTTTGGAGAACTTGTGAAAGATGTTACGAACGAGCGCTTAGCCGCCCATTTCCACGATACGAGAGGAACTGGATTGGCGAACGTAGCAGCAGCGTTAGCGGAAGGAATCCGGATCTTTGACAGCTCAATCGGCGGCCTCGGCGGATGCCCGTATGCCCCAGGAGCTGCCGGCAACATTTCGACTGAAGATTTGGTATACATGCTGCATGGAATGGACTATGAAACGGGCGTCGATCTCGAGAAGTTGATTGAGGCTGGTGCGTATATTGGGCAGCAATTGGACAAAGAGCTCCCCTCAAAAGTGCTGCGGGCATCGCTCGCAAGCAAACCAGCTGGATGATCTGTATGTTCTACACATTCGCAAAGAGGGGATAGAATATGACGGTTTCCCTGCAAAGAGAGGGCGCAATCGGCGTACTAACGCTGCAACGGCCAGAAGTTTTTAACTGCCTCAATCTTGAAACGCTCGTGACATTGCGCGGCTTGATCAGTGAAATCAGCCATGATCGTGACATCCGAACGGTCATTGTGACAGGTGCTGGCGACAAGGCGTTTTGCTCTGGTGCGGATTTAAGAGAGCGGCGCTCCATGTCACCACAACAGGTCGATGTCTATATCCAAACGATTCGAGATACCTTCACAGAGCTGGAAAAGCTACCGAAGCCAGTCATCGCGGCGATTAACGGGCTGGCGCTGGGGGGCGGTACAGAATTGGCGTTGGCGTGCGATCTGCGGATCATGAGTGAGCATGCCCAGATGGGTTTAACGGAGACATCGCTCGGGATCATCCCGGGTGCTGGCGGAACACAGCGTTTGCCTCGGCTGGTCGGAAAAGGCGTCGCCAAGGAACTGATTTTTACGGCAAGGCGAGTATATCCGGAGGAGGCACTGTCCATTGGTTTGATCAATCGGATTGTTCCCGCTGATCAACTTATGGCGACAGCGATTGCTGTGGCTGAGCAAATTTCAGCGAATGCTCCACTTGCCCTAGCCCAAGCCAAGTTTGCTATCGATTGTGGAGTGGAAGTCGAGCTAGCTAGCGGACTTCAGATTGAGAGCAATGCGTATAAGCTGCTCGTCCCGACGAAAGACCGCCTAGAAGGACTCGCAGCCTTTCAAGAAAAACGAAAACCGATATACCGCGGAGAGTGACGAGGGGGATTACGCTGATGACCAAACATTTGGAAGACACATTGCACGAAAAAATCGCCCAAGTAGTGCAAGGGGGCGATGCCAAGTATCATGACAAGCTCAAGGAGCAAAACAAGCTGTTCGTCCGTGATCGTCTCAAGCTATTGTTCGATGACGAGTTCATGGTCGAGGATGGGCTGTTCGCGAATGTCATGGCAGGCGATCTGCCGGCGGATGGAGTTGTGACCGCAATCGGCAAGGTAAATGGTCAAACTGTCTGCGTGATGGCTAATGATTCGACAGTGAAAGCCGGGTCTTGGGGATCGCGGACCGTCGAAAAAATTATTCGCATTCAAGAGACCGCTGAAAAAATGCGTGTTCCTCTTCTCTATCTAGTGGACTCAGCAGGAGCGCGTATCACTGACCAATTGGAGATGTTCCCAGGCCGACGGGGTGCTGGGCGAATTTTTTACAACCAAGTGAAGCTTTCCGGCAAAATTCCACAAGTGTGCATTTTGTTTGGACCTTCTGCTGCTGGTGGCGCTTATATCCCAGCTTTTTGTGACATAGTTATTATGGTCGACAAAAACGCGAGCATGTACTTGGGCTCTCCGCGTATGGCGGAAATGGTGATTGGAGAAAAAGTGAGCTTGGAAGAGTTGGGCGGCGCACGGATGCATTGCTCCGTCAGCGGATGCGGCGACGTACTGGCTGCCAATGAAGAAGAAGCGATTCAAGCAGCGCGCAGCTATCTCCGTTTCTTCCCGGCGAACTATACGTTGACGCCACCGACTGTACTGGCGAAGGCCCCTGTGTCTACAGCGAAGGAAATCACGAGCATCGTGCCGGAGAACCAAAATGCAGCTTTCAATATGCATGATGTCATTACAGCATTGGTCGACGAGGATTCGTTCTTTGAAATCAAAAAATTATTTGCCCAAGAGCTGATTACCGGATTGGCACGTTTGGATGGAAAGCCTGTCGGTATCATTGCCAACCAGCCGCGTGTGAAGGGAGGAGTCTTGTTTGTAGATTCGGCTGACAAGGCGGCTCGATTCATCACGTTGTGCGATGCGTTTTCGATCCCACTCCTGTTCTTGGCGGATGTTCCTGGCTTTATGATCGGGACAGCAGTAGAGCGGGCAGGCATTATCAGACACGGGGCCAAAATGATCTCCGCCATGGCGGAAGCCACCGTACCGAAAATCTCCGTCATTGTACGCAAAGCGTATGGTGCTGGCTTGTATGCAATGGCCAGCTCTGCATTTGAGCCAGATGCTTGCCTCGCACTCCCTGGTGCCCAAATCGCCGTAATGGGTCCAGAAGCAGCGGTCAATGCCGTCTACAGTAACAAAATTCAGGCGATTGAGGACCCGGCAGAGCGTCAAGCGTTTATTCAGGAAAAACGCAGAGAGTATCAGGAGGACATCGATCTGTACTTACTGGCATCCAACTTGATTGTAGATGCTGTTGTACCTCCAAGCGACCTGAGACGAGAATTAATCCAGCGCTACGAGGTTTACAAGGAAAAGCGTCACGTTTTTTCGGACAGAAAGCATGCAGTTTATCCCGTATAATTCAGGGTTCAGGCTGTCGTCAAAAGGCGATGGCCTGATTTTTTTTACAGAAAATGTGTGACAACCTAGGAATATTTCGATAATTTCGATCTTTTTTTGTGTCAATCAATTGAACAATCCCGAAAACTCTGTTATTCTTGAAAAATAAGCATTGATTAATGTGGGTGAACAAATGCTGCTAAAACCAAGGACGTGTCAGGTGGTAGTCATAGGTGGAGGGTCTGTCGGGCTGCTGTATGCAGCAAGGCTCGCACTCGCTGGACAACCTGTTACGATTGTTACACGCAGTTCACTCCAGGCGAATCAGCTAAATGAACGTGGGCTCAGCTTTCAAAAGCTGAATGGCGAAACAGTCACTATTCCTGTCACCGCCAGCCCCATTGAAGAAGGATTGCCTGAAGGGGATCTGTATCTGTTAACTGTAAAGCAGCCAGATTTGCACAGCGTGCTTCCAGCCTTACAAGGGGTAGACCTTGAGGCAAGAGTGATCGCTTTGCAAAATGGCATGGGTCATTACGAATTGCTTCGAACCGTTTTAACGGAGACACAGTGTTTCTTTGCAATTAATACGGAAGGAGCAAGGAGATTGTCGCCTACAGAGGTCGTGCATACCGGTACAGGTACTTTGCGCGTAGGTTCTTGGGAGACTTCTGATTGCAATGATCCATTGATTCGCACATTTGTTGAGTGGGCGCTATCAACAGGCATGGAGGCTGTCTATGAAAAGGCAATACAGCCCTTCGCTTGGCGCAAGCTCATCGCAAATGCGCTGATCAATCCGTTAACCGCGCTTTTTGAAATCCCAAATGGTGCTCTCCTCGAAAATTCACATACGCAACAGCTCATGCGTGCTTTATTTGTGGAAGCAGCTGCAGTGGCTGCCTATGCCGGACAAAAAATCGAGGATGCAGACTTGCAGGAAATTGTCTCCATTTGCCGAAATACTTCCCGTAATCTTTCCTCCATGTTGCAGGATATAAAGAAGCGCAGACAGACGGAAGTGCAGTCTATCAACGGCTATCTCGTCCAAGTAGGACAAAAGGCCGGGATTCCGACTCCGCTGCACGAAACCTTGCTTCGCGTTATCCTTCTGAAGTCAGACATGGGAATACGGAAGGAGGGAGGCGACAGTAGATGACCTTTTTGGCGAATGTCTGGGCCTATTTGTGGGGTACGCTGACGGTTGTGCCGTTTCTCGGGTTTCCGCTCGTTTATTTCATCTTGTATGTGACGACGCGGAATAAGAAATTGGCAGGCCGCTTCGCGATAAATATCACGAATCTTTTGGTGATTCGTTCTGCCGTTTCCGCTTACGAACTGATCTGGCCCGAGGCTTTGTCCGCTTGGTGGTGGGTATTCTGCTTTTACCTAGTGGTAACCGTGCTTCTTGGGTGGGTACAGATGAAGTGGAAGGGGCGGCTCTCCCTCAAAAAGGTAGGATTTTCGGCCTGGCGTTTGTCGTTTCTCTGGTTTGGAATCGTCTACATAGTGCTGTTTACGACCGGAATTATCAAAACGATGGGTGTCGTGTAAAGCACTGTTGATACATATCGTATTTATTCCGATAAGAAAGAAGGTTGGAACTATGCGACTTCCCATCGAGACCATCGGTCACAAGATTCGAATGATTCGGAAAGAACGCGGCTTTACCTTGGAAATTATGGCAGGCAAGACAGGGTTAAGCAAAGGTTTGCTGAGCCAAGTAGAGCGTGGAATTTCGCAGCCGTCGCTTGATTCGCTGTGGAAAATCACCAAAGCTCTGGAGTCACCCATCATTCATTTTTTCGAGGATATTGATCAGAAGCAGGTGCATGTGACTCGCTTGCAAAAACGCAGACAACTAGTCTTTCCTGAATCGACGGGCACTTATTCGCTGCTCTCGATGGGAGGCAGTGCCAAGCTGGGGATGCTGGAAGTGCGACTGATGCCTGGAGAAATGGCTGTCGACAAATTCGTACAGTCTGAGGGAGAAGAGTGCTTCACGGTCATTACTGGTAGTGTGACAGCGCGCTTCAACGATGAAGAGCATGTATTGGAAGCAGGAGACAGTATTTCATTTGACAGCAGCAAAACACACTCAATCGAAAATACAGGAGAAACGGAAGCTTTGTTAATTTGGTCCGTAACCCCTCCACAATTTTAATGCAAGCGCGAACGAGCCTGTATTACACTTTGACAACCCATTAAAGTGGGTTGTCTTGTTTTTTGTGGCTGTGGAGCATGTTATAATTTTGATTGACCATGGCCCTAAGAAAGGTGAGCTAGCATGAATGTTGAATGTCTCGCGCTTCCATTGGCGAATCCGCTGGCACAGGAGTACCAGCAGCAAAATGCCTCTGCATTACAGTTTTTTGCGCATAATCCCTACCGAGAACAGTCCTACCGAGAACGCGTGGAATGGCTTCAAAGTCAATCCTATCCTCACCGGAACCAGCTCGTGGAAGGTTTATATCGTTTTAATAAAGAGATGGGTACTCACCCTGAAGCACTGAAAAATATCGAGTTGCTCAAACAGCCAGACACATATGTGGTCATCGGCGGTCAGCAAGCAGGAATTCTGGGTGGACCACTCTATACAGTCAACAAAGCTGTTCATCTGATCCAGGCAGCGAAAAGGCTGTCTGCCGAGCTTCAGGCGAACGTCATTCCGGTGTTTTGGATTGCTGGGGAAGACCATGACATCGATGAGATCGATCATGTGTACTGGGGAGCGGACGATGGAAAGCGCCTGCATAAAGAGCGGCTGCCTCTGAACAAAAAGGGCCGCCAATCTGCAAGTACGCTACCCTTGGACTCTGAACTGTGTACACAGTTCCTGGAAAAGTTTTTCCAGGGACAAACAGAGACTTCCGAAACCAAGAAGATTCGTGAGTTGCTGATGCAGACTGCGGCAGATTCGCCTACAGTCGCAGAGTGGTTTGCCCGCTTGATGGCAAAACTGTTTGGCAAGCACGGTCTAGTTCTGGTTGAATCCTCGTTGCCATTTGTTCGTGAACTGCAGCAACCCATTTTTTCACAGATCATTGAGAACAATGAGCAATTGACAAAGGTGATGCTACGGGCGGCGGATCGGATTTCAACGGCTGGCTATCCGCTTCAATTGCAAGTGGAAGAACATCAAGCTAATTTGTTCGTCTATGAGGGCAATGATCGATTGCTGCTAGAACGTCACGGGGAGCGCTTTATCAATCGGAGACGCTCTTACAGTCGCGATGAATTGCTCAAGCAGGTTGCAGATTCCCCGGAGCGTTTTAGCACAAATGTCGTTACTCGCGGGTTGATGCAGGAGCATCTGTTTCCTACGCTTGCCTTCATTGGAGGTCCTGGCGAGATTGCTTATTGGGCGTTTTATCGGGAGGTATTCGAGCTGTTCGGGATGCAGATGCCGATCGTATTGCCTCGTATGTCCATTACCCTTGTGGAAGGTGCTCAACAGAGACTGCTGGATAGCTTGGGGCTTTCTATGGAACAAGTCTTGACTGATTTCACCGCTTGGAAAACCGAGTGGTCCAAAAACCAGGCACCGCATCCGTTGGAGCAGCAATTCGCATCGGCAAGGGAGTTGATCATGTCGATCTATCGTCCGCTGGTAGAAGAGGTCGTTTCTTTGGATGGCGGATTGCGTGGTCTGGCTGAGAAAAATAGTAAGCTGCTATTAGAGCAAGTATCCTTTTTGGAAGAGCGTCTGATTCGTTCGCTACAGCAAAAAGATGATGTGGAGCATGTGCGCGTCCAACGAATTGAGACCGCTTTGTTGCCCGAAGGTGCTCTGCAAGAAAGAAAGCATTCGTTTTTCCCATTTGCAAATAAGTATGGTCTTGGCTTGGTTGACCGTTTAGTAGATGCGCCATTCGCGCATGATGGTACTCATCAACTTTATTACCTGTAAAATGCAGTACAAAATAGTCGGATCGTCCTAGAAGTGGACCCGGCTATTTTTTGTTGTTTAAGCTGATGGAAAACTTTTCTTCTAATTATGCTGAAACTTTTCCGACAAATTCTGCGTATTAGTAGTAATGGATTGTTTTTGGGGAAAGGTGGTACTCGGGATGCAGATTACATTACAACAAATCGGGAAAAAAGCCACTCTACTAGTTGTTAGCTTGTCGGTTTTATTGACGGGTATTGCAACCGCAGGATTGAAAAAGGCCGACGCACGGGAAGAATACGTGGCCAATTCACCTGCATTTATCGACACAAATGGACATTGGGCAGCAAAAGAAATAGGGATCGCTACCAAAAAAGGATTAATTAAAGGATTTCCCGACGGGACCTTTAAGCCAGAACAAACAGTGACGCAAGAACAGTTTTTATCCCTAATTGAACGCGTCATTCCTTCCTTTACAGGTCATGAGCCTGACAGCTTTATCAAAGAGACCTACTTGCAGGCTGCTGCGGGACGTTGGTCGGAAAAAACCTATCACCATTTGGCTTCAGCGGGTATCATGCCATCCGGGAAGCCGACGCATAGCATGACACGGTTGGAAGCGGCAAGAACCTTGCTGGCAGCCATCGGGCATCAATCAGAAGGGGAAAAATATCGGGGAACGACAGCGAAATTTTTCACGGATCTTTCAGTCGAAAATGAAACACAGGTGATGACGGTCTACCCTGCCTACAAAATGGGGATTTTGGCTGGCTTTCCAGATGGAAGCTTTCGTCCTGATGACAAAATCAACAGAGCACAGGCAGTCGTCCTGTTAAATCGTTTGGAAACAAAAATCGACGAGCTGTACCCTGGCAATGTAGCAGAGAGCGAGAAAAAGGCAATGACACAAGCCGTCTCGTCATTTGTGGGAGACGTGATGGATAAGCAAAAGATTCGTCGCTTTGATGACTTGTCCGCGTATGTAAAGAAAAACAATCTACCTGTCAGCGAATCGTTTTTACGTGAGCATTTTTCGTTTATGCAGTATGAAGTGTATGATTATGTCCGGTTTCCGCAATTTAATGAGCTGATGTACTTTGCAAAAATCGGAATGAATAAATACAGAATGACGGTTCAATATTACGCAGGGGATTTGGGTGGAAGTGTCGATCGCACGTTTTACCTTTCCTCGAGCGATGGCAAAACGTTTAGACTGATTGGAAAAGATGAATAAGAAAAGAAGGCTGGGATATGACCCCAGCCTTTTTTTGTGTCAGGCATGCCGTTTTTGCCAGATAAAAAGGACGAATGCAATCACGAGGGGATAGAGGGCGGACCATCCCAAAAAAGGATAGAGTCCTACTGTACAGACGAGAGAAGTCCAGGAAGCGATTCGGCCTACGCGACTATTACGCAAGAGTCGTACACCAGCCAGACACCCGCCGATGTAAGTCGCAAAAAAGGTTGCATTAGGCAGCTCGATGAGTCTGGACAAGTCGATCATGTCGAAATAGAGTACACCGAGAACGAGGACAAAACATAGAGAGAGAAACAGAAGTCCGCCGGTTGGTGTCCGGTACTTGGCGTGGAGGGTGCCAAACCAGCGAGGAGCGATCTTTTCTTGCGCCAGCGAATAGGCGATACGTGAAGCAGCACCAATGTAAGCGTTGGCTGTTGCGATACAAATGAACAGTGCGGTTACGGCTACGATCCATCCGCCGGTCGGACCCAGGGAGAGTTGAACCATGACACTGAGTGAGGCAGCGGAGATACCGAACCCGTAGCTATGCGTAGCGACAGTCATAAAGGCCACGGCAAAATACAAGAGAGCGACGATTCCCGCGCTCCACAAAACACCGCGAATCGCGTTTTTCGCAGGATCGACGAATTCCTCTGAGAGATGCGTCACGGCTTCCCACCCAATGAAGCACCAGAACATCAGACCTGCTGCTTGCACGACACTCAACCAACCGTTTGGCATAAAAGGGGTAAAGTGCGTGACTGATGCATGCGGAATGCTTGCGACAATGGCCAAAATCAAAATCGTAATAATCAGCGAGACAACAATCGTTTGGACACGTGCAGCTACATGCAAGCCTATAACATTCATCATAAGGACAGCGAGAAGAAGCAGAGCAGCAGCCGCATAAACTTGCGACTCACTCCAGTTCAGCAGGATCGCAATGTAGTTGGCCCCTGTAACACTTAGAATCGGTGCGCCAATCGGGACAGACAAGAGAAAGAACCAGCCTACCATGTTTCCGAATCGATCTCCGTACGCTGTCCGTACAAATGTAGAGACTCCACCTGAGCTCGGATAACGAGCAGATAACAGCCCCATCGTAATGGCCATGGGCAGGACGAGAATAGACATGACGAGCCAAGCTAAAATGGAAGCAGGACCAGCCTTCTGCGCTGCGAGTCCGGGGATGAGCAGTACGCCGGAACCGATCACAGCTCCGATGTATAAGGCGACGATCTGCGGAAGTCGCAGTGTTTTGGCTAGACTGGGGGCTTGCGTCGATGATTTCCCCATAGGTAGATCCCTCACTTTTTTTACTTACCTTGTCGTTGGTAACTGAAGTGTAGCATAGACTTAATCATCGGAGTTATCTATAATGTTAGATAATTCAAATCGGTTTTTTCGATGAAAAGAGGGGGAAATCTGGATACTCGTTATTTGCAAACATTCCGTGAAGTAGCAAAATTCCAAAGTTTTACTCGTGCAGCAGAAATTTTAGGATACGCGCAGTCGAGTGTAACGACCCAAATTCAAAATCTGGAATCGGAGTTCGGTGTCAGTCTATTCGAGCGTTGGGGCAAAAAAATTAGGCTTACCCATGCAGGCGAAGTGCTTCTCGGCTACAGCGAACAGCTGCAAGCTGTATTAGATGAAGCAAAAGCGAATCTGTCAGAGCAAGCACATCTGGCGGGAACGTTGAGTATCGGAACAGTGGAGTCACTGGCAGCCTTTTATTTACCACCCTATTTGCAAAAATTTCGCTTGGAGCAGCCGCGTATGCGAATCATGCTTGCACCGGGCATCTGTCAAGACTTGAGGCAGGGGGTAAAGGAAGGGAAGTTCGATTTCGCCTTTGTGCTCGACTGGCTCCACGATCAATCTGAGCTGACAAATGTCGTTTTAGGTGAGGAAAAACTAGTTGTTGTGGCTGCGCCTACACACCCGCTTGTGAAAAAAGAGAAGGTAGAAACGCACGATTTTAGCGGGGAAACCTGGATTTTTACAGAAAAGGGATGCAGTTACCGAGGGATGATGGAATCGGTGTTGCGTGAAGCAGGAGCCACCGTGGAATCTTCTTTTGAATTTGGCAGTCTGGAAGCGATAAAACAATGTGTCGCATATGATTTAGGAATTGCGTTACTTCCGAAAATTGTCGTACAAGAAGAAGTGAAAAATGGTACACTTGTAATACTCTCGTTTTCCCATCCGGATATCCGTGTTTTCCGACAGTTGGTCTACCATAAAAAGAAATGGATGCCACAGGCTTTGTTACGCTTTTTGGAGTTACTTACGGTAGAAACTGCAGAGTGTAAAGTGCCGATAATAGGAAGATAATTGGAAAAACTGATGATGGTTGAACTTGCGTATGATATGATAGACAAGGTTGCTTTATGAGATAAAAGGAGGTCCATCCGTACATGAACACAGTATCTGAAAGCATCGTAAAAGATATGGCGTTGGCGCACAACGGCCATCTGAAGATTGATTGGGTAAAAGAACACATGCCTGTCCTGAACCGCATTCGCGAGCGCTTTGAAAAAGAGAAGCCGTTTGCAGGACTGAAAGTTGCGATCTCCTTGCACTTGGAAGCGAAAACAGCTTATCTGGCAAAAGTAGTTCAAGCTGGTGGCGCTGAAGTAACCATTACCGGTTCCAACCCGCTCTCTACGCAAGATGACATTTGCGCAGCGTTGGTGGAAGACGGCATTCGCGTATTTGCGAAATACAATCCAGATCCTGCTGAGTACAAAGAGCACCTGATCAAAACACTGGAAACTCGTCCTGACTTGATCATTGATGACGGTGGCGACCTGATCACCATTTTGCACAGCGAGCGCCGTGATCTGCTGTCTCAAGTACGTGGTGGTGCAGAAGAAACCACAACAGGTATTCTGCGTCTGAAAGCGCTGGAAAAAGAAGGCAAGCTCGAATTCCCAATGGTTGCCGTAAACGATGCATTCTGCAAATACTTGTTCGACAACCGCTATGGTACTGGTCAATCCGTATGGGATGGGATCAACCGTACAACGAACCTTGTAGTTGCGGGTAAAACTGTTGTTGTAGCAGGCTATGGCTGGTGCGGTAAAGGTGTAGCGATGCGCGCAAAAGGTTTGGGCGCAAAAGTAATCGTAACCGAAATCGACCCAATCAAAGCGGTAGAAGCTTACATGGATGGATTTGAAGTAATGCCAATGCTTGAAGCTGCGAAGCATGGTGACTACTTCGTAACAGTGACAGGTAACCGCGATATCATCAGCAAAGACCATTTTGCTGTGATGAAAGATGGCGCAATCTTGTCCAATGCGGGTCACTTCGATGTCGAAGTAAACAAGGTCGATCTGAATGCAATGTCGACTTCTTCCCGTATTGTGCGTAAAGATATTGAAGAATTTGTCTTGGCTGATGGTCGAAAAGTGTATCTGCTCGCAGAAGGCCGCCTCGTGAACTTGGCTGCTGGCGACGGACATCCGGCTGAAATCATGGATATGACCTTTGCTCTGCAAGCAGTATCCTTGGCTTATGTCAATGAACAGTACCAAAACATTGGCAAAACAGTGCTGAACGTACCATTCGAATTGGATCAAATGGTGGCACAGTACAAGTTGGAAGCTCTGAACATCGGAATCGACAAATTGACAAATGAGCAAAAATCCTACCTGGAAAGCTGGGTCGAATAGTCACTCGAATCCCGTCTTTTCCCGGCAAAAAAATATGCGAAAAAATCCTGCTTACAAACGCAGGATTTTTTTTTATAATAACAAATAGGTACCAGGTGGGGAAAAGTGGGGGAAAGTGGAGCCAACCGACAGGAAAGTGGGGGACCAGGGCGTGTTCATGGGGGAATATCAGCACAGCATCGACGAAAAAGGCCGCCTGACGATCCCAGCCAAATTCCGTGAAGGGCTAGGCGCTTCCTTTGTTATTACCCGCGGGCTGGACCAATGTTTGTTTGCTTATCCGCAAGATGAGTGGAAACAACTAGAGGAAAGACTCAAGTCTCTCCCATTTACAAAAGCAGATGCTCGCGCATTTACACGATTTTTCTTTTCAGGTGCCACCGAATGCGAGTGGGACAAGCAGGGAAGGGTAAACATACCACCCAATTTACGTGAGCATGCAGGCATGCAAAAAGAATGTGTGATCATTGGGGTGTCAAACCGTGTAGAGGTATGGAGCAAGGAACGCTGGGAAGATTATTTTGCTCAGTCAGAAGGCTCTTTTGGAGAAATTGCCGAAAAACTGGTTGATTTTAATTTGTAGCAGCGAGAAGAACAGGAGTGACGACATTGTCGTTTCATCACGTAACCGTTTTGATGGATGAGGCTGTCGCAGGACTAAACATTCGTCCTGGAGGCATTTATGTAGACTGTACACTTGGTGGAGCTGGGCATAGCAGCTTGATTGCTTCCAAGCTGACGGATGGCGGTCGCCTTATCGCCATCGATCAGGACGACTGGGCACTGGATAATGCCCGCGAAAGACTCGCTTCCTATATGGACAGAGTCACGCTGGTAAAGAGCAACTTTCGCCATATCAAAGACATTGTGAGAGATTTAGGTTTGGATGGCGTAGACGGGGTGTTGTTTGACCTCGGGGTATCCTCTCCGCAATTGGACGAGGGAGAGCGCGGCTTCAGTTACAATGCCGATGCGCCCTTGGATATGAGAATGGACCAACAAGCGCCACTGTCTGCCTATGACATTATCAATGAGTGGGATGAAGAAGAGATTGCTAAGATCATTTGGCTGTACGGAGAAGAGAAATTTTCCCGGAGAATTGCCCGGCAAATCGTTCAACAACGAAAGAAGCAGCCGATCCAAACAACAGGCGAGCTGGTTGAATTGATTAAGGAAGGAATTCCTGCCGCTGCGCGCCGTACCGGACCCCATCCGGCGAAGCGCACATTTCAGGCGATTCGGATCGCAGTCAATGATGAGCTGGATGCATTCAAAGAGGCCGTCGTCGATGCTATTACTGTCTTGAATCCAGAAGGTCGCGTAAGCGTCATCACGTTTCATTCCTTAGAGGACAGAATTTGCAAGCAAATTTATCAAGACTTTTCAAAAGGGTGCACGTGTCCGCCAGCCTTTCCGATTTGCACATGCGGCAATAAAGCGGTTGTAAAAGTCATTACAAAGAAGCCGATTTTGCCATCAGAAGAAGAATTGGAAGCAAACAAACGTGCACGATCAGCTAAACTACGGGTAGCGGAGAAGCTATAGACCGGGATCGACGAGAAAGGGGAGGGAGAAGCGATGAGTTATTACTACCGAGGAAATCTAGCTATGGAGTTGGAACAACAATCCCGCTCTGTAACGAAAACAACAAAGCGCACGGTTCGAATCAAGCCAACGATTCCGACCGGAGAAAAATTGCTGTATCTCTTATTTATCTCGTTAACCGTCGTCGGCTTGGGTCTAGTGGGTGTCCGCTACTCGCAAATTTCCCAGTTGAATTACGAAATTCAAAGCACCAAACATGAAAACCGTGTGACGGCAGAAAAAAGTGCAACGTTGAAATTGCAAATTGAGCAAATGACCAATCGGGATCGCCTGCAAAAAGAAGCAGAGAAGCAGGGGATGGTATACACTCCAGCAGCTGTACATACGATTGGAAAACCAGAAGTACAAGCGAGTTCTCTGCCGCAAACACAACCCAAAAAACCTTAAATGTTACTGCTCTCACGTGCGGTAACATTTTTTCTTAGCTAGGCCCGAGTCTGCTCCTGACTCGGCTAGGTTGCGTTCGTCTCCCCCATCTACCTTTGTTGGGAGGCGGGCGATCTTTGATGCGACGGAGTTGAATGGAGATGGAATGGAAACGAAAAGTAAATTGGCGGATTCTCGTGGTAGCCTTATGCTTGATCTTGACCTTTTCGACGTTGAGCTTTCGAATTTATTGGATCCAAACCGCAGAGGCTGCCAGAATCATGGAAACTGCACAAAAGCAGTGGGACCGGGAACATGTTTTGAAGCCAAAGCGTGGAGCGATCTATGATCGAAACGGAGAGATTTTGGCGTATGATGGTAAGGCATACACGGTAAATGCAAGGCTGAAGCCACTTGATGCGAGAGACGAAGATGTGGTGAAAGACCCTTACTACACAGCGAATATGCTGGCTCCTATTTTGAATGCGCCTGTTCCAGAATTGGTGAAGAATTTGACCAAATCAAGTAAAGTAGTGGAATTGGGACGCTACGGGCTAAAGATCAGTGAAGAGCAGAGAAACCGTATTTTGAATTTGCAATATCCGACACTGCCAAGCGGTGAGAAGCTCAAAAAGAATCAGCTCCCAGGAATCTATTTGACTGAAACGACTCGCCGGGTTTATCCGAATAACGCCTTCGCTTCCCATGTGATCGGTTATCTTGATTTGTATGATGAACCGAAAATGGGGATTGAGCTGAAATTGAACGAAGAATTGGCTGGGAAAAAGGGAAATATTGCCTACCAAAAGGATCGCGCAGGCTACCAGCTGCCAGACGGAGAAGGGGAGTACATTCCGGCAAAGGATGGTTTAGATGTTTACCTGACAATTGACCGGCAAATCCAGAATTATGTAGAACAAGCGCTTGACAAGGTGGAGCAGCAGTACAAGCCACAGGGCATGACGGTGATTGTGGCCGACCCACAAAGCGGTGAGGTTCTGGCCATGGGCAACCGCTCACAGTTCAATCCGAATACGTACTACAACGGGATTGATAATTACAATAACCATGCAGTCACCACAATGTTTGAGCCGGGCTCTACGTTTAAGATTATTACTCTTGCGGCAGCGATTGAAGAAAAAATGTTTAATCAGAATGAAACCTATCAATCAGGTGCCTATACCATCAAGGGGCAGATTCCGATCCGCGACCACAACAATGGTGCTGGTTGGGGAACCATCACCTTTTTGGAAGGGGTTCAGCGATCCAGTAACGTATTGTTCGCGAAGTTGGGGTATGAACGGTTGAAGCTGGAGGGTTTGAAGAAATACTTCAAAAAATTCGGGATGGGTGAAGTAACCGGAATTGAGCTTCCCTACGAGAAAAAAGGAAGTCTGATCAACCTGGAAAAACCTCGGTCACCACGTGACTGGGCTGCAACAACGTATGGACAAGCCGCGACGGTTACGGCGATCCAGCAGGTTGCCGCTGTAGGGGCGATCGCGAATGGAGGAGAGCTTCTAAAACCTCATATTGTAAAAGAAATGCGCGATCCTCACACGGGAGCAGTCGTCAAACGCACGCAACGTGAGGCTGTGGAGAGGGTTGTAAGTGAAGCGACTGCGAAACAGACACGCGACATTTTGGGTAAGGTTGTCTCAGAGAAGCCCGGGACCGGTTTACAATATCAGATCGAAGGGTACCAAGTAGCAGGAAAAACGGGAACTGCACAAAAATATGATCCCAACACAGGGAAAATTATGGATGGACGTTATGTAGTTTCCTTCATTGGTTTTGCGCCAAAAGACAATCCAAAGCTGTTGGTCTATGTCGTTATTGATGATCCGCAAACAGATGCTTGGTATGCATTGTGGGGTAAAATGATGCTCGCTCCAATGTTTACATCCATTATGGAACGCAGCCTCCAATATTTGCAGCAGCAGCCCGATTTGTCGGTAGTCAAGGATAAACAGACTGAAAAGCCGACGACGAAAAAAGAAGCGCAGGCAGCACTTGCATCTTCACCTGCGACACCGAAGACATTGCCTAAGTTTGAAGGGATGTCCACGACAGCCGCACAATTGCGGGCGAAGCAGGACAATTTGACGGTCACAGTAGCCGGAACAGGTACGAAAATCGTCAAACAGTATCCGGAAGCCTACGATCAGGTCGTTCCAGGTGAACAGATCATCCTGGTAACTGACAGGGTAAAAGGAACAAAGATGCCTGATTTCAAAGGAAAATCATTGCGTGACGTTATGGAGTTCAGCTCTTTGATCAATCTCGAAATGAAATCGACTGGAACTGGATTCGTCACTCAGCAAAGTATTCCTCCGGGAACGGTGCTCCAGGGTACAGAGCTGCTTCAGGTGACGCTGCAATCTGTGTCCGAACCACCTGTACCGACTACACCACCTCCAGGTCAGGAGGGCGGCACAGTGCCTGCTACAACGACGCCTAACAATCAAGGGTCGAATCCTACTACAAATCCAACAGGTGGAAATAATCCGGCTCCGCCATCTTCCGGTCAGCAAACTGGGCAAGGTGGAGAGGCACAGCCGCCGGCATCTGGACAGGCACCTCCTCCTGACAAACCAGGAGACCAAACGACGCAAACACCGACAACTCCATAGTTCTAACTAGTCCCCCCTGCGAATAAGGTTAAGAAGAGACAACCTATTTGAGGGGGGACTCGCTTTGCGGGTATCCAATGCTACTGTACGCCGACGCATTTTTATCATCTTGATTGTAGGAGTCGTTTTGTATTCGGCACTTGTCACCCGTTTGGGGTATGTTCAATTGATAGAAGGACCGAAACTCTCGCAAATGTCAGATGAACTGCTCAAGCGGGAAATTAAATTTCAACCCAATCGCGGTCGCATTCTAGACAGAAGCGGCAATGAGCTCGTGACGAATATGACCGTCCCTACACTGGTATCGGTAGGGGCGCAAATCAAAGACCCTAAAGAAACAGCGAGACAGCTCGCCGTCATTTTGGAGCAAAAAGAAGAAGATGTATATCGTGCCATTACAAAAAAAGAAATGAGTAACAACCAGATTCCAGGTGGAAGAAAACTGTCTATTGAAAAGGCGAGAAAAATACAAGAATTGAATTTGCCAGGTATATACTTGGCAGGAGATACGAAGCGTTTTTACCCGAACGGAAATATGGCAGCCCATATTCTTGGTTTCACAGGCATTGACAATCAAGGGTTGACAGGACTTGAAAAAATTTACGATCCCTTCTTGATGGGGACCGAGGGGCATATTTCATTTCCGTCAGATGCCAAAGGGCGTGTACTGCCAGGTGGAACAGAAGACTACGTAGCACCCGTAAATGGTATGGACATGTATTTAACACTCGACAATACCATCCAATCGTTTATCGAACGCGAGCTGGATCAGGCGGTGGTCGCTTATCAGCCTGATGATGTGCTGGCGATCGCCATGAATCCAAAGACAGGAGAAATATTGGGGATGGGAAGTCGCCCGACTTTTCAACCGGATGCGTACAGGGACTATCCTTCAGAGGTGTACAATAGAAATCTCCCTATCTGGAAAACATACGAGCCTGGTTCCACTTTCAAGATCGTGACCCTTGCAGCGGCTTTGAATGAAGGTGTCATCAATTTGAACGAGGGATTTTACGATCCGGGTTTCATTAATGTGGCAGGTAAGCGATTGCGATGCTGGAAGCGGCAGGGGCATGGACAGGAAACGATGCTGGAAGTGGTAGAGAATTCTTGTAACCCTGGCTTTGTTACGATGGGCCAGCGACTGCAAAAAGAACGACTTTTTGACTACATCAAAAAATTTGGCTTCGGACAAAAGACAGGGATCGATTTGATCGGCGAAGAAAACGGGCTGTTATTCAACTTGAATAAAGTGGGACCGGTAGAGCTGGGTACGACTTCTTTCGGTCAAGGGGTATCGGTAACACCGATTCAACAAATGGCGGCAGTCTCAGCTGCTATCAATGGTGGCAAACTTATGAAGCCGTTTGTTGCCAAAGAATGGCGGGATAGTGTGACACACGATGTCGTAGCAAGGACCTTGCCGACGGAAGTTCGACAGGTGATTACTGCGGAGACCTCAGCCAAAGTTCGGCATGCGCTGGAAAGTGTGGTCGCTCAAGGAACGGGTAATAAGGCATATATTGAAGGGTATCGGGTAGGAGGAAAGACGGGAACCGCGCAAAAAGTAAAAAATGGCCGTTACGTAGATGGGGAATACATCGTGTCGTTTATCGGCTTTGCGCCGGCGGATGATCCACAGATTGTCGTATATTTCGCCGTGGACAATCCGAAAGCACTGGCGTTTGGTGGATTGATTGCCGCCCCGAGTGTAAAAAGTATCATGGAATCCTCCCTTCAACATTTGAATGTACCCAAACGAAAAGATGGCATCCCCAAGGAAATTAACAAAGCACTTGGAGAAAGGGCGCCAATTGAAGTGCCAAACATGGTCGGACAGTCCATGAGAGACGTAGTGACAACGTATGATACTCTGCCGCTAGTCGTTTCAGGTAAAGGACAGTACGTCATCCAGCAGTCCCCTGCACCTGGAGTAAAAATTGATGAGGGCGGAAAAATTCGCATATACCTTGGTGACAAATCGACCAAATAGCTTTAAAATGAGATTTCGAAGGCGGAGGGGAGTAGGCTTGTCTACGTTCGCTCTGCCTTTGTTCGTCAAGACTGCGCCTAAATGAACGGCGTAGCCAAGTACAAATGTTCAAATTTCTGTCTATACTAGTTGGAGAATGGGGTGCCTGTTTCATGTTTCTACGGGATCTGCTCATGCCTTTGTTGCCAGTAACGGTTTCGGGGGATGACAGCATGGAGATTACGGGTTTGACAGCAGACTCGCGCCAGGTAAAGCCCGGCTACGTGTTTGTCTGTCTGACTGGATATACCGTGGATGGACATACGTTCGCGGCCCAGGCGGTGAAGGATGGTGCCGTTGCCGTGTTATCCGAACAAGATCTGGACGTGCCAGCGACTATTGTCAAAGTACCGGATACCCGGCGGGCAATGGCTATGCTGGCTGATCGTATTTTCGGATCTCCTACGAAAGAAGTAAAAGTCATTGGCGTAACGGGGACAAATGGCAAGACGACCACTACGCATCTGATCGACAAAATTTTGTGCGATCAAAGCAAGCAAACAGGCTTAATCGGAACGATCCATATGAGAATTGGAGACGTAACGGAGGAAGTCAAGAATACGACTCCGGATGCCATAGATTTGCAAAGAAGCTTTCGCCGTATGTGCGATGTAAACACAGACTATGCGATTATCGAGGTTTCCTCTCATGCACTGGAGCTGGGAAGAGTCCGCGGTTGTGAAATTCATACAGCGGTTTTCACCAACCTGACGCAGGATCACCTCGACTATCATAAAACGATGGAAAACTATCGCTACGCCAAATCATTGTTGTTTTCCCAGCTGGGCAACAGCTATGACACAGACCGTTTAAAAACAGCTGTACTGAATGCGGATGACGAGGCGTCCGAATTATATGCTACCGTTACACCGGCGCGAGTCATTACATACGGCATTGATCAACCAGCAGATGTAAGGGCAAAACAAATCGAAATCACCAGTAAAGGAACTTCTTTTACAGTCGAAAGCTTCGCTGGTAGTGCGCGTCTGAACCTGAAGCTGATGGGAAAGTTCAATGTGTATAACGCTTTGGCAGCCATCGCGGTTACACTCGCAGAAGGGATTCCACTAGAAGAGATCAAAGCGAGCCTGGAAGAGGTAGCGGGCGTAAATGGGCGATTTGAAGCAGTAGATGCTGGTCAGCCGTTTGCAGTACTCGTCGACTACTCCCATACACCAGACAGCTTGGAAAATGCATTAATGACCGTCAAGGAATTTGCCCGTGGCAACGTATTTTGCATTGTTGGTTGCGGAGGCGACAGAGATCGAACCAAACGCCCAATCATGGCGCAAATTGCAACGAAATATGCTGATCTGACCGTCTTAACATCAGATAATCCGCGTTCAGAGGAGCCGCAGGCGATTCTCGATGACATGCTGGCTGGCTTGTCGGAAGTGGCACCTGATCGTTATACAGCACTGACAGACCGACGCGAAGCAATTGCACATGCCGTTTCGCTTGCAAAGCCGGACGATGTGATCTTGATCGCCGGAAAAGGACACGAAACGTATCAAATTATGAAAGACCAGGTGTTGCCCTTCGATGACCGTGAAGTTGCGCGCGAAGCGATTGCCCGGTACAACCAAGAATAGAACAGATGCCACACACTGCATCGAAAGAAAGGGGGCTCGGGCATGTTCGTTGACAACGTCCTAATCGTCACGATCGTCGCTGCGTTTCTCATCGCTGTACTCATTGGCCCATTGTTTATTCCCTTCCTTCGCCGCCTGAAATTTGGGCAGGCAATTCGTGAGGAAGGACCGCAATCCCATTTTAAGAAGGCTGGAACTCCCACGATGGGAGGCACCATCATTCTTTTGGCACTCATATTTACCGTGTTGAAGTTTGCCAATGCGAAAATGGAAATTTACTTCCTGTTATTGGTGACTCTCGGATACGGTTTAATCGGGTTTCTGGATGATTTCATCAAAATCAAGAAAAAACGCAACCTCGGGTTGACCGCCAAACAGAAGTTTGCTGGTCAGATTGTCTTGGCAATCGGCGCTTATATTTTGCTGCTCATGATGGGGCATGACACGTCCATCCATCTGCCAGGTACACCGTGGAAGCTCGAGCTTGGCTATTTTTACTTCCCATTCCTGTTGTTCCTGTTGGTAGGTACAACGAATGCCGTTAACATCACAGATGGATTGGATGGACTATTGGCAGGGACGGGAGCAATTGCTTTTGGTGCTTATGCGATCATCGCATGGTTTGGTCAAGATTATGACACCGCTATTTTTAGTGCAGCTGTTGTAGGTGCGGTACTTGGCTTCCTCGTCTTCAATGCACATCCGGCACGCGTGTTCATGGGTGATACCGGTTCACTCGGACTGGGTGGAGCACTTGCGGGAATTGCAATCATGACCAAGACGGAATTGCTCTTGGCTATTATCGGTGGGGTATTTGTTGTCGAGACGCTCTCTGTAATTATGCAGGTAGTCTCCTTTAAGACACGTGGAAAGCGTATTTTCCGTATGAGTCCCCTGCATCATCATTTTGAATTAACAGGCTGGTCAGAGTGGCGCGTGGTTGTCACGTTCTGGCTCGTCGGTATGTTCTTTGCTGGATTGGGTGTATACCTTGAGGTGGTGACAATCAGATGATGCGTTTTCAAGATAAGCATGTCGTCGTTATTGGTATGGCAAAGAGCGGTGTCGCAGTGGCAAAACTGCTACACCGCTTTGGTGCTCATGTCGTCGTAAATGATAAAAAGCCACGTGAAGAAGCGTTGGGGATAGAAGAGCTGGAATCATTGGGGATTCCGGTCATTTGCGGCTATCACCCAGATGATCTGATTCATGAAGGTGTTTCCCTTGTGGTCAAAAATCCGGGGATTCCGTATGAAGCAGCACCCGTCAAGCAGGCGCAGGCACTAGGCATTCCTGTTGTGACGGAGGTGGAGCTGGCCTCCCAGATTGCCAAGGCACCGATTATCGGCATTACAGGCTCCAATGGCAAGACTACGACCACTACGCTCGTCGGACTGATTTTCAAAGAAGCGGGTCTGGATGCGAAGGTAGGAGGCAACATTGGTACCGTGTTGTGCGGCCTGGCGGAGGAAGCTGGTCCTGACGAATGGCTCGTTGCCGAATTGAGTAGCTTCCAACTGATGGGGACGAGGGAATTCCGCCCGCATATCGGTGTTTTGCTCAATCTGTATCCTGCACATCTCGATTACCATCACACCATGGAAGAGTATTTGGCAGCCAAACTAAAAATGTTTACCAACCAAACGGCAGATGACGCAGCTATTTTGCCATATGACCAACCAGAGATCGTAGAAAAATGCAAAGACCTCCCAGCAGCCATCTACTACTTTAGCAAGAGTCAAGAGGTGCCAAAGGGAGCTTTTGTCAAGGATGGTTTGATCCTGTTTGCGGATGGGAATGGGAATACAGAGCCAATCGTTGCGATAGCGGACATTACCGTTCCTCATCTGGACAACGCTCTTGCAGCAATTCTTGTTGCGAAGCTCGCAGGCGCGGACAAGCAATCGATTATACAAGTTCTTACTACCTTCCCAGGGGTAGAGCACCGGATGGAGTTCGTGGATTCGATTCGCGGTGTCAAATACTTCAATGATTCAAAAGCAACCAACCCGGAAGCGGCATCGCGTGCCTTGCAAGCGTGTAAGGAGCCGGTCGTATGGATTTGCGGCGGGCTGGATCGTGGTGTTGATTTTCGGGAACTGCTGCCTGTGATCCAAGGTCGGGTAAAAGCAGTTATCGCTCTCGGGCAAACGGCTCCGATTTTATTGGAACGTGCTCAGGAAGCAGGGATTAATGAGCGTATCCATGTCGATACTGTGGAAAAAGCCGTTCTTGCTGCTTCCCAGTTGGCCGAATCAGGTGATGTGGTCTTACTGAGCCCTGCTTGTGCGAGTTGGGACATGTTTCCTTCGTTTGAGACAAGGGGGAGCATGTTTAAGGACGGCGTGCATAGACTTAAAACAAGCCTAGCATAACGTCCCACTGTACTATCAAGAATATGACAAAAGCGGGACGGCATGAGAAAGGATGACCTGGCACAATGAGCAAGGTACGCTCTGCCCCCGACTTCGTAATTATTTTTGCAACACTTTTTTTATTGGGAATTGGCATCGTGATGGTGTACAGCGCCAGCGCGATCGTGGCGCAAAAGCCGCCGTTTTCCGATCCGTATTTTTTCGCCAAGCGGCAACTGATCTTCGCTCTGTTAGGGATTACATCCATGTACATTACGATGAATATCGACTACTGGGTGTGGAAGCAATGGGCCAAGCCAGGGTATTTGGTGAGCATCGGTTTGTTGATTTTGGTTCTGATCATCGGGATTGAAGTAAATGGTTCGAAAAGCTGGCTTGGTTTTGGAGCCTTTGGAATTCAACCAGGTGAATTTGCGAAGCTAGGTGTCGTTGCATTCCTGGCCAGATGGCTCTCCGATAATCAGAAGCAAATTGTGTTGTTCCGAAAAGGTCTTATGCCTGCCTTGGGAATCCCGGTTCTGTGTTTTGGCTTGATCATGCTGCAACCGGATTTGGGCACAGGGACGGTTTTGATGGGAACAGCAGTTGTCATGATTTTTGCTTCAGGTGCGCGGATCAGTCATTTTGTCGGACTGGGAATGATCGGAGTTGTTGGCTTCATCGGCTTAGTTTTGTCAGCCCCTTACCGAATCAAAAGGATTACGTCCTTCCTCGATCCGTGGTCTGACCCGCTCAATACCGGCTATCAAATCATCCAATCCCTTTACGCGATCGGTCCCGGCGGTTTGTTGGGTCTTGGTCTAGGGCAAAGCAGACAGAAGCATTTGTACTTACCTGAGCCTTACAATGATTTTATTTTCTCGATTGTCGCGGAGGAGCTTGGCTTTATCGGAGGCACGCTCATTCTCCTGCTTTTCCTCCTCTTGTTGTGGAGGGGAATGCGAACGGCGATTACGGCTCCAGATTTGTTCGGAAGCTTGCTTGCACTAGGGATCATTGGCATGATTGCCATCCAGGTGGTCATCAATATTGGTGTTGTGACAGGGATGTTTCCGGTGACAGGGATCACGTTGCCGTTCTTAAGCTACGGTGGTTCATCATTGACACTGATGCTCACTGGTGTAGGTGTCTTATTGAACATCTCTCGTTTTTCTCGATAATAGAAACCTCAACGGGGAGTACGCAATCAGCAAGTAATCAGTCTATTGCTACTCCTTCTCAAAAAAGGGTGTGATCGTATGCGTGTCGTCTTAACAGGCGGTGGCACAGGTGGACATATTTATCCGGCGCTTGCGGTGGCGAGGGAAGTTTCCCGCCAAAATCCGCAGGCTGCCTTTTTGTATATTGGTAGTAAAAAAGGCTTGGAAGCAGGTTTGGTTCCGAGATCAAATATACCTTTCCAATCCGTGGAAATTAGCGGGTTGAAACGCAAGCTGTCGTTGGACAACCTGAAGACCTTGTGGAAATTCGTCCGGGCAGTTGGCGATGCGAAGAAAATGCTGCGCGAATTCAAACCGGATGTCGTAATTGGGACGGGTGGCTACGTATGTGGTCCAGTCGTATATGCAGCTTCGCGATTGGGGATTCCGACTCTCATCCATGAGCAAAACGTAGTACCAGGCTTGACCAACAAGTTTCTTTCTCGTTCATCTACTCGGGTGGCCGTTTCGTTCAAAGAATCGCTTGCCCATTTTCCCCCGTCCAAAACGGTACTGACCGGAAATCCGCGTGCAACGGAAGTTATGCACGGTAATGCAGAGGCGGGTCGTAGCTTTTTGGGCGTGGACAACAACAAAAAAATCGTGCTGATCTTTGGCGGTAGCAGGGGAGCGCGCGCAATAAATGAGGCGGTGCTTTCAGTTGTTACGCAGTTGGGCAAATATGCCGATACTCATTTTGTATATGTGACAGGCGACGTTCATTTTGAAACGATTTCGGCACAGCTTCGTGAACTGGGAACACTTCCAAGTAACATTTCTGTGCTTCCTTTCGTCCATAATATGCCGGATGTTTTGGCGGCGACGCATGTATTGGTTGGTCGTGCAGGGGCATCTACCTTGGCTGAAATAACGGCACTAGGTGTGCCTTCGATCTTGATTCCGTCCCCGTATGTCACGAACAACCATCAAGAGAAAAATGCAAGAGGATTGGAGCGCGCAGGGGCAGCTCATGTTATCGTAGAGCGGGAGCTTACCGGAGAGAGCTTGCTACTTTCCTTGGAAAATATCCTTGCCAATCCAGCGAAATGGGAAGAAATGAAAAACAGTGCTCTTTCCTTGGGGATGCCGCAAGCAGCGACGGAGATTGTCCGTCAATTAGAGGCGATTACACGAAAAAAATGATCGGATGGGCGATTGTCACGCCGATCTGGGCGAACGCATAGTATAGAGCAAACACGTGAGAAGACTAGGTCCGACCTAGCAAACGTATCAGGAGGTTCACAAATGAAAAAGATCGCAGATGAACTCATGCAAGCAGGAATCGAAAAAGTGTGGACCGATGAACCCCTTGCTAATCATACAACGTGGCGGATCGGGGGTCCTGCTGATTTGTTAATCCAACCAAAGGATAAAGCATCCTTGCAAAAAGCCTTGCAGATCATCCATCGTCATGAAATTCCTTGGAGTGTAATCGGGCGCGGCTCAAACCTTCTGGTGAGGGACAGAGGGATACGTGGAGCCGTGCTTAAAGTGGCCGAGGGCTTAAGCCACTGTGAGTTCAGGGGCGAAGAGGTGTGTGTGGGTGCCGGATATTCCATGATCCGCCTGGCGGTGGAGACAGGCAAGATGGGATTAACAGGTATGGAGTTTGCAGGAGGGATTCCTGGTACGGTAGGCGGCGCCGTCTATATGAATGCGGGGGCACACGGATCTGATCTTTCACGTATTCTTATTGATGCCGAGATCCTTTTCGACAACGGCGAAAGTAAAGTGTTGAGTAACGAGGAACTGAGCTTTAGTTATCGGACGTCTCTTTTGCAAAAGCAAAAAGGGATCGTGTTAGAAGCCCGTTTTCAATTGAGGAAGGGCGACCGCAAGGAGATTGCGGCCACGCTCGCTGCCAATAAGGAACGACGGCGAAATACGCAGCCACTGCAGATGCCGTGTGCCGGCAGCGTGTTCCGAAATCCGCCAAATGACCACGCAGGTCGCCTGATTGAGGCGGCTGGGCTGAAGGGCTATCGGGTCGGAGGAGCTCAAGTTTCAGAAAAACACTCCAACTTCATCGTGAATTGCGGAGGTGCAACGGCTGCCGACGTCCTCACCTTGATTGATCACGTGCGGAGCACCATTCTCGAGAAAAATGGGATTGACCTGCATCCGGAAGTCCTGGTGGTGGGCGAGGGGTAACACGGAGGTGAAAGTTTGGAGACTTTTGCGATCGAAGGCGGAAGACCTCTGTCCGGTTCGCTTCGGATCCAAGGTGCTAAGAACGCTGCTCTTCCCATTCTTGCCGCTGCTGTGCTCGCGGAAGGGCAATTCTATATCTATGACGTCCCCCATCTAAAAGACATTAAAGTCATGCTCGAAATCTTGACGCTGCTTGGGGCGAATACGAAGCATGAGGACGGATGTGTCGATCTGGATACAACATCTGTCTGTGTCCCGCAGGTGCCGGATGATTTAATGAGCCAAATGCGATCTTCGATTTTTTTGGCGGGACCACTCCTGGCACGTCTGGGTGAGGTCACGATTTCCAGACCAGGTGGATGTGACATTGGAGAGCGCAGGATTGACTTACACTTGGCTGGATTGACTGCGCTAGGAGCCAAGATCGAAGAATCGGAAGGCTACATTACATTTCGGGCCAAACAATTGCGTGGGTCCAATATCTTTCTTTCCTTCCCTAGTGTGGGCGCGACGGAAAATATCATGATGGCGGCTGTGCTGGCAAAAGGCACGACCCGAATTTGTAATGCAGCACGAGAACCGGAAATCATCGACCTCCAAAATTTCCTGAATGCAATGGGCGCGCGGATCAGAGGGGCAGGCACCGATACGATTGAGATCAGTGGTGTACCTCGCTTGCGTTCCGTCAGTTACCGGATCATACCGGACAGGATTGTGACAGGGACCTATCTGCTGGCTGTCGGTATTTCACAGGGACATATCGAATTGACCAATACACTGCCTGAGCAATTGATGGCATTGATTGAGGTCGCCCGTAGCTGCGGTGTTGAAATCAAGACCCGCCATGATATAATGGAAATCAAAAGCACCTCCCGTCCACGTGCCTACGACCGGATCATCACCTCGCCATATCCAGGGTTTCCAACCGATTTGCAGGCGCAGCTGATGGTGTTTCTGTCACAGGCTAGGGGAACGAGTGTCATCAAAGAGACCATTTTTGAAGGAAGATTCAAACATGTGAATGAATTGGCGCGAATGGGCGCCTCTATATACGTAGATCTTGGCTCCGCAATCATTCGGGGTGTCAACAAATTGACCGCTACGAATGTCGAAGCTACCGATCTTCGAGCAGGTGCTGCCTTAGTCCTCGCAGGGCTTGCTGCAGAAGGTATTACCACGGTGAACCAGATCCATCATATCGATCGCGGATACGATCGGCTGGAAGAGCAGTTGCTTCAATTAGGAGCCGATATATCACGCGTATCGATTTAACCGAGGGAGAGTGGGCGGCATAATGTTATGCCGCTTTCCCTGTTTTGTTTAATGACATTTATTCGAAAGACATCCAGTAATTTACTTTGCTCTGGGCAATGAGCCTAAAAAACATGAGGAAGGGTACGGCCATGGCGGTATATGAGGAACGCATTCCGCAAGTTAAGCAACAACGCCCCAGAAGAAGGGGCAACCGCAAGCTGGTCATTCTACTGGTACTATTTTTTCTTACCATTCTCATCATCGTTTTTATCCGTTCCCCTTACAGTAAGGTGCAAGAGATTCGAGTGATTGGTAATGATATTTATACGACGGAGCAAATCATTACACAATCTGGCTTAAAAAAGGACATGCAGTTTCTAAACGTATGGGAGAACAGTGTACGAACTAACATGAAACCATTAGAGGCCATTAAAGATGTGACGGTGAACCGCTCTTTCCCTGGGTTGATCACGCTACATATAACCGAACAAAAGCGCGTCGCTTTTTGGAGTGGGCAGGACGGAAGCCGTTATGCCTTACTGGACAATGGCTATGTGCTCAAACAGGTTAATTTCGCCAAGCGCGTAGTGGACAGGCCATTGATTAGCTCGTGGGCTTCACCTGAGCTCCTTCCCCATCTTGCGAAGTCGCTATCGAAATTATCGCCAGATGTACTCGCGGAAATTTCGGATATTACGCTGACACCAACGGTTTACGACAAGCAACGCGTCACGCTGTACATGCGAGACGGGAATGAAGTAAGAAGCGTCATCTACAAGCTCGACAAGATGATGAACTGGTACCCGACGATCGTGAAAGAATTGCCGTCAAATACAAAAGGGGTGCTCTCTTTGTTTGAGCAGCCGTGGTTTATTCCGTACGGTGCTCAAGGGGCTATTCCTATACAGGAAGGGCAAGAGCAACCACAGCAGTAAATGAAAAAGGGGAAAGTAGACAATGAGTCGTCGTCGCAAATTTCATTTGTATTTAACCATCGTGACGTTATCTACCGGCTTTCTAGTGGCCACTTCCTTCGAAACGAACAAGCTTACGCGCAAAGAACGGATGAATGATCAGCTGTTCCAACAGGAAACGCAATTAAATGACCGAATTTTGGCTGAGAAGGAGCAAAATCGGCATCTGGAAAATCAACTGCTCGATTTGCAGCGTCAGGTGGGAAAAGTGGAAGAAGCGATGGCAGAGCGTAAATCGGAGGCTGCAGAGACACTCAGTCAACTGGATGCAGCGCGGATGCTGGCAGGGGTAGTCGCTGTTGCAGGGCCGGGTATTGTCATAACGATGCAGGATAGCCAAAATGCAGCGAACAGCGCAGACATCGCGAACTACATCGTGCATGAGCAGGATGTGCGCCTGGTCGTCAATGAACTGCGTGCAGCAGGAGCAGAGGCCATCAGCATTAACGGACAGCGAGTGGTGAGCAATTCCGAGATCCGTTGCATTGGACCAACGATTATCGTAAACGGCATCAAGTCGGCCGCTCCGTTTGTCGTAACAGCGATTGGAAATCCCGATACACTAGACAGTGCTTTGAACTTGCCGGGTGGTGTTTTGCACTCCTTGCAAGATTTTGTCCAAATAAGCGTAGCCAAAAAAGAGCGGGTCGAGCTGCCTGCCTTTGTTGGTGACGCGAAAACGAAACACTCCTAAATAAAAGGATGCGTTTACCTATGTTACAAAAAAGCCGTAAAATCACATTTATTCTTGCCATTATTAGTGCTATCATAGGTGTGATGTTGACTGTGCAATTACGAAGCAGTCTTCATCCTGTTCATAAAGAGTCTCGCAGCATCGCGGAACTTCGGACCACGTTGCAAAAAGAACTGGAGAAACACAAAAACCTGCTCGCAGACATTTCAAAGTATAATCAGCTGTACTACCAATACGAAACCTCACTCAGTGAAGATGAAAGTATCTCCGTTATGAAAGAGGAGTTGGCACGGACTCGCCGAATGGCTGGTATGGTAGGGATGGAGGGAGAAGGCATCGTTATTGATGTTGTCGATGCCCATACGTCTGAACAACCAGCTATGGATGAACATATGCCTGTGCCTGTTGTAGGAGACTATACGATTGACGATGAAGATTTGCGCTGGTTGGTAAATATCCTGTTTGCAAACGGAGCACAAGCTGTTTCCATTAATGGCCATCGACTGATTGCTACCACTGCAATCCGCAATGTGGGAGACGTCATCCAAATCGATACCAGGACGATTAGGGCTCCGTATGAGATAAAAGCATTGGGGGAACCTGAAGTATTGTTGTCCGCATTGAAGCTGGAGGGCGTAGAAGAGAACTTTCAACTGGCGAATAAAAAGGTGCTGGCAGAAAAACGGGACAAGCTGATGATTTCAGCGAATAACGAAACACGTGTCATTCAATTTATGAAACCTGTGAAAGAAAAAGGAGATTCGTAACCATGTGGCTCCCGCTTATCGGACTGATTGTCGGTCTTGTTGTCGGCTTCCTGCTGGATTGGCGTGTGCCCCAGGAGTATAGCAGCTATCTATCAATAGCCCTCCTGGCGGGATTGGATACGATCTTTGGGGGGATTCGTTCGTTTTTAGAACGTACTTTTAACGTTCGTATTTTCATGTCTGGATTCTTTTTCAACACACTTTTTGCAGCAGGCTTGGCCTTCATCGGAGGGTTCTTGGGGATTGATCTATATTTGGCTGCGATCGTGGCTTTCGGCGTCCGCTTGTTCAACAATCTCGCTGTCATTAGGAGAATTGTTCTATCCAAATGGATCAATCAGCAAGATTAACGCGAAGGAAAATGGGAAGATGGTCATTTTTTTACAAAAAATCAATAAGAAAAAAAGGGAATGGTTGTCCTGTGTGGAATAATTTATGCAGGTGTTCTCATTTTAGCAAGAAAAAAGACGTAGCAGGGGAGGTGTCACAGGTTTGGTAAGCAATGAACTCATAGTCAGCCTAGACATTGGAACATCCAAAGTACGCGTCATGATCGGCGAGATCAACAATGGTTCCATCAACATCATCGGCGTCGGACAATCACACTCAGAAGGCATCAAGAAGGGCGTGATTGTAGACATCGACCAAACCGTGCATGCCATCCGAGAAGCGGTTGATCATGCGGAGCGCATGGTTGGCGTTTCAATCGAAGAAGTGTATGTGGGGATCACTGGAAACCATATCGATCTGCATGAAACCCAAGGGGTTGTCGCTGTATCCAGCGAAGACCGTGAGATACGAGAAGAAGATATTCAACGCGTAATTCAGGCAGCGAAGGTTGTGGCTATTCCTCCAGACCGTGAAATCATCGAGGTAGTCCCAAAGGAGTACATCGTTGATGGACAAGGGAGCATTAAGGACCCTCGTGGGATGATTGGTGTCCGACTGGAAATGGAAGGGACTATTGTGACCGGGTTGAAAACGGTCGTACATAACATCGTTCGCTGTGCTCAACGAACCAATCTGCGTGTAGCTGGAATATTCTTGCAACCGCTTGCGGCTAGCACTGTTGCTCTATCCAAAGATGACAAAAATATGGGTGTCGTTCTTGTCGACATCGGTGCGGGTTCTACCACGATCGGTGTATTCGAGCAAGGGAAACTGGCAGCGACCACCGTGATCGGCATCGGTGGCGACCACATTACGAGCGATATTTCACTGGGACTACGCACGCATACAGATGTGGCAGATCGTGTGAAAACCAAAAACGGCTGTGCCCTTATTGACGAAGCATCCGAAGATGTGAAGTTCAAGGTGAACCGGATTGGTAGCGAAGTCGAGAAACAATTTACGCAAGTGGATTTGGCCAATATTATCGAGCCGCGCGCTGCGGAAATATTCCAATTAGTCGAGGATGCTGTATACAAATTGGGCTACCGCGACGAAATTGCAGGGGGCTATGTTCTTACGGGTGGTACCGTAGCCATGCCGGGCATGTTGGAATTGGCAAAAGAAGAATTGGACGCACCTGTTCGAATTGCGATTCCTGATTACATCGGAGTGCGAGATCCTGCCTACACCACCGGGGTAGGTTTGATTCAATATGCCTTGCAGTTGATGGAGCGCCGCAGCATTCGCGTCACCCCCTCATTCAAGGGCACTCAGAAGCAAACCGTCTCGTCTAAGCCAAAAGAAGGCGGCGGTTTGATGGAAAAAGTAAAAAACTGGTTTAGCGAATTTATTTAAGGGAGTTCGCTTTACCGAGGTTAACTACAATGACGAAGTCGGGCATCGTTTCGTTCCATTGTGTTTAGTTGACAGGCTTCTGTAGCCACGAGTTTTTCTTATGTTGAATTGGGGAGGACTAGCAATATGCTGGAATTTGATATGGACTTGGAATCTTTTGCACGAATTAAAGTCATTGGTTGCGGGGGCGGAGGTAGCAACGCAGTAAACCGCATGATCGCAGGTGGAGTAAAGGGTGTAGAATTCATCACCTTGAATACCGACGCGCAAGCACTTCAGCTCTCTAGTGCAGATATCAAGCTGCAAATCGGGGAAAAGCTGACACGTGGACTTGGAGCAGGTGCAAATCCTGAGATCGGTAAAAAAGCAGCGGAAGAAAGCCGTGATTTGATTGAAAACGCTCTGCGTGGAGCTGACATGGTATTCGTAACTGCCGGTATGGGTGGTGGTACGGGTACAGGTGCAGCACCTGTTGTTGCAGAGATCGCTAAGGAAATGGGTGCTCTTACCGTTGGTGTAGTAACCCGTCCGTTCTCCTTCGAGGGTCGCAGACGTTCCCAGCACGGTGAGATCGGTATTGCTGCTCTGAAAGAAAAAGTAGACACACTGATCGTGATTCCTAATGACCGACTTTTGGAAATCGTTGACAAAAATACGCCAATGCTCGAAGCGTTCCGCGAAGTTGACAACGTACTGCGACAAGGGGTTCAAGGTATTTCCGACCTGATTGCGGTACCTGGACTGATCAACTTGGACTTCGCTGACGTGAAGACGATCATGACTGAGCGCGGTTCTGCTCTCATGGGTATCGGTGTAAGTAGCGGCGAAAATCGTGCGGCTGAAGCAGCTCGTCGCGCTATTTCCAGCCCACTGCTCGAAACTGCGATTGATGGTGCACGCGGTGTTCTCATGAACATCACAGGTGGTACGAACCTGAGCTTGTACGAAGTAAACGAAGCAGCTGATATCGTATCTTCTGCATCGGACCCAGATGTTAACATGATTTTCGGTGCGGTAATTAACGAGGATTTGAAAAATGAATTGGTAGTGACCGTAATTGCCACAGGCTTCGAGCATAGTCAACGCGCTGCGGAAGCTCCACGTCGTCAACAACAGCCGATCAACACGCCTGGCAATCGTCCGACACCAGTTTCCAATACGAATAACAGCCGTGCGAAGGAAGAAGAGGAAGACAAGTCCTTCTTCTCCATGGGCAACCTGGATAATCTGGATATTCCAGCATTCCTGCGCAATCGCCGCCGCAACAAAAACTAAAGCGATAAACGACTGTCAAAAGCCTTGTTCCCGTCATTGGGGACAAGGCTTTTTTTCGTTGATTGGATGAAAAAATGTTAGACAAAAAAACCAAAAAAACACCGTCAAGAATTGACAGACTTTACATACACATTGATATATACTGCTTTTACTGATAGAAGTCGTCCTACTATTTACCATTTTTGCTAGGACACATGCTTGCTGCCAAGTCGGTCAAAAGATGAGGAGGAAAGCAAGTGGTTGTGTATCTTGATATCATTCTACTCCTGAATGTGGCTATTGATACCTTGTTACTCTGGTTTACTGCTTATTTTCGCAAAGAGCGCATGGTGTGGTGGAGAATGATACTTGCGTCCCTGTTTGGCTCCGCGTATCTGATCTTTTTCTTTTTTCCTGTATTTTCTCCGATGTATCAATGGTGGGTCAAACTGCTCTTTTCTGTCATTATGCTGTGGATTGCTTTTGGGAACAGGAGGTTGTTGTCCTTTGCGCAAAACTTAATCATTTTTTACTTTGTCGCATTTGTGTTCGGAGGGGGAGTGCTTGGGTTACAGTATTTTTTGGCACCGCAGAGTGAAATTGTAAATGGACTGGTTGTCACGCATAATGATGGGTTTGGCGTAGGTTTCAAGCCAACCTTGGGGATTGTTCTGATCGGTTTTATCCTGATCTTTTTTCTCGGGAAAAAGAGCTACCGCGCGATTCAGGAGCCGCGAAGAATCGAAACCTTTCTTGTCGATGTCGTCGTTACGGTGGCAGGGGAAAAAGTCATTTGCCGTGGACTTGTGGATACTGGAAACCAGCTCCACGAGCCAATTACACGCATACCCGTCATGATTATGGAGAATCGCATGTTCGCACATTTGCTTCCGCCGTCGCTTCTCCGACAAGCCGATGAAAACGGTGGAGTGTGGGAGAAGCTGGACGGATCTTGGGACCATCTGCCGCTGGAATGGCAGTCTCGGGTACGCTTGATCCCGTATCGCAGCGTGTCAAGAGGTATGGATTTTTTACTCGCAATCAAACCAGACCATGTCATGGTCGTGCAAGACGGGATTCGTTTTGAAACAGAACGGGTGTTAATCGGGCTAAACCCGATCCCATTGGCCGCTGACGGCAAGTATCAGGCCATCGTGCACCCAGCCATGATGGAAACCTATGAAGCGGATGTTCAAAAAGTCATCTTTTAATCACGAAGAAACAACCTTTATTCTCAAACAGGAGGGCTAATCATGTATGTAAAACTTCGCCTACAACTCCAATTGACCTGGTACCGAATCTTGCTCTGGCTTGGTGTACGCGCCGAAGAAGTCTATTATATTGGCGGGAGTGAAGCATTGCCTCCACCTTTGACCAGAGAAGAAGAGGAGCTGCTGCTCGGACGACTGCCGTCTGGTGATCCGGCTGTTCGCGGTATGCTCATTGAACGCAATCTTCGTCTGGTCGTATACATCGCCCGCAAGTTTGAGAATACGGGAATTAATATTGAGGACTTGGTCAGCATTGGCACTATCGGCTTGATCAAGGCTGTGAACACCTTTGATCCAGACAAGAACATCAAGCTGGCAACGTATGCTTCTCGTTGTATCGAAAATGAAATCCTCATGTATCTTCGCCGCAATAATAAAATTCGTTCAGAGGTATCTTTTGATGAACCGCTTAACATTGATTGGGATGGCAATGAGCTCTTGCTCTCAGATGTTTTGGGTACGGAGAATGACACGATTTATAAAAACATCGAGGACCAAGTGGATCGAAAGCTTCTGAAAAAAGCACTGGATAAGCTGTCTGACCGCGAGAGAATTATCATGGAGCTGCGCTTCGGCTTAGCGGGAGAAGAGGAAAAGACACAAAAGGATGTAGCGGATTTGTTAGGAATCTCACAGTCGTATATTTCGCGTTTGGAAAAGCGAATTATAAAACGGTTGCGAAAAGAATTCAACAAGATGGTCTAACGCATATTTTCCCAGCTTGGGGGGATACTGTTCCTAAACCGAAACAGATGGTGGTTTTTGCCACCTTCTTGGTCGGCTACGCGTCAGTTACGCGGCCTTTCAAGACAACCGGGTTAGGGACTTTTTTCTTGCTTCGAGGAGGGAAAGACGTGACGCGCAATAAGGTAGAGATATGCGGGGTAGATACCTCCAAGCTTCCGGTGTTGACAAACAAAGAGATGCGGGAATTGTTTGAGCGCCTGCAAAGTGGGGAGCTGGCTGCCCGCGAGAAGCTGGTCAACGGCAACTTGCGACTGGTGCTTAGCGTAATTCAACGGTTCAACAATCGCGGAGAATTCGTGGATGACTTGTTTCAAGTGGGCTGCATCGGATTGATGAAAGCGATCGACAACTTTGATCTCGGACAAAATGTGAAGTTTTCCACGTATGCCGTACCGATGATCATTGGAGAAATTCGACGCTATTTACGGGACAACAATCCGATTCGCGTTTCCCGTTCTTTGCGAGACATCGCGTACAAGGCCTTGCAGGTGCGTGATAATCTGACCAACAAACATTCGCGAGAGCCTACCATTATCGAGATTTCTCAGGAATTGAACGTAGCCAAAGAAGACGTCGTGTTTGCACTCGATGCGATCCAAGATCCGGTTTCTTTGTTTGAACCGATTTATCAGGATGGCGGCGATCCGATTTACGTCATGGATCAGATTAGTGACGAGAAGAACAAAGATGTCACGTGGGTAGAAGAAATTGCGCTTCGTGAGGGAATGCAGCGGCTAGGTGACCGAGAAAAAATGATATTATCCATGCGCTTTTACGAAGGAAAAACGCAAATGGAAGTAGCAGAGGAAATCGGTATCTCACAGGCACAGGTCTCTCGATTAGAAAAAGCGGCAATTGCCCATATGCAAAAGCACGTTCAATCGTAAGGAGAAACCAAATAGGCGACCCGGCGGTCTTGTACCGTTCGGGTTTTTTGTACGAGCGGAAAAGTTAGTTTTCAATCGCCTTACTTTTTGGCAAAGAAGCGGACATATTCCTCGGTGGACTCATATACTGAAAGTAACGGAGAAAAGAAGGTGAGGAAGAATGGTAAAAATCTCTGACTTCCAGACCAAAGAAGTGGTAAATATTCTCGATGGGAAACGGCTTGGGCAAATTTCAGATTTGGAGATCGATCTGCGTCACGGTCGTGTAGAGGCTATCGTCGTACCGGGACCAGGCAAGTTTCTCGGCTTCTTTTCTGCCGGGAACGATTATGTCATACCCTGGCGCAATATTGTGAAGATCGGGAAAGATGTGGTGCTTGTTCGGATGGAAGAAGCACTTAAAGTTGAAGTGAAAACTTCAGGTGGAGAAGAATACTAATGCGTAAAGGGAGAAAGGCACGGATAGCCTTTCTTTTCTTTTCGGCTATGGTATGATTAGCCATATGAGGAAGGTGACAACATGAGAGAACCATTTGTCAGGGTAGAGGATAAGTCAATCTTATCGGTAACAGAGTGGGAGCAACAATTTCCTGGCTTAGTGGCGGGGTTTACTATTCGCTCAGGCGGGGAAAGTGAACAACCGTACGGGTCTTTTAATATGGGGTTGCATGTGGGTGATGAATCTGCGAACGTAGTAGCCAATAGACGCAAGCTAGCAGAACAAGTCGGGATGTCTTTTACAGCGTGGACATGCGCCGACCAAGTGCACGGGAATCGGGTATGCCAGGTCACAGCAGGCGGTGCGGGAAAAGAAAGTCTGGAGGACGTCATAGCTGCAACGGATGGATTGTTTACCCTTGAAAAAGGAGTCATGCTGACCTCGTTTTATGCAGATTGCGTTCCTCTCTATTTTCTAGATCCCCAATCGGGAGCAATCGGACTTGCGCACGCAGGCTGGAAGGGGACAGTGGGCCGTATTGCCGAGGAAATGGTGAAGGCAATGACGAAGCACTATCAAGCAAAGCCAGAGGGTATCCGCGTCGCAATTGGCCCATCCATTGGCGGCTGTTGCTATGAAGTCGATGAGCGAATCATGACGCAAGTACGCACTTGTGCAGCCGATTGGGAAAAAGCAGTAAACTCCTCGACAGGAGAGCGGTATATGCTGGACCTTCGTCAGCTGAACACAGAGATATTGCTCGAAGCAGGAATTTCTTCAGGGAATATTTTATCCACGGATTGGTGTACAAGCTGCAGAACAGACTTGTTTTTCTCTCATCGCAAGGAAGCTGGGATACAAGGGACTACCGGACGCATGGCTTCCTATATCGGCTGGAAGGAAAACCTGTAGAAGAAAGGGAAGGGTTCGTTATGACCAAGGAACAAGAACTGTTAAAAGAACGACTGCAATCCATTGAAGCAAGAATTCAGGCTGCTTGCGATCGGGCGAACCGCAAACGTGAGGAAGTAAAAATTATTGCTGTGACCAAGTATGTCGACGCAGATGCCATTGGGGACTTGCTCGCTGTAGGCGTAGAGAATATCGGGGAAAATCGTGTGCAGGATGCCTTGCCCAAGCACCAGCTACACGGCGATAAAGGGATCTGGCATTTTATCGGACACCTCCAGACAAACAAGGCAAAAGAAGTCGTAGGACGATTCCCGTACATCCATTCTCTGGACCGGCTTTCTTTGGCACAAGAGCTGAATCGACGCGGTGAAGCGTTGGATCATGTCGTAAAATGCTTTTTGCAGATCAATATATCCGGCGAAGAGACAAAATTTGGGCTTAGTCCCAATGACGTATTGGCTTTTTTGCGCGAAACCAGTAATATGAAACATATAAGTATCGTCGGATTAATGACGATGGCGCCTGTTGTCGAAACCCAAGAGGAAGCCAGACAGGTGTTCCGTGGCCTCTATGAGTGGAAGCAACGGATTAACGAAATGGCATTCCCGCACGCACAGGTGGAAGAGCTGTCTATGGGCATGTCTAGTGATTTTGAAGTGGCCATTGAAGAAGGAGCTACATATATTCGGTTGGGGTCGGTATTGGTCAAGCCGGAGTAAAGGAAAACAGACCAAACCACGCAGTAAGAGAGGAGGAAGAGTATGGGTGTTATGAATAAATTGATGGGGTTTCTGGGGTTAGAAAACGAGGAATACATCGAAGAGACAACAACGGTGGAAGAGGAAAGAGAAGAGCAAGAATCCTCGCACAAACGCCAGCCGACGGGTCGAGCTAATAACGTGGTACCGTTTCAAGCACGGGAAAAGGAGGGAATCCGTTTGATTCTCTGTGAACCCCGTCATTACAGTGACGCACAGGATATCGCAGACAACCTGCGTCATCGTAGACCCGTTGTGGTCAACCTCCATCGCGTGGAAAAAGACCAAGCCAAGAGAATTATCGACTTTTTGAGCGGGACGGTCTATGCATTAAACGGCGATATCCAAAAGGTCGGAGACACGATCTTCGTGTGCACGCCTGACCATGTAGATATTCAGGGTACGATTTCCAGTGTGTTGGAAGAGTAGCCAATTAAGACGAATATAAAAGGGTGAGCTAATGAAAGTTGTCGTGGATATTTTAGATTTTGCCTTTACGGTATATCAATACATGATTATTGCTTACATTTTGATGTCTTGGGTTCCTCAAATGAGAGGTACAGGCATCGGTCAGTTACTGGAAAGACTGGTTGAGCCTTATTTGGCACCATTTCGCCGGTTTATTCCACCGCTCGGGTTCATCGATATCTCCCCGATTGTCGCATTGATGGCACTGCACTTTGCCCAATCTGGCCTATACGCCATTTTGCGACAAATTCTGTAGGCGAGTGAAACGATGAGCATATTTGACCATTTTTCAAAAGAAGAACGTCCCTTTGTTGAACGGGCGCTGGAAATGCTGACGCAAGTAGAGCGGAAGCAGGCCATGCGCCTTACTGATTTTGTAGACCCTAGGCAGTTGATAATTTTTCAGAGTCTATCTTCACAAGTAAGCGATGTAAAGGTTTCTCCTTATGGAGGCTACGAGGGTGCCGAGCGTGTACGTATCATCATCCATCCGGAGTACCTCCCAGTCGAGCATGAGGATTATCGGCTTACCTTATTGGCAATCAAAGGTGATCAGCGCTTTCATGTGCTGGAGCATCGAGATGTGATGGGGGCGATGCTGGGCGTCGGGATGAAGCGGGAGAAATTCGGAGATATGCTGACAGATTCAGCTGGCAGCTACGCGATTGTAGCAGAGGAAGTCGCTGATTTTGTCTGTGGGCAGGTGACGCAAATTCATCGGACATCTGTTCAATTTGAGCGGGTAGCATGGGAGGCGTTTACACCACCAGCACCCAAGTTTGTAGAGAAAACGATCACCGTGCCATCACCGCGAATTGACGCGATCATCGGAGAAGTACACAATATGTCTCGCGCAAAAGCACTGGTGCCAATTCGAGCAGGAAAAGTAAAAATCAACTGGAAAGTAATCGAAGACCCATCTTATCAACTCGAGATGGGTGATATGGTATCTCTTGCAGGTTATGGTCGGTTCAAAGTTCTTGAGGTAGCAGGTCCAACACGCAGCGGAAGACTTCGCATGATTGTCGGACTGGTTACATAAGATGGACCAAAGCGCAAAAAATTGTAAAATACGGCAGGAAACACAGCTAATCCTGTCGAAATGATTGAAGACGAATTATCGGGAAAAGTGGGGGGTTCATGTGCCATTAACGCCGTTGGATATACACAATAAGGAATTCAGCACAGGCTTTCGTGGGTATAACATTGACGAAGTGAACGAGTTTCTCGATCAGGTGATCAAAGATTTTGAGCTCTTGATAAAAGAGAAAAAAGAACAGGAAGAGCGCGTAGCTATTCTGAATGAGCGCGTAGATTACTATAAGAGCTTGGAAGAAAATTTGAGCAAGTCGATTCTGGTCGCGCAGGAGACAGCGGAAGACGTGAAGTCGAATGCCCGCAAGGAAGCGCAGCTCATCTTAAAGGAATCCGAGAAAAATGCAGACCGAATCGTCAATGAAGCATTGGCGAAGTCACGCAAAATCGCAATCGAAATCGAAGAATTAAAAAAACGTGCTTCGGTTTACCGTATGCGCTTTCGGACGCTTTTGGAAGCACAGTTGGAAATGCTGGAGAATGGCGATTGGGATAACATTGAACAGCCACAAGTTGATTCGCCTGTAACAGTTGAATAAATCATTGACGTTCGAGCAATGATGGTATTATAATGAAAGACAACTTTTTCGAAATAAAGCACTTATAGTAGTTGAACAGGCTTATACAAATCATAGACGATGAACGGGAAGAGTACGTGAGCCAGCACTGCCTAGAGAGTCGGGAAAAGGTGAAAACCCGGCCAGTTGCTTTCACAGAAAATCACCCGGGAGTTCAATATCCGAAAGCCCAGATAACCTTGATGGTTAAACAGGTGAGTAAGTGAGCGCGTCATTCCCGTTACGAATGAGTGAAGTGGAACGAATCCGATGCAGGCTTTTTTGTCGTACGGGTTTGTTCAATCAGGGTGGTACCACGGGAGCTTTCTCTCGTCCCTTTTTGGGGATGAGTGAAAGCTTTTATTTATTTAAGGAGTGAATCAGGCCATGGATTACAGCAAAACCTTAGCGCTACCAAAAACAGATTTCCCTATGCGCGGAAATTTGCCAAGCCGCGAGCCACAGATGCAAGCGGTATGGGAAGAGCAAAATATTTATCAACAAGTGCTAGATCGTACAAAAGACCGCCCGTCTTTTGTCTTGCATGATGGTCCTCCATATGCGAATGGAGATATCCATATCGGTCACGCACTGAACAAAATCCTCAAGGACTTCATCGTTCGCTACAAATCCATGGCAGGATTTTATGCGCCGTACATCCCAGGTTGGGATACACATGGTTTGCCGATTGAACAAGCGATCATCAATGCACAAGGGTTGGATCGTCGTAGCATCGAAGTGAACGATTTCCGCCAGCGCTGTGAAGAGTATGCGTGGTCCTACATCGACAAGCAACGCGACCAATTCAAGCGTCTGGGTGTTCGCGGAGATTGGGAAAACCCTTATGTGACACTCCTGCCTGAGTATGAAGCCAACCAAATTCGCGTATTCGGTGAAATGGCGAAAAAGGGTTATATTTACAAAGGACTGCGCTGCGTGTACTGGTCTCCGTCTTCTGAGACGGCTCTGGCTGACGCAGAAATCGAATACAAAGATAAGCGCTCTCCTTCTATTTACGTCAGCTTCCAGGTAGCAGATGGAAAAGGCAAGCTGGACACAGAAACAGGCGTTGTTATCTGGACAACGACTCCGTGGACATTGCCAGCAAACCTTGCGATCAGCCTGCATCCTGAACTTGAGTACAACGTAGTGAAGGTAGATGGCCGCAAATTCCTGGTAGCCAACGGTCTGATTGAAGCCGCGAGCAAAGAAATTGGCTGGGAAGGCGTAGAGATTCTCGCGACCTTTAAAGGTCAAGAACTGGAAGGCGTAGAAACTCAGCATCCATTCTACGATCGCAAGTCTCCACTCATCCTGGGTGAGCATGTAACCTTGGATGCAGGTACTGGTTGCGTTCATACTGCTCCAGGACACGGGGAAGATGACTTTAACATTGGTCAAAAATACAATTTGGGCGTCCTTTGCCCAGTGGATCACGAAGGTAAAATGACCAATGAGGCTCCAGGCTTTGAAGGTCTGTTCTACGAAGATGCCAACAAAGTGATTACAGAGAAGCTGAAAGAAACCGGAGCACTCTTGAAGCTCAATTTCTTCACGCACTCCTACCCACATGACTGGCGTACGAAAAAACCGGTTATCTATCGGGCGACAGAGCAATGGTTCGCGTCTATCGACGGATTCCGTGAGCAAATGCTCGAAGCGATTAAAAATGTAAAATGGATTCCTCATTGGGGAGAAACTCGTCTGGCAAACATGATTGCAGATCGTGGCGACTGGTGCATTTCCCGTCAGCGTGTATGGGGTGTACCGATTCCAATCTTCTATTGCAAATCGTGTAACGAACCGATCATTAACGACACGACGATCACCCATGTTGCTGATCTGTTCCGCAAAGAAGGATCGAAAGTATGGTTCTCCCGTGAAGCAAATGAGCTGGTTCCAGAAGGGCTTTCTTGCACCAAATGCGATTGCAAGGAATTCCGCAAAGAAACGGATATTATGGACGTTTGGTTCGACTCCGGTTCCAGCCACCAGGCTGTTTTGCGCGAAAGAGGCATTGCTTGGCCAGCTGACATGTATCTGGAAGGCTCTGACCAGTATCGTGGCTGGTTCAACTCTTCTCTCTCGACGGGTGTTGCCGTATATGGCACAGCTCCTTACAAATCCGTCCTAAGCCACGGCTTTGCATTGGATGGAGAAGGACGCAAAATGTCCAAATCCCTCGGTAACGTCATCGTGCCTCAACAAGTTATTGACAAGATGGGCGCAGATATCTTGCGTCTGTGGGTAGCTTCTGTTGACTATCAGGCAGATGTGCGCATTTCCGATGCGATTCTGAATCAGATCGCTGAGGTATATCGCAAAATCCGCAATACGTTCCGCTTCCTGTTGGGCAACCTGGATGGATTCAATCCTGCAACAGACCGCGTAGCATATGAAGAGCTGGGCGAGCTGGATCGTTATGTTCTGGCGAAAGCAGCAAAAGTCGCGAAGCGTACGCGCAAAGCGTATGATGAATATCAGTTCCACACCGTTTTCCATGCGGTGCACAACTTCTGCGTCATTGACTTGTCCGCGTTCTATCTGGATATTTGCAAGGATCGCTTGTATGTAGAAGCGCCAGATAGTTTGAAACGACGCGCTGCACAGACAGTGATGTACGATTGCTTGCTCAGTCTGGTGAAGCTGGTTGCTCCACTGTTGCCGCATACAGCTGATGAGGTGTGGGCGTTCATTCCAGGCGTGGAAGAGAAGAGTGTGCAGTTGACGGATATGCCAGAAGGCGACGAACAACATCTCAGCTTTGCAGCAGAAGCAGAGAGCAAGTGGGATGCGTTCCTGGCGATCCGAGACGAGGTACTCAAAGCCATGGAAGAAGCGCGCCGCAACAAGGTGTTCGGTAATTCCGTTGATGCGAAGGTAGCTCTGTACCCACAAACGGAAGAAGTTGCGAAAACATTGGCAGCAATGGACGATCTGGCTGACCTGTTCATCGTGGCTCACGTGGATGTACACAGCGGGTCTGCTCCAGCAGAAGCAGTACAACTCGAAGGCATTGCTGCTGTGGTCTCAGCCGCAGACGGTGGAAAATGCGAGCGTTGCCGCGTAGTGAAACCTGATGTTGGTACTCGCGAGTCGCACGCGTCACTCTGCGTACGTTGCGCGGATATCGTAGAACAACACTACGCACATGTAGCAGAATAAAAATCGGTTGATCAACCTGTCATTCCCTTTGGGGATGGCAGGTTTTTTGCTGTGAAAAACATCTCGATATTTTCATAAAGGTGGATATGAACTCATGCGGACCAACAAAACGGTCATGGCCGTTTTATTGGTCATATTTCCTTCGCGACCAAGACATACTACCTGTTGAGGAAACCAAACAAAGGTGGTGTACAGCGTGGACCAAAAGATGGTGACCAGCTTCCGGGAAAAGCTGCTGGAACAGAAAAAGGAACTGGAAGACCGCGTACAGGACCATTATGGCATGAGAGAACCGATGACAACCTCTTTGCAGGAGTTTGCCATGTACGATAATCATCCGGCAGATATCGGCAGTGAGATGTTTGAACGGGAAAAAGATTTGGCCCTAGATAGTCTCGATCGTGAGACATTGAAAGAGATTGATCAGGCGCTACTGCGTATGGAGGAAGGCACCTACGGACTGTGTACGGTCTGTGGAGAGCAAATACCTGTGGAGCGACTCGAAGCACTGCCTCAGGCACAAACGTGCAAGGAGCATGCACCAGCGCCCTCAGTCAACGATTCACGTCCGATTGAGGAACAGTTTTTGCAGCCGCCGTTCGGACGTACATCTTTGGATGAAAAAGAAGGACAGAACGGATTTGACGGTGAGGATGCTTGGCAAATTGTCGAGTCTTGGGGGACATCCAGCACGCCTTTCTCGTACCAGGAACCCGACAAAACGGATTATGATGAAATGTATATCGAGAGCAATGAGCCGGATGGCTTTGTAGAAGCCGTAGAGGAAATCGGTTATACCGATATTGAAGGCTATCACGGACCGGACAGTGTGCATTTTATGAGAAGCGGGACGTATGAGGAGTACATGAGAAAAGGAGAAGGGAAAGGAAACTTCCTCTCCTATGATGATTACGAGGGAGAGCAAGCAGAACGAGAGGGCATGGATGACTACTCATGAGCAGGTAGCGGTCTTGGACCTACAAATTGAGCGCGTGGAAACGTATCCACTACTTCATTGTCTATCGCAAGCTTACGGTGATGCGAATGGGTATAAGCGTTATCGAAGCAGTTATCTCATTCGGATTATCACACGGGCTGGTATAGATGGCTGGGGAGAAATTATCGATTGGCTGCCGACGCTTCATAAGGGCTTTTGTGAGCGCATCATTCCGTACTTGCTGGGTAAGCAGGTGGATAACAGAGTAGCCATTGTCGATGTCGTAGGAAAGTGGCATCAGCGTTCGGCTTCAGGTGTCAGTATGGCACTTACGGAAATTTTGGCGAAAGCGGCGGGGCTATCTGTGTGTCAACTATGGGGAGGCCAGATACATTCAGGCATCCCGGTATATGCCTCCCTCCAATCCTACCGTGAAACAGAAGACTGGATGCAACAGTCATGGAAGCAAGTCGCCCAGCAAGTCGACAATGGCTTCAAGATGGTGAAAGTAAAGATTGGCGGGCGCTCTGTTCAAGAGGATCAGACGCACATCGAAAAACTGATGAATTTGCTTCCTGAACAAGTTCAAGTAGCGGTAGATGCCAATCAGAGCTACGACTGTGCGACTGCAAGGAAGTGGGAAGGGCTTTTTTCCCGTTATGGCAATTGGCTTTGGCTGGAGGAGCCGATGCCCATGGATCGTACAAACGAGTATGTTAAGCTTCGTTCGTCCATATCCATTCCACTTGCTGGTGGAGAAAACTTGATTCGTTGCGCACAGTTTTTGCCCTTGTATGAGGGTGGCGCCATCGATATTGCTCAGCCTGACCTGATGCATACAGAGGGCATTGACGATTATCGAACGCATCTACAAATGGCCCGTCAGTTTGGCTATCGCGTGTCTCCACATTCCTTTGACGGTTCGCTGGCACGAGTGTATACGTTATTTGCACAAGCTTGCTTGCTGGCATGGACCAAGATGGATAGCCATCCGATTGAGCCTGTCGAATGGGATGTCATGGAGAACCCGTTTACACAATTGTTTCCGCTACGACCCATAAATGGCGAAGTGACGCTACCAGCTGGCGTTGGAATTGGCGTCGAGCCTGATTGGGAGATTATTAACGCGTTGCGCTGGGACGGTAGCGCTTATGCGTAAGACAAGGAGTTTCGTATGGCACAAAATGCGAAAAACCTGATTGGGCTTGTCGGGGTTCCATTAGTGATGGTGCTGGGCAACTCGATGCTGATTCCTGTACTACCTACAATGAAGACGGAAATGAAGCTCACGGCTTTACAGACGAGCTTGTTAATCACTGCTTTTTCGATTGCAGCAGGTATGGTTATCCCTTTTGCCGGCTATTTGTCAGATCGATTTGGGAGAAAAATTGTCATTATCATCTCCCTTGCCCTGTACGGTCTGGGTGGTTTGGTCGCAGGGCTTGCTGCTCTGTGGCTGGATCAACCTTATATGGCTATCATGGGAGGGCGTGTCTTGCAGGGGATCGGGGCAGCCGGGACAGCTCCCATCGCGATGGCATTGGTAGGGGATCTGTTCGATGGCGCTTCGGAGAGTAGGGCATTGGGGCTTTTGGAGACATCAAACGGGATGGGAAAAGTATTAAGTCCGATTTTTGGCTCCTTGCTTGCTCTCATTTCTTGGTACATGGTCTTTTTAGCTTTTCCGATTATTTGCGGTGTCGTTCTCCTGATGTTTTTATTTCTGACCAAGGAAAAGAAACAGGATAAGGAGCCGCTCCCCATCAAGCAGTACATGCATTCGATCGCGCAAGTGTTTAAACAGCATGGAAAATGGCTTGTCCCTGCATTTTTTATTGGTAGCATCTGCTTGTTCACGTTGTTTGGGGTACTGTTTTACCTGTCTGATTTATTGGAAGAAAAATACAAGATCGATGGTGTCATCAAAGGCTTCTTTTTGGCGATTCCCTTGCTCGTGATGAGTATAGCGGCGTATGTAACAGGAATCATCATCAAAAAGAAACTGAAGCTGATGCGTCTGTTTGTGATTATCGGCATGTTTTTGCTGGCTACGTCTTACATTCTGGCTAGCTTTGTCAAAGGGGCTTATGTCCTAATTGGTATTTTGGTCATCGGCAGCATGGGGACGGGGATGATTTTACCTTGCTTGAACTCCATGATCGTTGGGGCCGTGCAAAAAACAGAGCGGGGCATGATTACTTCTTTGTATAGCGGAGTCCGTTTTATCGGTGTTGCGATCGGCCCACCTATTTTTACTTGGTTGCTCGGGATTTCTCGGACGGTCATGTTTCTATCAATCGCAGGTTTATCGCTCGTTTTCGCTGTGCTTGCGATCTTTTTCTTGAAGCCCAAGCAGGTCGAGCAGCAAGGACAAGGGACAAAAGACAGCGAGACGAAAGGGTGGCGGCAAATATCAGAGGTATTGGGAATTGAACCTGAAACGGTACACGAGGTACAACGTGAGAGAGCCATCGAAAAGTATGGCTTTGATCCAAATGAGCTCGTCAAGCGTGTGTTGTCGGGAAAGAAGGAAAAGGAAAAACAATAAACAGGCTGTCTCTGTCGGTCATTCTCACCGGATACAATGCCGAGGAGCGACAGGGACGAGCCTGTTTATGATGGCTAGGACTCCGCGAAGGGATGACGTAGGGCTCGATCGAGTGTGAGCGGATACACATCATCTTGCAGAATGCGACTAAACTCCTGATTGCCTTTTACATCTCGCGGAATATCCGCAAACACAATGGTGGCAAGTACGTCTCGGCCGCTTGGCTGGTTTGTATAATGCGCTACCTTTGCGATATAAATGTCTTTTCGCATTGAGTCGTCGATGGTGTACTGTCCGATGCGCTCAATCCCTTCCAGAATGGCACCGGTTTCTTCATAGACTTCACGAACTGCTGCTGCCAGGCTATTTTCACCTGCTTCTACTTTTCCCCCTGGGAGCTCCACACCCCGTGTACGATGGCGAGTAAATAACAGCTTTCCTTGATAAAAAGCGAAGATCAGCACGTGACCTGCTTGGTGGTTACGATACTCTTCGGGGGAAAAGGTTAGCTTGACAGGTAAGCCGAAATCGTCATAAAAAGCGTACATGCAAAGCTCTCCTTCTACAGGCTCATTGATCTGTTGTTTTGAATTTGCAAGGAAATATGTTTGACCGCCTTCATCGCTTGACCAACTGCCAGTGACAAACTCGCATAAGCGGCTCCGTTGTTCACGTCTCCGACTGCGTATATCCATGGAGAGTTGACTCGTTGAGACGAATCTGTTTGCAAATAGTCATCGCCAAACATGTCCAAGCCATCGAAACCAGCTGTGTTTCCATGAACACCAATTCGTGGCAGAATCCAATCGACTGCGATCGTCTCTGGATTGCCTGTGCGTGTAGAGGTGAGTGTCAGAACCGTCCGTGCCTCTTCGTGCTGATAGTCACTTACTTGTGTTTCCCACAGGACTTGGATGTTGGGGAGGCCTGTGATTTTCTTTTGCCATTCGGGACGAGCACGCCACTCACTGCTCCGAACCAATAGATAAACATGTCGGGCATGGAAACTCAAATTTGCTGCACTCTCTAATGCACGATCTCCTCCGCCAATAACGGCGATATCTTGCCCGGCGATGGTGTGCGCTTGGGCAGTTGTAGAAAACCAAGGCGACAGGACGCTCGGACAATCAGCTAGAGCTGGTATTTCGTTCCAGCCAACTCCTGTGGCGATGAGTAGATAGTCGACACGATAAACGGATTTCGAAGTAATTACCTGTTTCGTTTCCCGATCAATGGAAAGAATGGCTTCGTTCAATCGTATGTTTGGCTGCTGGATGAAAGGATGTGCGATCAGTACCTTTACAAGGGCAGCTCCCTGGTCATATACAAGGGGCGGAAAGTCGGTAATCTCGTTGTAAATGTGATGCAATTGGCCGCCGAGTCTATCCGTTTTTTCGATAAGAAGACAAGAAAGACCTAATCGGTGGCACCATATTGCTGCGGACAACCCTGCGATGCCGCCACCTGCGATCAGCACCTGTATGTGTTCCACTCTCAAGTCCCTCCGATTCCCTTATTCATCTATCCGATTTTCCTCAGTTTTAGACTACCTGTTTCGATTCGCAAGTGCAAGAACTCTCAGGGAAAACCGATCGAGTTGAATCGGCAGAATTCTACATTTTGACAGCAAATTGTGGTAAAATGGGACGAAAGTTTTCCAGAATATATTGAAAAATGAAAAGCCCAAAGCACTATGGACCCCGTGATTTTAAAAAGGAGTGAACCGAACGTGCAAGCCAAGAATGACAAGCCTCAAGCTCCTGCAAAACAGCCGCGTAAACGGATCAAGCGTGGTCAGCGAAGCAAGCGGATGTATCTGCTCTTGGTGGGTTGCTTATTCCTCTGTTTGTTGGCTGTAGGAGCAGGCTTCGCCCTCAACCAGTTAGACAAGACACTGGACGTTGTAACGGTAGACCCGTACAAGCTACCGGATCAACCCGTGGTGGAAAAGCCGTACGAACAAAAGAAATCAATCGCCTTCGCCATCGTCGGGGTGGACACGCGCAAAAACATCGGTATGTTAAACACGGATGTTCTGGTCGTCGCAGTCGCCAATCCGGTTACGCAAAAGCTGAGCATGGTATCGTTGCCACGTGATACCCGCGTTCAAATCCCAGGATATCCAGGCTATCACAAGGTTAATGAAGTATTTGCATTAGGGGAAAATATCAGGAAAGATTCGGAAATCAAAGGGAAGCCTGTTACAGAAAATGGCATGACGATGCTCAAAAAGACATTGAATCACATGCTGGGGATCTCGGTTGAGCATTACGTGCAGCTTGACTTTGAGGGCTTTACAGCGGTCATTGACAAGCTGGGCGGGATTACGGTTGACGTAGATCGCGATCTCGTATACGAATTGCCGAAGCAAGGTGTATACCGAAGTTTGAAAAAAGGGAAACAAGTATTGAACGGAGAACAGGCACTTGGCTTCGTCCGTCATCGCATCGACAGACGTGGAGACGCTTACAACTCGAGCGACTTCGATCGCAATCGCAGACAGCAGCAGGTGATTCGTGCTGTAGCAGAAAAGAGCATGTCCATGGATGGATTATCGAGTTTGACAGCCGTACTGGATACCGTTGGTCAGCATATCAAAACCGATCTGTCGAAAGACCAAATAAAAGGATTGGCACTCGATTTTGCCAGTTTTTCGTCAAGCAACATGGTTACTTTGGATAATGGGGCGATCTGGAGCTCTCCGTATTCCTTATGGCCGAGGGAGAACATGCAAGCTGTTCGAACTGCCCTGCAAACAGAAGTGGGAGCAGCTGGATCTGGCGAACAGCTCAGTGATGCAGCTGTAGCAGAAGTAGCCAAGGTCGAAATGAAAGCGGAGAAGAGAACACCAGCTCCGAACCCCAAGCCCACGACAGGTACAAAAGAGCAGCCCAAAACACAAAAACCAGTTACACCACCACCAAATACGGCTCCAGAACCAACACAGGAGCCTGTAACACCAGATGGAAATGGCGGCGAACGCAATCCTGAGCCGACGGATAGTAATATGCCACCACCCGATATTTTGGCCCCGCCTGCACCGGCGACAGATAGTGCTGACATCGGGCAAACTGGTTGATCTTGAGCACACCCCCCAGGCAAAAGCACATATTCTAACGTACATAGACAGTCTTGCCTGTGCTGGGAAGGGAGTGCGGAAGTTATGAAAAACCTGCAAGAGACCATGAAGCAGTTGCAAAAAGCATCCGAAAGTTTGTCCAAGCTCGGCTTTGACCCAGATCATCCATGGAAAGCATTGAGCCAGATGGGACAGATGCTGGACACGAACTTTTGGGAGAATATCGCGACGCTCAATAAGCAAGCAGCACAAAAGACGGCCACCGCCGCCGCGCCAAATGTACCACCCGTGAAAAAGGGGAAAAAAAAGACAAAGGGAAAATCGATGCGTTTCGGGCAGGTAGACGATTCGCATTTTTCCCCCGTCTCGGATATCTTCCAATCAGAGCAAATGGTCATTATTTCCTGTGAACTCCCGGGCTTCGATCGCGATAGTCTGGAGATTACCCTCTCCGACCAACGGTTGCTGGAGGTCAAGGGGATCATCAAAGAAAGTGAGCATCAGGGGCTTCGTACACAAGGGGAAAGAAGCTACGGCCCCTTTTATCGCAAGCTGGCTCTACCGGTTTTCGTTAGTTCAAAAGGGATGAGGGCCCAGTATCAGGATGGGGTGTTAGAAATCTATTTGATGCGTGATGGAGCTGCGAACGAACGAAAAACAACATTTAAAGCGAGCTTGTAAAAAGTGGATGTGCAGGACAGTTTCATTCGTGGAAAATCAAAAAAGAACCTGGACATTTCTTCCGGGTTCTTTTTTATTGCACATAAACAGACGCGATGATATAATCAGTTCACGACTGTTTGTATCTATGTAGACATAATCATTGCATCTTACACTTTAATCGTACCATGCTGGTGAACTCTTGTCAAATGCTTTTTCTCAATTTAATGGTTAGGAGAGATATTGAATGAGTTCTTTGGTTCTCGGTTTTCAGGAAATGGAAAAAACACAGCTTTTGCTCGTTGGCGGAAAAGGGTTACATTTAGGGGAATTATCAAAAATTCAAGGAATACAAGTACCAGAAGGATTTTGTATTACAACAGTAGGGTATCAAAAGGCCATCGAACAAAACGAAACGTATCATACTTTGTTGGCTCGACTAACCATGTTAAAAGTACAAGATCGAGATCAAATTGGTGAAATCAGCAGGAAGATTCGCCAAATCATTATGGAAGTAGAAATTCCTTCCGATGTTGTGAAAGCCGTTACTCACTATCTCTCCCAATTCGGAGAGGAACATGCTTATGCAGTGCGTTCTAGTGCGACTGCTGAAGATTTACCACATGCCTCTTTTGCAGGTCAACAGGACACCTATTTAAATATCATCGGCAAAGAAGCAATCTTGCAGCATATCAGCAAATGTTGGGCTTCCCTATTTACGGATCGTGCGGTAATTTACCGTATGCAAAATGGATTTGACCACAGTCACGTTTATTTATCCGTTATCGTTCAAAGAATGGTTTTCCCACAGGCTTCCGGGATTTTATTTACCGCTGATCCAATTACATCCAACCGGAAGTTGCTATCCATCGATGCCAGCTATGGACTTGGAGAAGCACTGGTCTCTGGTTTGGTATCTGCTGATTGTTATAAAGTGCAGGAAGGGGAAATCGTCGATAAGAGGATAGCGACCAAAAAATTGGCTATCTATGGACGAAAAGAAGGCGGAACGAAGACACAGGAGATTGATCCTGATCAGCAAAAGACCCAAACACTTACGGAACAACAAATTTTACAACTGGCGCGTATCGGAAGACAGATCGAAGCTTATTTTGGTTGCCCACAAGATATCGAATGGTGTTTGGTTGATCATACTTTTTCTATCGTCCAGAGTCGTCCAATCACGACTTTATATCCCATTCCTGAAGCGAATGATCAAGAAAATCATGTCTATGTATCTGTTGGTCATCAACAAATGATGACCGACCCCATGAAACCATTGGGACTGTCTTTTTTCCTGTTAACGACTCCTGCACCTATGCGCAAAGCGGGTGGAAGGTTGTTTGTTGATGTGACAAATATGCTAGCTTCACCTGACAGCAGACAAATCATAGTAGATACCCTGGGACAATCCGATCCACTTATAAAAGATGCGCTTATGACCGTAATCGAGCGAGGAGATTTTATACAATCGTTACCAGTAAGTAAAAAAGAGCAGAGTCCGGGTAAAAGCAATAAAGGTATGTCGTCTTTGGGTTTTCAAGAACAATTCGAAAACGATCCGAGCATTGTTTCTGATTTGATAAAGCGTAGTCAAACATCAATCGAAGAGTTAAAGCATAGCATTCAAAAGAAATCAGGACCGGATTTGTTTGAATTTATTCGAGAAGACATCCAGCAATTAAAGAAGATGTTATTTGATCCACAAACCATCGGTGTGATTACGGCTGCTATGAATGCTTCAAAATGGATCAATGAAAAAATGAACGAGTGGTTGGGGGAAAAAAACGTAGCAGACACACTTTCGCAGTCTGTGCCAAATAATATTACTTCGGAAATGGGATTAGCGCTAATGGGTGTTGCAGATGTGGTTCGTCCTTACCCAGAAGTCATTGACTTTTTACAACATGTAAAAAAGGATAACTTTTTGGATGAACTGGTTCCGTTTGAAGGTGGACAGGAAACGCAAGACGCCATCAATGCTTATCTCACGAAATACGGAATGAGATGTGCCGGAGAAATCGATATAACGAAAACGCGTTGGAGTGAAAAACCAATGACGCTTGTCCCCATGATTCTAGGTAACATCAAAAACTTTGAGCCAAATGCTGGCAAGCGGAAATTCGAACAAGGGCGACAGGAAGCTTTGGAAAAAGAGCAAGAGCTATTAGCGCGATTGAAGCAATTACCGGATGGTGAACAAAAAGCAAAAGAAACCAAACAAATGATCGACCTCATCCGGAATTTCAGTGGGTTTAGGGAATATCCAAAATACGGCATGATTAATCGCTACTTCGTTTATAAGCAGGCTTTACTAAAAGAAGCCGAACAACTTATACAAGCTCGCGTTATTCATGAAAAAGAAGATATCTACTATCTCACTTTTGAAGAGCTTCACGAGGTCGTACGCACAAACAAATTGAATGATGAGATCATCAGCAAACGAAAAGACGATTACAAGTTTTTTGAAAAACTGACTCCTCCACGTGTCATCACGTCTGATGGTGAAATCATTGCAGGTGAGTACAAACGAGAAAATCTGCCCGCCAATGCGATTGTAGGTCTTCCTGTTTCTTCCGGGGTTATAGAGGGGAGAGCGCGTGTCATCTTAAACATGGAAGATGCTGATCTAGAAGATGGAGATATATTAGTCACCTCCTTTACTGATCCTGGCTGGACACCGTTGTTTGTATCCATAAAAGGTCTTGTCACCGAAGTGGGTGGACTGATGACCCATGGGGCAGTTATCGCGCGTGAATATGGCTTACCAGCAGTTGTCGGCGTGGAAAATGCTACCACGCTGATAAAAGACGGGCAACGTATTCGCGTGCATGGAACAGAAGGGTATATTGAAATATTGTAGTAAGGGGGCCTCGTGCCTCCTTTTTTTGTTTCGTTTTTCAGCCAAAATAAAAACAGTGTCAATGAGAAGACATTAACACTGCGGGGATTAGATGTTCCCAAACATCGGTTGATCGACGACATTGGGGTCCAGTGTATTCGTTGCGTTGACACCATTGAGTGTATTGACGACGTTACCTGTGTTGCCGCCCCCTGAACCGGAGAATGTCTTGGCGGCTGTTTTGGGTGATATGTTGAGCGTATCTCCGAAGTTAACGGTACCCGAATTACTATTGATATTGACAGCTCCAATGACAGAAGGCACAGCTTACCCCCTCCCTCTAGTTTTTTGCTCGTCTTGGAAAATGTGACGAATATTTACGACTCGCGTTTCGAGTGTAATGGATTCGTTCGAACCAACATGGACGACGGACGATCCTGCTAAGAAAGGGACTTCCACTTTTCGAATGAAAATGTACGGACAGTCGTGGAACGTATCAATGCAAATGGGATCAGAGAGACTAGGGGGAGTTAACGGAACGGAAAAGGCCGAGTAATTCTCGAACATAAATTCATTTTCATAGAAGATGGCCTGTTCACGTTGGACGGCTAATATGTTCGCGACAGCATCAATCTGCCGGGAATCACCTATTTGCAGAACAGATGAGGTATCGACCGAGAGAACATCCAGCTTACGGACATGACTGGTCCTTCGGTACATGGTGACAAACCTCCTTATGAAGCAGGTATAGCAGTATCAATCGGGATCGTGGCTCCGACAATCATTTTTTCGGGTGGCGTTTCATAAATCGCTCTGAGGTCTACTGTCTGTGTGTCCCCAATAAACAAGGAAGCGGCAGAAGTGAGGGCACTGACGGAGACCCTCTTTACACAAATGGCTTCGTTTATCACTTGATACCTCATCATGGTTCGTTCACCTCACGAGGCAAATTTTTCAGGAATGTTTCGCAGGTCTTATCGATATCCCGTTTCACTTTTTGGACGGTATTTTGTACGAAAACATCGAGCTGTTCTGGTTCTAGTTCATCGGTAGGGAGCTCGCTCAGGTAATACTTAATCCGTTGATCGATCTGCTTTTTAATGTCATCCAAGATAAAGGCTCGATAATTGTTATCCAGTGGATAGTTGCACTCTGTTTCGATTCTTTCAAGAACGAGGTAGGCATCTGTCTCCAAATATTGATAAATTTCTTTCTGGACACGGTCAAAAAGTGGGGCATTGCTTTGGTGCGGATTAGGGACATCCATCGATTGATTGATGGAAAAATCACCGATTCCTGCATCATTTCCTTTCGGGTTTAAGCCGATATTGAGAGTCCCTTCCAGTCGCTCAACCTTAAGCAGATCGAATTTGTACTCGTTTTTGATGACGGAAGGAATCTGTTTTTCCTTGAGATCATTTACATCTTGCTGCAGCTGTTCAATCATTTCCTTCAATTTCTCGATCTTATTACTTTGCAATTGTATATAGTCATGTAACTGTTGCAAATACTTCATCATTTCGGGATCCATGTACATGACGACCATCCTTCTTCATCTAGCATACAACGAATTAGCCAAGCCGTGAAAGAATACCAGGGCGTATGAGCGAAGGCTGAACCAATGGAATGAGGGGCACGAATTCTTCCGAACCGGTTGTGGGCAGCGGCCCCACCTGTGGAGCTGGCTCTGTGAATCCGCCGGTGTTGTACAGCTTGGATACGGGCTTAATAATCCCGGCGCTTCCTATTTGGCACACCGAAGAGTTGCTAATGCCTTCGATTTTGAGCGAATTGATTACGATATGTTGCGTCACAAAAAAATTCATGCGAAATCGCGTCCCTTTGCCCTGAAATCGTTCGTTTCTTCTACAAAAAGCGGGATATCATTATCGGATTGTTCATTGACGTAGACGACGCTACGTGGAATTTTAAAGGACAGATTGGTACCAGAATTGAATGATCCTCCACCCGCGAAGGTTTTGGCGTAAGTGGTAGGTGCGATTTTACGGACGTCTCCGACATTGAAAACGCCGCCCACGTTGTTTACATTAATGACTCCAACGAATGCTGGCATGTTCGGCACATCCTTTTGGGAGAGATCCTCTCTGTATTGTATGTCGTAGGCCAGTGGGTGTTCATACCTGTTTTTGCGACCGAACCAGTGCGAGCAGCATACGATATTTGGATAGGCGCGAGTTTAGGAAAAGGAGAAAAAGTTCCATGAATATGAAGGTGACGAATAAAAAAATAGACGTCGGTGATTTCAGTTTTGGTGGAGTAACTAAGTCGTCGATTGTGCTGATTGGGGACACCGATGTCCTTTCCTGCTACTCCATTTTTGATACGCCTCCACACGCCGTAATTTTATCACCCCAGGTTCCTCTCCAGCCGTTAGACCTTGGTTTGCGAAGAGGGTAGTAGTGTTTTTTACGTGTTCGCGTATTTCGTCTGGTAGTGGCTGAGAGCCAGCAACGGCCAAATCCAACGATAGCTGTGATAAGCAAAGTAAGTACCGCCAGGACGTCCCCCGCCAGTCGGGTAGCGAGTTGTCCAGTCATTTGCTTGATTGTGAGTGAGCAAATGGCGAATCCCGCGTTGTAGCTCTGCTGTCGGCTTTGACGACACGGCTATCAGTGCATCGGTTGCCCATGCCGTCTGCGAGGGAGTACTTGCTCCGAGGGGGACGTACGTTTTTTTCTGGTCGCTTTGGCAAGATTCACCCCAGCCGCCGTCGGGATTCTGGTTGGCAACCAGCCACGCAACCGCTTTTTGGATGGCGGGATCAGTAGGGGAAAAGCCAACCGCCATCAACCCGGTAATTGCAGCCCATGTACCGTATAGGTAAGCAATTCCCCAACGTCCATACCAGGAGCCGTTTGCTTCTTGATGGTTGAGAAGCCAGCGGACTCCTTTTTCTACATGGGGGTCAGTCAGTGTACGCCCGGCATCGTTTCCGAGGAATTCTAAGGTTCTCCCTGTCAAATCGGCAGAGGACGGATCTGTACTGACGGTATCGGCTCCTTCGATCGGCAGGTGGCGAATGAAATCAGCGTCTGTATTTCGTTCAAAAGCAGGCCAGCCCCCATCGTCGTTTTGCATGGACAAGAGCCATTCGAGACCGCGCTTCCAAGCGGCAGCTGTTGTTATATCCGTACGGGAGAGCAGGCGCAGAGAGCGCAGAGCTGCCGTCGTATCATCAATATCGGGGTTCATGGTGTTGTAGTCAGAAAAGCCCCAACCGCCAGGCTTTCCTTTTGGATTGCGAATTTTCCAGTCACCGTACGTATGCTGCTGCTTTTGGAGAAGGTAACGGTTTGCTTTTTGAATGGCGGGGTGTGTGGTAGAAAGTCCGCTTTTTTGCAGAGAAGAAGTCAAGAGCGCGGTGTCCCAGACGGCTGAGGTAGCCAGCTGCAAGTGTGCGCCGTTTTCATAAACGTAGACACTATCTGTAAGCCCCTGCATCGCTTTTTGGATGAGTGGGTCTTTCGGAGAAAACCCTCGAGCGAGCAGCGCAAAAATCATGAAAAAGGTAGAGGTCGAATAATTGTACAGAGTACCGTCCGGCTCGATTCGCGCTAGGATGTATTGTTCTAGGCGCCGTAGGGCGAGCTTGTGTAGTTGTCCGGGTAAAAAGGGGAGACGCTGCAAGGAATCATGGATAGTGGCGAGGAACGATTGCCCCTCTTTGAGGAAATTTTCTAGGAATCGATGCGGATATAGACCGCGAGAGATAGGTGCATCTGCGTATAGATCGGACAAGTCTGGCGCATTGTCAGGCTTTTTTACATATTTGCGATCAGCCACAATCATCATGGGGGCAAGATGGACACGTGCGTACCCGACAAAATCGTAAAAGCTGACAGGGAAGCTCGGGGGAAATAGAGCAATCTCGACGGGAACGAGAAAGTGCGAGGGCCACTGGTATTGGCCTGTCAGGGCTGTAGAGAATTTGGTCAGCATGTTCGCGTGTGTCAGCCCACCCTTTTCCAAAATAAACGTGCGAGCCAGAGCCATTCTCGGTTCGTCCTTCGTGTATTTGCCAGATAGCAGAAGGGCGTAATACGAATCAATGGTGGTAGACAGATGGCCTTCATGCTCGTCAGGGTACAGCTTCCATGCCCCATTATCGTGTTGGAGAGACGTGATGTGAGCAGTGAGCTTCTCCATCAAACGCTCATCATGAATACCTAGCGTGCGCAATAGGATGATCATGTGAGAATCTGTCATCGGTGAGCTTTCCAAACAAAAGCGCCAAGTGCCATCCGCTTGTTGGCGCTGTAATAAAAAGGCTTGAATGCGATTAATTTCTTGCTGGACTTCGCGCAACTCATTCACCTCCCGATAAAATACATCGCCTAAGGAAGAGAGGGGGAAGAGCATCGATGGGTTTGTCGTGGTACCAATATGCATCGCGTCTGCCGCTTTCCATGAATTTGGGGAGAGTCCGTACGGCGACAGCACCATTGCCAGCGCAAGATCAAAAGACGGTAGAGAGGATTAGACAGGAGACGCTCGCCCACAACCGTGACAACATAGACAGAACGCGCGCCTATTTGTCGTTTTATCAAAAGCATCCACAAATTCATTGGGCGCTATTGGCACATCTCGTATCGCGCAATGCGGGATGGAGTATGACCGATTTGCGGGGAGAATTATTGCCTCGCTTGCTTCGAATAAAAGAGCAGCAGGATTATTTTTTGTTTTTGGAGCGGGGAAACTGGCTGATTTTTCACGATGCGTACCCTCAATTGTTACTGTATGAAGAGAGTGTCAGGCGACAGACCAACCTTTTTTATATACTACCTCATCTAGGTGTCTCTACTTTCATGCAGGCGATCTGGAATCATTATTGGAAGACAACTGACAAAGAGCTGCTCACCATTGGCTTGATTATCAATGAACAAAACTACTTGGAAGAACAGGTCATGAAAGAGTCGGGTTATCAAAATTCAGTTGTCCGCACAATTCCGTTTGCCCTGCAGGAGCTTTTGCAACTGAATATGATCTTGCTTCCCCATCGGAAAATGGCTGATGAGCAGGGCAGCTCCTTGCAGCTCGCTGGTGAGCGAGTGTTTCATTTTGCCTCCTTACCAGAGAGAATCAGCTTGGGGAAAAGGCTGTATAGTCTGCTGTTCGGTAATACGAATAGGCAAGAGGCAGCGTACGCTTGGGCATTGGAACAGCCACACACAGGTTCGCGAAAAGATTATTGGCCCCATCTTTTTCACGATGTGAATGATATAGCTCCTGGCAAGCCTTATCAGGTAAAACTAATGAACTGTCAGCTGCGATCAGGGGCAAAGCGGCTGTTTTCCCCAACGCTGCGTCAAGTTTGGAGACTTATCCACCATGAGCCACCAAAAGAGTTAGATTGGTACCAAAACAAGAGCGACGTATGGCGTTTGCTGACTCGAACGCAGGAGACAACAAATGCAGGAGAGTTGAGTGAGGCGTATTGCCAGGCGTTAGCAAAAATCGAGTGGGCTGTCGCAGCCAGAACGAGAATACTTGGCTAACTTGTAGTAAAATAGAGAGGAATCCAGAACGTAAGACTGCACCTCGACAGGTTGCTTAGAGCGTTTTAGAAGGAGCGATTATCATTTGAAGACACTAATTATTGCGGAGAAACCTGACATGGGACGAAATATTGCCGCCGCAATAGATCCTAAAGCGAAAAATAACCGCACCTATTTAGAAGGTGAAAAATACATCATTACGTGGGCAATCGGTCACTTAATTGAACTAGCGGAACCGGAGGCGTACGACCAAAAATATAAAAAGTGGAACATCAATGATCTTCCTATTATTCCCGATCCATTTAAGCTAGTGCCCAATCGGAAAACATTCGATCAGCTAAAAATGATCGGGCAGTTGGCCAAACGAAGCAATCTGCTAATTAATGCATGCGATGCCGGGCGGGAAGGTCAACACATATTTTCACTTATTCAGCGACATCTAAAATTGAGTCAACCCGTTAAAAGGCTTTGGATCTCGGACTTGACCCCTGAAACGATCAGGAAAGGATTTGCGGAGATGAAAGATGCCGCAGCCTATGAAAACTTAACGAGGGCAGCAAAAGCCCGTAGTGAAGCAGATTGGCTCATCGGGATGAATGGCTCACGTGCATTTACGACCAAACATAACGCGCTCCTTTCTGTCGGACGAGTACAGACACCTGTCCTTGCTCTCATTTATGATCGACAGAAACAGATTGAGGCTTTCTCATCGGTTACGTTTTTTCAAGTGGAAGGGCATTTTTCGCAGGGTGAAAGGGCGTATAAGGGTATTTGGCAAGGTGATCGCTTAACCGATCCATCAAAAGCAGAAATGTTGGCTCGTAAAGTGAAAGGAAAACAAGGGCGGATCACATCCTACGAAGTAAAGGATACCAAGGAGTATCCATTCAAGTTGTATGACCTGACATTGCTGCAACGTGAGGCCAATGGCAAGTACGGTTTTTCCGCCAAGAAAACCTTGGATTTAGCGCAGGCACTCTATGAAAAACACAAGGTGATCTCATATCCGCGGACGAATTCCAACTATGTGACAGAGCAAAATATTCCTGAAATGCACAACACCTTGTCGTCCTTGCAAGGCACTGCATATGACAATTTGGTAAAGGGTGCAAACCGTAGTTTGGTTCATAAAGGCAACAAATTTATATGTAATCCAGCAAAAGTAGACGACCACCATGCGATCCTGCCGACAAATCGTAAGGCTACAGGGCTTACGCCAGATGAGCAAAAGTTATACGATTTGATCGTTCGCCGCTTTCTTTCACAGTTTTATCCACCAGCTGAATATAAGATGCATACGGTCATAACCGAAGTGGAAAAAGAATTGTTCAAAACGTCGGTGAAAGAACGGAAAAGTCTCGGTTGGAAGATTATTTATGCCGATCAACAGAAGGAAAAGCCCAAGAATGGGAAAGGTGCGGCCAAAGAAGAAGAGGATAAAGAAGAGATTGAAGTTAATGAGCCTTTTGTCATTCAACCTGATGCCAGCGTAGTATGCTCCGATGCTATGGTAAAAGAGAAAGAAACACAGCCGCCCAAGCATTTTACGGAAGGAACGCTTCTAAAGGCCATGGAAAGCGCAGGCAAGCAAATCGAGGACGAGGAACTGCGTGATGCGATGAAAGAATCTGGTCTGGGAACCCCGGCAACTCGTGCCGCTACCATCGAACGACTGAAAAAGGTCGGATATGTTGAAATGCAGGGGAAAAGGGTTCAACTTACGCTAAAAGGCCGTACCGTTATCGAATTGATTAGAGGAGCAGGGATCGAACTATTAACCTCTCCTGAAATGACGGGGCATTGGGAGCGCCGCTTGAATGAGATTTCCCGAGGGACCGCCTCCGACAAGCAGTTCATGGAGAATGTGAAGAAATTCGCTACGATGATCGTAGAAAAGGTTCGTGTACAATCTCGTGCTGAGAAGACCTTGTTTGAGAGTGAGAGTACCACTCAGAAAGGATCGTCGAAAACAAGAGGACGAGCTGGTGGGCGAAGTACAGGCAGATCCTCATCTCGAACGGTAGCAAAGACCACTAGTACAGCGTCGAGTATCATCACTAAATGTCCACGACCGAGTTGCGGAGGCTCTATTTTCATGGGACGCAAAGGTTACGGTTGTTCGAATTACAACGTGGGCTGTAAATTCGTCATATGGAAAGAGAACTATGGACGTATGCTGACGGATACACAGATTAAAGCGCTCATTGAAAAAGGCAAAACGGGTAAAATGAAGCTGGAACGTCAGGATGGGACACAATTTCAAGCAAAACTTATTTTGAAAAGTGTAGAATCGGGCGAACTTACTTTCGAGTAACGACGAAATCGCCGCGCACTACGAAAAACAATAAAAAAATAAATTGTTGAAACTTACTTGCGTAATTATCGTAAATACATGTATAACGGGGACGGCAACATAGGCCGAACAACCTGGTACGTACTCAAGGAGGAATAAATCCATGTCCATTTTTAAAAGACTCCGTGATTTGACCATGTCCAATTTGTACGCTTTGATTGAGAAAGCAGAAGATCCAATTAAAATGACAGACCAGTATTTACGTGATATGCAAGAAGACTTGAACGAAGCAGAGAAAGCGGTTGCCGCCCAAATTGCTTTGGAAAAGAAATTCAAGGTGCTGTATGAAGAACAGGAAGCCTTGGTGAAAAAGCGTGAAGAACAAGCTCACATCGCAGCACAAGCGCAGAACATTGATCTGGCTCGACGAGCTCTGGAGGAAAAGAAAGCTGCCGAGCAAAAAATGAACGAATACAAGGATAGCTACGAGAAAAACAAGCTGGCAGCTGACGGATTGCGCGAGAAGCTGACTGAAATGAAAAAACAGATTACCGAGCTGAAAAACAGGCGCGAAACATTAGTTGCCCGTGTCAATGCAGCCAAAGCGCAAAAGACGATCAACCAGGCGATGGGTGGCTTCGACACGAACTCGGCTATGTCTGGCTTGAAACGCATGGAAGAAAAAGCACTGCAAATGGAAGCAGAAGCAGAAGCCAGCGGCGAGATTTACAAAAAACAGAGCTCTTTAGATGATGAAATTGCGAAGCTGAATAAGGATCAGGCCGTTGAGGACGAACTGGCTGCTCTGATGAAAAAATATGAGGGGTAAACCGCTTCAGGCGGTTTCCCTTTTTTTCAGACCTTAAACACCTTGACGAAAGTGGAGTGATTCGCTTTGACGTGGACAGAAATACTAGGGATGCTGGTTTGGACAGGAGCCGGTGGCATTTTACTTTTTGTTTTGATGTGGATCGATTCGTTGTTTACGAAATACAAGGACATCACGGAAATCAAAAATGGAAACATCGCGGTCACGACGCGTTTTGTCATGAAGCTGTTTGCGCAAGGATATATCTTATCGCAATCCATTATTACCTCCAATTTATTGTGGACAGCACTACTCGTTTCTGTGCTCTCATTTATCATTCTGTTCCTTTTGGAGAGAATCGTGGAATGGCTGTTAAAGCAAGTGGCCGGACTGGACCTGGAAAAAGGGACGCAGGAAGGAAAAGTGGCATATGCCATGATGGCTGGTTCATTCCATCTCGTGGGTGCACTGATTATAGCTGCATGTTTGTAAGACGTGAAAGGGAAGGGAGTACAGCATGAGTTTGATGAAGCGAATCCAAAATATTTTTGCCAAGCATGAGCCTCCTGCACCGGAGAAGAGCATCCTGACGGTGGGACCGGGGGATGTAGTCGATGTATCGCTCGTTACCTATCAAGTAATAGGGAAGGCGAGCAATGCGAGTCGCAAAGCTACGATGCTTACGTTACAGGATGGAACGACCATTCGCTACCTGTACATCGAGGAACGGGAAAAGATTGTCTATCAGCTGTATAGCGTGATTGATGGACGACTGGATTCAATAGACGAAGTGCCGACCACAATCGAGATGGACGATGTCACCTACCATTTGGAGGAGCAATATAATGGCTCCGTTCAGGTTGCGGGGAAAGCTCCTTTTCATACGTCAGGGGAGCAGTACATCTGGCAATTCCAATCGGATCAACGCCAGTTGCTGCGAATCGAGTGGCAGGATGGCCGTTTCATGCTCTATGAGGGAGAAAGTGTTCTGCCAGCGGACGTGCAGGTACTGCGCGGAGCATAGAGAGGAGGGACAAGTACATGCCAAATCCATGGATGAAATCAATCAAGCTCCTGCTGATTCCGGCCTTGTTCCTCCTTACGCTAGCGGGTTGTGGCAGTCCTGCGGTTGGCGAGACATATCCGCTTGAATCTGTCTCTACCAAAGACAATGGACAGTCGTCACGCATCTATCGTGCGGAAGACAAGACTGTACCGGAAGTGGCCTTGGAGCTGGCGGAGCAGAATACGCCAGATGAAATCTCCAAAGAAGATCCGCAGCATATGTTCCTCATTTATCCGGATGAGGTATACCATTTGCAGCAAGACGCTGCCAAGCCGACGGATACGTTGATCGAGGTCGACAGCAAAGAGTACGTCCGGCAAAACTACGATTCTTCGTTTTTGCAGGGATACATTGTAGCCAGCGTACTGGATGATTTGTTCGATGGGCTTAAGAAAAGTACAAAGGGCAGTTATCGTGGCTACAATAGCAAGGATATATACAAGCCTTCCGGAACGTATCGCGTGCCTACAACCGAGGACAAAAAAGTAGCGCCGCCGATTACCAAAGAGGGTACGGGAAGTATTTTCAAACGGGGTAATGCGAAGAACACGGATGGTACGGTAGGTTCTGACGGCAGCCTTTTCAAGAAGCAGGGGGAGTCGTCGTCTAGCGGTAGTTCAGGTAAAATTATTCGTTCTTCCAGCAGTTCGTCGAAGTCGAGTGATTCTGTCTCATCCAAGCGCTCGAGCTTTTCTCCGCCGAAAAGTAAATCGCCCCCACGAACGAAGGTAGGGGGCTCGGGGCGAATTACAAAGCGTCGATAACTGTAAAAAATAGGACAGAAACGAACACCCCCAAACGATTCTTGTAGCTCGTTTGGGGGTGTTTTTGTTCTTCGGATTAGCGCTGCTTGGTCTCTACCGTATACACAACATCTTCGTTTTGATATTTGTACACATACAAGTAGTAGCGGCCTGGCTTTACTTGATAATGGGCACTTTGCAGATTTCCTTCCACCTCTTGCGGGTACGCTACAGGCTGATCTGGATTTCCTTCGTGGAATAGCATCCAAGTCACACCTTGTCCCTGCTCGGGGTTCAGAGAAATACGTATTTCTTCTGGTTTATCTACTTGGAAGGCAAAAATATCTTGCCAGTCGTTTCCTTTCATGTCGCCTGAAACAGTCGTACCTATCGGCAATGGACCATTTGCTTGCTCGATAGAATCATTGCTCTCGCTTTCTTGATAGAGTTGCTCTTGTGGGCTATCTTCACCCGTAACCACTAAGGTAAACGGTTGGTCCTTTTGCCCTGTACCATACGTATAAGCAGTCACATAGTAAGTCCCTGGTTTCGCATCGAATGATCCGATCAGCTTGTTGCCTTCGCGCTTGTTGGGATAGGCGATGTAGTTCTGCTTATCAGACTCGTGGAATACTAGCCACGCCACTCCATCCACATGCTTTGTTTCCATCTCTACTTGAAGCTGTTGGGCTGATTTCACATCGAGACGGAACTCCTGGCTCGGTTTTTGAAGATTGACGATACTTGTAATCTGCTTACCCAATGAAATAGACGTTTCGTCAGGGTTAGGCGTTGGATTCTCTGGCTCGGTGCCATCTTCATGAGCCAGCTTCCCGTGGAACACGACATCATAGGCAAAGCGTCCATCTTTTGTCGTACGATAATTGGTGAAGTAGCTCGTAACCGTGTCATAGCCATTCCAGGAAAGACCCGATAACTCCTTGAGGAATCCATCTGAGAGGCGGTTCATTTCTTGCCAATCCTGAAATTCTCCTTGGGAAGCTCCACCCGTATAAACCCCACGCAACGTGAAGCTACGGAATTCTCCAGAGTCTTTTTCATCTGTTTTTACATCGGTCAGAGAGGCAACCTTTGCGATTTGACGATAAACCTCGTCTTTGTTCGTCACGTCCACTTTTTGTAAGTAATCATCTGAAACGAGAGGAACATCCAACTCTTCATACTGGTCGATCAATTCTTCTAACGTTTCTTGATAGCCACGTTCAAGAGCGCGATCACGGCTGAATTCTTCGATTAAGTCATCATAAGCAGATACATCATTGGAACGGATCGTATCATTGATTTTATCCAGACGAGCAAAATCATTCTTGAACATATGGTACTGAAGCGCGAATGAGTAGTCGTAGAATGCCATGGTTCCGTATTTGGCACGCATCATATCTGCCGCAGTGTAATCGAGATAAGGCGCTGAATTTCGGATATTGCCTACAACGGATTGGCGAGGCTTGATTCCTTCCGTTCGGGTAGCACCTGCGAAAAACTCAGCTCCGCCTTCTTCATACCAAGGCAAGCGGCTGTTTTCATAAATTTCTCCCTTTCCCCACATGCCCGGCACTTCATATCTACCTTGCAAATAGTGGACGAATTCATGACGGAACAGCTCTTCGAGACTGTAGATGCTTTGTTCTTTTGTCCGATCGTAGGTGAAGAAAGTACCGGTACCCTCAATGTAGATACCACCATTATCTGTGTCGTATCCGTACAGGAAGCGATTCATTTTATATTCATCAGGCGTATTGTAGATGACAATGGTCAGTACATCATCCGGATTACCGCTCTCGAGCTCCTTGTCATTGCCGATGACACGATGAAATTGTGCCTTCACTTCCTTGGATGCCCAATACAAGCGCTCAACCTGTTCTTCTGTTAGTTTATCTCCCGTTTTGAACACAATCGCTCCGTCATCAAAAGTAAATTGCTGCGGAAGATAATGCTTTTTCCCTTCTTTTTTCATTTCCTCGAGGTCGATTTTTTTTCCATTGGCATCCTCGCCATATGCTTCCTCGATTTGTTGCGCGGCCGTGAAGTAAGGCTCGCTCCACTTTTTATAAGTTTTCATTGCTTTCGTCAAAACTTCATTGGCTTTGTCTGAATCACTGTAGTAGCTACCTAATTTCCCTGTGTAATACAAGGCATTGTTCGTCAGCCATACGTGATCAGTGGAAGTGTCACCATTTTCCGCCATGTCGAAAATGGGGTCGAGAAATGCGTCGATGCTGCCTTTCAGTGCATCTCTTTCTGAATCATCTACTCCCCAAATCAGAACATAGCCAACACCTTGAAGGACGCTGTAAAAAGCTTCGCTTGCTTCGCGATCATCTGACCATTTATCCCGATTGTCGTTAAAGTCCGCCATTACTTTTGACAGAAGGCCGATTGTCTCAGAATCAACAGTCGTGTTGCTAATTAATTTTCCCGTAGAACTGATGATTTCATTTTGAGTCTTTGTACCTAAGGTAAAATTTTGATTGGAAGTAATTGCTTGAAGTGCTGGAATAATCTTTTGCTTATACTTTGGCTCCATCAAATACTTTAAGCCGTCGTTGTAATACCCCAAGTAATACCCCGAACGCAATACCTCTACAAATGTATGTATGCCTTGCTCGTCATCCTTAGTGAAGTTCTTGCCACTCTCTTCCAATGCATCGATGATGGCTTGAACCCGATCTCGATCCGCATAAAATTCCTGGGTGTCGTCGTTGTAAGTAAACAGCTCAGGGATTTGCGTCCAACTGATTTCCTTCAACAATTCAACAAGCTCTGAATTGTCCAATGTATTTAGGTGGGAGATGCTGTACTTCTCCTGTTTGGCTGCTTGGCGTAACTGACTCTTCGACATGTTTTCTTGAACGGGTGTATGACCAATCTGCGAATCATTGCGCTCTTGGGATGGGCTTGGCGGCGTGCTTTTGGCTTGAGCTGCTAGTGGCAAGCCTGCCGCTACCGTTGAAATTGCAATTGATCCTGCTGTTACCATGCTAATCCATGATCGATTCATTCTTTCGTTGACTCCTTTTTCATTCATTTTGGTAGTGAAATTGAATATTTTATAGTATCGGTATCCAATATGAAAATCCTTACAAATAAAACAAAAGATGACGGAATATAGCTCTTTCTTCCTATTTGGTAAAAAGAAAAGAATGTCTAGAGAAGTAGCTTTGTAAGAATGGAAGGAGAGCGACTTTTGTTTGCCTATGACGAAAACATGATTGTTGATCGACAAAAGAAGAAAGGATGTGCATCCAGCATTCGACAGTCTTTGTTAGCAGCATTGGCTATGATTGACATTGGGAAAGCACAGATAGGTGAAGTTGGCGGAGGGGAGTGCTAGAAGATGCTGGAAAAAATTCTCGAACTGCGTTCACGATCCATGTCCATTGCACAAATTGCCAAAGAGTGCGGCTTAACGATCGGTCAAGTTAAGTATCGCCTGCAAAAAGACCGTGCGAAGCCAGTGACACCACCTCCCGCTAGAACGGAATTGGAATGGCAATTGCCTGCGTTTTATGGTCGGGACATTGTCAAAGTCATGGTACAAGGACCGACTGTGCTATTCGTCTATTGGGAAATCACTTGGCCCCGCATGAGAATGGTCGCATCCTACCTGCAAGCCGATTATCGTCACATCCAGAAGGGCTTGCGTCTGTATGATGTCACGGAACGCTTATTTGATGGAAAAAATGCGCATTCCGTCCGAGATGTGCTCGTACATGAAGAGGCTCATTCCTGGTACGTGAATGATGTAGAGCCAGGGCGTACATACATTGTTGATTTTGGTTTATATGAACACAATCGGTTTTGTCCGATTTTACGCTCGGAAACGGCAATTACCCCGCGTAACTCAAAAGCTAGCTGGGGGGAATCGTTCGTTGAGCCCGTCCACGATTCAGCTACACCTTCCTGGTTTGAGAACTTTTCCTCCTACTCGTTGTATACCAAAACATCAAAATAAGTGAGGTGTCATTTGTGCACAAAGGTTATCTCTCCCTCGTGTTGCATGCCCATCTGCCTTATGTCCGACACGGGGATCGGGACGATCGCCTGGAAGAGCGCTGGGTGTATGAAGCCATGCTGGAATGCTATCTTCCCTTGCTCATGGTTTTCGACAGGCTCCTCTCAGACGGCATCGCTTTTCGCATGACCCTTGCTATTTCTCCGACATTACTTTCCATGCTAGAAGATGATCTGATCGTGACACGCTTTCGCACACATCTAGCGAAGACTGTTGAATTGGCTGGGAAGGAAGTCAAACGCACCGCAGGTCAACCTGAAGAACACCGTATCGCCAAAATGTACGTGGAGCGCTTTCGAAGCATCATTGCCTATTGCCGCAAGTGGGATTTTCAACTAATCAAGGCCTTTAGGTATATCGAGGATAGCGGATGCCTCGAACTCATCACTTGTGCAGCCACGCACTCCTTCTTGCCCTATGTGGAAACAGAAGAGGCGATTCGGGCACAGCTTCAGGTGGGCATCGATACACATGAGCGGATTCTGGGAAGACGTCCGAAGGGAATTTGGCTGCCAGAGTGCGGGTATACACCTGGATTGGATCGTTTGCTGAAAGAGGCAGGGCTTCGGTATTTCTTTGTAGACAGTCACACGATAGAGCATGCGACGCCGTTACCTCGCAGAGGGGTGTTGGCTCCCTTGTTCACGCCGCATGAAGTGGCTGCCTTTGCCCGTGATGAAGTGGCTTCCCGCCAGGTATGGAGCTCAATCGATGGATATCCAGGGGACTATGATTATCGTGAATACTACCGGGATATCGGATTTGACAGGGAGATGAGCTACATCGAGCCGTACATCCATCCTGACGGCATTCGCGTGCATACCGGTTTGAAATACTATCGGATCACCGGAAAAGCAGGGGATAAAGACTGGTATGAGCCAAGCTGGGCGCGGGAAAAAGCAGCGTCTCATGCTGGACACTTCCTGTATCACCGAGAGCGTCAAGTGGAGGAAGCCAGTCACTGGATGGATCGCAAGCCGTTGGTCGTCGCCACTTATGATGCGGAATTGTTTGGTCATTGGTGGTTCGAGGGTCCACAGTTTCTAGATGACCTCATGCGAAAAACGGTTTGTGATTCAAAAGACGTGAAATTAATGACACCATCTGAATATTTGGAGGAGTATCCAGCGCAGGATCGCGGTCACTTGCCTATGTCTACGTGGGGGAGAAATGGCTACGGAGAAGTCTGGCTGAACGAGAATAATGGCTGGATATACAGGCACTTGCATCAAGCAGAGCGGGAACTGATCGGAGCGATTACTACCTTTTCTGAAAAGAAAGGAGATCCGCTTGCCTTACGGTGCCTCAAGCAGGCAGCACGCGAATTGATGTTAGCCCAAAGCAGTGATTGGGCGTTTATTTTAGACGGTCAAACGGTCACCCCGTATGCGGTGCAACGCGTTCATGATCATTTAGTTCGCATGCGGGCTCTCTTGGCGATGTATCGAGAGCATCAACTGGATGAAGAGGCAATTACGCAAGCAGAAGCTGACTTTCCGATCTTTCCTGACTTGGATATCACGTTCTATTTGCCTAAACAAATGCATAGAGTGAACGTATCGCGTCAATTGGTAGCGGCTACGCAAGATCAGTCTTCGACAAAAACAGTTTTGATGCTTGCATGGGAATTTCCCCCTCATGTGGTAGGGGGGCTTGGTCGGGCTGTCTACGATCTCGCCAGACATCTTGTCCAGCAAGGAATCGTGGTGCATGTGCTGACAGGTTCGGCAGATTCATGCTCCATAGATGAGATGATGGAAGGAGTTCATGTACACCGTTTGCCTACGTACCTTCCTTCTGAACAAGCTGACTTTCTGGCATGGGTGTTTCAACTGAATTTGGCGATGGTCGATGCTACCTTCAAGCTATGGTCACTCGGAGTGCGACCAGATGTCATCCATGCTCATGATTGGCTTGTCAGCTGGGCAGCGATCGAACTGAAACAGAGGTACTCTCTTCCGCTCGTCAGCACGATTCACGCTTTGGAGCATGGACGGCATCAAGGCATTCATACACCGTTGCAGCAAAGGATTCATGAGTGTGAACGTACACTAACACAAAGCTCTGACTCGATGATCGTTTGCAGCAAGTATATGGAGTCGGAAGTCATGTGCTTGTTCGGAACACCTTCATCCCAATTACGTGTCATTCACAACGGTGTCGATCTCATTCCTTTACCGGATGTAAATCGTGAACAGCTTCGGCAGGAGTTGGCGATAGGCGATGGACCTGTCCTCTTTTTTGTAGGGCGCTTGGTCCAGGAAAAAGGTGTTCACCTATTGTTGGAAGCCATGGCAAGGCTGCGCGATGAATTTCCGCAGGCGAAGTTGCTTATAGCTGGCAGAGGGCCGATGCAAGACGAGTGGAAGCAGTTGGTTCATCAAAAGGGACTTTTTGAGCAAGTCCGCTTCTTGGGCTTCGTAGAAGATGTTAGGCGAAATGAGTTGTTCGCCTTGGCTGATGTGGCGGTATTCCCGAGCTTGTATGAACCTTTTGGAATTGTTGCACTGGAAGCGATGGCGCTAGGTACGCCAGTTCTTGTTGCGGATACGGGAGGGCTTCGAGAGATCGTTCGCCATGGCGAAAACGGCGCTATGATGTTCACAGGCGACCCTGAATCCTTGACGAATCAACTCCGCTGGCTACTGCGCGACCCCGATCAGCGGCATCAACTAGCCCAGACGGCCATGCAAGATGTGAAACAGTTTTATAACTGGACCATTCTCGCTACTCAAACCATCGATCTATATCGTTCACTTTGCGTATCCGCGGAAAGCGGCATGACAACATAGATTGCAACGATGAAGGAGGAAGAAAAGAAGATGAAGGCAGTAATCATGGCTGGGGGAAAAGGTACACGACTACGTCCGTTAACATGCCACACGCCAAAACCAATGGTGCCACTCTTAAACCGGCCTTGCATGGAGTACACGATTGATCTATTGAAAAAGCATGGGATTACAGAGATAGCAGTGACACTCCAGTATCTGCCTGATGTCATCCGCGATACGTTTGGTGATGGATCTCGCTACGGTGTTTCGCTCGTCTATTTTGAAGAAACGATTCCTTTGGGCACGGCAGGCAGCGTGAAAAACTGCGCCGATTTTCTCGATGAGCGCTTTATCGTGATCAGTGGAGATACGTTGACAGACATCGATTTGTCGGCAGCGATACGTTTCCATGAGCAAAATAACGCTCTGGCTACGTTGATTTTGACTCGTGTAGAAACACCGCTGGAATTCGGAGTTGTCATGACAGATGAGGGCGGACGCATTACACGCTTTTTAGAAAAGCCGAGCTGGGCGGAGGTTTTTAGCGATACGGTGAATACCGGGATATACGTCTGCGAGCCAGAGGTCTTGTCTTATATAGAAGAAGAGCGGGAAGTGGATTTCAGTAAGGAAATTTTCCCATCTTTTTTACAAGCAGCAAAGCCTCTATACGGATATGAAGCAAGCGGTTATTGGTCTGATATTGGCTCTTTGGAGGTTTATCAGCAAGCCCAGTTTGATTTGCTGGATGGACGCGTGCATCTCGAAATAAAAGCACAGGAAATCGCGCCGCGCATTTTCTTGGAAAATGATGTTCGCATCGATTCATCGGTCCGTTTGGAAGGCCCTGTCTATATCGGTGAAAATGTACACTTGCAGGCTGGAGTTGCCGTTGGTGCTTATTCCATTCTGGGGAAAAATACGGTGATTTCTTCCGGTACGAAGCTGTCCAGGACGATCGTTTGGGAAAATAATGTCATTGGGAAAAAAACTGAGATCACAGGAACGACGCTCTGCCGCAACACCCGAATTAGCGATTGCGTACAACTCGGGGAAGGGGCGGTCATTGGAGACCAGTGCTTCATTGGGGCGAAGTCGGTGGTAAAGGCAGGCATCAAAATTTGGCCGGACAAGGAAGTCGGTGAAAATGCGACTGTCACAACCTCGCTCATCTATGGTGCCAAGCAAACCAAAAATTTGTTTGGGACGCATGGAATCAAGGGCATTGGCAATGTCGACATCACGCCCGAATTCGTCACTAGACTTGCTGCTGCCTACGCGTACTTACTACAAGCGGGGGATAAAATTGCGCTCTCAGCATGCTCACACCCATTTGCTCAGTTATTGAAGCATAGCATCATGACGAGCTTGTGCTCTTCCGGAATTGATACGGTCGATCTCGGGATTGGCAATTCACCCTTGATCCGATACGGCGTGCGCTCCCTGGCTTGCAAGGGTGGCATTCATGTTTATATGGCAGAGCCAGTCGATGATAAAGAGATTGTCATCCAATTCATCGATCATGCTGGGTTGCCGATTTCTCGTGATATGGAACGCAAAATTGAGAATGCTTACTGGCAAGAGACGTATGTTCGCAACCTGCATCGATTGGGAGCATTGCAAGTCGAGCATCAAGTACAAGAAGCTTATCTTCATGCTTTGGTCCAACAGTTGAATGTATCGTCCATCCAGCGTCAGCGCTTCCACCTGCTGATCGATTGTGAACAGCGATTTTTCCCGACTTTTCTTGCGCCACTCTTGCATGTAATGGGAGTCACTGCACATTACAGCTCCATACAAGAAGGTATTCGGAAAAAGGGAGCGGATTTAGGCGTTCGTCTCGATAAAAATGGCGAACAATTTACCTTGTTTACCGAGCATGGAGAGAAGCTCTCGAACGAGCAGATCACGGCTCTGCAACTGCTGGCTTGCAGTGGTCAACATCGGCGCATCGGGCTTCCTGTGAGTGCACCGATCGAATTGGAGCATATGGCCCAGCTGTTGCAAATGGAGGTTGTACGCACCAAGGTCTCTCCGCGCTCCATGATGGAGGTATCGAGTGAACAGCGCTTTCATCCGATGTTTGACGCCGTGTACAGTCTCATGAGAATTCTTTCGTACCTCGCTTCCGAAGAAAAACCGCTCAGCATTCTGCTGGAGCTGTTGCCAGCGTGCCATATGGAGAAAAAGACTGTCTTTTGCCCATGGACAGCAAAAGGGAAGGTCATGCGCAAAGTGATGGAAGAAAACAAAGGCAAGCTGCTGGAGCTCGTCGATGGAATCAAAGTATACGATTCGAACGGCTGGGTGCTGATTTTACCCGATTCAGAGGATTCGCACGTAAAAGTGATTTCGCAAGGAGCGACGGCAGAGACCGCGGCTACGCTTGCTTCTTCCTACGCGAGGCGAATTGCCGAATATCAGTTTCACGAAAAGAGAGAGATCGACAGCCTATAACGAAAAGGACGTGAAGGCATGCCGAGACCGCTCGTCGTCGGGAACGGAAAACTGCTGATTAATTTTGATGACAAGCTGCACATGCGAGATCTCTATTTTCCGTATGTCGGCCAACTGAATCATGTCGGGGGACACTTTAGCAAGCTGGGTATTTGGGTGCAAGGTCACTTTTCCTGGCTGGATGAAGACGGCTGGACGCGGAAGCTCGGATACGGACAGGAGTCTTTGGTGACAGATGTTCATGCGCATCATGAACATCTGGGCATCGCCCTGCAAATTGCAGATGGGGTGCATCAGCGTGACCCGATTTATTTGAAAAAGGTGTGCGTTCAGAATTTGACGAGTGAAGTGCGAGAGGTCAGGCTGTTTTTCAATCACGATTTCAGCTTGAATGAGACGGAGGTAGGGGATACCGCTGTTTTTGATCCTATCCTGCGCACCATTTACCATTACAAGCGCAATGTGTACATCATGGCGAATGGAAAAACGGATACGGGTGGGATCGATCAATATAGTGTCGGGATTAAGCGGTTCAACTATGCGGAGGGGACCTGGAGGGACGCGGAGGATGGTCTTTTGTCCGGCAATCCAATTGCACAAGGCTCCGTAGATAGTACGATTTCTTTTTCCCTCATACTGCAACCGCAAGAAGAAAAGGCGCTCTTTTACTGGATGTGCATTGGTGAATCGTATGAGGATGTTAAAGTATTGAACCAGTATGTACTCGAAAGTGATCCGGAACATTTGCTCAGTCGGGTCGCGGTGTATTGGCAACGTTGGGTCAATAAGGAAGAGCGGGACTTTGCTGATCTTCCTTCAGAGGTTGTCAATCTGTACAAGACCAGCTTGCTACTCGTGCGCACGCAAATTGATCAGAATGGAGCGATTCTCGCTGCGAATGACTCGGATATTCTCCAATTCAATCGCGACCATTACAGCTACATGTGGCCCAGAGACGGAGCGTTAATTGCGAGTGCGATGGCGAAAGCGGGTTATACGGGAGTGGTCGCACCATTTTTCCGATTTTGCGCGGACGCATTGAATAAGGACGGATATTTGCTGCACAAGTACAATCCAGATGGGTCTGTCGGCTCTAGTTGGCATCCGTATATTGTTGACGGAGAAATTCAGCTCCCGATTCAGGAGGATGAGACGGCACTCGTGCTGTATGCGCTCTGGGAGCAATACAAGAGCGGCAAGCAAATTGAAGACTGCCAAGCGCTCTACCCCACGCTGGTTCGCCCGGCGGCCCGCTTTTTGCTGGAGTATGTCCATCCAGAGCTGCAACTCCCAAAACAAAGCTACGACTTATGGGAAGAGCGACGGGGAATTTTTACGTTTACCAGTGCTACTGTTTTCGCAGGCTTAATGGCTGCGGCTCGTTTTGCCCAGCTGTTCGGGGATGATCGGCGCTACAAACGCTACACAGAAGGGGCAGAGCGCATTCGTGGGGCAATGGAAAAACATCTCTACGACTCTGAAATCGGGCGTTTTTTGCGTGGGATATATGTAAGAGGAGATGGGAGTGTCGAAAAAGATTTCACGGTGGAGAGCAGCTTGTTCGCCTTGTTTGCGCTTGATGTGTTTTCCGTAGACGATCCGAGAGTTGAGCGGACGATGGAAGCTGTCAAAAAGAGTTTGCGGGTAGACACGGTGATTGGTGGAATTGCCCGCTACCAAGGGGATTACTATTTCAAAAAATCACATGATACGGCGAAGGTACCGGGCAATCCATGGATTATTTGCACCTTATGGGTCGCTGATTGGGAAATTGCCAAGGCGAAATCTCTCGATGAACTCCAAGAGCCAAAGAACAGATTGGATTGGGTCGTACGCCATGCTCTACAAAGCGGCGTGCTATCCGAACAGCTCGATCCGTATACAGGTGCTCCCGTATCCGTTGCACCGTTGACGTGGTCGCATGCTACTTATGTTGCCACTGTTTTGCGTTATTTGGAGAAGGTGAATGAGTTGCGGTAACGAGGGGAGAGATGAGGGGATGACAACGATCCGTTTCGGTACGGACGGTTGGCGCGACATAATTGCAGATGGCTTTACTGTCGAGAATGTCCGCATTGTCGCACAAGCTATCGCTAGCTATACCAAAGAAATCGGACAACAGGAGCAGCCTGTTCTGGTCGGGCACGACACACGGTTCTTGGGGAGACGCTTCGCGGAGGAGGTTGCAGCTGTCCTGACTGCGAATGACATTCGTACCTATTTGGTGAATGAAGCAGCGCCAACGCCTGCCGTAGCCTTTGGAGTGAAGCATTTTGCAGCGAGTGGCGCGATCATGATCACGGCCAGTCACAATCCACCCGAATATAACGGCATCAAATACATTCCGGAGTACGCCGGACCTGCAACGCCTGCGATCACGCAAAGATTGGAAGAGTGGATCAGCGAAACCTGCCAGGCGAAATCGGTGCGTACGATTTCCCTCGCGGAAGCAAAGGCCCGCAAGCTGCTGCAAGTCATTGTGCTGCGTCCTCATTACGAGGCGCATCTTAGACGGATGGTAAATATGGATGTTTTGAAAAACTCTTCCTTGTCCGTTGTTGTCGATGCCATGCATGGTGCAGGTATGGGCTACGTGAGCGGTTTTTTGTCTGAGGCGGGGGTGAAAAACGTCGGAATCCGAGAAGTCCCGGATGCGGCTTTTGGCGGAGATTTGCCTGAGCCAAACGATAAGCATTTGCATTTGCTAAAAAAAGAAGTAGTAGAACGCCAAGCATCTCTTGGTCTTGCCAATGACGGCGATGCGGATCGCTTCGGAGTCGTCGATCGCTTCGGACAGTACATCACGCCAAATGAAGCACTCGTCCTGCTGACCTATCATTTGCGAAAAAATCGTGGCTTGAGCGGACGGATTGTCAGGACCGTAGCGACTACGCATCTATTGGATCGGATGGCTAAGCATTATGGTCTTGAACTGGTAGAGACGCCAGTTGGCTTCAAGTATGTAGGTGAGGAAATGCGCAAAGGTGACGTGCTCATTGGTGGAGAAGAAAGTGGCGGGGCCAGTATTCTCGGTCACATCCCGGAGAAAGACGGCGTACTCATCAATTTGTTGCTCGCTGAGATGTGCGCGCACGAAAACAAAGGAATTGATCAAATCCTGCGAGACGTATACGAGCAGTTCGGCGAGCTGTTCCATACGCGAATTGATATGAAATTGCCGGAAAAAGATCAATGGATACAGCAAATGATCGCTAAGCCACCTGCACTAATTGGTCCTTATCAGGTTTTGGAGATTCAACGAGTGGATGGGGTCAAGCTGTTGCTCGAGGAAGGACATTGGGTCTTGATCCGTCCGTCTGGCACAGAACCGTTGGTACGCATCTATTGTGAAGCAACGAATGCAACGGCTTTGCAGAAGTTGCAAGATGCGATTCGCGAATGGTTTTTGGAGATTAATGTGTAAATTCTGAAGGGGAGAGCCTGCATGGATGTGCTAGGTTCTTCTTTTTTTCGTAGGTTCCTGTTATGTGGCTACGGGGAAGAGAAGAATATTTCCAGTCTAGGCTCCAGGCTCCGTCCTGCTGGGGGCTGAGACTGTCCGCTCCGAAGGGATTCGCGGGGAAACGCAAAAGTGGTAGCCGCTTCGTCGCGTGGGCACGTTGCGTTTCTTTTGCCCGCTCATCCCTTCTCCGCTCGGTAGGACTCCACAAGTCGCTACGTCTGGAAATATTCTTCTCTGGCGTGACAATGAGGTTCTCCAATCTTTTCAGGCATTTAAAAATCGGCTCACACGGAAAGTTCGTAGAGGAAACAGGAGAAAAAAGCGAAGATCTTAGGGACACCGACCGAGACGCAATGCAAAAAGCGAAACACGCTCTTAAGCGTCCACCTCTGAAACACATCTTGAAAGGACCACTTTGGACGCGGTTTCGCTTTTTGCATGGAGTCGTGCAGTCAATCCCGCAGGGGGTGGCCCTAGAATCTGAGTGTTTTCTCCTGTTTCCTCCCCACCACGACAGCAACGTACAAAATCGTTATACACTACATAAAAAAACAGATGCTATTGCTGGATATCTACTACCCATTTACCAAATCGAAAAAATGAGGTATTCTTGTCCATATGCAATCCTTTCATTGGAATCGGACAGGACTTCCTGGCCTCACCAGTGTAAAGGATTTTTTGCCCCTTAAAATAGGAAGTGTCTGAATGATCGTAGTAGATGGACCTTCATTAATTTTGTTTTAACGTAGTTCGAAGTCGGTAACTGATGAGAGATGATGAGAAACGATGCGGATCGATCAGGATATATTGCAAGCTTTTTTACAGGAAGTTCAAGTGGAGAGTCTGTCGCCGGATGATCCAGTCGTCGTACACCACACGCCGTATCCGTGGGAGTTGGTCGGTACCGGCAATTATGCTGCCGTATTTGCCCACCCGGACTATCCAAAGGTAGTGATTAAGCTGTACGCACCTGGAAGACCAGGAGCCGAACAGGAAATCGAAGTCTATCGCAAGCTTGGGGAGACTCGTTCTTTCCCTATCTGTTATGATTATGGGGAAGGATACTTGGTCATTTCGCGGATGAACGGCATACCCCTGTTTGACTGTGTTCGCTTTGGTATTCCGATTCCTCCCCAGGTGATTGAAGACGTGGAGGAAGCACTTGAAGAAGCGCGCAGGAAGGGTTTGTTTCCGCATGATGTCCATGGGAAAAACGTACTCATGGATCAGGGACGAGGTTATCTGATTGACGTATCGGATTACTATGTCAATGATACAGACACAAAATGGCGTGATTTACGCAAGGCGTATTACAAGGTGTACCTGCCATTTATCAAGGATCGTGGATGGAAAATTCCATTGTGGATGCTGGAAGTTGTACGCAAAGGCTATCGACTGTACAAAAAAGGAAAGCGCTTGTTCACGTAGACGGTCTCTGGTAAAATGATCATTTGATATTGTGTTTGTTCAGTTGCTGGTCGAAGCAGAATAAGGAGGACATTCCATTGTTGTACTATCTCATTGCGGCAGTAATTATTGCGCTTGATCAGTTTACAAAGTATTTAGTCGTGAAGTATATGGAACTGGGAGAATCCATTCCTTTGATCGCGGACGTATTTCATCTCACTTCCCATCGAAACATGGGAGCGGCGTTTGGCATCCTGCAAAATCGACGTTGGTTTTTTATTGTCATTACCGTTGTCGTTGTGATTGGGATTGTCATTTCCTTGATTCGCTTGAGAAAAAACCAACCTCGTGCATCGTTGGCGCTGTCATTGGTCTTGGGTGGAGCCGTCGGGAATTTCATTGATCGTGCGATGACTGGTCAAGTTGTAGATTTTCTCGATTTTACGTTGATTAACTTCCCAATCTTTAACGTGGCTGATATGGCCATCACGATTGGTGTGGGGATTTTGCTTCTCGATGTTTTTCTGGATGGGAAGAAAAACAGATAGTTATGAGAATAATAGTGGGAAAGCTCGGATAGGTGGAGAAAATTACATGAATGACACGCAATTGTTTGAACGTTACGATTGGACGGTAGAGCCAGCGGATACGAGCGAGCGCATCGATAAGTTTATCACGCTGCAAAATGAAGATTGGTCCCGATCACAGGTGCAGGCTTGGGTGAAGGAAGGCCGTGTCACTGTAAATGGTGAACCGATCAAAAACAACTACAAGCTGCAGGCAGAGGACGAAGTAACCCTCCGTGTTCCGCCGCCAAAGGAAATGGCAATCCAGCCAGAGGAAATGTCCTTGGATATTGTATACGAGGATAGCGATGTCGTGGTCGTGACTAAACCACGTGGCCTCGTCGTGCATCCTGCTCCTGGTCATTACAGTGGGACACTCGTCAATGGGCTTTTGGCACATTGCAAGGATTTGTCCGGAATCAATGGTGTTTTGCGTCCAGGAATTGTCCATCGCATTGACAAGGATACATCCGGCCTGTTGATGGTAGCCAAAAACGACAAGGCACACATGGGTTTGGCTGAACAATTAAAAGCACATACGGTCAATCGGAAGTATGTCGCGATTGTTCATGGTGTCATCCCGCATGAAATGGGAACGATTGAAGCACCAATCGGGCGCGATCCGAAAAATCGCCAGCAAATGGCGGTTGTTTTTGAAAACAGCAAGCCGGCTGTGACGCATTTTATCGTGCTGGAGCGCTTCAAAGAGTACACGTTGGTGGAATTGAAACTCGAAACAGGACGTACCCATCAAATTCGCGTACACATGAAGTATATTGGCTATCCACTGGCGGGCGATCCGAAATACGGTCCGAAAAATACATTGGAGCTCGATGGACAAGCTCTGCATGCGAAAACACTGGGCTTTATCCATCCCCGTACAGGAGAGCAGCTCGAATTTGAAGCGCCAATGCCGAAGGAAATGCTTGACGCCATCGAGGTTCTTAGACAAGCGTAAGCGAACAGGAGGAATAGCCGTGCTAAAAAGATTAGCGCATGTGACGCTGTACGTTCACGATTGTGAAGAGGCATTGCGGTTTTACACGGAAAAACTCGGTTTCGAAAAACGCATGGATTCTCGGATGGATGATGGTTCTCGTTGGCTCACCGTCGGTCTTCCTGGGCAGGAGATAGAGATCGTATTGCATGACCCTACCCATTGGCATCGGGAAGAAGTTGCGCAGGAAATGCTTCGTCAGGTCGGCAAAAATCCAATGTGGGTTTGGGAGACGGATGATTTTGTGTCCACATACGAAACACTGCGCCAACGCGGTGTGAAGTTTGTGAGTGAACCAAACGAAGTGATGTATGGCATTGAGGTTATTTTCGAGGATCTGTATGGCAATCGTTTTTTGTTGTTGCAGCCAGTCTTCCTATGACACTTACATAATGGCAGTTGGATTGGAAAACGCTAGTAGAGAGCTTATTACTTTCTTCTGGCGTTTTTTTCATCATTCAATAGAGCGTGTAAGGAGTGAATGCTTGTGATCGGAAAATGGGGGAAGCTGATCAGTCTTTTTGTCCTTTTGGTTGTACTTGTCACGGCAAACGGTGAAGCAAAGGTGACGGCCCAAAACCAACAGCCAGAGCGTGTGAACAAGGAAATAAGCGTTCCGGCAAAAATTGCATTTACGAGCAACCAGCATTTGTTTTTGGTAGATGGACGGGATGCATCAGGAAAAATAAAGCAAATCTCCAAGGACGGCTATGCACAGATCGTAGGCTGGTCGCCAGATGGCAAGTGGCTCCTGTTCGTGAAATACAAAGGCAACGACAATTACTCGACACCAGGCTACGTGTGGATCGTCAGAGCGGATGGCAGCAAAACAGTACAGGTAGACGAACGAGCAGTCTTTGAAATGCCAAAGTGGTCCCAAAAAGCGAACAAGCTAGCATACACCGTGAATATCGGCAGCAATGAAGCGCCAAGCCCTTTGCTGATTGTAAAAGAAATTCATGATCAAGGAGAAGTAGCCTTGCAAAGTTCAACGAAGGCTGACTTCGCAGATTTTGCCTGGATGCCGGATGGGGAAAACATGCTTGTCGCGCTACCCGCTGAAAAAAATAAGCCGATGACGCTGGCCTTGCGCACGCTTGCAGGTAAACCGTTGGCTGCCTACCCGATTGCAGAACCGCCAAAAGTGGAGGAAGGTATCTACCCATGGGCGGCGACAGGCCTAAAAGTATCCCCGGATGGGAAGGCTGTTGCCTACTTTGTCAGGTATAACTCCGGGTCCTTGTCTGCTGATGGCGTACCTATTCAATGGTTTGATTTGACACAGCCTGCCAAAAAGCCAATAGAACTCGGTACAGGATTGGCTTATCCTGATTGGCTTGATTGGACACCAAATAGCGACCAGCTCGCTTTTGTCGATGGCACTGACCGGATCGCCACGACTAACAAGCAGTTGAAGCTGGCGGATCGAGCAGGAAAGGTCAAAACAGTTAGCCCTAGTCCAGTGGTGGTAGACACTTATCCAGTATGGATTCCAAAAGCTCCATACACACTGCTTTTCACCAGAGGCTTGGCTACAGCGTATTCATACGATCCAAAGAAGGTCATGGTACCGGAACAAGGCATCTGGCGGCGATCCGCAGATGGAGCAGAGCAGCAGGTGACAAAAGGGTCAGCGAATACCGCCGACTACTATCCTGCGCCATCTCCAGATGGGAAACAGCTCCTTTTCTTGCGTTTGGATCGAGCGGAGCATGGCTCCCTGTTTATCCAAGGAATAGGTGAGGATGCGGACAAACAAGTCGAGCTGATCAAAGACATTACAGGGGACATTGGTTATTATGCGAACTATTTGCCACCGTGGGTCAGCGTCTATTGGGAATAGTTAGACTTTTCCGGGCTGCATTGACACCCGTCCAGAATCGTGACATAATTCTACATGACGAATGGAACCTTTTAATCCAGTCCAGTGAGGCTGGCAAGGGCACGGAATGACAAGCAGGCGGGACTCTTACAGTCCGGTCAGTTTGTCCGAGGGCTTCTTGTCTCCTGACAAGGAGCCTTTTTTCGTAAGGTCCACTGTTCCCGTCGAGAAAGGGGATATTGAGATGATCAACAAAAGCGTCATTATGGATGAAGCCGCAATCCGCCGCGCGCTCACTCGAATCGCACATGAAATTATCGAGCGAAACAAAGGCGTCGAAGATCTCATTATCGTGGGCATCAAGACCAGAGGGATCTACCTCGCACAGCGTCTTGTGGAAAGAATCGAAATGATTGAAAATGTGAAAGTCCCAGTCGGTGAGCTGGACATTACGTTCTATCGTGACGATCTGCAACACAAGTCAGAAGATGCCATTTTGCAAGGCTCCAAGCTCCCAGATCAAATCACGGGCAAGACTGTGATTCTGGTGGACGATGTTCTCTACACGGGAAGAACAGTGCGTGCCGCATTGGATGCACTGATTGACAACGGTCGCCCTCGGATGATTCAACTGGCTGTTCTGGTTGATCGCGGTCATCGCGAGCTACCCATCCGCCCTGATTTCGTCGGAAAAAACCTCCCAACTGCTCGAACGGAAATTGTCGATGTACAATTGGCAGAAGTGGACGTTATGGACATTGTGTCCATCCGACAGCTACTGTAAAAATAAAAGAACTCCTCTTTAAAAACGATCCCGTGAGGTCGGCAAGAGGCAAGAAACTTCCCATGAGCATGGTGAAGCTAGCCTCTTTGTGTCCGCACAAAGAGGTTTTTTGTATAAAAAAGCTTTTTGAATGAAAGAAACAAAACAGGGGGCATACAGGCATGAGCCAAAAAAATTACATCGATGTAGACGAAACACCACATATTTCGCGATTGCTGCCACTCAGTATTCAACACTTGTTCGCGATGTTCGGCTCGACTGTACTCGTACCGATCTTGACGGGTCTGGATGTTGCAACGGCCCTCTTGGCGAGCGGGATCGGGACACTTCTGTTTCTGTGGATCACCAAAGGAAAGCTTCCGAACTATCTCGGTTCTTCCTTCGCCTTCATCGGTCCGATTATCGTCGTGAGTCAATCGCATGGTGTAGGGACGGCACTCTTAGGCTGCTTCCTCTCCGGGATTGTGTACATCATCGTCGCCGGAATTGTGAAGAAGGCAGGAGTCAAATGGCTCGATCGGGTACTGCCACCAGTTGTCATCGCATCCGTCATCGTTGTGATCGGTCTGAGCCTGGCTGGCGTAGCAGTAGACATGGCAACGAAAGTCACTGTAGACGGTCAATCGCAAATGTCACTGACTTCGATTGAAATCTCGCTCGTTACCGTGGTCATAACAGTTCTAGCAGCGGTCATGCTACGCGGTTTCCTTGGTCTTATCCCCATCTTGATCGGAATGGTTTCTGGTTATGTATACACGCTGCTGCGTCACCCTGATCTGATTAACTTTCAAAAAGTAGTAGAAGCAGACTGGTTCATCACGCCACAAAAAATGTTTACGGAGCACTTCAAATTTACCGAAGTCATGAGTGCGATCGGTGACGGCTCTGCATGGATCGCAGCACTCGTCATTGCGCCAGTCGCTTTCGTCACGCTGGCAGAGCATTTGGGACACTTGCTGGTAACGAGCAAGGTCATGGATCGCGATCTGATGAAAAATCCGGGTCTGCACCGCAGCTTGCTCGGAGACGGGGTGGCAACCTCACTCGCAGCCATCATGGGAGGTCCGCCAGCAACGACGTATGGAGAAAATATTGGTGTCCTTGCAATGACTAAGGTATACAGCCGAGTGGTCATCGGTCTGGCTGCTGTACTGGCAATCATGTTCGCCTTCGCTGGTAAGATTAGCGCCATTTTAATGACGATTCCAACGCCGGTACTTGGTGGTGTCTCCATCATCCTGTTCGGTATCATCGCGGCACAAGGCTTGCGGATGTACGTCGAGCACAAAGTGAATTTTGCAGACAAACGCAACATGATTCTCGCAGCGGTCATCCTCGTCACGGGAATCGGCGGATACAAAATCAGTTTTGCAGGTACAGGTATCGCTTTCCTGAACGATCTGACCATCGATAATATCGCACTCTCTACCTTCCTGGGAATTATTCTGCACCTGATCCTTCCAGGAAAAGAGTCCGCGATGGGCGAAGCGCACCAGGAAGAACAAAAACAAATAGCCTAAACGTTCCCAATCCTTTAAATCCAGTCCAGAGAGGCTGGCAAGGCATAGAACGCTGTTAAGGCTGCCCGAAAAAGGCACCCAACCAGCTTCTTGTCTCGCTTGCCTCCAGATGCAAAGCGATGCCAAGAAGCTTTTCTTATGAAAAAAGCTTTTCTGTTGACCAAAATGAACCGGAGGGATTCATGATGAAAAATGTAGCGCACCTGATTGGCCTCAAAGACTTATCGAAAGAACAGATCATCCAGCTCCTCGAGCGAGCAGAGTATTGGGCTGCTAGACCAACTGAGCAAGCGGATATCCTGCGCGGACGGTTTGTCGCGAATCTGTTCTTCGAGGCCAGTACCAGAACCCGCTTCTCTTTTGAAGTAGCACAAAAGCGACTGGGCGCACATGTTTTGAACTTCATTCCGGAAACCTCCTCCACCGTAAAAGGCGAGACGGTCTATGACACGATCCGCACCTTGGAAGCAATGGGCGTGGAAGCAGCCGTTATCCGCACCAAGAAAGAAGGCCTGCTGCAAGAGTTAGCAGAAAGCGTAGACCTGAAGCTGATCAACGCGGGAGATGGAACGAATGAGCACCCGACCCAATGCCTGCTCGATCTGTTGACCATGAAAAGACAGTTTGGCAAGCTATCTGGTCTCACAGTAGCGATCATGGGAGACCTGCGCCACAGCCGCGTGCTCGGTTCTCACCTGCATGCGCTGCCGAAGCTCGGCGTGAATCTGCTACTCTCGGGTCCTGCTACGATGATGCCGGCGCATATCCCGCAAGGTGTCAAAATCGTGGAAATGGAAGAAGCGGTTCAAACCGCAGATGTGGTCATGATGCTGCGCGTTCAGCTAGAGCGCCATGCGGAATCCCTCTATCTATCGAAAGAAGAGTACCACAAGGCACATGGGCTCACTCTGGAAAGAGCCAAAATGATGAAGTCCGGCGCAGTTATCATGCATCCGGCACCCGTCAATCGCGGGGTTGAGATTCATACCGATTTGGTAGAATGCGAAACGTCCTTGATTCAAACCCAAGTGACCAACGGAGTCGCAGCAAGAATGGCAGTTCTAGAAACTCTTTTGAAAGGGAGCGAAATGACATGGGAATCATCCTTGGCAACGGCAACGTACTAAATCAGGCGGGGGAACTCACCCCGATGGAAATATTGGTGGAAAAGGGAAGAATCACAGCGATGGGGGAAACGCTCGATCGCGAGGGACATGAATGGATCGATTGCCACAGCGGTATGATTAGCGCCGGTCTCATCGATGTGCACGTACATCTGCGTGAGCCAGGCTTCGAACATAAAGAAACGATCGAAACAGGGGCAAAAGCAGCGGTACAAGGCGGATTTACAACAGTAGCATGCATGCCGAACACACGACCATCCATCGACAGTGTCGAGACCGTGACCTACATTTTGGACAAAGCGAGCGAGGCTGGTATGGCGCGCGTGATCCCGTATGGTGCGATTACCGTTCGCCAATTGGGAAAAGAGCTGACGGATTTCGCTGGGTTAAAAGAAGCGGGGATCTTTGCGCTGACGGATGACGGTGTGGGCGTGCAATCAACAGCGATGATGAAAAAGGCCATGCAAAAAGCAGCAGAGCTCGGTATCGCAATCGTCGCTCACTGCGAGGACGAAGACCTGTTGATCCCAGGAGCAGCCTTGCATGACGGGGTGGTAGCTGCTCGACACGGACTCCCTGGAATTCCTTCTGAGTCAGAGTCCATCCACGTTGGTCGCGATATTTTGCTGGCAGAACAGACAGGTGTGCACTACCACGTATGCCACATCAGTGCGAAAGAGTCGGTGCGTCTGGTACGCGATGGGAAACGCGCTGGCGTAAATGTAACGTGTGAAGTCAGTCCGCATCACCTCTTGCTGTGCGATGAGGATATCCCGGACAATCTGGATACGAATTGGAAAATGAACCCGCCGCTGCGCTCTCGTGAGGATCGTGCTGCACTGATTGCGGGATTGAAAGACGGCACCATTGATATGATCGCCACAGACCATGCACCACACACTCAAGAGGAAAAAGCAAACGGGATGAACCGAGCACCATTCGGAATCGTCGGACTGGAGACAGCATTCCCGCTCCTGTACACAAATCTCGTGCAAAACGGAGAGCTGACCTTGAAGAAGCTGGTTGAGCTGTTGACCGTGAAGCCAGCAGAAGCATTCAAACTGCCATACGGACGTCTGGAAGTGGGCGCACCAGCAGACCTGACTGTGATTGATCTGGAAACGGAAAAAACAATCGACCCAAGCACATTCGCAAGTAAAGGAATCAACACACCATTTGCTGGTTGGGCATGCAAAGGCTGGCCGACCCTGACACTGGTTGATGGGAAGATCGTATATCAAAACGTGTAAAAACGACTTACAGACGAGACACAAGTTTTTACACGACAATGGAGGAGGAGCATAGATGCGTGCAAGATTGATCTTGGAAGACGGAACAGAATTTATCGGGACAGCATTTGGAGCGACAAAGGAGTCCTACGGGGAAGTGGTTTTCAATACAGGGCTGACTGGCTATCAGGAGGTTTTGTCCGACCCATCCTACTGCGGACAGATCGTCACCATGACATACCCGCTAATCGGAAATTACGGGATCAATCGAGACGACTTTGAAGCTGTTCGTCCATACATTCACGGCTTCGTTGTTCGCGAGCATTGCGAGGCGCCTAGCAACTGGCGCAATACGAACACACTCGATGAACTGCTGAAAACATACGACATCCCAGGTATTGCTGGAGTCGACACCCGGATGCTGACGAGAAAAATTCGTTACCACGGCACGATGAAGGGCATGATTACAACCAGTGAAGCCCCGTTGGCTGAATTGGTTGCTGCCCTGAACGGCACGACATTGATGACAGACCAAGTATCACGTGTTTCTACGAAAAGCGTCTTCAGCTGCCCAGGTACAGGTCATCGGGTAGCACTGGTAGACTTCGGCGCGAAGCACGGAATTTTGCGCGAGCTGACCAAACGCAATTGCGACGTAGTAGTCGTGCCTTACAATGTGACAGCAGAAGAGATTCGCCGCATTCAACCAGACGGGATTCTCTTGTCCAACGGCCCTGGGGACCCGAAGGATGTACCGCAAGCTGTAGAGATGATTCGCGAAATCTTGGGTGAATATCCTCTGTTCGGAATTTGCCTCGGTCACCAGCTGTTCGCACTAGCATCTGGCGCGGACACGACGAAAATGAAATTCGGACACCGTGGCGGCAACCATCCAGTAAAAGAGCTGCCAACCGGACGCACATATATCACATCCCAGAACCACAGCTATGCAGTCAAAGAAGATTCACTGGCAGGCACGGAACTGGAAGTTACACATATCGCACTCAATGATGGCACCGTCGAAGGCGTACGTCATGCAGCGAAGAATGCATTCTCAGTACAGTACCATCCAGAAGCAGCTCCAGGTCCGTATGATTCCGGCTACCTGTTCGACCAGTTTCTTGCGATGATGGAAACCGCTAAGGAGGAAAAAACTCATGCCAAAACAAGATAATCTGAAAAAAATCCTCGTAATTGGCTCTGGACCTATCGTCATCGGGCAGGCTGCAGAGTTTGACTATGCAGGCACGCAAGCATGCGAAGCGTTAAAAGAAGAGGGCATGGAGGTAGTTCTGATCAACTCCAACCCGGCGACCATCATGACTGATACAAACATGGCGGACAAAGTATATATAGAGCCAATCACACCTGAATTCGTAGCGCGCGTCATTCGTCAAGAGAAGCCGGATGGACTGTTGCCTACACTTGGTGGTCAAACAGGCTTGAACATGGCTGTTGCTCTCTCAGAAGCAGGCGTTCTCGAGCAAGAAAATGTAAGGCTGCTCGGAACTAAGCTGGAATCGATTAAGCAAGCAGAAGACCGCGACCTGTTCCGCTCTCTCATGAATGAACTGGGTGAGCCGGTACCTGAATCCGTCATCGTGAGCACGGTCGTAGAAGCTGTCGATTTTGCAAACGAAATCGGTTATCCCATCATCGTTCGTCCTGCCTACACCTTGGGTGGTACAGGCGGTGGAATTTGTGAAGATGAAGAAACCCTCCGCGAGATCGTCGCAAGCGGATTGAAATACTCCCCGATTACGCAATGCTTGATCGAGAAAAGCATTGCCGGCATGAAAGAAATCGAGTACGAAGTGATGCGCGATGCCAACGACAACTGCATCGTAGTCTGCAACATGGAAAACATCGACCCAGTCGGCGTGCATACAGGTGACTCCATCGTAGTAGCACCTAGCCAAACACTGGCTGATCGCGAATATCAAATGCTGCGCTCATCCGCACTGAACATCATCCGGGCACTAGGTATCGAGGGTGGCTGCAACGTACAATACGCACTCGACCCGCACAGCTTCCAATACTACGTGATCGAAGTGAACCCGCGTGTGAGCCGCTCTTCTGCACTGGCTTCCAAGGCAACAGGCTACCCAATCGCAAAGATGGCAGCCAAAATCGCAATCGGCTACACGTTGGATGAACTGAAAAACCCGGTGACAGGCCAAACATACGCATGCTTCGAGCCAACACTGGACTACATCGTCAGCAAAATCCCACGCTGGCCATTCGACAAGTTCCAATCCGCAAACCGCAAGCTCGGTACGCAAATGAAAGCGACTGGAGAAGTCATGGCGATCGGTCGGACTTTTGAAGAATCGATCATGAAAGCCATCCGTTCCTTGGAAATCGGCAGCTATCACATCGAGATCGAGGGAGCAGGCGAAATCAGCGAGGAAGATTTGAAAGCTCGACTGGTGCACGCGGATGACGAACGCCTCTTCCTGCTGGCAGAAGCACTGCGTCGTGGCTGGACGATCGAACAACTGCACAACCTGACCAAGATCGATCTGTTCTTCCTGCATAAGTTCCATAAAATGATTGCTTTTGAAGCGGAACTGGCAAAAGGCTTGACGAGTGAGAAGCTGTACGAAGCAAAACGCATGGGCTTCACAGACCGCAAAATTGCCGAGCTGTGCGGTGAGACAGAAGAAGCGGTACACGCGATGCGCAAAGAAAAAGGCTTTGTACCTGTATATAAAATGGTAGATACTTGCGCGGCAGAATTCGAAGCGCAAACACCGTACTACTACTCCGCGTATGAAGTAGAAGACGAGCGCATCGAGACTGGCAAGAAGCGTGTGGTTGTGCTGGGTTCTGGACCAATCCGCATCGGTCAAGGAATCGAGTTTGACTATGCGACTGTCCACGCTGTCTGGGCACTGAGAGAAGCGGGCTATGAGGCAGTGATCATCAACAACAACCCGGAGACCGTTTCAACAGACTTCAACACTTCGGATCGCCTGTACTTCGAGCCGCTGTACATTGAAGACGTCATGAACATTCTCGATGTAGAGAAACCAGAGGGTGTCATCGTACAATTCGGCGGACAAACCGCGATCAATCTGGCTGACAAGCTGGCTGCACGTGGAATCAAAATCTTGGGTACGAGTCTCGAAAACATCGACGCAGCGGAAAACCGCGAGAAGTTCGAAGCGCTGCTGCGCGAGCTGGAAATCGCCCAACCACCAGGCAAAACGGTTACGTCAGTCGACCAGGCAGTAGTGGCAGCAGAAGGACTTGGCTTCCCAGTGCTGGTTCGCCCATCCTACGTACTTGGCGGACGTGCGATGGAAATCGTCTACAACCAGTCCGAACTGTTGGAGTACATGGAAAAAGCGGTGAAGGTAAATCCTGATCACCCTGTACTGGTTGACCGTTACATGGTGGGGGTAGAAGCGGAAGTCGATGCGATCTGCGACGGCGAAAATGTTTTGATCCCAGGCATCATGGAGCATATCGAACGCGCAGGGGTGCACTCCGGTGACTCTATCGCTGTATATCCTCCGCAATCCTTGTCCCAAGCGATCAAGGATGAGCTGATTGACATGACGACAAAGCTGGCGCGCGCCCTGCAAATCAAAGGCTTGCTCAACATCCAGTTCGTCATCTATAAAGACCGTCCATACGTAATCGAGGTCAATCCGCGTTCGTCCCGTACGGTGCCATTCCTCTCCAAAGTAACGGGGATTCCAATGGCAAACATCGCAACGAAAGCGATCCTTGGTCACTCGATCATCGAACAAGGCTTTACACCAGGCTACCATCCAGAGGAGTCGATGGTTTCTGTCAAAGTACCAGTCTTCTCCTTCGCAAAGCTGCGTCGCGTCGATATTACGCTCGGCCCTGAAATGAAATCGACCGGAGAAGTCATGGGACGCGAGAGCACACTGGCAAAAGCATTGTACAAAGGCTTGGTCGCAGCGGGCATGAATATCCCGACACAAGGCACATTGCTTGTGACAGTTGCTGATAAAGACAAGGAAGAAGCGCTAGACATCGTGAAACGCTTCCGCCACCTTGGCTTCAAGCTGATGGCGACCGCAGGCACAGCAGATTATTTGGAGCAAGCGGGACTGCAAGTAACACGCGTAAGCAAATTGTCTGAGGGCACGCCAAACCTGTTGGATGTCATCCATACAGGAGAAGCGAACATCGTACTCAATACACTGACAAAAGGCAAAACGCCACAACGCGACGGCTTCCGCATTCGTCGGGAAGCAGTAGAGAACGGCGCCGTATGCTTGACTTCACTCGATACAGCTTCCGCTCTCCTGCACGTACTGGAGACGATCACATTCTCTACAGAAGCAATGCCAGCCCAGCGTGCTGGTGCCAAAGTGGCAGTAACCGTATAAAAAGGGGAGAGCAGCGTGCAACAACAACTAACCGATATTCGCGAACGCATGATTGTTGCGCTCGACTTTTCCACACTGGATGAAGTCAAAAAGTGCATCGAGCCGCTACAGGGGCATATCCGCTATGTAAAAGTGGGGATGGAGCTCGCTTACGCAGAAGGTCCAGCGATCGTTTCCTTCTTGAAGGAAAAAGGACTCCAAGTGTTCCTCGACTTGAAGGTTCACGATATTCCCAATACAGCTAAAGGCGCGATGAGAAGCCTGGCGCGTCTGGGAGCAGACATGGTAAACGTTCATGCGGCAGGCGGCGTAGCCATGATGGCGGCAGCGAGAGAAGGTTTGGAGCAAGGGACAGCGGCAGGTGCTGCTCGTCCCCTCCTGATCGGTGTGACGATGCTGACATCTACTGGTTTGCAAACGATGAATCAAGAATTGGCGATTCCAGGTGATGTAGAAGATGTTGTGGTGCACTATGCGCTGATGACCAAGCAAGCTGGTTTGGATGGGGTAGTTGCTTCTCCACTAGAGGTACCGATGATCAAAAAAGCTGCTGGAGACACATTTGTAACCGTAACACCAGGAATTCGTCCACTGGGAGCAGATCAAGGCGATCAGACGCGCATCACGACGCCGGAACAGGCATTTCGCTTGGGCAGTGATTACCTCGTGATCGGACGCGCGATTACGGGTGCAAAAGATCCGGTAGGTGTCTGGCAAAGTATCGTCGCAGCAGTGGACAAAGATCGTTCGTAAAGTAGCCAGCTGGAGGGAATAAGGGAAATGACGACAAAGACAACCGCTAAACATATTGCAGCGAACCTTCTCGAAATCGGGGCAGTTCATTTGCGACCGGAACAACCTTTTACATGGACGTCCGGGATCAAATCCCCGATCTACTGCGACAACCGGATCACGATGTCCTATCCGCATGTGCGCCGTGCCATTGCGAGAGCATTTGCCGATTTGATCAAGGAGCAGTACCCAGATGCGCAAGTCGTTGCTGGAACAGCGACTGCGGGTATTCCACATGCTGCATGGGTAGCAGAGCTGCTTGATCTGCCTATGATTTACGTACGGGACAAGGCAAAAGGCCACGGTCGCCAAAATCAGATTGAAGGCGCATTGGCGGCTGGTCAAAAGGTCGTCGTGATTGAAGACCTGATTTCCACAGGAGGCAGCTCCTTGAAAGCAGCGCAAGCTGTGCAGGCTGAGGGTGGAGAGGTACTGGGGGTCGTAGCCATTTTCAGCTACCAATTCCCAGATGCCCAAGCCTTGTTTGAGGATGCAGGCATTCCTTGCTCCACCATATCGAATTACACAGCACTTTTGGAAATAGCTTCAGAGCAAGGGGTTATTACAAGTGAACAGGAAAAAGTACTGGGCGAATGGCGGAAATCCCCGCGTACTTTTTTTGAATAAGGAAGGGATACATGATGAAGAGTAGGGCGGTGATCAAACCGTCCTACTCTTTTTTGTTTCGCCGTGGATCACAATCTGGACCCCTTCGGATCGATAGAACTGGAGTATATCATCGGCAGTCATTTCGAAATGACCGAAATCCTCTGGAAAAAGAATACCGGGCGTAACAGTTGAGTTTTCGTTTTGCCGAATGATGGGTTGTGCAAAAATGGCAGCTCCCAAAGCAGTTAGGTGAGTCTGCCCTTTCGGATCAGTGATCTCGATTTGGCGTTTCACGTTCATGCCATGCTGATTGCGCCCATTTAATTGGATGACAACATGGTGAGGTGACCCTTCACCTGGATTGTACAGTATTTTTTGACGTGTGCTTTTGCTGAGCAGGTTCCATATCCGGCTTTTCACCAATGAAACGAGGGCAAAAGTAGACAGTTTATTGTCGAAGGCGATACGAAAATCAGCGGCAGTTACGTTTTGGGCTTTCACGAGCGTCATGTGATCGGGTGTGTCAAGACGATAGCATTTCGCATGGTACCCATTCGGAAAGGTGACGGGTAACGGATCTGACAAGGGTGTCACTTCTTTTACGCCAGTCGGTGTGGTGACGGCAAAAGGAATCGTCATACGATCCATATAGTCGGTGGAATCTGGACCCGCTTTGTCTTGAAGGGAATAAAGGGCGTGAAGATGTATCTGGACATCTTGCAGGGAAGCTGTATGTATGCTTGCAAGAAGTGCTACAGTTCCCCCCATCCACCCTGAGGCGAGAATGACTGGAGAGCCAATGTTCTCATTCTTCAAGCGTTCGATCGATCGTGTAAATCGTTCTGTCCAACGTGTGACGTCAATCAGAGGAATCTGTCGGCGAACAGCGGCAAGAAGCAGAGTGTCATCAGGATCATTTACTGCACTAATGATCAAAGTCAAATCATCAGGAGCATGGGCGAGAGGATCGGATTTGGAGATGTCTAGGAGGAAAGGCTTTAGCCTACCGGATGTAAAAGGCAATGACTTTCCCGTAGACCTTCCTCCCAGCAATAATTCGAGAGTAGGGTGGCGATCGTGCAGGATCTTGGCAATTTGGCTCCCAACCGTTCCGTAGCCGCCGACAATTAAAACTTTGGTGAGATTCATGAAGATTTCTCCTTTGATTAAAGGTTTATGCGTTTAAGTTTATTAACGGATAAGTGTGAAAAACAGGGACACACTGTCCCTTTTCGTGACGTTTCAAATTCAGTTGCACTCTTCTTCGACGAAAGTCACCAATTGCTTAAAAAGCCTGATCGCTTCTGTAATTTCAAGCCGATAAAACATCTCCGTTCCTTTTTTTTGAACGTTTACTAGGCCCGCCTGTTTTAATATTTTCAAGTGATGAGACACCGTAGGTCTAGACATGGGAATATGCTCGGCGATTTGTGTTACGTTCATGCTTTCCTTGTCGATGAGAAGAGCTACAATTTGCTGCCGAATCGGATCACCTAAGCCTTGGAAGTATGGACTTAACTCCATAAATATTTGAATCGCTTTTTCATTGCAGGTTGGATTCGTCATTGCACACTCCGTTAATAAACTTAATCATTTGAACCAAAGTATATGGGTTCTTCCTTATTTTTGCAAGTCATAAAAACGTTGATCAATCAGCAAAAAATAAGAGGAAGCGAGATTGGCCAGATGCAATAGGAAAGAAAAGTAGGGAATAGTAAGGGAGGTTACAAAAAAAGTAAAGGTAGGTGCTTGTGTATGAAAAAAGGAACGGGGAGCCTGGGCTCTCTTATGAAAACAGAGAAGGTTAAGAAAATCATCGGTGCAGCTTTTTTGTCTGCCACACTGATGTTTTCTCTTCCTCATACGGGACAGGCTGTGGGCAAAGGTGCACATGGGCCAGATATTTATGTGATTCAGGGGATGTTGAAATCATTAGGTAGTTACTCGGGTCAAATCAATGGATACTACGATGATGTTACCGTACGAGGTGTAAAGCATTATCAGAAAAAACACGGGTTGCCGGTTACAGGAAATGTAGATAATCGTACGTTCCAAAGCATTGTTTATTCCTATGATAGTGTCAAATCTGGAAAACGCGGCCAAGGTGGCGGCAAAGGTCGCGGTGGTGGAGCAGGCCAAGGTGGCGGCAAAAGTCACGGTGGTGGAGCAGGTCAAGGTGGCGGCAAAGGTCACGGTGGTGGAGCAGGCCAAGGCGGCGGCAAAGGTCACGGTGGTGGAGCAGGCCACGGTGGCGGCATGGGCGGCGGAGCAGGCCAAGGTGGCGGAATGGGCGGCGGAGCAGGTCAAGGTGGCGGCATGGGCGGCGGAGCAGGCCAAGGTGGCGGAATGGGCGGCGGAGCAGGTCAAGGTGGCGGAATGGGCGGCGGAGCAGGTCAAGGTGGCGGAATGGGCGGCGGAGCAGGTCAAGGTGGCGGAATGGGCGGCGGAGCAGGTCAAGGCCAAGGGAAAGGTTACGGCGGCGGAACAGGCCAAGGCCAAGGTAAAGGTAAAGGCTACGGCGGTGGAACAGGTGAGGGCCAAGGCAAAGGCTACGGCGGTGGAACAGGTGAAGGCCAAGGTAAAGGTAAAGGCTACGGTGGCGGAACGGGTGAAGGCCAAGGCAAAGGCAAAGGTTATGGCGGCGGAACAGGTGAAGGCCAAGGTAAAGGCAACGGCGGTGGAACCGGCAACGGCGGCGGAACCGGCAACGGTGGTGGAAAAGGCAACGGCGGCGGAACCGGCAACGGTGGTGGAAAAGGCAATGGAGGCGGCAACGGCAACGGTGGCAGCAATGGCAACGGTGGTGGTAACGGCAACGGTGGCAGCAATGGCAATGGAGGCGGCAACGGTAAGAACAATGAGGATAACGAAGGTACTGGAAAAGACTAACTGTACACAGGAGATAAAACGCTTCGCCTCTTTTATAGGGACGAAGCGTTTTTCATGTAAAAGAGCTAACTTTAGTTAGTGTTAGAAGGAATTTGGCTAATGATATCATGATTGATGATTGCTATTTAATCAGCCGGGATATTAGAAAAAGTTCGATGGAGGAAGAGCGATACACATAGGAAAGACAAGTCAGCGTATCCAGCCTGAAAGAATGCAAGCAGGTAACTGATCAAATGACAGAAAAGTACAACGATTGCATGCAAGGAGGATTATGGTACATACCAGACCTTTTGAATATGAGCAAGACGAAGCATTTATTTGGGAATTGTACGGTTCTACGAGAACCGAAGAAATGGCTCTTTGGGGTTGGAGTGAGGCGGACAAGCTTGCTTTTTTACAGTCGCAGTTTATCATGCAGCAGAAGTCTTACCAAATGCAGTTTCCCGCTCAGAAGCATCAAATCATTCTTCGATCCGAGCAGCCTATCGGTCGGATGATCACGGATGCGAGCGGAGATGCATTGCACCTCGTAGATATTTCTTTGCTGCCTGCTTATCGGGGACAGGGTGTTGGTTCTGGTATGATTGGCGATCTGCAAAAAGAGGCTCAAGCTTTCCAATTACCAATCCGTTTACATGTTGTACAAGGGAATCCCGCCTTTCGATTATATGAACGACTTCATTTCATCGTAACTGACTCAACGGGGCTGTATATCCAAATGGAATGGCAGCCACGTTTGCAAAAATGACCAATCTGTTCGTTCGACAACGGAAATAACCACTTTACATAAGGAGGAAGCAACATGGCAGAGCCATTTATTGGAGAAATCAGGATGTTTGGAGGAGATTATGCACCACAAGGTTGGGCATTATGCAATGGACAAATCTTATCTATTTCTGAAAACGACACATTGTTTAGTTTGATTGGAACCACATACGGCGGGGATGGACAAACGACTTTTGCGTTGCCTGATTTACGGGGACGTATCCCGCTTAATCAAGGGAAAAATCCGAGAACAGGAACTACCTACGTGATGGGTGAAAAAAATGGTGTAGAATCCGTCACCTTAACCGTCCCACAATTGCCCGCGCATACGCATACGGTCCATGCATCATCGCAGCCAGGAACGCAGAACAGCCCTGCCAATGCTGTATGGGCAAAGAATGCGCAGCAATATTCAGCGAATGCACCTGATGGATTAATGAACGCGTCCAGCTTGAGCAGTGTAGGTGGGAATCAACCACACAGTAACCTGATGCCGTTTACGGTTATTAATTTCATCATTGCCCTGTACGGGATCTATCCTTCACAACAGTAATATCCAAATCGAACAGGAGGATTTTACATGGAACCATTTCTTGGAGAAATTCGCTTTTTTCCATTTCCATTTGCACCAAAGGGTTGGGCCTTGTGTAATGGTGCTCTGCTACCTATCAACGGAAACCAGGCACTGTTTTCCTTGGTAGGAGTTGTTTATGGGGGGAACGGGACAACTACGTTTGCTTTACCAGATTTAAGAGGGCGTGTCCCCGTTCATACGAATCGTCACTCGGATCGCCAAATCGTAACGCTCGGTATGTCAGCCGGCGAAGAAACGCATGTATTAACGACAAATGAGATACCCGCCCATACCCATACGGCAAGCGGTTCGAATGCAGTTGCCAATGAAAAAGTATGCGCTGGGAACTACTGGGCACAAGCTTCCGCTACAACCTATGGGACAACCCCGGATACGACGATGAGCGAGAGTGCGCTGCAAACGGTAGGAAACAGTGCACCACATTATAATATGCAGCCGTATTTGGTCGGAAATTTTTGCATCGCAATTCAAGGGATTTACCCGTCAAGAAACTAGAGGAGGCACTACCATATGGATCCGTATATTGGAGAAATTCGTATCTTCAGTGGAAACTTCCCACCGAGGGACTGGGCTTTTTGTGATGGACAATTGATTGCGATCTCTTCCAATCCTGTCTTGTATTCGATATTGGGAGCGAAGTATGGCGGAGATGGCAAGACCACATTTGCTCTTCCTAATTTAAGAGCTACAGCTCCAATGAACCAGGGGGAAGGACCTGGCTTGACACCACGTGTGGTAGGTGAGACAGGTGGTTCAAGCAGCATAACGTTGCTGCAAAACGATATTCCGGCACATACTCATGTTCCGAATGCGTGCTCAACTCCTACAGAGGATACGCCAACAGGCGCAAAATGGTCTTCCACCGTTGGCCGGGGAGCTGTCATTCCTTACTCTAACACGAGTGATGGGACACAGCTTAGTCCGCAAGCAATCGGCACCACAGGCGGGACTCAACCTCATAATAATATGCAACCTTATCTTGGACTCTCGTTCATCATTTGTGTGGAAGGCGGAGCTTTTCCGCCGAGAGAATAGGAACCGTATTTTGGACGCCCGATGCTGCGTAGCAGAAGGCGTCTTTTTCGAATGACGATGACGGTCACAGCCCTTCTTCCATCTTTTCCTACTTTTCGTATTCTTCTTGCGAGACGTATGCATTATAATGGATATGTCCGTGATATTAAACGATCGCTTGAAGCAGAACGATCGCAGAGGATGAAGCAGATGACGAAGATAGAAATACTGAAAAGCATGTTGACGAGCGATCAACGCAATGCCCCAGTATGGCTGTTATTAGGGTTAGAGCATGCTGAGCACGGGGATCGTACGGAGGCTTTACAAGCGTTTACGCAGGCCCTTGCCTATGGAAATGAAGCAATGAAGGAAAAAATTGTGATCGAACTCAACAAGCTACAAAAGGAATCCCCATATTCGCGGACGTTAAAAGGGATCAATCAGAAGGATTCCTCAACATATACGATGTTTTCACCTAAGATACGCGTCATCGAAGGGGGCAAAGGGAAGACCACCGCGAAATCGGTTCAACTCGTTGAGAAAACGGCGGGTTTTGGAATGGTCGGCGGGCTTGGACGAGTAAAAGAGGCAATTTTTCAAAGACTCCTACATCCTATTTCGCAACGGTTGTCTCAAAAGAAAAGTACCATTTTACTCTACGGACCATCGGGGTGCGGAAAATCTTTGCTAGCAAAAGCAACCGCAGAAGAATGTCAGGCTCATTTTTTCTCCATGGCGATCACAGGCGGTCGAAGTATGTATGCGCCGTCGAACAGGCAGTTCAACATCCAGGACTTACTGGCAACAGTCCCTGCCGATAAACCGTTTCTGTTCTTTTTAGATGAACTAGACGCTTCCAGCCATTACGAAGAGCATCCGAACTCCTATCCTAGACAGGGGATCGATTCCAAATGGCTTCAGCAGATAGCGGAGGCAGGCGAATACGACGAACGATTCGTCCTGATGGGTTCAACCAACGTTCCATGGGAATTGGAGCCTTCCATGCTCCGAGCAGCTGGTTTTGATCACTGGATTTTTGTCGGACCGCCAGATCGGCAAGCACGGGAGGATATTTTTCGCTTAAAGCTAGAGGGCCGTCCTTCTGAGACGCTCGATTATGAGCAATTAGCAGGATGGACAGAGTTTTATTCGGGGGCAGACATCGAGTATGTAGTGGAGCTCGCAACGGAGCAGGTCTGGCATGATGTTGTAACAAAAGGGGTCGATCGCCCGATTCAAATGAGCGATCTACGGGAGGCCATTGCAGCTACCTATCCAACAACCATTGAGTGGTTGCGGACTTTGAAAGAACATTTGAAACAAGTGGATTACAACGGAATCTATGATGAGGTGTGGGATTACCTGTCTCTTCATAGCAGAATCTAACATCAACGAAAAGACTGTCAGCTCGCTATCAAGCTGCGGTCTTTTTTCTTGGTACAAATGTTAGAATATTGACTCAATATAGTCTTTTTTGTACGCTGAGTATAGGCACGAACAGTTGCTGGAAGGTGGAGGATACGTGATGAAAATAGTAGATATATCCCGTCCGCTCATGGCAGGTATGCCGACCTGGCCAGGGGACACTCCCTTTCACTATGTCGTAAACTGGCCCAAAGCGGAGAGCGGATCAGTCAATGTTGGTAAAGTAACCATGAGTATTCACACAGGCACCCATGTGGATGCTCCATTCCACTTCGATGACGATGGCCGAAAAATAGCTGAATTGCCTTTGGACTTGTATATTGGAGAGGCAAGAGTGGTAGAGCTTACGGGACGTTCCAGCATTGGCCCAGAAGATTTTGCCCAGGTAGATCTGGAGGGGGTGGAACGCTTGCTGCTCAAAACCTTATCATGGAGCGACCCCAATCAGTTTCCGTCAACCATCTGTCATCTGCGAACGGACTTACCAGCGTTCCTCGCCCAAAAAGGCATTCGGCTGATTGGAGTAGATGTCCCGTCTGTCGATCCATTGGACAGCAAGGAACTGGCTGCTCATCATGGGCTTCATCAGTATGACATTCATATTTTGGAGGGGCTTCTGCTCGATCATGTAGAACCGGGTGATTATGAACTGATCGCACTGCCGCTGCTTTTGATGGAAGCAGATGGGAGTCCGGTACGTGCAATCTTGCGTCGTTCGTGAGGCTGTATATTGATAAAGCAGTGATTTTCTCGAATAATAATAGGGTAACTACAAAAACCATCATCACGGCGTACGTATGAAGGGAATGAAAAAGTAGATGGAAGCGATGACCTTTGTCCTTTTTGGTGCAACAGGAGATTTAGCCAAACGCAAAATTTTCCCTGCGCTCTTTAACTTATATGTAGATCAAAAGTTGTCTGCTGCCTTTTCGATTATCGGTGTAGGGAGAAGGGCCTGGTCTGGTGACGAATTTCAGGAATCTGTTCGCCAGTCTGTCCATGAGTTTTCCCGTCGAGCTCAGATTGCTTCCCACGAACTAGACGCTTTCTTGTCTGCTTGTCGCTATGCGGAAGTAGATGTCATGGAGCCGCGTGCTTATGAAACGTTACATGATCTGGTCCTGCAGAGAGAGCAAGAGCTGCAGATCCCGCAAAACCGGATGTTTTACTTGTCAGTAGCCCCGCAATATTTCGAGGGAATTGCAACCAATGTTAAGGTCAGTGGACTGGGTTCAACGACAGGCTGGAAGCGTCTGATCATTGAAAAACCGTTTGGGCATGATTTGCAATCTGCCGAAGAATTGAATGAAAAGCTGGGGAAAGCATTTTTGGAAGAAGAAATATATCGCATTGACCATTACTTGGGAAAACCGATGGTTCAAAACCTTGAGGCTCTCGAATTTGCGAATCCGGTCTTCCAGGCTCTTTGGAACAACCAGTACATCGCCAACGTGCAAATTACGGCGAATGAAACGGTCGGCGTCGAGGATCGGGCGGGATATTACGAGCCAGCCGGTGCACTGCGCGACATGCTCCAAAATCACATGCTGCAAATGCTCATGATTATCGCCATGCAGCTTCCGAAGCGAATCACTTCCGCCCATATCCGCGAAGAAAAGCGCAAGGTGATGGCGGCCGTGCGTCCGATGAAGAAAGAAGAAGTCCGCACCCACGTGATTCGCGGTCAGTATAGTGCAGGACATATTCAAGGAACACCTGTGGCTAGCTACAGGGACGAGCCTGGTGTCGATCCAGTTTCGATGACAGAAACGTATATTGCCACTCGTGTCTGGATTGATGACCCGTTTTGGCAAGGGGTACCTTTTTATATTCGTACGGGAAAAAGACTGCAAGAGAAATCAACCAGGATCGTCATTGAGTTCAAAAATCCGCACGAAAAGCTATATCAGGAGCAAAATGAAACAACATCGCCAAATTTGTTGATCATTAGCGTGAATCCGAACGAAGGTATTGCCTTGCAGGTAAATAGTAAGAATCCGACAAATAGCGGTAAGATTGAGCCGGTGACGGTAGATTTCAGTGCGGGGACAAAAGACGTGCCAGAAGCGTACGAGCTGCTCTTGTTCGATGCACTCCGAGGGGATTCCACCTACTTTGCGCATTGGGATGAGGTCCGGCTGTCTTGGGAGTGGGTGACACCGATTTTGGAAGCCTTCGCTGAGAATTTGGTGCCGCTCTTTACGTACGAAGCTGGCTCATTTGGACCGAAGGCCGCAGAGCAATTGCTGGCTGCGGACGGATTCGTGTGGTGGCTGGATAAGGTCGAAGAACGAGTGCCGGTCACTGCAACGAGATAGACCAAAAGAAAAGGGAGCGGATGAGATGCGATTTGGCGTAATCGGAACGAACTGGATCACCGAGGAATTTATCCAGGCTGGTCAAGAAGTTGAAGGATTTTCTCTTCAGGCTGTTTATTCACGTACCATCGAACGCGCCAAGGAATTCGCTGACAAGTACCATGCACCATTCGCCTATAACAGCCTAGAAGAAATGGCTGCAAGCAAAAATATGGACGCGGTCTATATCGCGAGCCCCAACTCCTGCCACGCGGAACAAGCGATCCAGTGCATGGACGCGGGGCTACACGTATTGTGTGAAAAGCCACTGGCTTCCAATGCAATTGAGGTAGAAGAAATGATCGAAGCAGCGAAAAGAAATGACGTGCTGCTCATGGAGGCTGTCAAATCTACGCTGTTGCCCAATTTTTTTGCGATACAAGACAACCTGCACAAGCTTGGAAAAGTACGACGCTATATTGCTAGCAATTGCCAATATTCTTCGCGCTATGACGCCTATCGCGAAGGGAAGGTTTTACGTGCTTTTGATCCTGCTTTTTCAAACGGAGCCTTGATGGACATCGGAATCTATTGTCTTTATCCGTTACTCATCCTTTTTGGCAGACCAGACGACATCAAGGCAGAAGGAATTGTGCTTGATTCTGGAGTGGACGGGGAAGGCAGCATTCTTTTGAAGTATCGAGAGATGGATGCAATCATTAGCTTTTCGAAAATTACGACCTCCTATCAGCCAGCAGAAATCCAAGGGGAGGACGCCACGATGGTGATCGATCGAATCAACCATCTCAAAGAAGTGGACATTCGTTATAGAGACGGACGAATCGAGCAAGTGACAAGGCCGCAGACCCCGAAGACCATGCATTATGAAATTAGGGAGTTCCTACACTTGGCAAGGATAGGGGCAAGACAATCTACAACGAATTCACATGATGTCTCCAAAACGACCATGCAGGTCATGGATGAAGTAAGAAGACAGATGGGAATCGTTTTTCCTGCGGATCATAAAAAACGGTAAGTAAAGGGGAGGGCATTTGGGATGAAAATGTATGATGTAACCGCCACCGTGTACGAAGGAATGACGGTGTATAAAAACAAGCCGGAAAAGCAGCCGAAAATACGTACCGCTACCAATGGCTATGTAACAGAATCGAGAATCGATATGGACCTTCATTCTGGTACCCATGTAGATGCTCCCCTGCACATGGTGAATGCTGGCGATACATTTGAGAGTATTTCATTGGAGAAGCTAGTGGGCAGTTGCAAGGTTCTCGATCTCACAGCGGTAGAGGACAGGATCACTCGCTCCGACTTGGAGAGCTTCGATCTTGAGCGAGGAGATTTTGTCCTGTTTAAAACGAAAAACTCTTTTGAAGAGGCGTTCTCTTTTGAATTCATCTTTCTGTCAGAGGAAGGTGCAGAATATGTAAGTGAGCTGGGGGTACGGGGCATTGGAACCGATGCACTTGGAATCGAACGCAGTCAGGAAGGGCACCCCACCCATAAAAAACTGTTTGCAGCGGGCGTCATTGTCGTGGAAGGCTTGCGGCTAGCGGAGGTCCCCCCAGGCGATTATTTTCTGGTAGCTGCACCACTCAAGCTGATCGGCACGGATGCAGCCCCGGCAAGGGTCCTATTGTTTGAAGGATTACATAACGAATAATGGAGACATCATTTGTCTATCCAAAATGAAGGGGAGGGAAATACATGCTCAGACGACCAAAGCGCGATGAATACGCCGCTTATTTTGACTATTATATTGGGCTTGTACCGGAGGGGGAGCTGCTAACGATCCTTACGCAACAAGGAGAGAGGCAAGTCGCGCTATTTTCGTCACTTGCGCCTGAGCAAATTGATTATCGGTATGCACTAGGCAAATGGACGTTAAAAGAGGTTTTGGGTCATCTCGTCGATACAGAACGCATCATGAGCTATCGCTTACTGAGAATCGCGAGAGGAGACCAGACACCCCTCATCGGTTTTGATGAGAATGCTTTTGTCGAACACGGGTGTTTTCAGCTACGAGACCTCTCTGATTTATTGGAAGAGTATAAGGCTGTACGTGCTTCGACTATCGCGCAAGTCCGAGGAATCTCTCCAGAAGCGTGGTTGCGTACAGGAATTGCCAACGGAAACAAGCTATCTGCAAGGACGTTGGCTTATGTGATTGCAGGACATGAAGCTCACCACAGTACCATTTTGAGAGAGCGGTATTTAGGGTAGGTCTCGTATGGAAAGGATACAGACAATCGATTATGCATCGCCCCTCGGTGTCTTGGAAATCAGTGGGACAGAAGACGGGGTATGTTCTATCCTATTCACAGATCGGGACGAACCCATTTTGCTTGAACATGAAGACAATTGCCACGAGCCTCTCCTCGTTTGCTGGCAACAGCTGGACGAATATTTTTCCGGCAAGAGACAGTCCTTTTCTGTTTCCCTGTGGATGAAAGGGACAGACTTTCAGAAATCAGTCTGGCACACATTGACCACCATTCCCTATGCGCACAAGATTACGTATACGGAGCTAGCCGCGTTGATTGGGAAGGAAAATGCGGTGAGGGCTGTCGGGAATGCCAACGGAAAAAATCGGCTGAACATCATTGTGCCATGCCATAGAATTATAGGAGCAAACGGGAGTCTAACAGGCTATTCGGGTGGCTTGTGGCGAAAGGAATGGCTACTGACCCACGAACAATGTTCGCTAAACAAGGAAGAATAAGGTAAAATTTGAGGAGAGTAGTGAGAAAAGACAATTTCATAGGTGGAAACAGGTTCCTTCGGGCGTAACATTCGCCACAAGGATAATAGGGAAGCTCGGTGCAAATCCGACACGGTCCCGCCACTGTAAGAGGGGAGTCAGCGTCCAACAAGCCACTGGTCTATCAAAATAGACGGGGAAGGCGACGCTAGACGATGAACCCATAGTCAGGAGACCTGCCTGTTTCGACAACACTGATAGACCTACGGGAGATAGGGAGGTGTTAGAGATGGCTTGCGAAAAACAGCGCGTGGACAAGTGCGTCCCTCTTTTTCTGGCATTTTCTAACGATCGTCACGGTCGAGCGGAAAATGTTCTTTTTATTTTGGGCAGGATAAAAGAAGAGGAGGGCGTGCGATGATTCAACTTTTCATTTGCCAATGGTGCGGATATGTCGAGGAAAAAGAGCTGCCTGAGGAAGGTCAGGAGGGTGTGTTTCATTGCACTTGCTGCAGTATGGAAGAGGTAGAAAGCCTGTTCACTCCCAACTGAAAGCCTTGACAAATCAGCTTACAATCAGAAAAGAAAGAATTTTGTTGACGCTTGCCTTGGAATTTCTTAGAATAAAGCTCAACAGCATAAATAGTTCTTATCCAGAGAGGTGGAGGGTCTGGCCCTATGAAGCCCGGCAACCGTTGCATATTGCGACAAGGTGCCAATTCCTGCGAGACGTTTCGTCTCGAAAGATAAGAAGCGGGTTACTCTATTAGTAGATGAACCTTCTTCTTAGCGAAGAAGGTTTTTTTCAATTTCATATTTTCTTTATCCAGAGAGGTGGAGGGACTGGCCCGATGAAGCCCGGCAACCGTCACGCATATTTTGTGACAAGGTGCCAATTCCTGCAGGACATATACGTCCTGGGAGATAAGGAGGGGGAGCATTAGCTACTAACAAGCCTTCTTCTTATCGAAGATGGCTTTTCTTTTTATCTAAAATTCGGGGTATGGGGTGGTCAGGATGAGTGCAGAAGTGGTACGCGTGGGATTATTGGGATTGGGAACAGTGGGTGGAGGCGTAATCAAAACGATCCGTTCGCAACAGGAGAAGCTGGCTTCTCGTCTGGGAAAACGAATTGAGATCGTCAAGGCCTTGGTGCGTGACTCGGAAAAAGAGCGGGCGGTTCATGTCGACCCGGCTTTACTGACAACTGACTTTGAGGAAGTATTGAGAAGCGATGTGGATATCGTGGTGGAGGTCATGGGCGGTGTAGAACCTACCTATGACTACGTCCGTGCTTTGATCGAAAAGGGCTGCCATGTAGTAACTGCCAACAAAGAACTTCTGGCGAAAAAAGGAACAGAGCTAGTCGATTTGGCAAATCAGCATCAAGTACATCTGGCCTATGAAGCGAGTGTGGCAGGGGGCATCCCGATCTTGAGCGTGCTCCGGCAGTTCCTTCGCACGAACGATATCCAAGGTGTTCGCGGTATTCTCAACGGAACAACGAACTTCATTTTGACGAAAATGGAAGCAGAACAGCTCTCTTATCAGGAGGTGCTCAAGCAAGCGCAGGAGTTGGGCTATGCGGAAGCAGACCCTCGTTCGGATGTAGAAGGCTTTGACGCTATGTACAAGTTGTACATCCTGGCACAGCTTGTTTATGGAGAATCGCTGCCGCTAGCAGATGTTGTTCGTAAAGGGATTTCAGATTTATCAGCGGGTCACATTCGGATTGCGAGTGAGCTGGGGTACCGGATCAAGCTCATCGCGCAGGCCTATCAAGCTGAACAAGGAATTCGCCTATCTGTTGAACCAACCATGCTTCCGCTGAGCCATCCGTTGGCGCAAATCCACGACGCGTTTAATGCTGTGCAGCTATCGGGCAACATCGTGGGAGACTTGTTGTTTACAGGAAGAGGGGCAGGAGAGCTCCCTACAGCAAGTGCAGTCGTAGAGGATTTGGCCTATTTATTGACACAGCCATTCACACCTCATCCTACTTGGAAAGAAAAAACGGCTGACAAAGCAGGAGTCACGGTGGATTCGGAGGAACGCGTCCTGTGTTATCTAGAGGGCTCATGTCATACTGCTACGCCAGATCGTGTCTTGTATTTCCTTCAGCAAGCAGGAGTCAACGTGCATAAACTAAAAGTCCAATTCGACTTGGGGGGCGTATTGCGTGCAGGTTTGATCGTGACAGGAATCAGTAAAGAGCACGAGTCCCTATTGAAAAATGATTTTGGCTTAGAAATTCGCTGCTTCCCCATTATCGAATCTACGTAAGTAAGAGGAAAAATAAGAAGAAAAGCCGTATTTCTAGTTACCTGGAAACACGGCTTCTTTTGTCAGGGGGCAATCTCCACCGCTTTTGCGCGCGGCTGTACACGCCCGTCACTTTGTATGTCTACACTCTCAGAAATGGATTCAATACGTTTTAGCAGGGCAGCGCCGTTGCTTTCATTCATGGGTACAGCTTGTCCCAATTCTGCGTGAAACGGAAGCATCGTCAGCTCACAATCACCGCTTTTCGTACAGCTTGCTTGCAGAACCATCGTTTCCCAAGTCTTGGGTTCGCTTGATCGTGTGAAAATGAAATTGCCGAGACTATACGCAATCCATTTGTCATTGTATCGTTCAAAGCCTTGAAGTACGTGGGGATGACCGCCGACAATCAAATCTGCACCAGCATCGATGTAGGCACGAGACAACTCTTCTTGATGATCGACAGGATAATCGGAGCGTTCCTTTCCCCAGTGCGCAATCACCACGACGAGATCCGCTTGGTTGTTCGCATTTTGGATCGCTTTCACTGCTAGCGTAGGATCATAGGAAGCGGCCATACCTGGCTGGGAATCCCCTGCAAACCAGCTTGTTTCGGGAATGACCCTGCTGAAGCCGAGAATCGCGATCTTGATGCCGTTCTTTTCTATGAATACAGGGGAATAGGCACGGTTGGCATCCTTTCCGGCGCCGACGTATTCAATCCGGTTCTTGTCCAAAGCGTCAAAGGTATCGAGCAATCCCGGAACTCCTTGATCCATGGAGTGATTATTGGCGAGATTCACCACATCAATCCCTGCGTTTTTCATGGCAGGAACAGCAAGTGGCGATGACTTGTAGACATACGCCTTGTTCTGTGCGGCAACACCTGTGGCAGTGATCGGCGTCTCCAAATTGGCAATCGTGATATCATCTTGCAAAAAGAGTGAGCTTACATGCTTGAATGGGTAGTCATAGCTGTTTGCGAGTAAGGTTTTCTCTACATTCCCGGACATCATGATGTCACCGACAAAGGTGAGCTGCACAGAGGTCTTTTGGTTCACAGTATTGTCAGGAGCAGGCTGCTCGTTCGGGTTGGCATATTTTCCATCCATGGCAGTTTGGAATAGGTAATAGGTTCCGACGACGAAGATGGCCAATACGCTAAATAGGAGCGTGCTCTTTCCAACACGTACCCATGTTTTACGTGATTTCTTGCGCCGAGCTTTTACCCGACTTGATCTGGTCTCGTTCATTTTTCCCCCTTGTGATTCTATCCTTACATAAATGAATTTTGATATCCTATAAGTATTACGAAAAGAGGCGAGAAAAGGTGCGATTAACTTTTGATCATTTGGTTCATTTTGTACAGCGAACTCCACAGGAAGCATCGGAACAATTTTGCCAAGCGGGTTTTCATGCGGTAGCTGGAGGGCGTCATGCGTCTTGGGGGACATGGAATAGCCTTAGTTATTTCGGGCTTTCTTATGTTGAATTTTTGGCGGTTGAACACAAGGAGCTTGCGCGACAATCAGATAATCCGCTCGTACGTCAATGCATCGAGGATGAGGCAAAGGGAGAAGGATTTGGCCAGATTGCGCTTCGGACCAACGAGATGGATGCGTGGGCAGAGCGCCTGCGAATCCAAGGTTTGCAGGTTACTGGACCAGTTGCGGGAAGTCGTACGCGTGATGATGGCACGACGCTTCGGTGGCGGATGCTGTTCCTCGAAGATGCAGATAGTGCACTTCTACCGCCATTTCTCATCGAATGGTCGCAAACGGATGAGGAGAGAATAGATGATTTGACAAATCGTGGCATCATTGCCGCTCATCCGAACGGTGCAGCGCATCTCCAGTCAGTAGGCTATGCAGTAACAGATCTGGAGGAGGCAACAGCACGTTGGCAAAGCTGGTTTGGATGGAAGAAGAGCGAAACATTCCACGATAAAGAACTGGGGGCCATCTGCCAAGCATTTGAACTTCCGGGTGGAAATGTAGTGCTTTGTCAACCGACTGAGGAGGGATTGGCGCTGACTGCATGGAAAAATCGCGGGCAACGACCGTTTTTTGCGAGGCTGGAAGGAGCAAGCAAGAATAGCGAGTATAAGATTGATGGAGGATCTTACTTTCTAGTAGCGCTGGAATAGTCGTTTAGAAGAGAGCCTCTGCAAACGGATTGAGTTGTGTTTACGAGAAGAAGAGCATCCGTTTTATGTAGCGTTTTGAGAAAAAAACCACCTCGCACTGGAGGTGGTTTTTTTACTAGGTGCCAAACGTCTTTTTAGTTAAATTTCGGTACATCACCAGCATCGCGATACGCCAAGGTACGAGCATGCCGAATGCGAGCAAGAAGAACAGTCCACCTGTCTGAATCGGTGTAAAGCTATCATTGATCATCAGTTTAATAATCAGTCGGATGACCAACAGTCCGGACAAAATGAAGAAAAACGCACGGGACCGTTTCAAATACACATCTTGCCCAATGATTTCGAAGCGTGACGTCATAATCAGCGGAATCGAAAAGATAAGCCCAACCACAAAGGCTGCAATATCAAACTTGGGCGGTAATTGCGCCTCGGGGAACAAGAACATTGCAAACCCTGTCGCCATAAAGAAAGGTGGCAAAATAATGCTTTTTGCAGAAGCCGGCTTTTTTTGCCGACGCATTCTCACAAAGATCACTGCAATAGCCATCACGAGAGGCAGCAGGATTCCCAAAACGGGAGAGGAAAGTATCTGCATGGAAGAACGCCTCCATAAGGTTCAACATACTTTCACTAGTGTACACCAAAGCATGGTCAGTGGGAAAGCGTTTGTCATGGTACGTTACATTCCGATTCTAGGCAGCTGCTTCATCGTGGGAGCGCACATCCAGCTTATGCTTTTTACTGTAGAAGAAAGTCAATAAGCCAAAGAGCACTGTCACCGAGCCGATGAAGAGGAGGTAGCCGCTAATGCCGAGAATGTCCAGCCCAACTCCTGTAATCGCGAGAGCCAACAAGAAGAATCCACGATCCAGCATGCTTTTGAAAGAAAAGAATCGCCCTTGCTGGTGTGGAGGTAGACGCTTCTGGAAAATCGTTGCGGTAACCGGGAAGAAGAAAGCAACGACAAAGCCGAACATGGAGAAGGAAGCGAGCACCATGAATTTGTTATCGGCGAATGACATGCCAAACTGGGACAGCGCGAAGAAAAAGAGCATGATGGTGGACGCTGCCACGAGGTTTCTGCGGCCGATCCAACGTTTTGCCAAGAGCCCCCCAATCAAAATGCTGATTCCTTCTGCTGCATAGATCCATCCCATGAGCTGAGGTTCCTGTTGTAGCTCGCTAAAGTTCAAGATCATCAGGTTTAATCCTCCAAGGAACAAGGTGATCAACCCGTTATTAATCAAGCCGACTAACAAGGCCGGGTCCTGTCGCGAGATCGTCAGTACTTCGCGAAACTCCACTTTTTCCTGAATTTTCCGAGAAGTCACTTGCGGAATACGGAGAAAGAGTGTGACGACAGCGAGTACAGCGTACGCGATGATGGAGCACACATACAGCATGGACAGGTCCATGGAGGCAACGAGTATACCGCCGATTGCTGTTCCTCCAATGCGCGAGAGGGTAGAGATATTCAGATATGCGCTGTTCGCCTTGAGTAACTCGTCCTGGGAAAGGATGGCTGGCAAGGAAGCCTGCACGGTCGGAAAATAAAACGCAGCAGAGCATTGCATCACGATCAAAGATACGATCATCCACAGAAGAGAATCGTTGGCAAGAGCCGGGAACATGAAGACGGGGCTGAGTGTTCGGACCAGGCTGGCAAACAGCATGATCTTGCCTTTGTCGTACATGTCAATTACCACACCTGCTTTAGGGGCGAGGAGGATGCTGACCACCAACCCACACATCAGAATCAAGCCCTTCACCGTATCAGAAGGAACGAGTTTCTGCATGAACGCAAGATTGGCAATAATCGAAATCCACATGCCCGCTCCCGCGACGATCTCTCCGCTCATTAAAAGCAGAAAGGTACGATTACGCCATAACATGAGAGCCACTCCAAACATTCGTTAGATAGGTAAAAATTTGAACCGATCCATTCATTTGATAAAAAGCGATTTCTCAAGTATAGCATTCATGCAAACGCTTGTATATTTATTGTCTTTGTGGGTATTCTTCGTGTTCATAACGGACAAACTAACGCAATACTGCGGCCATTACGCCCAAAAGGAGCTATTCGTAAATGGCGCGAAAACGGACGTTGCTACTGTTGATCGTGTATGGATTCGCTGCGACACTCACGATCTTTTACGGACTGGTGGAAAAGCATAGCGTGATTGTCACGTTCTTTTCTTTTCATGTGCTTGTTTGCATCTGTATCCCCGTCATTCACGGATGGTGGGAAGGAGATTTGCAAAGGCACTGGCGTTTAGCGTGGGGAAGTTTTGAATGGCAGGGTACTTTATACGGACTGGCATTAGGCGTTCTTATGTTGACAGGAGTGCTGGCTGGGCTTTGGTTGCTCCTGCAGGAACCGGGAAGACCTGAAGCCGTTCGAGCAGGTATGGAGACATGGGGGATTGAACGCCGCTGGATTTGGGGTTTTTCGTTCTACCTCGTTTTCATTAACTCGCTGCTGGAAGAGTTGTTCTGGCGAGGCTTCGTATTGCAGCGGTTGCGCGCATCCTTATCCCGCTTGATGTCCATTTTTCTTTCCAGCTTTTTTTATTCCTTGTATCACCTGATTATCTCTACGATCCTCTTTGGTTTTCGAAACGGCTTGTTCATTACGTCGATGGTTTTTGGAGCAGGGCTAATTTGGGGATGGATGAAAGGAATGTTTCCTTCGATTTACCCAAACTGGATTAGTCATTTGTTCGCGGATTTGGGTCTCGCACTAGCTGTGGGTCTCTGGATTTATTGACCGGATAGGAGGGTGAAACGGATGCTGGCGATTCATGAAGAAACGAGACTGCGTAAGCGATTGCTCAGTATACTTCGGCAAAACAGTGAAGCATTTCAACTCTACTATGACACGTATGGATATACCCCGATTGAGCCGTTGCTGGACTATCTTCATACGCTGAAAGGGTGCTCATACATAGCTAGGCAAGATCTTCATCAAGTCGTGGAATTCGATCCGGAGCGGAGTATCGAATGGGACGGTGGAGCACTCATTCGAGCTACTTACGGATTTTTGCCCACGATTGCAAAAAGCAAGCTCATCGAGATGGTACCACCTGACGTTCTTTATTACGGGACACATCGAAAATTATGGAAACAAGTACTCACTGGTGGCCTGTTGCCAATTGCCAGTGAGTATGTGCAGCTTGCGGAAAGACCGGAGCATATAGGAGAGCCGACAGGCACATTGCGCCTCGTCACTGTGAATGCAAAGGAGGCCCATGAAGCCGGCATTTGCTTTTACCGCGTGGGTGAGCGCTATTGTTTGAGCGATGCTGTCCCGGCTAGTTATTTGCAGCTGTACGCAGACTAGTTTGACTCGTTGTTTCGACGTGCTTCGCGCATTTGCAGCTGTTGCTTGCGTTCTGCCAAAACGTCGCTTCGATCCCTCAAGGTATGCTTATTCAGCAAGTAGGCGTCTTGCATATCGCTATCCCGATGTTCAGGGTGATTTTGCATCGTACAAGCCTCTTGATACGCCTGTTTCAAAGCATCGGACATGGGCAGGGACAGGCTTCGATAGGGCTGACCATTTTGGATTTCCGTCAGGCGCTCTTCAAGCAGGTTAGCCAGACTGTCACTATCCAACCCAAGCTTTTGGATGTCAAGTTGATGCTTTTTGACAAGGGATATGGCGCTTGTGAGCATTTTGATTGCACCTGACTGATTCCCGCGTCTCTGGTGATACAGAGCGACGGAGATTTGAATCAAACCAACCCACACTGGCTGTCGCTCATGTGGAGGAGCGCTTTTCCAATACTCCTCAAGAATCTCATGACACTCAAAATAATCGCGTTCTACATGAAACTGGATCAAATAATCCAGATACGGTTGCGGATACATGGTGATCTTCACCTCACTACTTGGTTTTCAATGGTTCGTTTATGTACTATTATAAAGCATAGAGAGTAGAAAATGAGGTGTAAAACCATTTATGACAAGAGATGAACTCGTAGCCGTATTGGAAAAAAAGCGAATGACCGAAATCATAGAACTGATCGAGGATGCTGAACAGGGAGAACTGGAAGAGCTCGAGCTCGTGGAAAGCCTGGGATTGCTCATGGATCAGGAGTTGAACAAAGAAGTCCTTTCGTTATTGGAGAGCTTGGGTGTCGCCATTATTTACTTGAGCGGCGATGAAGAAGACGAAGAGGATGAAGACGACGAAAAGTAGTAAAAAAGAGAACCAACCTTGTGCATGGTGCCAGGTTGGTTTTTGCATTCCTTACTTTTGCGTCCATACGCGATTTTTATTTCGTGTAGCGGGGAACTTTTCCCCTCTGGAAAGCTCGATGATCATCGGGTTCTGCACACTTGCACCAGACTCACCAATCTCCATGTATACGGCATTTTTCGGAGACTTTTCTCCTTCACGAAAACGGCTGTGTTCTCCCACGAAGGCACCTTCTTCCTAAGGAATTGTCATCTGAATTAGTATGACCCGGTACACTGGCTTCATGCTTTCCCTTCTATTGACGATAGATTTTGAATTCCTTTACGATCATTTCAATTACTTTTGGAGAGGTGAATACATGCTACCTTTGACCTTGAAAAAGGAATCCAATATATCTTATCACGAGCAATTATATCAACAAATTTCATCCTCGATTCGAAGCGGTGAGCTTCCTTCCCAAGAGCAGCTGCCAACGGTAAGGGAGTTGGCGGCACAGTTGAAAGTCAATTACAACACCGTTCGCAGCGTGTATTTGCGTCTCCAGCAAGAAGGGCTAGTTGATTGTCGGCAAGGGAGGGGGACGATTGTAACCAATAGTGCAAGTGACACGCTCTTGTCACGTAACCCGATCCATCTTGCTTTACTCGCCAAAGAAACCATTCATAAAGTAAAAGCAATGGGCTATACCATGGATGAATTCTCGCGCGTTCTGTCCTGTGTTTTGCAAGAAATCAATCAGTTTCCGGTTCTTTTTTTGCGGTTCACAGAGCTGGAGGTCACTGAATATATGCGTTTGGTGCAGTACCATCTTCCGAGTGTGATGGTTGAAGGGAGAACCGTCGAGGATTTTTCTCAGCAGGTAGAATGCGATGCAAATTTTTTGCAGCAATACAAAGCCATCGTTATCCCACCTTCCGTTAACCTGAAACTCCCGCAGGATGCGCCTCCGATCGTTAGCCTTGATTTTATCCCGGACCCAACGACGGTGATCCCTGCCATGGAGGCCTACCCACGAAATACGAAAGTCGGATTGATCTGTGCGACCATACGAGGTGGTGCGGGTATGATCAATGATCTCTACAACGCAGGCATTACGCACTTGGATATTCGGACAATAGAAGCGAACCATGCAGAAGTGTTTGATTTGATTGCATCCTCTGACGTCGTGTATATTTCCAAGCCTGGCTATATGGTGAAACCACATTTGCTTACGCTGCCAAAAGTAAAGGAATTTCAAGAAATTCCTGACCACCATGGTATTAATGAGCTGCGCAAGCTCGTTACCCATTGACCATACTGAATAGCCTACGAGACATCCGCTGATTTTGACTAGTGTATAGACTGATGTCCATGCCGATATGCCTTCACCTACATACCTTGTAGATGTAACGAACAGGAAGGAGTGAGGTTAATGAGTTGCGGATGCAGAAGATCTCGTCGCAGATGCTTTAAATGCTGCGAAAAGAAAGTGTACAGAAAGCATTGCTTCTACAAGCCACACTACAAAACCCATTGCAAACCATACGGTCGTAGTTGGGGACACGGACATTGTGGAGGTGGAGGCCACTATGGTGGTTGGGGCCACTTTGGCGGCGGCTATGATGGTTACGGCTCCTCTCATGGTGGCGGGTACGGTGGAGGGTACGGCGGCGGTTACGGTGGAAGTCACGAGAGCAAGTATTAATAGAGAAAGGCGCCGTGGTGGCGCTTTTTTCGTTTTTTCGCAAGTTTTGCGCAATTTGTCGTACAATAGAGGAAAAGGATTAATGGAGGTATGGATATGCAATTCCTGAATGGGAAAGAGGAACGAATGTGGGCGATGATCGTGCATCTATCTGCCTTCCTTGGTTTTATCGTTCCGTTCGGCAATGTACTAGGACCTTTAATCGTATGGTTGATCAAGCGTGAAGAGGGAGCCTTTTTTTATCAGCATGGAAAAGAGGCACTGAATTTTAGCATCTCGGTGACGATTTATGCCGCCATTTCAAGTTTGCTGATCATCATTTTTATCGGCGCACTTTTATTGGGAGCCCTCTTTATTTTTTGGGCGATCTTCGTTATTATCGCTGCGGTGAAAGCGAACGAGGGAAAAGAATTCCGTTACCCGCTCACTCTCCGGTTTATTAAATAACCGTTCTTGGAAAAGTCGTTCCACTTGGGACGGCTTTTTATATTTGTTTGAATTTTCTATTTAAAAAGAGGGTGAACAGTCGTTCATCTCGAATTACAAGAGAGTGTAGTCGGTGAAGGGGGGAGTTAAATCATGTTGACGGGAGTGACGATAGTTGATTTTTCTCGCCATCTTCCAGGTCCGATTTGTACGATGCGCCTGGCTGATTTGGGGGCAGAGGTCATTGAGGTGGAACCGTTTCACGACAAAACTCACTCACCGTTAATCAGACCTTCTCATCCTGAAGCTAGAGAGACGGGAGCGTTTTACCTGCGTTCACATCGCAATCATAAAAGTATTTCCTTGAATTTGCGGACGAATGAGGGAAAAGCGCTCGCGTTTGCTCTGGCCAGACAGGCTGATGTCGTGGTGGAAAGCTATCGACCAGGTGTGATGCGTCATTTGGGACTGGATTACGATCGCCTGTTCGAGATGCACCCTGCTGTCATTTATTGCTCCGTGACGGGCTATGGCCAAAGCGGCGAGCTATACCAAATAGGGGGGCATGACTTGAATGTCCAGGCAGTAAGCGGATTTCTCTCACTGGTTCGCGATCTGGAAGGCAAGCCTGTCGTTGCAGATATTCCGCTTTCTGATTATGCGCTCGGGTTGTATGCCAGTGAACAAATATGCGCGGCGCTTGTTCAACGTGCGCGGACAGGACGAGGAGCATATTTGGATGTTTCGTCGGCTGACTTGTTTAGTTCTTGGACAGGGCTTCATGCACTGTTTATGTCATACAGCTCCTCGATTGGACGGGAGACCGGGAGAGGGAGTCTGCTGGCGTATCAGGTGTATGAGACAGCAGACGGCCAGTATGTCGCACTTGCTGCATTGGAAGAAAAGTTCTGGCTCAATTTTTGCCGTGCGGTAGGAAGAGCAGACTGGGAGCTATGCCACCGAGCTAGCGTTTCTCTGCATCCAGAGGTGTTTGACGATATGAAAGCACTGTTTCTGTCCAGAACCCAAGCCGAGTGGAGTGAACTGGGCAGTGAAGTGGATTGCTGTCTGACCGCCGTTGAAGATTGGGAAAACTGGGTAGATAATCCATACGTTGCGAACAGGGAGATAGCGTATACGCTGCCTTATTTGGAAAAGAAGTCGCCCGATCATGGGGAGAGTCTCGCGCATCGTTACAGGGCGGAGCGGTTGTCACCCCCGTGGCACACCGATTACACGTACGAGCTGCTCAAACGCAAGCTGAACCTCACAGAGGAGGATTTGAGCAGGCTGCAAAGGCAGGGGGTTATTCCTGCCGCTTCTTTATAGGAAAGGGTGAGAAAAATGATGGAACAGGATCATCATACGCAACTGATCGTAACAAAAGTTGATGGAATCTGCACGATTACGCTCAACAGGCCACACGTCCTCAATGCGATGACGCTTGAAATGTTTTCCCTTTTGCAGGACGCGATCTCAAAAGCTTCAGCAGATGAGGAGGTCGATGTGCTTATTTTGCGGGGAGCAGGGGGGAACTTTTGCTCCGGTGCTGATTTGGGCGTGTTGACTGCGCTGACGGATAAGAGTGACGCTGATCAATCATTGACGATCATTAATGATTTCATCACTAACTTGCATCAAATGCCAAAGCCTGTGATTGCAGTCATCGAGGGAGTAGCCGTCGGAGCGGGACTCAATCTCGCGTTGCATGCTGATTTTGTCATTGCGACGGAAGACGCCCTGTTGCAGGAGCCTTTTGTCCAGATTGGTCTGACAACGGATTTTGGCGGGACATACCTTATGCCAAGGCTTGTTGGGACGGCGTGGGCGAAGCGTCTCGCACTGCTGGGAGAAAAGATTACAGGGAAAAAAGCGGAGGAAATCGGCTTGATCTATCGAGCGGTAGAAGCCAATCAAGTCGAAAGTGAGGTTGAAAAATTGGTTGCTGCGGTACGGCGCCTGCCGAAGCAAGCGTATGCCGTCACAAAAGAAGGGTTGGGACGCTGCCAAGCAAACGGCCTAGAATATGCACTGGCCTGGGAAAAGCAACAGCAGCCGTCCCTGATCGCACGTCCTGAATTTCAGATGCTCGTACAAGCGAAGCTGAAGCGGACGTAGCGCTGATTTATTTTGGCAGTGGGATGTTTAGCTCATGAATGCGCTGTCCTGTCGCTGCACTTTCCTCGAACAAAGAGAGCGCTGGTGATTTTGCGCTCGGGTCCAGCTTGAGATCGATAGAAAAGCTCCCCCACTCGGGGGCACCCGTGCTTGCTGTCACAAAGCTATTGGCCAATGTCTTGTCTCCGTCTGTCACGACGAATCGAACGTTGGCTTCGTTCACGCGTGCTTCACCCTTAATCGTATATTGTCCTTCGCCTGTTTTGGTGATCGTAATATTCCGAAACGATTCATTCTCGTATTGCCCCTTGTCTTCGCCAACAGGATGAGAATGTGTGCTAGCTGCTGCGGGCGAAAGGATGCTGGGGAATGATACAGCAGTCAGGCTCATGGCGAGTAAGCAGGTTGTCAGCATATTTGTTCGAAATTGCATGTTTTTCCTTCCTTTCATTCGTTTTCCTCTCTAGGTTGGCGAAATTGGAATAGAACTATTCTCGGGATTGTATGACAACTCCGTGAAAATGGATGAGATAAAAGTCCAAAGGGAACTTTATCCGTTGAGCAAAGGGCCATTCTGTGATAAAGTAGGGACATCAAGATCCTGCGATGTTCGATAGGCCGTAAATGTTTCTAACCTTATACGTGTTTTTTGGGAGACGGAAACTGTGATGGATGTCAGGCCCACCTCCTTTTGGGATGCATGGGAAGGCTGAAGTGCAGAAGGGTCGCCCACCTGTGTGAGCGCAGGTTATAGAAACATGAGGTCAACGGCAGAGCGGGGACTTGGCCGTTTATGAATGCAATGAATTGCCGATAGCACAAAAAACCACTTGGAATCTGCTTCCAGGTGGTTTTTGTTTTTTATACGTTGATTAATGGGTGGTTTTGTTTTGTTTGCCCGAGCCGTGGCCCTGCCCCTGCCCTTGTTTTTGGGAGCCTTGGTCTTGATCCCCATGATCGACAATGGTCAGGTCCTTTTCAAGTGTTTGGGAGTCTTGGGCGTCTTGAAGAATTTGATACATTTGTAGGAAGTTTGCTTTTTGTCCCTCAGGAATTCCTTTAATGCGAACGGTTAGTTCTTGCGGGCCGCCGCCATTTTGCTGTTGCCCACCTTGGCTGTTCCCTTGACCGCTGTTTTCATTGGAACTCGGCTGCTCATCAAGAAAGCTGAGAAACATCGAGTCGCTGTCTTGGTCTTGTTGGTTGTTTTGTCCGCTGTTTTGCGATTGCTGTCCTTGTCCTTGTCCGTTTCCGCCTTGCTGCTCAAACAGCACGTTGAATTCGTTAAGATCGGTCTGGATGATACCAATGACGTTCATCCTGATCCTCCTTCCAAAATAGAAATGATGCTTCAGCCCGGATGTTTGGAATGATGGACACCGTGCCGTTGCAGGTATCCATGGAAAAAGTATTCGACCACCGTAATGGCAAATGCCGTCAACAATAAACCAGATAAGGATATGGTCTGACCAAACAAGTAACAGCCAAGCCACAAGGAGGCAAACACGAACAAGAAATCAGCGGAGCTCGCAAACGTATTGTTCGTACGCGGGAGGATTGTCAAATCAAGTACATAACCCAGTAAACTGACAATCACGCTTGCGAGCACTGCAAACATAAGGGACGTCCCCGACCACCAAAGCCCTGGAATGGCAATGATTCCGTTAAACAAGAGCTTGAGAACGATGTTCAAAGAGCGAACACCACCTTTCATGCCCTTAGTATGAACTTAGGTAGTCGCACTATTCGTAGAAGAGGTGTTTGATTTCAAACGGCGGATCAGTGCTTCATCTGGTGTCACATACAGCGTTCGTTGCTGCTCGTAGATCACATAGCCAGGCTTGGCCCCGCTCGGTTTTTTTACATGCTTGATGAGCGTGTAGTCTACGGGAATTTGACTTCCTTCTTTGGCACGACTGAAATAAGCCGCCAGATTCGCTGCCTCAAGCAACGTTTCATCTGAAAATTCCCGAGCGCGAATGACGACATGGGAGCCAGGGATATCCTTGGTGTGTAGCCATGTTTCTTGCGACGATGCGAGCTTGTTGGTCAAGTATTCATTTTGTTTATTGTTTTTACCGACCAAAATTTCAATACCGTCCGAAGAAAGGTACGTATCCAGCTCTGGTCTGGTCTCTTTTTTCTTGCGCGGACCGCGTTTTTTACGATCTCGCATGTAGCTTTGCTCAACGAGCTCCTCGCGAATTTCTTCTGCATCTTTTAAGGTGGCATGTTCCAGTTGAACCAATACGCCGTCCAAATACAAGAGTTCAGCATGCGCTTGCTCAATCTGCTCACTCACGATGGAAAGGCTGTTTTTGGCCTTGTTATACCGCTTGTAATACGACTGTAAATTTTCCGAAGGGGTCTTCAACGGATCGAGCGGAATCGTGATGGTACCTCCCGCTTCATCATACCAGTTGACTGTGACGAGCTCGCGATCCCCTCGCTTCATTTGGTGCATATTGGCGGTGATCAATTCACCGTACAGGCGGAACTGATCTGCTTCATGCGCATCTTGCAATGTTTGTTCGAGCTTCTCGATTTTCTTTTCATTTTTATTGCGCTCAGAAGTGACAAAACGAATTAAATCGTGCGCACGCTGCTTGACAGTGTCACGGAGCGCCTTTCCTTCGTAAAATGCCTGCAAGCATTCTTGAATGGAAGGATAGGGGGTGGTAACCCCGTTTGAGAGATGAGTTAGCTCGACGACGTGAAAATACGCTTTGCCGTTTGCCTGTACAATGGATGGAACATACTCATGAGCGTTGATTGCCTTCATCACCTGTGAAAAGGCAGCCCACAGTGTTTCATGATTCGCAAGGCCGGCTCTGTGCAAAATTTCTTTTGCCAATAACGGACTGATCCCGGTATAGCCTTCTACGATTTGCTTGTCCAAACGACCGCCGTTCCAGTCGAGGGAAGAAATAAACGCTTGCTCGGTTACAGTAAGAGGGTCGCGCTTATCTTGGCTCGGAGGAGAAACATAAGGTCTGCCAGGCGTAACTTGTCTATACTGGCTAATGGCGAGCGTCACATGCATGGCGCTATCCAAAATCATTCCGGTTGCAGGATCGATGAGGATGATGTTACTGTGCTTGCCCATGATCTCGACAATAATTCGGCGGACAGCCGTGTCACCCAGCTCGTCCCGCGTGCGTACGTCGATGTGAATGATTCGCTCCATCCCGATTTGCTGGACAGATTCAATTACACCGCCCTCACAATGCTTGCGCAATAGCATGCAAAACATCGGAGCTTCCAGCGGATTCGTGAATTCTTCTGTCGTGATATGAAGTCTCGGATAAGTCGGGTTTGCAGACAGGAGGAACTTTACCGTTTCTCCTTGTGTCCGTACTTGCATAACAATATCGCTATGGTGGGGCTGGTGGATTTTCGAGATGCGTCCTCCTACCAGTTTATGTAATTCCCGCGTAACGGAGCGGGTTACTACGCCATCAAATGCCATAAAAGTCACCTCAGATCAAAAAAATGGCTAGAATAATAGATAGAGAGCTGCCAGTCACAGTGTAGCATAAGTCAGGGCAAGGAGGAATCTCATCGTGGTGGGGTTGCTTCGGTTGACACTGCCAAGAGTTGTCTCCTATAATAAATTAACGATTTTGCGTCTATGGAAGTGAAAACTTATGATTCGAAGCATGACTGGTTACGGTAGAAAAGAAGATAGCAAAGGCTCCATTCGAGCAACAGTCGAGATTCGTGCAGTGAATCACCGCTTTTCTGAGATTGTCGTGCGCCTGCCCAAAGCATGGAATATGCTTGAGGATTCGATTCGTAAGCTAGTCGCGCAGTTTGTCAGAAGAGGGCGTGTTGATGTCACTGTCTCAGTGGAAGGGAAAAATTCTTCTGCTACGGTCATGGACATTGACTGGGATGTGGCTGAACAGCTAGTCTCCATTTCCCGCGAGATGACTCAGCGTTTTTCGCTAGAGACGCCTTTAACCGTCAAGGATCTGCTACACTTTCCTGGCGTGATACATACCAAAGAGTCAGAGGACAATGTGGAGGAGCTGACAGAGTGGCTCCAAGACCTGGTCAGGGGCGCGGCAATGGATCTCGTTTCGATGAAAGAGACCGAGGGTAATCTGCTGCACGCTGATCTAGCCAGTCGCCTGACTGCCGTCAACACATGGACGCGGGAGATCTCCCAGTTGGCCCCACTATGTAGGGAAGATTACAAGGGCCGACTTGAGCAGCGCGTAAGTGAGTGGGCCGGTTTGACACCTTTTGAATTGGACCCTGCTCGTGTAGCGCAAGAGGTTGCCTTTTTCGCTGATAAAAGTGATATTAGTGAAGAGTTGACCCGTTTAGATAGTCATTGCCAACAGTTTGCCATTCAATTAGGCAAAGAAGAAGCAATTGGTCGAAAACTGGATTTTCTGCTCCAAGAAATGAATCGGGAAGCCAATACGATTGCTTCCAAAGCGAATCATTTACGCATTCAGCATCTGGCTGTCGAGATCAAGACAGAACTGGAGAAGATGCGGGAGCAAATACAGAATGTTGAGTAGCATGAAAGGATGGGCTGGGCCGTCATGGCAATCAAGCTAATCAATATCGGTTTTGGCAACATTGTCAATGCCAACCGCATTATTTCAATTGTAAGTCCGGAGTCCGCTCCTATCAAACGGATCATCCAGGAAGCGCGCGATCGCAACATGCTTGTGGACGCTACTTATGGGAGACGTACACGTGCAGTCATTATTACAGACAGCGATCACGTGATTTTGTCAGCGGTACAGCCAGAAACAGTGGCACAGCGCTTGACTACGAAGGATGACGAATCGGACGAATAAAGTAGGAGTGTAAACAATGAGTATGGTTGATCGTGGTCTCCTTTTGGTTCTTTCCGGACCAGCTGGTGTGGGAAAAGGAACAGTATGCAAGGCACTTCGTGAAGTGATGCCTGATCTGGTGTATTCTGTTTCCGCTACCACACGCCAGCCGCGTCCTGGAGAGGTAGAAGGAGTTAATTACTTTTTTAAAAGCCAGGAAGAGTTCAAGCGGATGATTGAAGAAGATGCTCTTCTGGAATGGGCAGAATACGTAGGAAATTACTACGGAACACCTCGTCAGTTCGTGGACGATATGCTGAATGAGGGGCGCGATGTTATTCTTGAGATCGAAGTTCAGGGTGCGCTTCAAGTGAAAGAGAGCTTCCCGCAAGGTACATTCCTGTTCCTGGCTCCTCCTGATTTAAACGAACTGGAAAACCGGATCGTGGGACGCGGGACAGAATCACAAGAGATTATTCGCAAGCGCATGGAAGTGGCGCGTGCTGAAATCGAGCTCATGGACCACTACGATTATGTAGTCGTCAATGACGTCATCGAATCGGCTTGCGATCGAATTCAAGCGATTATTACAGCGGAGCATCTGAAAAAAGATCGTCAGGTTCACAAATATAGCAAATGGTTACAGGAGGTTGAATAGAATTATGTTGTATCCATCTATTGACGAATTGACCGAAAAAGCAGAGAGCAAGTACATCCTGGTGACAGTAGCATCCAAGCGTGCGCGTCAGCTTCGCGAAAACAGCGAAATTCAAGTGGTGAGACCAAAATCCAAAAAGTTTGTAGGTTTGGCACTGGAAGAGTTCATCTCCGACGAGCTCGTTCACGAGTTTTTGGACGGTCGCAAATAAGCAGTCACCTTTAAAAACAACCTCACGAGGTTGTTTTTTTCGGATTTCGGATAGGGGAGAAGGGAGAGAGTGCAGATGCATTCGCTTGCAGGAAAACGAATTGTTCTTGGGGTATCGGGCGGCATCGCTGCTTACAAGGCTGCTGCATTGACCAGCAAGCTGACACAGGCAGGTGCATTGGTGCATGTCATTTTGACAGAGGGTGCCTTACAGTTTATTCAGCCTTTAACGTTTCAAGCCTTGTCTCACCTACCTGTTTATACGGATACATTTACAGAGCCAGACCCGCATGTGATTAGCCATATTGAACTGGCTGATCGAGCTGATCTCGTATTGATCGCGCCAGCAACGGCAAACGTGATTGGCAAAATGGCGAATGGCATAGCGGATGATATGCTGACGACGACTGTACTGGCTACGAAAGCGCCTGTCATGGTCGCGCCTGCCATGAATGTCAATATGTACAATCACCCTGCAGTTATCGCAAATATGGATAAGCTGACGGCCTATGGTTATCGGTTTGTTGAACCGGGTGTCGGGCTCTTGGCATGTGGATGGATTGGCAAAGGACGTTTGGCGGAGCCAGAGGAAATCGTCGAAGCTGTTCGTCAATGGTTTGCTTCCGATGAGACTAGACAAATGATCCGAGAAAAAGATTTGCAGGACAAGCATGTACTGATCACAGCTGGACCGACCCGTGAAAAAATTGATCCAGTTCGTTACATAACCAATCATGCTTCAGGCAAAATGGGCTACGCTATCGCGGAAGCGGCACGAGACAGAGGGGCGAAGGTCACACTGATCAGTGGGCCGACTTCCTTGGCACCTCCTGATGGAGTGGAATTCATCGCGGTGGAATCGGTACAAGAAATGTTTGATGCCGTCATGGAGCAGTTGCCTCACTGTGACATCGTCGTCAAATCAGCAGCAGTGTCCGATTATCGACCAAAGCATGTATCTGAACATAAGATGAAAAAGGGTGATGGTCCACTCGAACTGGAGCTGGAGAAAGCACCCGATATTTTAAAGACCATTGGTGATCGGAAAACGAAGCAATTCGTCGTGGGCTTTGCAGCAGAAACCCAAAATGTGTTGCAGCATGCCCAGTCCAAGCTGGAGCGAAAAAATCTCGATATGATCGTAGCCAATAACGTATTGCTCGAGGGTGCAGGTATGGGGAGCGATACGAATATCGTGACCTTGCTAACCCGTGGCGGAGAGCAACTGGCATTGGATAAATTGAGCAAGCGGGCTGTGGCAGACAAGTTGTTTGATGCTGTCCTTGCAGTACAAGAACATAAACCGCTTCGAGACCTGTCATGATTGCTCAAATTATCGTGGACGTTCCGGTCAATCGAACGAATCGACCTTTTGATTACCATGTTCCGCCTTGGTTGCGTCCACTGATTCGCATTGGTAGCCGTGTGGTTGTCCCATTTGGTCCCCGTCAACTGCAAGGCTATGTCATTGGGATCGTCGAGGACGACGAAGCCATACCAGATCGTTCGCGACTAAAAGATGTCGTGCAGGTACAAGACGATACTCCTCCTCTTACGCCAGAGCTGTTAAAGATGAGCGAATGGATGTCCAAGCAATACTTGTGTCCGTGGGTAACGGCTGTACAGGCGATGCTTCCTGCTGTGCTCAAAGGGAAGTCGGAGAAGTGGCTGACGGCGACAGACGCATTGGACGAAGAGGCATGCGGGAGATCGGGGCTTCTGTGGGAATTGTTCCGCAAACGGCAACTACCGCTAGCAGAAGTAGAGAAACAATTTGCGGAGGAGTATTTGCTCGTTCCGGGTTGGATACAGAGTGGTCTGCTTGCTACCGAATATCAAGTAAGGGACAAAATTACCCGCAAGCAGCAATCATTTGTCCGGAGTTTATTGGATGAGGGTAAGCTGGAGGAAGCGATAAGTTCGTTGCCAGCGCGGGCGGAGCAGATGCGCCGTGTCCTTCAACTGATGCTCATGCACAAGGAGCAGTCCTTGTCTGTACAAATGCTGCGGGATGAATACGGAATAACGCGTTCTCCGCTAAAAAGCCTGGAATCAAAAGGCTGGATCGCGATCGAGCAAGTGGAGGTTTACCGGGACCCGTACGCCAATCGACGTTTCCAGGAAAAGCAAAAGCCTGTCTTTACCTCGGTGCAGGAAGCGGCACTGACACCTATCTTGCAATCGATTGATTCGGGGACGTATGCTTCTTACTTACTGCACGGTGTTACCGGAAGCGGGAAGACAGAAGTGTATCTCGAAGCGATCGAAAGTACGTTGGAAAAAGGGCGCGAGGCGATCTTTCTCGTTCCGGAAATTTCACTGACTCCGCAAATGGTGGAGCGCTTCAAGGCCCGTTTTGGTGCAGACGTAGCTGTTTTGCACAGTGCGTTGTCACAAGGAGAGCGCTATGACGAGTGGCGCAAGATCATTCGTAAACAGGTCAAAGTGGTGGTAGGTGCACGATCTGCCATCTTTGCTCCGTTTCGGAATGTTGGTTTGATTGTGATTGATGAAGAGCATGAGAGCTCGTATAAGCAAGAAGAGACCCCTCGCTATCATGCACGGGAAGTAGCCCTGTGGCGAGCGAAAGAGAATCAGGGTGTACTCGTCATGGGAAGCGCGACTCCTGCCTTGGAGACGTATGCACTGGCTACCCGAGGCCGCTACGAGCTGTTGCGCATGCCAGAGCGCGTCGGGAACCGTCCGATGCCGCAGGTACATGTCGTGGATATGCGAGAGGAGCTTCAGTCCCAGAATCGTTCGATGTTCAGCCGGAAGCTGCATGAGATGATTGCAGATCGATTGGCAAAAGAAGAACAGATGGTCATTTTCCTTAACCGAAGAGGCTTCTCTACCTTTGTCATGTGTCGATCCTGTGGCTATACGATGCGCTGCATTCATTGCGACATCTCGCTTACTTATCATAAAACGAATCATACGGCACGTTGCCATTACTGTGGATATACCATCGCACAGCCTAAGCATTGTCCGGAGTGTCAGAGTGAGCATATACGCTTTTTTGGTACCGGAACACAAAAGGTGGAAGCGGAGCTGGCCAAACTTTTCCCTGGAATCCGGGTCATCCGCATGGACGTGGATACGACCTCGCGTAAAGGCTCTCATGAAGAGCTGCTAAACAAATTCCGCGCGGGTCAAGGCGACGTTTTACTCGGTACCCAGATGATTGCCAAGGGCCTTGATTTTCCACGAGTGACGCTAGCGGGAATCATTGCAGCGGATACTTCCTTGCATCTGCCTGACTTCCGTGCGGCGGAAAAGACATTTCAGCTCCTGACGCAGGTAGGTGGACGGGCAGGACGGCATGAACTGGACGGAGAAGTATTGATTCAGACGTATACGCCAGAACACTACAGCATTGTCCATGCGACCAAGCATGATTATCCCGCATTTTATCAGGATGAAATGATGCAGCGCAGACGAACAGGCTACCCGCCGTATTTCCGTCTCGTATTAATTACGTTTAGCCACGAGGATGTACCTGTTGTTATCCGTGGTGCGCATACAATGGCTGACTATTTGCGGCAGCGTTTGGCACAGACAACGGTCCTCTTGGGCCCAGTCGCTTCGCCCATTGCGAGGGTGAAGGATAGATTTCGTTTTCAGATCATGCTAAAATATCGTGATGAACCGCAACTGTCAGACCTGCTCGCTCAGGCGACGGCTGCGTTTGAAGAATGGAACAAACAGCAGAAAGTATTGATGACGATTGACGTCGACCCTTACGTACTGCTTTAGGGAGGATATGAAACACATGGCGATTCGCACAATTGTAAAACATCCAGATCCGATTTTGCGTGAAAAGGCAATGGTTGTAACCAAATTTAATTCCAACTTGCACAAGCTGCTTGATGATATGGCAGATACGATGTACGATGCAGACGGTGTAGGCTTGGCTGCTCCACAAGTGGGCATCTCCAAGCGTGTCATCGTAATGGATTGCGGTGATGGACTGATTGAAATGATCAATCCGGAAATCGTTGAGCATGAAGGTGAGCAATACGATTATCCAGAAGGCTGCCTGAGCATTCCTGGCCTGCAAGGAGACGTTCGCCGCCACAAGTGGATCAAACTGCGCGGTCATGATCGTAACGGGAATGTGGTTGAGCTCGAGGCAGACGACCTGTTGTCCCGTTGCGCTCAACACGAGATCGATCATTTGAATGGTGTCCTCTTTATCGATGTAGCTGACAAGGTGTACAAAGTAAACCCGAACCAGGAAGGGGAATAACCATTTGAAAGATGCTCGCATCCTGTTTATGGGTACTCCTGACTTTGCTGTATCGAGTCTTACGGCTGTACTCGAAGCAGGCTACAACGTGGTTGGAGTCGTAACAAAATCCGATCGTCCCGTTGGACGCAAGCAAGTATTGACGCCGCCCCCCGTGAAGGAGGCGGCTTTGCGTCATGGACTTTTGGTATTGCAACCGGAGAAAATCAAGGCAGAAGAAGCCTTGGATGAAGTGTTAGCGCTCGAGCCTGATCTGATCATTACCGCGGCGTATGGACAGATTTTGCCGAAGAAATTGCTTGATGCACCGAAATATGGCTGCATCAATGTGCACGCTTCTCTTTTGCCGAAATATCGTGGGGGTGCCCCCATTCATAAATCAATTGTCGAGGGAGAAGCGGAAACAGGCGTGACCATCATGTACATGGTGGAAGCTCTCGATGCAGGGGATATGCTGTCCAAGGTAGTCGTTCCGATTGAGGAGCGCGATACCGTGGGGACCATGTTTGACAAATTGGCTGCGGCAGGCTCTGAACTGTTGCTGGCTACCGTTCCACGCCTGTTGGCTGGTGAGCTCGTAGCAGAGCAACAGGATCATTCGGCAGCGACTTTTGCCCCGAATATTAAGCGTACAGACGAAAAAATTGACTGGAGCCGTTCTGCAGAACAGATTTACAACCAAGTCCGCGGCTTGAATCCGTGGCCGGTCGCATTTACTACATGCGAAGGCAAGATTTGGAAGTTGTGGTGGGTAGAAAAAATGCTTGCGTCGGGCGAAGGCAAAGAGCCGGGAACGATCATCGCCCGTGAGGAAGACGGTATCGTGGTCGCTTGCGGTAGCGGTGCAGTGAAAATAACCGAATTGCAGCCAGAAGGCAAAAAACGTATGAGTGCACTCGACTTTTTGCGTGGAGCGGGCAGCAACATTGAAATCGGCACAAAGGTAGGAGAATAGTCCGTGGCAAAAAAGGGAGCTCGCGATATCGCCCTCGATGTTTTGAACAGGGTAGAAGAACATAAGTCCTACAGTAATCTTGAGCTGCGCAATGTCTTGGATCGTGAAAATCTCAGTGCAGCAGATGCAGGGCTGGTGACGGAGCTTGTGTACGGTACCATTCAGCGAAAGATGACGCTGGATCATGTCCTGTCTCATTTTGTCGGGAATAAAAAGGTACAGACTTGGGTTCGTAATTTGTTGCGTCTCAGCTTATATCAAATTCACTTTTTGGACCGTATTCCTGAGCGCGCTGCCGTACACCAGGCGGTTGAAATCGCCAAGAAACGCGGTCACCAAGGGATTGCTTCGATGGTCAACGGTGTCTTGCGCAATGTATTGCGCCAGCCGGATGTGTGGGAGCGTCAGCCAAAAGGCGACCGTGCTTTGCAAATCGCCGTAGCCTATTCTCATCCAGAATGGCTTGTGCGTCAGTGGCTTACGGTCTATGGAGAAGAGACGACGATTGCGATTTGCGAAGCCAACAACAGAACGCCGCATAGCTCTATCCGGGTCAATGCATGGAAAACGACGAAGGATCAAGTGCTGGACAAGCTGGCGGAAGAAGGGCTGGAAGGCCAAACATCGTCTGTCAGTCCTCATGCTATTTTGATGGAAGGCGGACATGCAGCAGGCTCTCGCTTGTTCAAGGAAGGCTACTTCACGATTCAGGATGAGAGCTCCATGCTCGTAGCACCAGCTCTTGCTGCACAACCAGGCATGCGTGTACTGGATGCTTGCGCGGCTCCTGGTGGAAAAACAACGCACATAGCAGAAATGATGGAAAACAGCGGGCAAATCATTGCGAGTGATGTGCATCCGCACAAACGCGATCTGATTGCGAGTGCAGCGAAAAGACTCGGGATTACAATCATCGAGCCAATCGTTAGTGATGCGCTGGACCTACCTGAAAAAGAGCTGGGAACTTTCGATCGAATCCTGCTGGATGCGCCGTGTACCGGATTTGGCGTGATTCGTCGGAAGCCAGATCTGAAATGGAACAAAACGCCTGAAGATGTCCGTGCGATTGCTCAGTTACAGTACGAACTGCTCAAGACGTTGGCACCGATGCTTGCTCAGGGTGGTGTCATGGTTTACAGCACATGTACGATCGAGCCAGCAGAAAACCAGGAGATTGTTCGCCGCTTTGTCGAAGAACACCCTGATTTCGTATTTGATGATACACTGGCACAAGACCTGCCTGAGGTTGTCAGAGGGCATGTCGATGAAACCGGAGCCTGCGTACAAATTTTGCCTCACCATTTCGAGAGTGATGGATTCTTTATCGCACGATTGAAACGAAGAGGATAAGGAAACGGACGTACAAACAAGGGGTGGCGCACCAACAGGTGGAAAATGCCACTCCTTTGCCTTTGTTTGCGAGCGCTCAGATTGGTTTACACTAGGAAAAGCGATGCATTTATGAATCTGGATGTCAAAACCGTTTGAAGCGAGACGCCCCACGAGGTACAATGATAGAATGGATTTAGGCAAGCAATGATTTTGAGGATGTGGAGATAGAATGCCGTTAACGACATTTACTGGCGCAAAGCCGCTTATTTACAGTTTGACGCAAGATGAAATGAAGGAATGGCTGGTTAGTGCCGGCGACAAAGCATTTCGTGCGCAACAAATTTTTGACTGGTTATATGTAAAGCGTGTCACTTCTTTTGAAGAGATGAGCAATTTGTCCAAGGAGCTGCGCGAAAAGCTGGCTGATACATTCCGCATGGGTCCGCTCAAGGAAATCACGCATCAAGAATCGCAGGATGGAACGATCAAGTTTTTGTTCCAGCTTGTCGATGGACATGCGATTGAGACGGTGATTATGCGTCATAACTACGGAAACAGCATTTGTGTTACGACACAGGTGGGCTGCCGTATCGGATGTACGTTTTGTGCATCTACATTAGGTGGACTAAAGCGTAACCTGGATGCAGGTGAAATCGTCTCTCAAGTATTGACGGCACAACGCAGATTGGATGCGGAAGGTGAGCGTGTCAGTCACGTTGTCGTCATGGGGATCGGGGAGCCTTTCGAGAACTTCGAGAGCTTGATGGCGTTCTTGTCTGTAATCAACGATAACCGTGGACTGAATATCGGTGCTCGTCACATTACAGTTTCCACCAGTGGAATTGTGCCGAAGATTTACGAGTTTGCTGAACAAGGCGGACAAGTGAACCTGGCGATTTCCCTGCACGCTCCAAACACGGAGCTGAGAAGCCAGCTGATGCCGATCAACCGCGGCTTCCCGCTTGCTACGCTGATGGAAGCATGCCACCATTACATTAACAAGACAGGGCGTCGTATCAGTTTTGAGTATGGTCTGTTCGGCGGGAAAAATGATCAGCCTGAGCATGCAGAGGAGCTGGCCGAACTCATTGGCGACATGCTTTGCCACGTGAATCTGATCCCGGTGAACTACGTACCAGAGCGTGATTATGTGCGCACGCCACGCAATGAGATTTTTCAGTTCAAACGCATTTTAGAGGAAAAAGGAATCAATGTGACCATCAGACGCGAGCAAGGCAGTGACATTGCTGCTGCATGCGGACAATTGAGGGCACAACACGCTAAAGAAACCGTGGGGTGATGCCATGGAAATCGCGATGAAATCCCATGTTGGCCGCGTTCGTCAGGTTAACGAGGACTATTATGCCTGTGTGACCGATTTAAACGGACGCGTGCTCGCCATTGTAGCAGATGGTATGGGTGGCCATCAGGCTGGTGATATCGCCAGTCGCCTTGCTGTTGAGCGAATAGTAAAAGAACTGCGTCACCTAGAAGGGGACCTCGAAGCAGAGGATGTGCGTGAGCAATTGATGAACGCCATCCTGCTTGCGAATAAAGAAGTCTATGAATATGCGATTGAACATCCGGAGTGCAGTGGCATGGGTACAACCGTGGTTGCTGCTTTGTTCGACCAATCCTCCGTGATTACTGCGCATATTGGCGACAGCCGTCTGTATTTTTACAACCAAGACGGTCTGGTCATGAAGACAGAAGACCATTCCCTTGTAAATGAGCTGTTGAAAAGTGGACAGATTACAGCCGAGGAGGCGTCTGTCCACCCTCATCGCAACGTCATTATGCGTTCGGTCGGGACTGAACCGGATGTGCTCATTGATCTTGGGCAGTTTGAATGGTCAGAGGGTGATATCGTCTTGATTTGCTCAGATGGACTGAGCAACAAGGTCAGTCATCCTTCCTTAGAAGAAAATTTGCAGAAACAGATATCGTTACAAGCGAAGGTGGACGGTTTGGTGCAAGAAGCACTGGATGCTGGTGGGGAAGACAACATAACGCTGGTTGCCGTACGAAATACGCTTGATGCCGGTCAGGAAGAGGGGTGAGAGAGATGGAAGGTCAACGACTGGGAGGACGATACCAAATAGAGTCCCGCGTCGGTGGGGGCGGTATGGCCATTGTATACAAGGCCAAAGATTTAATATTGAATCGTCCAGTGGCAGTTAAAGTGCTGCGTTCACAGTTTGGTACGGACGAAGATTTCGTCAATCGTTTCCGACGTGAAGCGCAGGCGGTGGCGAGCTTATCTCACCCCAATGTGGTTGGGGTGTATGATGTCGGTCAGGAAGGCGATACCCATTACATGGTGATGGAGTACATAGAAGGCTACACGTTGAAAGAGGTCATCATTCAACGTGGTGCGCTGCCGGTAGAAGAGGCAGTGCGGATCGCCGAGCAAATTTGCGATGCACTCGATCATGCGCATCAAAACCAGATCATTCATCGAGATATCAAGCCGCATAACATTATGATTGGAAAAAATGGTCGGGTGAAGGTTACGGACTTCGGGATTGCGAGAGCCGTTACTTCAGCAACGATTACGCATACGAATGCGATGCTTGGCTCTGTCCATTATTTTTCGCCAGAGCAGGCGCGCGGCGGGATTACCGGGGAAAAATCCGATATTTACTCGCTGGGGATCGTCTTGTACGAAATGGTGACGGGTGAACTGCCGTTTTCCGGTGATTCGCCTATATCAGTGGCGCTCAAGCATTTGCAGGAGCCGCTTCCAGAGCCGCGCCAAGTCAATCCGGCTATCCCGCAGAGTGTAGAAAATGTCATTTTGAAGGCGCTGGTAAAGGATCCATTTCTCAGATACGCGTCCGCGAGTGAAATGCTAGAAGATTTGGAGACCTGCCTGTTCCCAGAGCGATTAAACGAAGAAAAGCTGACGTTCCCGGTGGATGAAGAGATGACGCGTGTGGTGCCGATCATCACACCTGACATGCTCGAAGGCCATACCAATGGCAAAACCGGAGGAGCGGGGCGTAGCCGCTATGAGCAGCGTACGGAAGAAGAGGATGCCAAACCAGCCAAGAAACAATGGTGGGTCAAAGCTCTGTTGTGGGTAGGTGGTATCGGACTGTTTTTCGTACTGGCATTCTTCGGATTTAACTTACTGTTGAATCTGTTCCCGTCCGTTCCAGAGGCACAGGTACCTCATGTGGAAGGGATCGAAGTAACGCTCGCTGAGAAGAAGATTCAGGATGCCAAACTGGTTGCCCGTATCGTGGAAGAAGCCAATGATACGATAGAAAAGGGAATGGTGATACGCCAAGACCCTGCACCTCCCATGCGGTTAAAGGAAAATTCCGTTGTAACTTTGTATGTAAGCAAAGGACAACAAGAGATTAACATGCCAAATCTGGTTACGCTGCCGCGAGCAACCGCAGAAGAAGCATTGAAAAGCAATGGTTTTAAACTGGAGAATGTCACTTTCGTAGAGGAAGAGGACGACAAGGCTGAGGTAGGGACGGTTATCAAGCAGACTCCAGCCGCAAATGAAAAAGTGTTCCCTACTAAAACGAATGTGACGGTCACGATCAGTAAAGGAAAAGCCTTCGTGAAAATGCCGGATGTGCGGAATTTATCAGTAGAAGCTGCACAAGTAGAATTGTACAAAAAAGGACTGACTGTTGGGGAAATCACCAAAGTGCCTACTTATACGACGGACAAACCAGGTATTGTTCTCAGCACTCACCCTTACGATCCGGGAATGGATGTGCAAAAGGAAGTAGCGGTTCCGCTTGAGGTCAGCAATGGCCAATATCCGCAGGACGCTAAGCTGGCAAACGTTCCGGTTTATGTAGAGGTTGTGCCTGGTGAAACACTGGAAGTGAAGATTGAAGTGACAGATGCTCGTGGAGAGGCAAAAGCTCCGCTCACGGAAACGATCACCGAAAGTAAAGAGTACGATGTACCAATTGTCTTGGCGCCACAGAAGGACTCGGTAGTCAAGGTCTTTGTGAAACGATCGACTGATCAAGGCTTCATTGAATACCAGACAATTCCAGTTTCGTATAACAGCTTGCCATAGTGTAGTGGAGGGACATGAATGCCAGAAGGACGGATTGTGAAAGCGCTCAGCGGTTTCTATTATGTAGCCGACGAAGGGCGAATCTACAGTTGCCGTGCACGAGGGCTCTTCAAGAAAAAAGATGCAAAAGTAAATCCACTGGTTGGGGATTGGGTCGTCTACGATGCGATCAATGAGGAAGAAGGCTATATCATGGAGGTGGGCGAACGGACGAATGAGTTGGTTCGTCCGCCCGTTTCCAATGTGGATCAGGCGGTACTCGTCTTTTCGATGTACAAGCCGATGTTCAGTCCGTTGCTGTTGGACAAGTTCCTAACGCACACGGAGCGTGCAGGGATTGATTCTGTGATTGTGCTATCCAAAGCCGATCAAGTGTCGGAAGAAGAGGTAACCGAAATCGTGGAGAAGTATGAAGCGATCGGGTATCGCGTGATTCCGACCTCAACAGCGGATCAACGCGGTGTGGAGGAAGTGCTTGAGGTTTTGCGGGACCGTATTTCGGTTTTTGCAGGTCAGTCAGGTGTAGGCAAATCCTCCCTGATCAACATGCTGTTTCCGGGTGTCAGCCTGCAGACAGGAGATGTCAGCCAAAAGCTCGGACGCGGAAAGCATACAACGCGTCATGTCGAGCTGATTCCACTTGCGGGCGGCGGCTATGTGGCAGACACACCGGGCTTCAGTTCACTGGAATTTATCGATTTCTCCGAGCTAGATCTGGCGGAATCCTTCCGGGACTTTGCCGATCGCAGCTCGGAATGCAAGTTCCGTGGCTGTCTTCACGTAAGCGAGCCAGCTTGTGCCGTGCAGGCCGCACTGGAGGCTGGTGAGATCAGTAAACAGCGCTACGAACACTACAAACAATTCCGCGAAGAGCTAAAAGAATACCAACGGAGGAACAAACCATGGTAAAAATCGCACCTTCTATCCTATCTGCTGATTTTGCCCGTCTGGGTGAAGAAATTCTCGATGTCGAGAAGGGAGGAGCGGACTGGATTCACGTGGATGTAATGGATGGACACTTCGTTCCAAACATTACGATCGGCCCTCTGATTGTGGAGGCGATTCGCCCAGTGACCAAGCTGCCTCTCGATGTGCACTTGATGATTGAGGAACCAGATCGCTACATTCCGCAATTCGCGAAAAGTGGAGCAGACTGGATTACTGTTCATCAGGAAGCATGCCGTCATTTGCATCGCACGCTGCACTTGATCAAGGAGCAAGGTGTAAAAGCAGGAGTGGTATTGAACCCGGCTACACCGATTTCCACGATCGAGCCAGTCCTTGCTGATTTGGATATGGTTCTCCTCATGACGGTGAACCCTGGTTTTGGTGGACAAAAATTCATTCACAGCGTTGTGCCAAAGGTTGCCCAGTTGCGTCAAATGCTGAACGAGCGTGGCTTGGGGCATGTGGAAATCGAAATCGATGGTGGTGTCAATGCACAAACAGCGCGTTTGTGCGAGGAAGCAGGAGCGACTGTCCTCGTTGCAGGCAGCGCGGTATTCAATCAGGCAGATCGCGCTCAAGCGATCGCTGCGATTCGTGGACAGTAAGAATAACACGTAGCTGTAAGCTGACGACGATAGGCAATCGGCGTCAGCTTTTTTTTGTTTTCTCTTGTTTATGCGGTTTGTAATCATCTGAATATTGTAATTAATTACCTGATAAATCAATTAATAATAAAAATAAAAGTATAATTATAGTTCATACTACAAATAGAATAAAATCGAATTATTCTTACTCCTATAAGGATTATAGGTGATAACTGGTAAAGGTTAATTAACAAAAATAAAACATTTTGGAAAATATTGCTTTTTAATAAATATAATGATTAAATCAAATTATCCAGATAGTGGTAAAAATTTCCTATCTGAGAGATACTGGCCAGTATCAAGAAGTGTTTCTCGCCCTCTAAAAAAATCAGGAGTTGATCATGTATGAAATCGTTATGGAAAAACAGTGTAGCGGTTCTAACCATTCTCTCCATTCTGCCATTTTCACAAACTGCCGTGCATGCTGAACAAAAGCATTCGGGGCCGATCTCGACTTCTCAAGTAGACGTGCAAACGAAAAAATTGTCTATTGAAAAAGAAGGTAGATTGTCAGCGGCTGAACGAGCATTCGTAGGAAAAGTAAAATCGAAAAAGGGTGTACATCGTCAAGGCGACCTGTATGTGGTCTCCCGTGGTGAAATGCCTACCTCTGGTTATAGTTTGAAGGTTGTTGGAACTCAGCAAGGATGGGAAATGCTCACGGTTTATGTAGAGCTGACCAATCCTACTCCAGAAGATATTACAATGCCAGCGGTGCACACACCTTATATCATTGTGCGGGCAAGCCTGCCGCCATACACAACAATGGTGTTTATGGATGCAACGACAGATAAGGTATTGTTCCGATAAACTGCTTGATGGATAGAAATGGAAAAAGGCCGGATATAATCATCCGGCCTTTTTTTAGTCGAGACATGCTGTTTTGGGTGCCAATCTTATAAAAATTCCCCCTTAGATTTCATCGGGTAACCAGGTGGTTTTTCCAATGACGATTCTAAGGGGCTCGTCGCAGAGTTGCTATTCTATTTCGGATGAGTGGAAAATTAAGGCTGATTCGATGTTACATACGTACCGGCGATCAAATCATGGATCGAGCGTTTATCCTGACGAACACCAACCATGATGGCGCTGACGATTATACCAAGACCGAGTGTAATGACATACACGATTCCTCCGACGAGGTTGCGTAACAGCATGGTTCCGATTCCTACAGGCTCTCCATCGATTCGGGCGATGCGAATCCCGGCAATTCGTTTGCCCACCGTATAGCCATGCCAAAATACAGGCACGAGGAGGCTGTACAGCGAGGAGATGAGATTGGTAACAATATTGTCTTCTGTACTGCCTGTAATGATATAGGTGATCAGTAGTAGCGGTAGTCCGATAATGATTGCATCTAGCAGTCCGGCACCGAGCCGACGCCAAAATCCTACGGGATTGCTTGGCGATGTGGTGATTGATTCCATGTTTTCCCTCTCCTTGTTATTCGAATAGGAATATATATGACTGCCCATTCGAAAATAGTGCAGATAAGGCTCCGTCGTTAACGAGACGGAGCCTTAATTTTCCATAAGATTATACACCTGTAAATTTATTATGACAAGGTTAAAAACATCCGAAGCATTACGGCAATCCTGCCAGGAATGGCATCAATGACGATATGCTCGTGGGAGGCGTGGGCTCCATCACCAACAGGTCCCAAACCGTCAAGCGTTGGTGTGCCTGCATCAGCGGCGAAGTTTCCATCGCTTGTTCCGCCGACACCTTGCTCCGTCAATTCAAAGCCTTCCAGACGCGCTTGTTCCTGCGCATGCAAGAACAGTTGCTCGGTACCGGCAGTTCGTTCCATAGGAGGCTTGGTGATACCGCCTTCCACGAACAGCTTGGCTTCCGGATGGACAGGGGTCAGTTGACTCATCAATCGGGTAATACGCTCGCTTTCCTCACGGCTTTGGATACGCACATCAATTTCTGTCATGGCAAAGTCAGGTACGACGTTCGATGCACTTCCCCCTGTAATGGTACCAACAGACAAGGTAGTGCCCGCCTCATAATTCGTAAACGATTGAATATCGAGGACGTGGTGAGCCAGTTCAGCGATCGCATTGATCCCCTTGGCGTGATCATTGCCTGCATGTGCAGCACGGCCTGTGACTTTTAAAAGGAAGTCTCCGCCGCCTTTGCGGCTTGTTTTCAAAGAGCCATCTCCAGCGGCAGGCTCCAGTACCAATGCATATTTACTTCTTTTTGCTTCCTCTCTAATAAGCATTTCGGAGGAAACACTGCCAATCTCTTCGTCGGTGTTCCAAAAAAAGACGAGCTTATTTTTGGGCGAAAGATTGTGTTCCATCATGGCGCGCAGGGCGAAATAGCTAAAAACGATCCCCGCCTTCATGTCGTATGTACCAGGCCCATAGAGTCGGCCATTTTCCTCGCGACAAGGCTCAACGGCTAATGTACCAATTTCTTTTACGGTATCGAAGTGACCGAGAATGAGGATTTGTTCGTCGCCATCTCCATACTCCATTCGCAGCTGATTTCCGTATTGCTCTTGTGGCAAGCTCTCTACCCGACACCCCAATTGGCGAAAGCGCTCCGCAATCAGACTGCCTAATTGATCGACAGCTTGCTTGTTATGGGTGGGTGTTTCCATCTCTACATATGTACGCAGTTCCTCGATAATTTCTGGGAGCTGCTGCCGAAAATAGGACGTCCAATTTTTCTCCATGTCAGCCTCCTGTAATTCCTTTTACTAGCACTATAAAGCCTTGTTTGCTTTTCTGCCACTAAAATAAAGATTTGCGTATAAAATTCTGTATATTCCGTGTTTAAAATGTAAGTAAAAAATGATTGAAATTGTTTAGATTATGAGTAAAATAATCATTGTGATGCATAAATATAAGTTTTCATGCAAATTAATGCTACGAATAGACTGCTTTATGCGTAAAAATCATAACAACGGGGGTTCATCATGAAGAAAACAAAATCATTTATTTCTCTGGCACTTACTTCAATGCTTGCGGCAGTCGTGATCGCTGGATGCGGTACAGGCAATCAAACAGCAACAGGACAAGCACCTGCGCCTTCTGCTGGCGACAAGAAAACATTGGTCATGGCTACTTCGGCTGACTATAAGCCGTATGAATATCACGATCTGAGCAGCGGAAAAGATGAGATTGTCGGCTTTGACATCGATATCGCGAAATACATTGCAAAAGAGCTTGGCTACGAACTGCAAATCAATGACATGAACTTTGACGGGCTTATTCCGGCACTGCAAACGAATCGCGCGGACTTCGTTATGGCTGGCATGACAGCAACGCCTGAGCGCGCGAAGAACGCTGATTTCTCTACCATCTATTACGATGCGAAAAATACGATCGTAGCAAAGAAAGACAGCAATTTGACCAAGCCTGAGCAATTGGCTGGCAAAAAAGTAGCGGTACAGCTCGGTTCTATTCAGGAAGGGGCAGCAAAGGAGATTGCAAAGACTGTTTCCGGCTTGCAGATCACTTCACTGAACAAGCTGCCTGAGATTGTTGAAGAAGTAAAAGCGGGCCGCGTAGATGCTGCCATTATCGAGGACACGGTAGCGAAAGGCTTCGTGGAAAACAATGACTCTCTGCAATTCACCACATTGGAAGAAAATGAACAGAATGGCTCCGCTGTTGCGTTCCCAAAAGGCTCGCCGCACGTAGAGAAATTTAATGAAGTCATTAAAAAGATGCAAGACAACGGAGAAATGGACAAGCTGATTCAAAAATGGTTCGGCCAATAATCTCTCCAGGCAACGAAGAATAACTGTATAAGCAGCAAGAGGGGAGAATGGGCATGAATTTGGATTTTGCACAAATCGTGCCCTATATTCCTTTCATATTGGAAGGGATAAAGGGCACGCTACTTGTTACTTTGATTTCGGTTGTATTGGGATTTTTCTGGGGCTCCATCCTCGCACTTATTAAAATTTCGAATGTGAAAGTGCTAAACTGGCTCGCGGTTGTTTATACTTCTGTTTTCCGCGGGACGCCTTTGATTTTGCAGCTTACCTTTGTTTATTTTGCAACGCCACAGCTTACTGGCTACAACATTTCGCAACTGGAAGCAGCAGTGCTAACATTTACACTAAACTCAGGTGCATACATTTCTGAGACGATTCGTGGTGGAATATTGGCGGTGGATAAAGGGCAGTGGGAAGCGGCCAAAGCGCTTGGTGTACCTTATCACCGGATGATGCTAGATATTATTTTGCCGCAGGCTGTCAAAAATATCTTGCCTGCACTCGTCAATGAAACGATTGCGCTCTTGAAGGAATCTGCACTCGTTTCCACGATTGGTCTTGCAGACATCATGCAGAACGCGAATGTGGTCAAAGGCACCATCTTCCGCTATTTTGAGCCATACATGATCGCCGGTATCCTGTACTATGTCATGGTTATGATCCTGACTTGGGTAGCTCGCGTACTGGAACGGAGGATGAGACTCAGTGATTAAGATCGATAACATTACGAAGTCGTTTGGACAACTAAATGTATTGAAGGGCATCACGACGAACATCGGTAAAGGGGAGGTTGTCGCCATCATCGGTCCATCTGGATCGGGGAAGTCAACACTACTTCGTTGCATCAACCTGATGGAGACGCCAACGACGGGTACAATTACGATCAACGGGCAGGAAATCACGGCTCCAAAAGCTGACGTGATGGGTATTCGTCAGCAAATCGGGATGGTTTTCCAGCATTTTCACCTGTTTCCGCATATGACGGTATTGAAAAACTTGACCTATGCTCCGATGAAAGTAAAAGGTATGTCTGCGGCTGAGGCGGAAACAAAGGCGAGAGAGCTATTGGCGCGTGTAGGGCTGGCGGACAAAGCGGATGTCTTTCCATCACGCTTGTCAGGCGGTCAGAAGCAGCGTGTAGCCATTGCCCGTTCACTTGTGATGGAGCCTCAAATCATGCTGTTTGACGAGCCGACCTCTGCCCTCGACCCAGAGATGGTCAAGGAGGTTTTGGAGGTTATGAAAGGGCTGGCTGATAGCGGAATGACGATGGCAATCGTTACGCATGAAATGCGCTTTGCCGAAGAGGTGTCAGATCGTATTTTGTTCCTCGATGATGGTCGTCTCTTGGAGGATACGCCACCAGAAGAGTTTTTCCAAAAGCCAAGAAGTGAACGCGCCCAGCAGTTTTTGGAGAAGGTTCGGTAATACAACTAGCCGCAGTGCCGATGAGGCAGCGGCTTTTTTCTTTGACACGCGCATAGACTTGGGCTAGAATCAGAAACATTATCAGTGTAAAAAATTTTTTGTTTATTCTATTTTGAGGAGTGACTATTTTGGATCGTCAACGGTTGGTCATTTTGTTGGAAATGGCGATGATGGCGGCTCTTGCAATTGTGTTTAGTCAGATCAAGGTTTTCGAAATGCCACAGGGCGGCTCTGTATCTTTGGTGATGGTGCCAATCGCATTGATCGCTGTTCGCCGTGGACTCGCTGCTGGTGTCATTACAGGGCTTGTTGTCGGATTTCTTCAATTGCTCTTGGGCAGTACAGTTGTCCATCCAGTTCAGCTGTTGCTGGATTATCCGCTTGCTTTTGGAGCGCTGGGTCTCGCTGGGTTTGTTCGCCTGTCTGGCTACGAAGGAACGAAGCAACGAATCATGGTTCTGTGGAGCGGCTTGTTCATTGGCGTGATTGGACGATTTGTCTGCCATTTTCTATCGGGTATTATTTGGTTTGGCAGCTACGCGCCAGAAGGTGTACCAGTCTGGCAATATTCCCTCATTTATAACATCACGTATCTGCTGCCAGAAATGATTATCGCGGGAGTCGTCTTGACAGTTGTGCTTAGCAGCGCATCGCAGCTGCTGTTCCCCGCACGCGATCGAGTCGCATAAGAAACAGGAAAAATCGGTATCAAGTACAAACTATCCACATAATGTAATCAGGCAGCGAGTTCCGTTGCCTGATTTTTTACTTCTTAGACATCTACTTTTTTCAGGTGGCAGGATACATGTTTATCCGACAGCAGAATATGATGTAATATGCACGTTTTTGAGAACACCTAAAGGAGGTGCTTACGCGAAATGGGATTGCGCTCCTATCGCCTGCGACAGGGGGGCGCCTTGCGACGTGTTCTCGGGGTTGCGTTGGCTGTCGGGGGAATCACCATTTTCCTGTATTGGGCACCTCCGTGGGTTTGGTATAGCCTATTGGCATTAGCACTCATAGGGGCCGGCGTGTATTTGTATCGTGTGTAGTAATTTCGGTGAGGAGGGGTAGCATGCGGTTTTACACCATCAAGTTGCCGAAGTTCCTGGGTGGCATGATTCGGGGCATCATCGAGGCGTTCAACAAGAAAAAATGAACTTTCGGCCCCGAGCCTCCTTAGGGAGAAGAGTGGAGAAACGGGAGAAATGCAAAAAAGCACCTCGAGGGTGCTTTTTTTCGCATAGCTGAAATCAACTATACGCGAGTTACGAGACCGGATTTCAGTGCTCGAGTACTTACATAAACGCGCTTCGGTTTTCCATTTACGAGAATGCGCACTTTTTGTACGTTGACACCCCAAGTGCGGCGAGTTGCGCGCATGGAGTGGGAGCGAGCGTTTCCAGCTTTAGCAGATTTACCTGTTACAAAGCAACGACGTGCCATTACAATCCACCTCCCTTGTTACATATAAACGGGATTTCCTTTGTGGGAAATACAAATACTCGACTATATTAGCACAACATTGCTGTCAATTGCAATACTTGACAACATGAATTACCTAGTCTTTCTCGTAGGGTTGATAGGATCGACAAAACGCTTCATTTCTCTTTTGTGTTAGTGTAGAATTGTAAGGAAGCATGGTTACGCTTACCTATGACGGTCAAGCTGTTTAACAGAGGAGGAGTCCTTGCATGACAGTGGAAATGAATACATCGCTAGGAAAGATCGATGTTACAGAAGACGTGATCGCACGGATCGCTGGCGGCGCGGCCATGGAAGTTTTTGGACTTGTGGGCATGGCTTCTCGCAAAGCGTTGAAAGATGGAATCGCTGAACTGTTAGGAAGAGACAACCTGAGCAAAGGTGTCGTCGTTCATAACACAAATGGCGAAGTAGTATTGGACATGCACATTATCGTCAGCTATGGCGTAAAAATTTCTGAGGTGGCAGGCAACGTTCAACGCCGTGTTCGATATACCTTGGAGCAAACAGTAGGCATCGATGTGACTGCTGTTAATATTTTTGTGCAGGGAGTTCGTACAGACAGGGATATGTAAGGAGGAACATCAGTTGGTACATACGCGTCTAGATGGCGTGCTGTTTAGCCGGATGGTTTACCTGGGGGCGAACCTTTTATCCGACAACGTCAGAGTAGTGGATGGATTAAACGTCTTTCCTGTGCCGGATGGCGATACGGGGACAAACATGAATTTGACTTTCTCTTCCGGTGTGGAGGAGCTGACTCGAAAAGAATCCCCCCGAATCACTGAATCGGCAACTGCTTTGGCAAAAGGTCTGTTAATGGGCGCGCGCGGTAACTCCGGCGTGATTTTGTCCCAGTTATTCCGCGGCTTCAGCAAATCAGTCAATGGAAAAGATGAGGTTAACGCCCGTCAGTTTGCCGATGCCTTGAAAGCTGGTGTTGACTCTGCGTATCAGGCAGTGATGAAGCCGGTAGAAGGCACGATTTTGACTGTTGCCCGTGAAGCGGCGGAGATGGCTGTGCGTGCAGCGCGCACGTCAGATGATATTATCTCTGTCATGGAAAAAACATACGAGCAGGCGCAAGCTACGCTGTTGCGTACGCCGGAAATGCTACCTGTTCTAAAAGAAGTGGGCGTAGTCGACTCTGGTGGACAAGGTCTCTTGTTTATTTATGAAGGGTTTTTGCGAGCATTGCGCGGGGAAGAGCTATCCGCCGATCGTGAGCGTTCGTTACCTAGAATCGGTCAGGAAGAGCTGGACAAGCTCATTTCTGATCAGCATAATGCACAAATCCACATGAAAACAGAAGACATCACGTACGGGTACTGTACGGAGTTTATGGTTCATGTCGCGCATAGCACCGAGCCGAACAAAAAGTCGTTCTCAGAAGCGCTGTTCCGCAACCACCTGGATACGATGGGTGATTCACTACTGGTCGTCTCTGATGATGAAGTCGTCAAGGTACATATTCATGCAGAGCATCCGGGCAGCGTATTGCAATACGCTCAGCAATTCGGCAGCCTGCATCGACTGAAGATAGAAAACATGCGCGAGCAGCATGCGAACATTCTAAAAGCGGAAGAGAACAAAGGACAGGCGAAGCCAGAAACAGTTGCTAAACCTGCTACAGAGTTGCTTCCATACGGATTGATCGCGGTAGCTGCTGGTGAGGGAATCGCTACAATTTTGCGCAGCATGGGTGTGCATGTGGTAGTAGAGGGCGGTCAAACGATGAACCCGAGCACAGAGGACTTCATGAAGGCCATCGCAGGACTGAATGCCCAGCACATCATCATCCTGCCAAACAACAGCAATATCATCATGGCAGCACAGCAGGCATCCGAGCTTGCTGAAGTTCCTGTATCTGTCATACCGACGAAGAGCATTCCGCAGGGATTAGCAGCACTGGTCAGCTTCCGTACAGATGTTGAACCGGAAACGAACGTGCAAGCGATGACCAAGGCAATTGCCCAGGTGAAAACAGGTATGGTGACGCACGCGGTTCGCGACACGCAAATGGGTGAGGTACAAATCAAAGAAGGCGATTTTATCGGCATGGCTGAGAAAGAAATCGTCACAGCAGGCCCCGACTTGCTAGCTTGCGCAACGACGCTGCTCTTGGGAATGGTGGATGAAGACTCCGAAATCATTACGATATTCTTAGGAGAAGATGCGACAGAAGACCAGGCTCATGCTTTAGAAAAAGCTTTGTCTGATGCGTACGCGGATGTGGAAGTAGAGATCCAGGCAGGCGGTCAACCGTTGTATCCATTCATTTTTTCTGTCGAGTAAAAGCCAACCTTTTGAACACGAATGAATAGGGAGAGGAGCGATCGAGAATGCCAATTGTGATTCTTACCGACAGCGCGTCTGATATCGATGCGTCTGTGAGGCAGTCATTGGGGATCGTGGCCGTCCCGTTGAAAATCATGTTTGGGGCGGAAACGTATGTGGACGCAGTCACTATCTCGTCTTCGGAGTTTTTCGATAAGCTGAAGCAATCGAGCGTGATGCCGACGACCTCGCAGCCGTCTCCGCTTGAATTTGCCGAAGCATACAAAGCGATCTATGAGAACTATGGCAAGGACGTGCAAATCATTGCCATACTCTTATCGGGTTCCTTATCGGGTACGTATCAATCAGCGATGATCGCCAAGTCGATGTTGGATGAAAATATAGACATTACGGTGATCGATTCTCGCAAAGCTTCGTTTGTTCATGGAATGATCTGTGTGGAGGCTGCCAAAGCCGCACAAGCAGGCAACAACAAAGAGCAAATTCTGGAACAGATTGATCGTTATTTGGATGAGGTGCAGGTATACTTTATTGTGGATACACTGGAGTTCCTGCAAAAAGGCGGTCGGATTGGCAGAGCATCTGCTGTCATCGGTTCGCTTTTGAATATCAAGCCGATTTTGACGCTGGATACTGCTGGGTACGTGTCTGCTTTTGACAAGGTACGAGGGACGAAGAAAGCTCTGAATCGCGTATTTGAAGCTTTGCAAGAGTACGCGAAAGGCGAGCCTGTGAAAATCGCTGTGCTGCACAGTAGTGTTCCAGATCAAGCGGCTGAGCTCTTGGAGCGACTCAAGCAAGAGTTTTCGGTAACGGACTCTTGGTTGGAACAGATTGGTCCCGTGATCGGTACGCATACAGGTCCAGGTCTACTTGGGATCGTCATGGTAAAAGATAAGTAAGGGATATATCGTATGGAGAGGAGCTTCCCTGAGGTAGGGGGCTTCTTTTTTATACGTGAAATACAAGGGGGAGGTTCTGGTGAATAAGGATGATTTCCTTATCGAGCTGGAGGATATTGTGTATGACTCTCTATTTATTGGCGGTCATAAAGATGATTTGAACAAAGAAATTTCTGCTAATATGTGGTCTATTTCTTTAAGTAAGCAGTTAGCTAGTCAGTTCACAGTTTCTGATTTTATGAACTTTTTCCATAAAGTAATAGAGAATAGAAAACAGCAAATTTTAAAATCAAATAGTGATCATGGAATGCTGTTATATGTTTGGTTCGATTGGCAGGCTTCGCGACTAAAATTTAATCTTATCTCTCAGGTTCATGAAAGACTCCCCTTTAGCGGAAAGATTGAAATCATTGATGAGCTTGAACCAATCATTAACGAGTTTCTTCATTTTTCGTATCATGATGGATTTGTAGATTTCGATCGAGAACTAGATCCCGTAAAGGTATTCCTAATTTCACTTCAAAAGAAATAATTTCAGAGGGAGTTTTTTCATATAGCCTGATTTGACCGCATGTTGTCAGCATAAATCGGTTATGATTGCTTTACGTACAGTTTCCTCTGTAGCGCTTTCAAAGGCTGTAGGATACAATGAGAGGGAATCTTGTTGAACCCCTTGTGATTCAGGAGGAGAACCGGTTGAAGTACAAAAGCGTATTTGATATTATCGGTCCAATTATGGTTGGGCCATCTAGCTCCCATACGGCGGGTGCAGCTCGTATCGGTCGTGTGGCTCGCAAGCTGTTTGGCAGAATGCCTTTGCGAGCAGAAATTGTGTTTTACGGCTCATTTGCAAAGACGTATCAAGGACATGGTTCTGATGTGGCGACCGTTGCAGGAATTCTTGACTTTGACACGTCGGATTTGCGTCTGAAAAATTCGTTGGTGATTGCAGAAAAAGCTGGCATGGAAGTGGAGTTGTCCACTTCTGAGGTTTTGACAGAGCACCCGAACACGGCGCGGATCAAGCTGTCTGATGATGAGCGTCAGATTGAACTCGTTGGTGTTTCCATTGGTGGCGGGAAGATCGAAGTGTTGGAATTGAACGGGTTTTCCTTTCAGTTGGGCTTCGATACACCGACGCTCTTGGTCTTGCATGAGGATCGCTTTGGGATGATTGCGGCTGTGGCAAAGGTGCTGACCCAGCACAACATTAATGTGGGGCTCATGGAAGTGTCTCGACACACACGCGGTTCGCGTGCTTTGATGGCAATCGAAACGGATTCGACGATCTCCCCGGAAGTCCTGGAGGAAATCCGTCAAATCCCCCATATCTTTGACGTATCCCTGCTCGCATTGAACTAAGCAAAAGGACGAGCAGGATTAGAGGAGTGAACAACCAGATGTTTCGTAATGTGGCTGAACTAGTTGAGCTGGCCGAATCCCAGGGGAAGAAAATCTCCCAGGTGATGATTGAAGCAGAAATGGAAGTTTCCCAGCGCAGTCGGGATGCCATTATGCAAGATATGTACGCCAACCTCGATGTGATGGAAAAAGCAGTGCGTCGCGGGCTTACTGAAGATATTCGCTCGCATAGCGGGTTGACGGGCGGCGATGCGAAGAAGCTGCAAACATATATGGAGACCAAGACGTTTTTGTCTGGCCCCACACTTTTGAATGCCGTTTCGATGTCTGTGGCGGTTAACGAAGTAAATGCTGCAATGGGTACGATTGTCGCAACACCGACAGCAGGAGCATGCGGCATTGTACCAGGGACGTTGTTTGCTGTATCTGACAAGCTGCAGCCGACCCGTGAGGATATGGTCAATTATTTGTTCACAGCAGGCGCTATCGGGTATTGCATTGCCAATAACGCATTCATTTCGGGTGCTGCAGGTGGTTGCCAGGCAGAGGTGGGCTCTGCAACGGCTATGGCTGCTGCGGCGATTGTAGAAATGGCTGGCGGTACGCCTGAGGAATCTGCCCAAGCAGTGGCGATCGCATTGAAAAATATGCTCGGTCTGGTCTGTGACCCCGTAGCCGGACTGGTTGAAGTACCATGTGTCAAACGAAATGCGATGGGAGCAGCGATTGCGACGGTAGCCGCAGATATGGCAATGGCAGGCATCAAGAGCGTAATCCCGACAGATGAAGTCATCGATGCCATGTACCGAATCGGTTGCGCCATGCCGACTACCCTGAAAGAAACCGCACAGGGTGGTCTTGCTGCCACGCAAACGGGCCGCATGATCGAAGCCAAAGTGTTCGGCGTACGGATGGAGAAGTAAGATGGCTGGTGGATATCAATCGCCCGTCTCCCTTTTGCACGGGGTAGGGGAAGAGCGGGCGAAGGCATTTGCAGGACTGGGAATCAACAGCATTGGTGATTTGCTGGAGTATTTCCCGTCTCGCTATGAAGATTACCGTGTGCGCGATTTGACAGAAGTAAAAGACGGAGAGAGGGTCACGCTGGCAGGTACGGTGTACGGCGAACCCTCTGTTCGTTTTTATGGAAAAAGAAAATCACGACTTTCGGTCAAGGTTGTCATGGATCGTGTCGTGGTGACGGCTGTCTGGTTCAATCAGACGTTTGTCAAAAGCAGGCTGTCGCCCGGCAAGGAAATACTCGTCACAGGAAAATGGGACAAGCACAAGCTACAAATCACTGTGAGCGAAATGACAGAAGTAGACTCCGAACGTGCGACAAAACGAGGCGAGCTCGCCCCTGTCTATCCACTTGGTGGCGATGTGACGCATACACTGCTGCGCAAAACCATTCAACTGGCGTTGCGTCAATACGGCAAGGAGATTCCTGAGATCCTACCTGCGGATATTGTGGAGCGCTACCGACTGATGCCGCGGATGCATGCCTTTCATTCGATTCATTTTCCGGAAAATGCGGAAGATGGTCGTCAAGCGCGGCGACGGATTATGTTCGAGGAGCTTTTCTTATTCCAGCTAAAGATGCAAACACTGCGCAAGATTAATCGACAGCAAACGGAAGGCGTTGCTTTGACGATTCCGATGGAAGAGGTACGGGAATTTGTCAAAGGTCTACCGTTCCCGCTGACGGATGCGCAGAAACGAGTGGTAAAAGAAATATTGGACGACATGCGGGCACCTCATGCGATGAATCGGCTGCTGCAAGGGGACGTAGGCTCGGGAAAAACGGTCGTAGCTGCTATCGCGCTGATTGCTGCGGTGAAAGCAGGTTATCAGGGAGCGCTGATGGTACCGACGGAGATTCTCGCCGAGCAGCATGTGCAGTCGTTGACGAAGCTTTTGTCCGATTATGGCATTCAGGTCGCGCTCTTGTCTGGCTCGCTGACGGCGAAACGTAGACGTGAAGTCATCGGCTCTCTGCAAATGGGGTTAATCGATGTCGTGGTTGGTACCCATGCGCTCATTCAAGAGGATGTCTTTTTCTCCCGTCTAGGTCTTGTGATTACGGACGAGCAGCACCGATTCGGCGTGGAGCAACGGCGAATTTTACGGAATAAAGGCTTGTCTCCTGATGTCTTGTTTATGACTGCAACACCAATTCCGAGAACACTGGCAATTACGGCATTTGGCGACATGGACGTCTCGACGATTGATCAAATGCCTGCGGGGCGCAAACCGATTGAGACGACATGGAAAAAGCACGATCAGTTTCCGGCTGTGTTGGAGCAAATGCGGGATGAACTGCGCAAAGGACGACAAGCGTATGTGATTTGTCCGCTCATTGAGGAGTCGGAAAAGCTCGATGTGCAAAATGCGATTGATGTACATGCTCAGCTCACACACATTTTCCCTGAATTCGGCGTAGGTCTGATGCATGGGCGACTGCCAGCGAAGGAAAAGGATGCAGTCATGCAAGCCTTTCTGGCGGCAGAGCATGCTGTCCTGGTCAGTACAACGGTCGTAGAGGTCGGTGTGAATGTGCCGAATGCCACCTATATGGTCATTTATGATGCGGAGCGGTTTGGTCTTGCTCAGCTTCACCAATTGCGTGGGCGGGTAGGACGTGGCTCTGAACAGTCGTATTGTGTGTTGATCGCCGATCCGAAATCCGAGATTGGAAAAGAGCGGATGCGTGTCATGTGCGAGACGACGGATGGATTTGAGCTATCGCAGCGCGATTTAGAATTGCGCGGACCGGGTGATTTTTTCGGGACAAAGCAGAGTGGCTTGCCGGAGTTTAAAGTCGCTGATTTATTAAGTGATTACAAAGCGCTGGAGGTAGCGAGACAGGAGACTGTCAAGCTGGTAGCAGAGGACTCTTTCTGGCGCGACGAAAAGTATCATTGGCTGCGTGACTATTTAAAGAATGAGGGCGTGCTGGACGGTGTCGTCTTCGATTAGGAAAGGAAGCCTTCCCACTTCAAGCGCGTGGGGAGGCTTTTTCTTTTGTGGAGTGAAACTTTAAGTAGGGTATCGACGTCTATCCTCTGTAAGGTAAATTTTTCTAGGAAGCGAGGCGAGTTTTTTTGTCTTTGCGAAAAATTCGGGGAATGAGTATGTCCATTGTATTTGCATTGCTTATCATGACAGGATCCGACTTCGCGCAAGCAACCTCCACGGACAGTCGGATTGCTCAGACTGGCCCCTCCCATACGACCAGCCAAACGACAAAGGAATGGAAGCAAAAGGAACTGCCTTACGACTACGTAGCGATGAAAGAAGACGTGGTTATTCAGTTGAACGAGGCTCCACAGCTCCGCTCTCCTCGAAGAACGGTCGTAGGACCTGCACCACAGGCATACACCCTCTTTTTTAAGGAAGCGGTGAACCGTGGAACAGTCGAAGCAGCGATCCGCAAAAATGCTCAGGAAGAGACCAAAAAAGAGGACTTGGGCTACGTGGAGCCGATTTTTACGTTTCACTGGGTGCACGACCGTCAACTGCAATTGCTGGCTACCCTTCCTGATACGCTTGCCAAAGACAGAAGCTGGACGGAATATGTTGTAAATGTAGCAGGAGCGAAGACGGTAAAGGGAACCGCGTTTGATGATACGAATGATTTCTCGGCGGTGGTGTTTGCTCCGTCTCAGATTTGGCGAGTCTCCGTCGATGGTAAGGTGAAAGAAAAAATGACGGACTTTGCCGTCAGGACTCCCATGGAATTTATCGACCCTGAGGAACGGTATGTGTTGTTGGAGCGATTTACAGAATATTGCGAGTGCGATGCACGTTTCCCCATGCTGTATTCGATTTATGACATACAGACAAAAGAGCTGACTGCTTATCCAGTGGAGCTGACTGACAACTATAGCGGTGCAGGCGACTTCATGGCAGATCGCCGCGGCTTCTTTTTCGCTCATCCACCAAAAGGGACAGAAGTACCGAAAAGTGAGTTTGCCACTCGTATCAAGGTAGATGGATACGTACATGGAGCCAGCTTTAGCCATGATCGCAAGCATGTATTGATGGCAGTAGGCAAGACCGAACAGAAAAAGGATCTCGATTTGGTCGTGTACGATCTGGCGACTGCAAAAGAACGGCGCCTCCCAGGTGTAATCAAAGGATGGGTTCCAACAGATGAGATGAATGGGCAAGTCCAGCCTGTCAGTTTTATCGATGATGGACGCTACGCGACGTTTGAAATGAGAATGGAGGAGGAAAGCTTTGAGGAGCTTCGCCAACGCTACGATTGGCAGTCAGGCAAAGTGATCAGCTGGAATCCACCTGTTCCCAAAGAAGCTTGGTCTGGCTATATCCAGTCGACAGATGGCGCCTATCAAATGTATTGGAATGCAGGGGTGTTTAAGGGCGACGTCAAACTGAAGGAAATGAAACCAGATGCGATATGGATTCCAGGCACTCACCATTTGGTTTATATCGATTGGGAAAAAGCTGAACAAGGAGCGGAGTCCGTATCGTCGCTCTTCCTGTTCGATGCTGATCGTAAGCAACAATCTATGCTGGTGAAAGGACTGCCAGCGAATGTATCTATTTTGGGAGCTAGCAACGACGGCAAATGGCTGTATGTTACGACTCCGGAGCGACTAGCCCCTTAGCGTCATATTCCGATGCCAGTATGGATAAAATGATCAAGGATTCGTAAGTATCGCCTGATTTTAGGCAATCGCGCAAGGTGCCCTCTATGTGAAACCCTTCCGATACGTAAAGGGTGCGGGCGCGGTCGTTCGTTTCTTTTACATCCAGCCAGAGTCGATGGGCTTTTTGCTCGATGAATGCCCAATGCTTGATCTGACGCAGGATGTTGCGACCGTAGCCTTCGCCCTTCACTGCGATTGTAATACGCATGAGCTCAATACTTTGATGAGGATTGGTCAGCCCGGCGATGATGACGTAGCCGACGGGGTGGCCTGTTTCTTTTTTTTCGGCAATCATATGGAGGATGTCCGGGTTGCCAAGTGAGTGGTGGTGCCGCTCTTCGCTCCACGGGATAATGAACGGGGTATTCTCTGGCGCATTTTCTACTTCGCATACAAATGAAATGTCTGCTGGTGTAGTGCGGCGTAAGTGGATGGTCATGCGTGTATCTCCTTTTCAGCTTAACATTTGCATACCATGATCAGATTGCCGTCGGGATCGCGGAAGTTGAACCAGTGACCATGCTGGATAGGAACGACGACTTCTACTCCGTTCTCCTTGAGAAATGCATAAGAGGCTTCGATATCCTGTGTGTTGAAATGAAACAAGGGAGCATCATCTGTGATGCGCTTCGGAAAGATTTTGCTGTCCAGAACGAGCGTCAGTCCGCTTTGTAAGGGAATGCAGTATATATGTCCGAACATAATCTCGCCGTCTGCGGGAATGCCCAAGAGACGGCAGTACCAGTCGCGTGCGCGTTCGATGTCGCTGACGGCTACAAAAATGGTTCCGATTTGGGGCAGCAGGGGGGAAGTGGTTGTCATAGTGATAAAGCTCCTTTCAATAGGCGTTTTCACAAGGGCGACCCGTCATAATCGTGCACGAAATGTCGGATCGCCTGATTTTGCTTTTGCTATTCTGAGGGGGAAAGGGAGGTCATTACCATGGATTTGCTTGCAAAGCTGAATGAGGCTCTGGACTACATCGAAGACAATTTGACCAGCGAGATTGACTACAAAGAAATCGCTCGGGTGGCTTGCTGCTCCGAGTATCACTTCAAAAGGATGTTTTCTTTTCTCGCTGGAGTTCCGTTATCCGAGTACATCCGGCGTCGGCGCATTACGCTTGCAGCTTTTGAGCTTGCGGACAGCAACGAGCGGGTCATTGACATTGCGGTCAAATACGGATACGGATCGGCTGATTCCTTTGCCAGAGCTTTTCAGAATGTGCATGGCGTCACTCCGACAGAAGCCAGACACATTGGCCATTCCTTGAAGGCTTATCCGCGAATGACCTTTCATCTATCCATTAAAGGAGGCAGTGCCATGAACTACCGTATGGAAGAAAAAGAGCCATTTCGCATTGTGGGTCTGAAAAAAAGAGTCCCGCTGATTTATCGTGGAGTCAATCCAGAGATTGCGTCCATGTGGGCTTCATTAGATATGGAGACGATTCAGCAACTGAAGTCTCTATCCGATGTCAAACCACTTGGACTGCTCAGTGCGTCCACGAACTTTTCAGAAGGTCGGCTGGAATATGGTGAGGTTGATCACTTTATCGGGGTGGCCACTACAAAGGAATGTCCAGACAATCTGGCAGTGCTTGAAGTTCCTGCTTTTACCTGGGCCGTATTCGAATCAGTGGGTCCATTCCCTGATACGCTGCAAGACATCTGGGGTCGCATCTATGCTGAATGGTTTGTGTCCTCTGGATATGAGGCGGCTCAGGGCCCAGAAATTTTGTGGAACGAAAATAAAGAGATAACATCACCGACCTTTCGCAGCGAGATTTGGATTCCTGTGGTGAAAAAGTAACCCTATATTGCATTCGCTCTCGTTTGCGGAACACCTACCAGCGTGTGCATATCCGGGAAGAAATAATTACCAACTTTTTTTGCATATGACAGGCATAAAAGCGAACGTTTGTTTGCTTAAATAACGGATCGTGTTTTTGATCGACATGCAGAGCTTTTATGCCAGTATCGAGAAAGGGGTCAACCCAGAGCTGCGAAACAAGCTGATTGTCGTCGCCGTCGATCCCGCTGACGTGTCGCATAGTTCAATCCTAACCAAGATTACTCTAGCCTCATCTTGAAGACAAGGTGGGGCTATTTTACGCTTGCTGTGCTCACGAGCATCTGACAAGCGTTAATGCCAAGAAATCTTTCTCTACTGAGGACTCTTTTCGGGCACTCTAAGGGCAACACCACGATTAAGGAGGGAACCCTGATGCGTAAACACCTAGTCTTGTTCCTACTCCTCCTGTTCCTGCCGCTGGGCGCCTGCGAGCCGTTTGCATCGCCGTCGACGCCCGGTCCCGGTCCGGTGACCTCATCCCCCGGTCCCGGTCCGGTGACCTCATCCCCCGGTCCCGGTCCGGCGACCTCATCCCCCGGTCCCGGTCCGGCGACCTCATCCTCCGATCCAGGACCGGTGACCTCAGCCCCCGGTCCTGGTCCGGTGACCTCAGCCCCCGATCCTGGTCCGGCGACCCCATCCCCCGATCCTGGTCTGGTGACCCCTGGTACTGGCTGCGACAAAGTAGCGGAAGTCGACAGGCAAGTGAAGGAATTATATAACAAGTATCTCGAGGCTAATAAGGCTGGTAGAACGGAGGAGGCAGCACAGCTATACAAAGCCTATGCGGCTGCCTGGCAACAGCTGCAATACCTTAGAAGTATTTGTCCACATGTCCCTGAAAGAAGATGACGATCCTGCAATACCTGTCGGCTGGTCATCTGCTCAGATTGCGTGAGCCTGTTACTTTCTGGGGGGCAGGTCTGCTGTCATCCGAAAGACGGTAATGTTTGCCGACCAGAGTTAATTTGAACCATTTCAGCCGGCCCGAGTTGTCGGCTTTTTTCTGTTAAATTTCAAGGGAATGGGCAAGACTTCCGGTAGACCGCTCTAGCACTACGTAAGCCGTTACATTGATGTCCCAATCCACTCCGATAAAAACGAAGAAAACCATGATAATGGGAACAACAACAAAATCGCCAACTTATATGACGGTAAATTCGGATATGCAAGGTTTAATAGTCGTTTGCACCCATTCGACTAACTAATTCTTTGATATACATTGACAGGCGAATACTGATTTCCGAACGCATAACATCCCGGACCATTCCAAAGCGATCCTCGTATCCTCTACAAATAAAACGGTGATACATTACCATATCTGCTTGTTCATCACTCATTATTTTAATATTACGCTTCGACAATTCGCGGCGCAGACTGTACAAATCTGCACTTATTTGGCTCATTAGTGCTCGGCCTGCTGTCAAATAAAGCTGCTTTAGAAGGTTGGAATGGTTCTCTATGTCTTCGATGCTCTTTTGCACCATGCTTAACATGTGAGGAAGCAAGATGCAGTCTCGGATCATTTTGAACTCATCTTCTGTAGGTCGTTTATGGGAGTTCTTTGCGTCGTGACGATTTTCGTATTGTTCTTGATGCTCAGTAAGCAGCATTTTGGACTTCCACCGTTCATTACCGTCCAGTTTGCTCATTTGTAATGGCCTCCAATCTGTTCTGCCCTCTCACGGGCTACTCCGGACTGTAATAATGATGATGCCCTCATAATAGCGGCGCTGCCGTATCTATCCTTAATGTCATCAGTCGCTCTCTCCAGGCTGTACGCTTTGATCCGGTCGTCGAAAAAAGTAAGCTGAATGACGTTATCGTCTGTCAACTCAGTCAATGCAACAGATAGGTGGTTAACGGGCATACCGCTCCAATGTTTATGGAAAATTTCGAGAGCTGCTGATGCGACTTCATGTGAAAGGGATGTAGAATGTGGAAGTGTTACCTGTCTATTAAACGACAATATCGAATGTTGACCATCTGTTTCTGTTGCTCCGACGGACACAACTCGCCCGATGTAACCCAGTCTCCTGCTGCGACGACAGACCTCCACCACCAATTCCAGCAGTATGACCTCGATATCTTCAATCTTCCGATAAAGGCTGCTTCTGAGCGCCTTGCCGTGACTAACCGATTTTAATTTATTACGAATACTTGCCACGACAGGGCTAGGGTCTATTCCACGTGCTGTCTGCCAATAATATTCCGCCTGTATATCACTTTGCTTGCCCATCTCTTTTCGCATACGCTTTTTAAAATCACCCAGTTCCAGACGCGCAATGTCGCCAATCGTGTAAAGACCCATACGTGTAAAATGACGAGCCATTCGAGAGGCAACCATAAACATTTGATGTACCGGTAACGGCCATAATACAGATTCTAAATTGTCGAAACCAAGTTTAAAGATACCTTCGGGCATTTTTTTAGCAAAATTATCAGTAGCCATTTTCGCCAACACTTTCGTTGGTCCAATTCCGCACCGCGTCCAAACACCTGTTGATAACAGAACGTGTGTCTGGATCTGGTGAGCAATCTCTTCCGGAGCCCCGAAATAACTGATAGAACCTGTAACATCAAGAAACTGTTCATCGATGGAATAAGGTTCGACCTGGTCCGTAAATGACTCGAAGATCTCGGTAAGAAGCAAGGATACGGTGATATATGTTTGCATTCGGGGGCGTATTACGACCAAATCGGAACATTTCGCAAGCGCCTCGCCGACTCTTTCGGCCGTTGTTACACCGCGTGATTTGGCGACGGGGCAAGCAGCCAGAATGATACCAGATCTTCTAGAGGGATCAGCTACAGCGACTGGCTTATCTTTCAAGTCTGGCCGGGCCGCTTTTTCAATCGAAGCATAGAATGATTGTCCGTCAACTAACATAATGGTTCGCTCTTGAGGCACGGCATTTCACTCCTGTAAAGTTGGTGATTCGTAGATGTACTACAAAGTCCATACACGCTATGGATGCGAACGTATATTCTTATTATATACCGAATGTATGTTCGTAATGCAATGAGAATAATTGGAATGCAAAAAATGCCCCCAGGTCATCCATATTGACCAAGTAGCGCAACGCCTCAAGCTTCGGGCAGCTCTGAGGTCCACTGGGTTCCTTTTGCCCTACTGCTGCATGTGAAGCTGGCAACGAATTTCTGAATAAAGGAAAAGTTAGGTACATGATGGGGAGGTGCACAAGAATAACACAGTAAATAGACAAAAATAGGTCTCTTTTTCAAAAGCAAGCTGCAAAAAACAGCGTGCCGCGATGAAACGGTGTGTGCGAAGAAGATGCGAGATTCCTGAAACGAAAAGCGGTCAAAAACAACCGTTTTTCGTGTTTTTTTGGCTTACACGGATTTTGCCAGAAGAGAGGTTTCCCTGTATTGTTAGATTATCTTTTGAAGCATATATTTGACGGATAGAACAAAGGAGATTTAACATGCTAGCACAAGAAATGGGTGTCATATTCACCAAGCACGCCGATCAAATTACTTCCAAACGTTGGGGAGAATTCATGCAACAATTGGAGGAAAAAGGCCTGTACGTGCTCATTGAGACAGACACGATCGGAAGAGTGATGAGTCCATTGGGCGGCTTGATGCCCATGCCGTGTAAAAGTGAGACGCTCCATATTGTGACAGCTGATGAGCTGGAGCAGCGCGGCTTGCCGCTCGGTCACCACATCGTAACGAAAGCGAAAGAAAAAGTAGTCCAACCATAATCGAAAAACCAACGCAACCTTTCCGTGGGAGCTAGCCTCCAAGTGGGAAAGGTTTTTTTGTGTAAAAAACGTCCCCTCTCATCGGGGGATCGAAACATCTCGACGTTTTTCATAAAGCTGGATGCGACCGCTTGCGGTCAAACAAAACGGTTATGACCGTTTTGTTGTTCCTAAATAAAAGAATGCTCCGGCTAGGGGTAAGATCTATCCGGCAATCGGCGGTAGAGGGCAGAAGGTCACATTATGATAAGGAATAGGACAAAAGAAGCAAGCAGGAGAGAGGAGAACAGGAATGACGACAATGGAGAGCAAAGAGGGAATGCAGCCCAAAAAAGGCGTGCGTCGCTTGCTGGAGATTGCGGATGAGAAGCGCGGCTTGCTCGTCGTCTCGGCGATATTGTCTTCCTTGAGCGCAATATGCATGCTGGTGCCTTATGCATCGGTCTACTTTATTTTACGCGAACTGTTAACGCATGCAGCGTCTCCCGCAATGGCGGACGGGGCGTACATGATTCGGTGGGGAGTTATTGCGCTTTCGGGACTCGTGGGAAGTCTGGTCATGATGTATGCAGGCGGGATGGTGTCTCATATCGCTGCGTTTCGCATTTTGTACGGAATGCGAGTCAAATTGGCTGCGCATATCGGCCGTTTGCCGCTTGGCTGGCTCAACGGGACGTCTACCGGTGCAGTCAAAAAAACATTGGAGCAAAATGTGGAAAAGGTCGAGACGTTTGTCGCGCATCAGCTTCCGGATTTGGTGCATGTAGTCGTGACAACGGTGCTCATGATTGGCGTGATGTTTTACTTGAACGTCTGGCTGGCGCTGGCCTGCGTCGTGCCGATCATACTGGGATTGATTGTGCAGATCATTACGTTTTCCGGGACGAAAACAAAAGAAAATATCAAGAGGTACTACGATTCGCTAGAACGGATGAATGGATCTGCCGTCCAGTATGTACGTGGAATGCCGGCGATCAAAGTATTCGGGCAGACGGTTCATTCCTTCCGGCGCTTTTATGCGGATATGATCACCTATCGGGACTATTGCGTCAAGCATACGGATGATTTTCAAAACGGATTTTTGGTGTTCAAGGTGATTCTGAGTTCATTTGCGGCCTTCATTCTCCCAGTAGGGGTGTTCATGCTGAGTAAAGACCCGCAAAATGTTGCGTTTGCGTCTGTTCTGCTCTTTTTCCTCGTAATGGCGCCAGGTGTATCTGCACCGATGTTTAAGCTCTTGTTTTTGACCTCTACCCTGCGTGACATTGGCGAGGGGGTGGAGCGCATGGATCGGATTTTGGCAGAGCAGCCCGTTGCCGAACCGCTTAGCTCCCAGCGTCCGCAGAGCTTTGATGTCGCATTTGAAAACGTCTCTTTTTCTTATGCAGCAGAGGGGAAAACAGGAGGAGAGGCACTTTCTCGCATCTCTTTTTTGGCGAAGCACGGGCAGGTGACAGCTCTGGTCGGACCATCTGGTGCAGGGAAATCTACGGTCGCGAATCTCATTCCGAGATTTTGGGATGTTTCGAAGGGAGCGATTCGCATTGGCCAGGTAGATGTTCGGGGACTTTCTAGTACGGATTTGATGAACACCGTAGCATTCGTCTTTCAGGATACGTTTTTGTTTTACGACACGGTTTACAACAACATTGCGATTGGATTGCCAGACGCAACGCCAGAGGCGGTCTATGCAGCGGCGAAGGCAGCCCAATGCCATGATTTTATTCAAAAGCTCCCGCAAGGCTACGACACCCTGATCGGGGAAGGGGGAGTCTACTTGTCTGGGGGAGAAGAGCAGCGTGTGGCGGTCGCACGGGCGATCCTGAAAAACGCACCGATTCTTGTCCTCGACGAGGCTACTGCCTTTGCTGATCCTGAAAATGAGTATGAGATGCAACTGGCGCTGGCAGAGCTGATGAAGGGCAAAACCGTCATTGTCATCGCGCATCGCCTGTCAACGATTCGGGATGCAGATCAAATTTTGGTGCTGGAAAAAGGGGAACTGATCGAACAAGGCAGGCATCAATCATTGATAGAGGCGAATGGGCTCTACGCCCGGATGTGGAAGGCTTACACCGATGCACAGGACTGGCAAATGGGCGAAGGAAAGGGGAGTGTGGATGCAGATGAGTATGCTGAACAATATCACAGCAGGTAAACCAAGGGCGCTGATCAAACCCGTTATGTACACGACACTTGCCAACCTTGCGCAAATATTGCCGTTTGCCTTGCTCGTGGAGGGTGCCCGCTTGATTTTTGAGCCGTTTGCCCAGCCAGGTGCCCCATTGAACATCGAGCGACTCTGGTGGGTATGCGGATGGATGGTAGTCTCGTTGCTCCTTTTGTTTCTATGCGAAATTCCAGCGTATCGTACACAGTTTCGTGGCGCCTACAGCACGGCTGCAGAAGGGCGAACCAAGCTAGCAGAGCACCTTCGCAAGCTGTCACTCGGTTACTTGAACAAAAGAGACCCAGGGGATTTGGCCAATATGATGATGGGAGATTTTACGATGGTAGAGCACGGGATTTCCCATCTCGTACCGCAAATGTTGGGGGCGATCATCATGCCTGTCATAGCGATCGTAGGTCTTTCTTTCGCGGATTGGCGCATGGCACTGGCCTTGTTTGCTGCGTTTCCCATAGCGATTCTCTTGGTGCTGATGACATCTGGACTACAACGCAGGCTCGGAGCGAGGCATATGCGTGCCAAAATTGACGCCGCCAATCGCTTGCAGGAATATTTGAACGGCATTCGCGTCATCAAGGCGTACAATTTGACTGGCGAACGCTTTGTACGGCTGGAGCAATCCTTTCGCGAATTCATGCGGCAGAGCATACGAATCGAAGGTTTACTGGGACCGATTGTGCTCGCCGCCATCGCTTTTATTCGGGCGGGCCTCACACTCATGGTCATGGTCGGCGTGTATTTGCTCATAGCAGGTAGCATAGATCTGATCACGTTTGTCATGTTTCTGCTGGTTGGGACACGTATCTTTGATCCGTTGACAGCTGCACTCGTCAACTATGCAGAATTCCGTTACCACGAACAGGCGGGGGAGCGGATTGTCCAGTTGCTGTCGGAGCCGATCATGACAGGCGAGCAGCAACCACCTTCGGAAAACGACGTGAAGCTTGCAGGCGTCTCTTTTGGCTATATCGAAAAGAACGTCCTGAACAACGTGAGCATGCATATGCCAGTCGGTTCGTTTACAGCGTTGGTCGGGCCATCCGGCAGTGGAAAAAGCACCGTGATGCGGCTGATTGCCAGATTTTATGACCCGTCGCAAGGCAGTGTTCAGCTGGGCAATCAACCACTTGTCGACATGGACCCGGAGGCACTTCTCTCCCGCGTGTCAATGGTGTTCCAGGACGTGTATTTATTCCAGGACACGATTGCAAACAACATTCGCTTCGGAAAAAGGGATGCGACACAAGCTGAGGTCGAGGAGGCGGCTAAACAAGCGTGCTGCCATGATTTCATCATGCAGCTATCCGATGGCTACGATACGCTCGTAGGGGAAGGGGGAAGCACGCTATCAGGCGGCGAGAAACAGCGCATTTCCATTGCTCGAGCGATCTTGAAAAATGCGCCGATCATTCTCTTGGATGAAGCAACAGCCTCACTCGACCCCGAAAATGAGGCGCAAATTCAGAAAGCGATCGATACGCTTATCGAGGGAAGAACGGTTATTGCCATTGCTCATCGCCTGAAAACCATCCGTAATGCTGACAACATCTACGTGTTGGAAAATGGCACGGTCGTCGAACAGGGACAGCATGATGAGCTTGTGAAGAAAAACGGTTTGTATGCGCGGCTGTGGAAGCTGCAACAAACGACAGGTGGCTGGAGACTATCCTCATAAATCGGTGACAAAACCCGCTAGGCAAGTCAGCCGAAGCGGGTTTTGTCATGGGCGTACGCTTACGTTTCGTTGTCTGCTTTTTTAGTCGCGGGGACGTGACGGAATAGCTTGGTCATGCACGCCCAAGCGATGAGTGGGCCGATTCCGATGCACAGAATCAACCAGTTCAGCGTAAGAGAAGAGACGCTCAAGGAGGTTACCAGCAGAAAGATCAGAATCCCCACCAGCCGACCAACGTCCAGAGCGAACTCTCGGAGCACGACATACTCGACCCGATTGCGTGCGCTCTCTTCGTTCGTGCCAATCAGATCAAAAATCGTGGAGAGCATGGGTACAGAATACAGCGGATAAGCGATGGACACGGCAATCCCGAAAATAAGCAGTGTCGTAAAGCTCACCTGCCAAAAAAATACGAACAGAATCCCCCACATGATGACAGAACCAGTGAGCATTCCCCACTTGCGATAGCGCGGAGCGAACCATTTGGCGATCAAGAAGTAGCTCACAAGCCCGACGGCAGATGTAGTCAACCAGTAGTTGCCGAGAGTCATCTCGCTTCTCGTGGAAATGTAGACGAGTAGACCGATCACAAAACCGAATACACCTTCACGCAGTCCTTGACCAGCTAAAGCGCCTGCCGCCCAGCGCCACTCGGGCTCCTCTCTCAAGCAACGGAAGGAAAAGCTCCAAGAATACGTCCCTTCCGATTGACGTTTTTTCAAAAAAAAGCTGATGAACACGCCGACGACAAATAGCGCAAGCGAGATCCCGAAAATAAGGGAGTAGCCGTTATTGCCCGGGAGCCGCGTAATGAGCAGCCCTGATATCCATGGAGCGAGCATGCCGCCAATGGAAGCAAGCAACCCTGCCCAACCGTTGAAAAGGTCGCGGTTATCGGCATTCGTGATTTCGAAGTACACCACATTAAAAGAAAGCCAGAAAAAGCCACTCGCCATACCTTGAACGAGCCCAAGCGGTACGGCATAAGAGACAGCTTTTGGACCCGCCAGAAGAACGAGCAAATAAAAAAGGGCAGAAACCGCCATCCCGGCACGCAGGATATTCATTTTGTTCAAATGCTTAACATACCAGCCAGCAAGCCAGAAGGTAAGAGCACCCGCGAGATGGGCGGCGAAAGTAAACCAAGCGATCGGTGCAAACTGACTTTTTACCTTCCACAAATAGACGTTTACAAACGTGCCAGAAAGGGCGCCAGCGGCAATGAATACAGCGTTGACCAGGAGCAGCAGCTTGGCTTGATTGTCCAACCGACCTGATGGCTTTTGATGAGAAGGCTCGTGGCGCGACATTTTCAGACCAGTGGACTCCTGTATTTGAAGGAAGGATGGAAGGCGGTTTTTTGTTTTTTGCTGCATACGTTCCCTCCGCGCAAAAATAGGACATGAACATAACGTGCCCTACCGCTGCTACTTTCAACAGGAAAGTGAGTAAGCACCATGTTTTCCCAAATGAAAAGCGAAGATCGCAATTTTTTGAAGGTTATTTCATTTCAGGGAGGAAAACGACTAGCAGCAAACAAATTAAGAGAGGATAGGCATACGAAAATACAGAAGCGAACAGAAAAGAGGTTACGAGATGGCGACAACCATTTTCAGAAATGGACGCATTTACACAGGAGATTCCAAGCATTTGTTCGTACAAGCACTGGTCGTTCGGGATGGTATTGTCCATGACTTGGGCAGCGATGCGGACATGCTTCTTCAATACGGAGGCAGTGATGTAGCGATCGTTGATTTGCAAGGATGTACCGCTACCCCGGGGTTGATTGACAGCCACCTGCACTTGGGATGGCTCGGTCTCACCTTTTTGCAGCTGGATTTGAGCAAAGCTCGGTCCAAGGACGAGATGCTGTTTCTCTTAAAAGAAAAAGCGCAAGCCACACCTGAAAATACGTGGATACAAGGCTATGGCTGGGATGAGAATTTGTTCGCGGATGGGGGCGGCATTCCTACCATTGAAGAGCTTGATCAAGCTGCACCGCATTGCCCGATTCTTCTGGCACGAATATGTGGACATGCGAATCTGGTCAACAGCAAGGCATTGGAGCTATGTGGCTATCATCGTGACATGGAGGTGCCAGCGGGGGGAGTCATTGTACATGATCCTGTGAGCGGAAAGCCAACGGGTATGCTATTAGAAACTGCCTCCAACCTGATTACGAAGCATATTCCAAGACCTGACTACGATCAGTTGAAGCAAAGCCTGCGCAGCTCGATTCGCTATGCAATGGCGCATGGATTGACAGGGGCACATACGGAGGATTTGCGTGAATTGGGCGGACTTGCGCAAACGTATCGGCTCTATGATGAGCTCATCAATGGCGAAGAGCTTGCGCTGCGCAGCAACCTGCTTGTCTTCTATCCGCATATGCATGAGCTGCGCGACTTAAACATGACGGCAGGCTATGGAAACGCTCATGTGCAAATCGGTGCGGTGAAAATTTTTGCAGATGGGGCATTAGGACGTAGGACGGCTTACCTGTCAGCTCCGTACGCTGATGATCCGAGTACCAGCGGGTATCCAGTGCATGAGCAAGACGAGCTAACAGAGCTGGTTCGCCAAGCACGAGAACTGGGGATGCCCATAGCCGTACATACCATTGGCGACAAAGCACTGGAAATGGTGCTGAACAGCTTGGATCAGTTCCCGGCAGTCGCCTATCGGGATCGCCTCATACACACACAAATCTTGCGGCCGGACCTGCTGGACCGCTTGAAGCATCCTCATCGGATCGCAGATATCCAACCGCGTTTTCTTGCAGGAGACTTCCCTTGGGTGATGGATCGTGTTGGGCAGGAGCGGATTCAACACTCGTACATCTGGAAAACGATGATGGACTACGGAATCATTTGCGCTGCGGGCTCGGATACACCGGTAGAGCCAATCGATCCTCTGTTGGGGATACACGCAGCGGTCACGCGCAAAGCACCAGGGGAAACACACGATGGGTACTTCCCGCAAGAAAAACTGACGATGGAGGAAGCGATTCATCTGTTTACATTGGGCAGTGCACAGGTGACGAACGAAGATCATGTCAAAGGTACGCTGTCTCGTGGAAAATACGCAGATATGACCGTCTATTCCAAAGACCTGTTTACCATCGATCCAGACGAGCTGCTCTCTACAAAGGTCATGATGACCATCATAGGCGGAACAGTTTGCTACACGTCTTGAAAACATAACCAGAAAATCAGAGCAGCGGCTGTCCTGGACAAGAAAGTAAAGTCCTGGATTGCCGCTGTTTTATGGAACGATCTACTTTTCAGACATACTTGCCAGATGCTCTTCAAGACGATCCATGGTCTGTTCGGCACCTGGGACGGCATATGTTTTCACCTTATCGAATACAGCGGCAGTTTCTTCAAAAACGGTGCGATAAGTCAGTTTGGTCTTGCCATCCAGATCCTCAAAGATGGCTGTCGCAAAAAAATGCGGAAACACAGTATGTTTGAAGACGATTCGCTCGAGTTGAACGACCTCGACAAAGACGTTGGTGTTGGGAAAATCAACGCTATCAGGACCGTGCATGATAAACTGCCATGTACCGCCCGGTTTTAGATCAAACTGCTGAGTAGTCGTCGTGAAACCTCGAGGCCCCCACCATTTCGACAGGTTCTCCTCTTTCGTCCAAGCATTAAACACAAGATCACGTGGAGCATCAAATACACGGGTGATCACAATCTCGCAGTCGCCTGCTTGCGTTGCGATTTTGTTTGATTCGTTGTTTTGGTTCATGTCCATCCCTCCATACTTAAGTAGCTTCGCCATGAATATACTCATTTTTTCAATCATAACAAATAAATTAGGTTTGGATTTCTTTCGGATTGCTCTCTTGCATAACACATACGCAAAACCCGGCTCAGGATGAGTGAGTCGGGTTTTTTGTCAGCTGCTTTCCGCGCAGCAAGCTCTTCACATCGATTTCCGCAATCAGCACACTGATCAAAACGAGACCTGCGCCTATGTACCCGCGAACAGACAGTGTTTCGCCTGTAACCAAGAAGGCAAACAGGGCAGCGAAGACTGGCTCCAAGGAAAAAATAACACCCGTGTGCGTGGCGGTCGTATATTTTTGGGCCACCGTTTGAACGACAAAGCCAATTGCACTGCACAATACGCTAAGGGCGAGCACGGCGATCCAAGCCTCTGTCGTCTGCGGTAATGTGGGAGTCTCCAACGCAAAAGAAAAAACAATGCCCAACAGTGCCGTAAAACCAAGCTGATAAATCCCCAACTGGATCGTATCCGATTGATTGGCCCATCGGCCTGTTACGGTAATATGTGTAGCGTAAAAGAGAGCACCAGCGATGCACAGAAGATCTCCTTGGCTGATGCGAAATTCAGCGCTTAGTGTGAGCAGGCCGATACCGATCATGGCCAGTCCAGCGCCGACAAAGACTCTTTTTTCGGGACGGTTTCTCAAAAGAATAGATAAGAGCGGAACAAAGATAACGGTCAAGCTAACGAGAAAGCCTGCCTGGGAAGCTGTCGTTGATTTCACTCCGTTCGTGATGGTGGCAAAAACCCCGAAAAGGAGCGCACCGAGTACGAATGCATGGAGCAATGTTTTTCGATTCGTGCTACGCAAGCGTTTGTGGAACAAGGCAGCTGCGAGTATAAAAGCAATGCCAAAGCGGACACCGATCAGATTGAAAGTCTCCAAATCCTTCAATCCCATTTGCATAAACACATACGAGGTTCCCCAAAACAGGGTGACCAAAATCATAGCCAAATCGGCTTTCACTTGCGGTTTCATGATGGGATAAGCCTCCTTGCCCGGGAAAAAGCGGGTCCTAATCAGTGTTGCGCCATAAACAGTATACGAGTATCGTTTAAATAAGAAAAATGAATGTTTGTGATGATTTTCATGAATCGGATTCATGTAAAGGGGACGAAGAAGGGTGAGTTTGAACAAGTTTGAGGTAGTGATCACCGTTATTGAGTCGGGGAGCTTAACCAAAGCTGGCGAAATACTAGGTCTGACACAATCAGCGATCAGTCATGCGATTGCGAGTCTGGAGCGGGAATTTGGGTTTTCACTTTTGACCAGAGGACGGTCAGGTATTAGCCTCACGAGTAATGGGGAGCGACTGCTTCCCTACATACGCGAGACCTTGCGCTGTCATGAGCGGATGAAACAAGAGGTGTTTGCCATCAATGGGTTGGAGGTCGGGACGGTGAGAATTGGGACGTTTACGAGTGTATCTACGCAATGGCTTCCCGGTATTCTCAAGCGGTTTCAAGATCAATATCCGGCGATCGAGATTAAGCTGATGGAAGGGTATTACGATGGAATTGAGAGCTGGATTCAAACCGGAGAGATTGATTTCGGCTTCGTCTCCTTGCCGACAACAGAGGATTTGGAATGTATTCCTTTGAAAAAGGATCAGATGTATTTGCTGGTGACAGAGGAACACCCGCTCTACAAAGAGGAGCGGGTACATGTGAGCCGATTGGCCGAAGAGACATTTATCATGCCGAAGACGGGCTGTGACAATGATATACAGCGCTTGCTGGCCCAGTATCAGATCGAGCCGCGAATCAAATATGAAGTAGGAGATGATCATGCGATTATTGCCATGGTGCAAAATGGGCTCGGGATCAGTATCCTTCCGGAAATGATTTTATTCCGCTTGCCTGCAAATATCCGGATGATCCCGCTTGAAGGGGAGCATTACCGTTCGCTGGGGGTGGCAGCAACCTCTTTTTCCAAGCAGTCACCGGCTGCCAAACGCTTCTTGCAATTTGTTACCGAATGGGTAAACGAGCAGCAGGCGTAATTCAGACAGACAAATCGCTCCTGACTTCCTTCGCCAACGGTTGCTTTCGGATAAAGGGCAGGTACAACAAGAAAAACAACGCGAGAGCTACTCCTTCCAACGATACGATGTACCACGGATACGGGCCCAAAAAGTCGATCAGACTGGGATTGTCCGGTTTGCGCGAGACAAATAAGTAATTTCCGCCGGTCCAATGGTTGACGAAAAGTGCGACGAGTAAGAGCAGGTTTAAAAAGCCCATCGTTTTCCCAATCGAACGGACAGTCGGACGGTAGCCTTCTATCCACGTCATGTACAGGCAAGCAAGGACGATTCCCGCGTGGGCTACAAAAAAATGCACAAAGCGAAAATGCGGAAATGGATAAAACAACTCGGGGGTAAGCAGTGCCTGCATGGCTCCGCCAATTCCTGCAAAAAACGTAATCTCATACATCCCGTAACTTCTCGTCATCAGCATCATGGCAGAAAGGAGGAGGGTCACGCTACACAGCTGCAAGGGCAATGTGTAAGCAGCCGTCCAGCTCTCGGTATAAACATGCCAAAGCTGATAACAAACCTCTGACAAGAGCAAGACACCCGCAAGTACGTAACGTGTGGCGAGTCGATTTGTCGGGACTTGGAGCTTTTGCCGAAATAAATAGGTGAACACGACCAGACAAAGCACAAGAATCAAGGTGATAACGTGAGAAGTAGAAAACAGCCGAAACGGCTCCCCTGTCAGAAAAAGTGAAAAATAGGGTGAGGTCATAATGATCTCCTCTTTGTTTATTATTTTTTATATTTGAAAATTCACGAAATTTTAACAGATAGCTATTTGTCTGATATAAATCTTTGGTTATAATATAAATAGACTACGTTACATCATTGAGAGGAGTTATAGTCTTGAACTTAGTGCTCACGGAAAAACAATGCAAGTCTTGCCAGGTTCGCTTGACCGAGTATGAAATCGAGAACAATGGTGCGCTCTGCATGGAATGCTTCAAGGAAGAAAAAAGCGAGTAAAAGTAACAGCAAGGCATACGGCAACTGACTGTCTACTGCTATCTAATAATAGACCCTTTCAATCAGGCCCTCTCTTTCATAGAGAGGGTCTGATTTTTTTGCAGGCCTTATTCCGGGAGCGGAATGATGAGTTCCATTCTTCGGCTACCGTCTTTCATGCTAGTTTCAAACAAGATCAGTGTCAGTGTGCTGTTCGGCTCCGCTTTTTTCACTTTCAGTGTATGGGTAAAATCTCCCCAATCAGGAGCAGCGGTCGTAGCCTGCACGGAACCTTGCGTCAGCTCGTTATGCCCATCTTCTACGACGTAATTGAGTACTGCTTCGAACACACTCGCCTGTCCTTTGATTTCAAACGTGTCTTGGGCGGTTTTCTTCACAGTGACATTGCGGAAAATGTCATTGGCATAGACAGTCTCTTGTTGAGTTGGTTGTTCCGTTGGTGGCTTCTCAGGCGTTGTAGGTGGTTGCGAGGTTGCGGGTGGCTCAGAAGCAGGTGTCTCGGGCTCGGCTGCAACAGGTGGCTTCTGTTGTTCTGTTGGAGTGGAAGGGCTATCTGTGCCACTCGTGCATCCTTGCAGCAAGCCGATCGTCAACAGCAGCAAAAGCAGTTTTTTCATGGTATCCCTCGATTCTGTCTGGTATGAAATGGTACCTACAAATAGTAAGACGTAAAAACAAATAATAGTGTTTCAGGTGGATGAGTCTTCCTGCATCAAACTGTGGTAGAATGGAGAGGAAGTAGCAACCATTATTCCTAGAAGGCTGGTCTGATAAGAATGGAACAACAGACGTTTCGAGTGGAAAAAGACTTTCTTGGCGAGAAGCAAATTCCAGTAGATGCTTATTATGGCGTGCAAACGATGCGAGCAACGGAAAACTTCCCAATCACCGGGTATCGTCTTCATTTTTCCCTCATCAATGCAATGGCAATGGTAAAAAAAGCAGCTGCGATGGCCAATATGGAAGTTTCCAGATTGAATCCACGGTTAGGAAATGCAATTGTCGCTGCGGCGGAAGAAATCATGCAAGGAAAATGGCATGATCAATTTATCGTCGATCCGATCCAGGGCGGAGCAGGTACTTCGATCAATATGAATGCCAACGAAGTGATCGCGAACCGCGGTCTTGAAATGCTGGGTGAGAAAAAAGGAGATTATTTCCACCTCAGCCCAAATACACATGTCAACATGTCTCAGTCTACCAATGATGCTTTCCCGACAGCGATTCATATTTCAACACTTACTCTGTTGGAAAAGCTGCTCGTGACAATGGATAAGATGCATGATGCATTTGGCCAAAAAGCAAAAGAATTCGATGATGTCATAAAAATGGGTAGAACGCATTTGCAGGATGCGGTTCCGATTCGCTTGGGCCAAGAATTCGAAGCATACCGTCGAGTGCTTGAGCGCGACATCAAGCGTATCAAGCAATCTCGTCAGCATTTGTACGAAGTGAATATGGGAGCGACTGCGGTAGGAACGGGTTTGAATGCTGACCCTCGTTACATTACAACAGTAGTCAAGCATCTTGCCGATATCACAGGCTTCCCGCTGACGGGTGCGGAGCATCTCGTGGATGCTACACAAAACACAGATGCGTACACAGAAGTATCAGCAGCACTGAAAGTTTGCATGATGAATATGTCTAAAATCGCAAATGACTTACGTTTGATGGCATCAGGACCTCGAGCTGGACTGGGAGAAATCTCCTTGCCAGCACGTCAGCCAGGCTCCTCGATTATGCCAGGAAAAGTCAATCCTGTCATGGCAGAACTCATCAACCAAGTAGCGTTTCAGGTCATCGGAAATGACCATACGATTTGTTTGGCTTCCGAGGCAGGTCAGCTAGAACTGAACGTTATGGAGCCTGTGCTTGTCTTCAACTTGCTGCAATCGATCAGCATTATGGACAATGCATTCGATGTCTTTACGCGTCACTGCTTGGAAGGAATCGAAGCAAACCGCGAGCGCATGAAAGAATACGTCGAAAAAAGCGTAGGCGTTATCACTGCGGTGAATCCTCATCTCGGATATGAGACTGCTGCACGCATTGCCCGCGAAGCCATTTTGACAGGAAAGTCTGTACGTGAGCTGTGCTTGCAACACAATGTACTGACAGAAGAAGAGCTGGATCTGATTCTCGATCCATTTGAAATGACTCATCCAGGTATTGCTGGAGCATCCTTGCTGGATCGCGACTAAACCAAAAAACTCCCGCGCTTTGCACATGCGAAGCAGCGGGAGTTTTTGCTTGCAAAAGGAAGGGCTTGCACTACTTTTTCGGAAGCTGCTCCAAGCTCTTGAATTCATAGCCTTGCTTGCGTGCTTCATCGATCATCATCCCGAGTGCCTCTGCATTGTCTTTGGAGACAGAATGGAGCAGAATGACAGCGCCAGGATGCAATTGAGCCATCACGCTATCATAGGCATATTTTGCCCCTCGCTGGACTTTGGTATCCCAATCTTTATAGGCGACCGACCAAAAAACATTGGTATAGCCCATATCTTTGGTTACAGCAAGTGTGCGATCGCTGAAAATTCCTCTAGGAGGTCGTAAGTAACGCATGTTAGCTTGTCCGGTCACTTGCTGGACTGCATCCCTTACTTTCGTCAGTTCGTCTTTGATTTTCTGATTCGATACGGTTGTCATATCGGGATGGCTCCAGGAATGGTTGCCGATTAGATGTCCCTCTTGCGCCATTCGCTTTAACAACTCGGGCTGTTCCTTCACAAAGTGCCCTGTCACAAAGAAAATGGCAGGGACTTTTTTCGCGACAAGTGTATCTAAAATCTTTGGTGTAAAGCCGTTTTCATAACCGTTATCAAACGTCAAGTAAAGCTCTTTTTTCGTGGTATCCCCTAAAAAAACCGCACCGTGACGATCCACAATGCCTTTAAAGCCTTCCTCGTTAATAGAGGGTAACTGACCATTCTTGCTCTTTTTAAATCCAAAATGGTACGGGTGATCTGGTGAGGCCATAATCGAGTCAACTGGCAAGGCACTTGTAAGCAACAAGCTAATCCCGATCAACAAGCTTTTGATCCATCGTCTTTTCAATAAGGAGCTCTCCCTTCTGTAGCGAAGTCATGATGTATTTAAGGCGATTCCATCAAAAGTTTGTCCAGTCTACTTCCAAATATGTAAACGTACATCTGCAACAGTGGCTAGGTAGAAGGGCAAGTGAAGCGGTATTCCAAGTTGTGTAAAAATCTTCTCTGGATAGGGAGACAACTGTCCATACAAGAAAAAGGAACTCGTCATATAGTATCAAAGTCGACAGAAAACTGTTGGCAAATGCTACCAAGTAATCATCTATAGCCAGGAGGTGTGGTTAACATGGAAGAATGGTTGGAGCAATTACGTGATGCCATCGGTGAAGGTGCAGAAGAATTGGAAGTAAAAATCGAATACGAAGATGGTACCACGAAAAAATTGTACTTCGGCAGTAATGATGAAGAAGATGAAGACGAAGATGAAGAATCCGAAGACGAAGAATCCGAAGACGAAGAATCCGAAGACGAAGAATCCGAAGACGAGGAATCCGAAGACGAAGAATCCGAAGACGAGGAATCTGAAGACGAGGAATCCGATGACGAAGAAGAAGATGACGACGAAGATGACGACGACTAATCGTTTGTATTTGTTGAAAAAAGATACGCGTACATGCGTATCTTTTTTCTGTTGCATTCTGTAATATTAAACATATTTCATGATGAGGATGGAGCAGAAAATGAGCTTTCAAGTGAGTCATCAAACGATAAAAGAATGGTGCGGTCGCCTTTCCTATGAAAGAGGAAAGACGTTTTACCGTTCTGGGAACGTGCTTGTGGAGCATTTTCAACAGGAGCCTGCCTGGATCAAAACCACAGTGAACGCAGGAAAAAATAATTATCAGGTCACGATTGAACTGGACGAGTCTGGTATGGCAGCAGTGTGTAGTTGTCCTACTTTAGCGTCGTATGATCACTACTGCCAACATATCGCAGCTTCGTTGTTAACCATGCGTGATCTGCAAGTAGACGAGCATCCTGGCAGCTATTCCACTTCCTTTGCAACGAGACAAGCAGGCAGGACAACCCAGCCTGATTCCCAGCTAACAGAGGGACTGTTCGGCTTGTTCGTGGACCGGCCGATTCGGACAAGCCATAATCGCGTGTTGCTGGATTCACGAACAACGCTTGCCTTGGAAATCATATGTAAAATCATACCATACGGCTTTCGCAAGAGCATGATCGGAATAGAGCTGAAGCTAGGGCCAAAGAGGTTGTACATCGTAAAGGACATTCGCGCGTTTTTAGACCAGGTGGATAAGCAGCAAGTGTATCGTTTCTCTAGCCAATTTGCCTATGATCCGAATTTGCATCGCTTTTTGCCAGAGCATGAAGCCATTCTCCGTGAACTCCTGCAAATTTACCGCACGGAAAAAATATATCGAGAGACAGCAAGCTACCATTATCAGGAACAGAAGCATGTGGGTGGGGAACGGGTTCTTCTTGTGCCACCCTTTACCTGGGAGCGAATATTTGCTTTGCTACTTACCGCACCGACTGTTCACATTCAGCATCATGACCAAATGTATCCAACGTTTGCATGTATAGATGAGCCGCCGCCACTCCACTTCGAATTCGACCAGACCAAAACCGATCAATATCAGCTGGAAGTCCAAGGATTCAAGCAAATCACTGTCTTGGAAGCTTACGGATTGTTGCTCGTAGATGGCATATGGCACAGACTACCAAAGGAACAATGCCACAGTTTGGCTGAGCTGAAGTACCTGCTAGAATCTCATAGCAGTGAGCGAATTCACATTCCCGCGGAAAAAATCGAGCCATTCATGGTGCAGGTTGTCCCGGCCTTGATGAAACTGGGGAACGTGCAAATTGCAAAGGCCGTCTCGGAACGAGTCGTGCAATTCCAGTTAAAAGCCAAGCTGTATTTGGACAGGGTAAGAGACCGGCTGCTGGCGGGACTTGAGTTTCAATATGGCGATATCGTCATCAATCCGCTGGAAGGGAATGAAGGAGGAGGGCAACGTGGCAGTGAGCTGATTTTGATGCGTGATGGGGAGAAGGAGCGGCAGATTTTAGGGCTGATGGAGGAAAGTGCCTTTACCCGCACGGAAGGCGGGTATTTTCTAGATGACGAGGAAGCTGAGTACGACTTCCTTTACCACGTCGTCCCTAAGCTGGAAAAACTGTTAAAGGTATACGCAACAACTTCCGTAAAAATCAGGATTCAGCCTCTCCACCTACCACCAAAAGTAAAAGTGGATGTTGATGAGCGAACAAATTGGCTGGATTTTCGCTTTGATATGGATGGGATACCCGAGTCCGAGATCCGAAGTGTTATCCAATCGGTAGAAGAAAAGCGCAGATATCATCGGCTGTCGAATGGAGCACTTCTGCCACTTGAGACAAAGGAATTTGAGCAAATCAATCGTTTCCTGGACGAGATGGGCATGCAATATGCTGAGCAAATGGGGAGTGGTTTTCAACTGCCTGCTTTTCGGGGACTGCGCTTGCTTGATATACCCATGCAGGGACAGTCTGTTCAGCTAGGCAAATCATTGCGCCAGTTTTTGGAGAATATGCGTAACCCTGATAATCTGGACTTTCCAGTACCCGAATCATTGCAGGCGACACTTCGAGATTATCAGAAGTTTGGCTATCAATGGATGAGAACATTGGCACACTACGGCTTTGGGGGAATTCTCGCAGACGATATGGGACTGGGGAAGACGTTGCAAAGTATTACCTTTCTTCTCTCTGTCCTGCCCGAAATCCGAGAACAAAAGCTCCCGGCGATTATCGTGGCTCCTGCCTCTCTTTTATACAATTGGCACAATGAAATTAAAAAGTTCGCGCCAAATATCCGTAGCGTTATTGTGGATGGAACGAAGGAAGAGCGGAATCAAATCGTAAACGAGCTGTCAGAAATCGATGTGCTCATTACTTCGTATCCGCTCTTGCGTCGTGATCATGCCCAGTTCGAGGAGTATTCCTTCCACACCTTGATCTTGGATGAAGCGCAAACCTTCAAAAACTATGTGACCCAAACAGCTCAGACAGTCAAACGATTGAAAGCTAAGCATCGCTTTGCTCTTACGGGAACACCTGTGGAAAACAGGATAGAGGAGCTGTGGTCCATCTACGATGCTGTTTTCCCTGAGCTTTTTCCGGCAAGAAAGGAATTCCTCGACTTGCCGCGAGATACGATTGCGAAGCGGACGCGCCCATTTTTACTACGCAGGCTTAAGACTGAGGTACTGAAGGAATTGCCGGCCAAAATTGAAACACTGCAAAGCGCAAGGCTGTTGCCAGAACAGAAAAAGCTGTATGTCGCCTATTTGGCGCAGCTCCAACAGGAAACAGTGAAGCATCTGTACAATAAAGGCTTTCAAAAAAATCGGATCAAAATTCTCGCTGGCTTGACGAGACTGCGTCAGATATGTTGTCATCCGGCGCTGTTCGTCAAAGAGTATGACGGCGGGTCAGCCAAGCTCGAACAGCTATTCGAGATCATCGGTGAATGCAAAAACGCTGGGAAGCGCGTTTTGCTCTTTTCTCAATTTACGGAGATGCTAGGGATAATCGGACGCGAGCTGGGGTATCACGGTGTCCCGTTTTTCTATCTGGACGGACAGACACCAGTGGCAGAGAGACTAGATTTGTGCAACCGATTTAACGAGGGCGAGCGAGATCTGTTTCTCATGTCATTGAAAGCTGGGGGAACAGGATTGAATGTGACGGGTGCGGACACCGTAATCTTGTATGATCTGTGGTGGAATCCCGCTGTGGAACAACAGGCAGCTGATCGTGCCCATCGTATCGGACAAAAGAACGTCGTTCAAGTGATCAGGCTTGTTGCAGAGGGGACGGTCGAAGAGAAGATGTACGAGCTGCAACAAAAAAAGAAAAACTTGATCGAGGAAATCATTACACCGGGGCACGAGGCTATCTCTTCTTTAACCGAGCAAGAAATACGCGAATTGCTGATGATTTAACATGAACAGCTTGACTGTCGCTACCATGCGAGGGGTCAAGCTGTTTTTGCGAGACTTTATCCCTGTGCGAATAACGAATTGGCAGACTCCCAATGATATTTGTCCGGTTCGAGATAAGAATATAGCGAATAGCTTATGGAGAAGGACGAAGGCATCACCACAGTAGTGTGGGGGGAATGGAATGGAACAATATGTGATTAAGCCATGGGATACCCGAGAAGGGAATGTGGAAACGCCGGCTAACTGGGATTTGACAGTGCCACCGGAAGTAGACGCGATCGCAGAAGAAGTGGTCAAAGAGTATGACATGTCGGTGAAGAGTCGTACGCTCATTACTTCCAAGCCAGACAAAGGCGGGGCTATTTGGCGCATTGAAACAGATAAAGGTCCGCGCAGCCTAAAGGTACTGCACCGTACGCCTGAACGCAGTCTCTATAGTGTGGCTTTCCAAGAATACGTCGTCAAACAGGGGGCAAGGGTACCAGCACTGATTCCTGCCCGAAATGGCAGTCTATTTGTGGAAAAAGGCGGGAAACTCTGGATTGTTACCGATTGGATTGCTTTGCAACCGGCAACAAAAGTAGATTTGGTAGGCGCGCAAGAACTTTGCTACGGTCTTGGTGAATTCCATCGTCATTCGAAAGGCTATATTCCGCCCGCAGGAGCCAAAAACTCTTCCCGTTTATATCGTTGGCCCAATCATTATCAAAAGATTGCCAAAAAAATCGGGTGGATGCGGGAAGTAGCAAAAGCCTACAGTGAAACACCAACAAGTAAATCCATTTTGGCCGTCGTTGATCACTATGAACAGCAAGCATGGGCAGCCTTAGAGAAACTAAAAACATCTTCCTATCCGAAAATGATCAAAATGGGAGAGGCGCACTGGGGATTGGTGCACCAAGATTACGGCTGGTCAAATGGTCAAAATGGTCCGGGAGGGCTTTGGGTCATCGACCTGGATGGCGTGTCGTACGATTTGCCATTTCGGGATTTGCGCAAGCTCATCACCAGTACGATGGATGATATGGGCGTCTGGGATGTTACCTGGATGCGCGGCATGATCGAAGCCTATCATAAGGCGAATCCACTGGATCGCGAATCGTTTGAAGTGCTCTTAAATGATATGGCAGTGCCAAACGAATTTTATAAGCACCTCAAAGAGATGTTTTATGATCCCGCAATCTTTCTGTCGACGGAAGCGGAAGGCATTTTGCAGCGAGTGTTGACGGGGGATAAAACGAAAGATGCGGCATTGGCAGAACTTGCAAAAGATATCAGCAAATACGAACCGGGCAACTATGACCAAATAACGGAAGTAGTTGAACCGCAAAGGCTGGCGTCAGGTATCAAGGACTTCATACCTGTTGCGGTATCCACTCCACCGACAGAGTCTTTGGTCGAGGTGCCGAAAGACGAAAAGTCCAAGAGCAAGGTGTCTAAGGTGAAGGTATCCAAAGACAAAGAGTCCAAAGTCAAGCAGCCTGCAAGCGACAAAACGCCAGTTATACGGGAAGAAAGCCAGCAAGAAGGGGCAGAGGCAGAACAAAGCACTACTCGCAGAACTCGAATCTCATTTTCGGGAAATGTTCCTTTTACGCCATCAGCGCCACTCGCTACAAGCGAAGCACGAAACCTCGTTCGTCGAAACAAAAAGCGGGGAATGAGCTCAGCTGTCTCAAAAAGCAGCAGCAATAAGTCAAGCAAGCCTCAAAGAAGAGTAAAGGTCTCTATCAATGTAAAAGCCAAATCACCACAAGCAAAACCCGCAAGTCAAACAGGGAAAAGCAAAAAAGGAACTGTGTGGACATCTAAACAGCAGTCCCGGACCGTCACTTCCAACAAGAGCAAGAAAGTTGCCAAGACGGCGAAACCAAGCCGTAAATTCATCAACAATCAGATGAAGAAACAGCGTCATAAATCAAAGAAGACGAGAGGCAACTAATGTAAGAAGTCGGAACGGGAAAGGAGAATACGGATGAAAGTTATCATGGTCTGTACAGAGAAATTGCCAGTCCCTCCTATACGAGGGGGAGCGATTCAGACTTATATTGCAGGGATTGCAGATATTCTAGGGAGGCATCACGAGCTGACTATCCTGGGAACGTCGGATCCCACGCTACCGATGGATGAAAAAGTTCGCAATGCACGTTATGTGCGGGTAAATGGTCAAGGGGTGTTCGAGATTTATGCACGCGAAGTAGCCGCTTTCCTAAGTGCGAACAACTATGATGTTATCCATGTTTTTAACCGACCGCGGATGGTTCCCATCATTCGTGAAGTATGCCCGAACGCACGTATCATTTTAAGTATGCACAATGATATGTTTGATCCGGTAAAAATAGGGCAGGCAGAAGCTGCTAGAGCCGTTGCTGAAACAGAACGCATCATCACCATCAGCGATTATGTCGGCCGGGTCATTTCATCGCTATATCCTGAAGCCACAAACAAGCTTCGTACAATTTATTCAGGTGTGAACTTGGAAACATTTGTTCCGGTGGAAGGATCCAATACGGCGCAAAAGATTCGTCAGGAACTGCGGTCGACGCACAATCTTGGCAACAAACAAGTGATATTGTTTGTAGGACGATTGACGCCGAAAAAAGGGGCCGACATTCTGGTTCGCGCGATGAATGAACTCCGCTCCTACCATTCCAACATCGCTCTCGTCTTAGTTGGAGGGTCCTGGTACGGTGAAAATAAAATCAGTGACTATGCAGCATATGTACGATCATTGGCGAATCGTTCGCCTGTTCCGGTAATTACAACGGGATTTGTTCCGGCAGATCAGATTCACCACTGGTTCTGGGCGGGGGACGTTTTTGTCTGTCCTTCGCAATGGGAGGAACCACTGGCACGTGTCCATTATGAAGCGATGGCTGCCGGTCTGCCTTTTGTCACGACAAAACGGGGTGGAAATGCTGAGGTGATCATCGGAGGCAATGGACTGTTGGTCGAGCAGCCGGAGGACCCTCAAGCGTTTGCTGTACAGCTGAAACAACTATTGTCCAGCCGCGATCTCCAACGTCAAATGGGGAGAAGTGGACGCCAGCTTGCCGAACAAAGATTTACATGGGATCGAGTTGCGAGAGATGTGCTAGATGTATGGAATAACATGGGTAGGTAAAACCAAAAAGTGAATGCTATCAGCCCACTTCCCTAAAGAGAGATCGGAGAAGTGGGCGTTTATTCATACCTTCGGGACGAAAGAGACTTGCAATGTCCTTCTAGAGTGGACAGGCCTGTCTGAACAAAAGGGCTCGTCCCACATGCCTATTGTACGAAATGGGGGAAGATGGGGGGAATCTACTACGCACAGACTCCCCGCATCTTCAGGTAATCCTGAAGCTCCTTAGAATATCAGCTTGTTCAATTAGGTTCTGCATTTGGAATAATCGCGACGATGTGGGTGATAGGAATAAGAATAGAGGCTCCGTTTGTACGTGAGGAGGGTAAGGTCTGTAATTCAATGATTCCTTCGTCCACTCTAAGAAGCTTGCCGACTCGGTAAGAACGACTCTCAGGTCCCCAATCCGTCGTCAGTAAGATCTCCACAAGTTGATCGTTTCTCATGCATTTGCTGAGTTCTTGACGAAGCCCTTCAATACATACTTGATCAGCCGATTCTTCCGTTTCGACATCTACCTTCACTAATGGTGCAGGGATGACGATTGGCTTCGGTGCTTCTACTTGTACAACAGGTGCCTCTACTTGTACAACAGGTACCTCTACTTGTACAACAGGTGCCTCTACTTTTACAACAGGTGGCTCTACATGTACAACAGGTGGCTCTACATGTACAACAGGCGCTTCTACATGTACAACAGGAGCGTCTACTTGTACAACAGGTGCTTCTACTTGTGGAATGGGGGTGGTCACATTCACTTGAGGTGCGCGAACGTGGATACGGGCAAAACGGCGTAGTTGCCTGAGCAGACTATTGGATTTGCGTTTGGTAGATCGCTTCTTGCAGGGGCAGCAGCGGGTTTGCTTTGCTTTTAGTTTCTTCTTTCTCAATGCTTTCAAAGGCAACACCCTCCTTACTATGCATGAAATATCATATTCAGTAGGGTGGCGACCGCATTGGACTAACACCTGATTTGACAAAATCAGGCAGGAAAACATTAGCAAAATTAGATGATTTTTTTAAAAAAATAGGAAAATCGTGTATACTTATCAGGTAATCTCAAAAAGAAAGATGGAGGTTTCTCATGAATCGTACGCCGATTGCCCCCATGGGAGTGGGGAAGCTGTTGGACAAGAGCTTTTCTGTGTATCGCCAGCATTTTGGAGCATTCTTTTTGTTGGCTTTAATTTGGTTCGGTCCATTGTTACTCCTGCAGCAACTGCTTTTGGTTGATCTGACCAGAGTGCCTTTGCTCGCACAAGATACAGAAGGTATGGATTTTGCAGAATCGTTAGGCGCAAGATTTGCCGGACAAGAAGAATTTATGACACAAAGCCTTCCGATGCTGCTCATATTCATATTCCTTGTCGCACCAATCCTTTTGATCATCGCCTATCCGCAAATGATTTCCGGTTCGATTTTACTGACGAAGGCTGCTCTCGAGGGTGAGACCTTGAGCCTAAAAGATGCCTTAAAGGGGGCACTTCGTCGATTTTGGCCGCTCGCGGGCAGTACTTTCCTATATGGAGTAATCGCGTTTGCAGTGTCGACAGCATTTGTCATCGTATATGGATTGATTTTCGTTATGATCGCCTTCGCCGGTGGGATGACATTAGAAACCATGTTTGATCCGTCAGATGAAGGCAGCATTGTGCTTATGATCGTTTTAGTTTTATTTGGCTATTTATTCTTAATTGCTGGGATGATGCTCGTACCAGGCTATTTCTTAATTCGTTGGGGTTTTTATATGCCGCTCGTTCTGTTCGAACGCGATGGAGTCGGAATCGGCCAGAGCTGGAATATGACAAAAGGAAACTTTTGGCGTTTATTCGGTCTTTTTGTTGTTCTCAGTGTGATCTACTCGATGTTCTCTAGCGGCATGCAATTAGTACTCACTGGCGTCTTAGGTACATCTATCCTCGCGCAAATTATTCTGGTTGCACTTACCTGCCTCTTGACCCCTTGGATGGCCATTGTTTACGCGTTGGCTTACTTTGATCTGCGCGTGAGAAAAGAAGGGACAGATTTACAAGAGCTAGTTAGCCGTCAGCTTGCCACATCTGCACCAGTAGAACCAGCAACGCCTACCCCTGCACAAGAGCCGGGAGTTACTCATGATTAGCACGAGTCCTTGGGTAGATGACAAGGAGCATTTACAAGAGATTCTAGCCAGAGACGAGTTCAATTTGCCCCAAGGCAGTGGCGAGAACTGGATTCAAAGAGCGATGGAGTTTGTGATCGAGTTGCTCGCCGATCTTTTTCAGTGGACTCATATTCCAACTGGTGCTGCTAATACCGTATCTACACTCGTGCTCATTATGGCAGTACTGGGACTGGTCGGCATCATTTACTGGTTGTTCCGCAGAATGATTTGGGTGCAGAAGAAGCATCAACCGCTGTTTATGGACGGTGAAAAAATACGTTCTCATGCAGACTATTTGCGTGATGCGAAAGAAAAAGCAGCGCGAGGAGAATGGCGGGAAGGAGAACGCTCGTTGTTTTTGGCGTTGTTGGTTTATATGCAAATGAAGTCATGGGTTCGTGTGGAGAAATGGAAAACGAATTGGGAATACGCAGAAGAAATTGAGGCAAATCAACCGAGCTTACGCGATGTGTTCGGCAGCTTCGCACGAGAATTCGACGCTGTTTGGTACGGGCAAGCACTTGTTGATGAAGGGTCGTTTTGGCAACGTGTAAACGAACTGGAAGGCATCTGGCGCGAGGAGGGACAGCATGGATAGTTTGCGCACCTATCGTGTCGGAATAGTTGTGGCTACCTTGTTGCTCGTCATCGTGGGCTGGTTGATCGTCAAGCCTACAACTGAGCCTCTCCCACCGTATTTGGCTTCATCTGCACAGCCGAGCGGACTCAAGGCTGTGCTCGTACTCCTGGAGGAAAAAGGCAAGCAGGTAAAGGAATGGCGGCAGCCTATGCGTTTTTTACCAACAGCAACTGGGCAGGCCATGCTCGTAGTAGAACCAGAAAAACTGATGCCAGAGGAACAGATAGACATTCTGGATTGGGTCAGTGAAGGCAATGACCTGATTCTCTTTCAGTCGAGACCAGAGTGGGAAGACCTTCCCTTTTATACGGAGTACATCCGGGAAAAAGAAAATCAGGAGCGAAACATTCAGGGACCTCTCGTCCAGGGCAGGTTCATGGGCAAAGCAGAGACCTCATTTCGATTTTTAGAAGATGAGGACATGGAGCCACTTCTCTACGACGATCAGGGGATACTCGGAGGAAGAACAGAAGTAGGAGATGGCAGTGTCACGTTTTTTCTCGTACCGGAATGGCTAACCAATCAAAAAATTGATCGACTGTCCCACTTTGAAGCGATCTGGCCGTATGTACAAGGAGACTGGTCCGTCCTGTGGGTAGACGAATACCATCACGGCTTGCAGGAAAAACCAGGTTTTCTGGCGATCTATCCGGGCTGGCTCATAGCTGCCTGCATTCAACTCGGTATCCTGCTTTTGCTGTATGTGTGGTGGAGAGGAAAACGTTTCGGACCGGTCTATACGCTTAGGGAATGGACGGTGCGCCGTGGTGATGAGACGTTGCTCGCCGTGTCTAGCTGGTATGAGCGAAGAGGGCTGGCACAGGATGCGTTGCGCCATCGAGAAGCGTACATGCGACAGCTGTTGTACGATCGGTGGGGAGTGCACCAACGAGCTGATCGTGTGGAAATCATGCGATATGCCAAAACAAGATGGACAAATCAAGAGGTAGAGAAATTCGCTCATCTGCTAGAACGACTGGAACAGGCAAAAAACGAAGGGCGATACTCGCCGAAGAGCTTGCTTGCAGACAGTCTTTTGTTGGATGAGATTACGAAGCGTCTGGAGAAGGAGTGACAACTACTGTGGAGCAATTGTTGCAACAAATGGAAAAAGAGCTGGTTGGTCAGCGGCAAAATGTTCGGTTACTGCTAACAGCTTTGGTTGCCGGTGGACACGTTTTGCTAGAAGGTGTACCTGGTATCGGAAAGACGAAAATGGTAAGGACCTTATCGGAATTGATGGGGGGCGTGAGCAAGCGCGTCCAGTTCACGCCTGACATGATGCCATCGGACATTATTGGTCATGTGGTGTTCAATATGCAGCAGAACCAGTTTGAGACAATCAAAGGTCCTGTTTTCGCTAACTTATTGCTGGCGGACGAGATCAACCGGACTCCCCCGAAAACCCAAGCCGCCCTTTTAGAAGCAATGGAGGAAGGGCAAGTGACGATTCATGGTGTCACCTATCCTTTGCCAGATCCGTTTTTTGTCGTCGCCACGCAAAACCCGGTGGAGTACGAAGGGACGTATGTGTTGCCGGAGGCTCAACTTGATCGCTTTTTGTTCAAGCTAACAATGTCGTATCCTTCTCATGAAAATGAAAAGCAAATCCTCGCCAAACATATTCCCAATAAGCGCAGCCACGAGCGTAATCAAGAGCCGCTCTTTACATGGGAGGCGATTTTGGAGAAGCGACGCCAATTAGAAGAAGTGGTTGTGGATGATTCGATTCTGGAGTACATAACGACACTGATTCGCAATACACGCGAAACGAAGCGATTACTCTTAGGTGCCAGCTCTCGTGCCGGAATCGCCGTGTTGATGGCGAGTAAAGCCTGGGCACTTTTGGACAATCGCAAGTTTGTGACGCCTGATGACGTGAAGATGGTGGCCCGCCCTGCATTGCGGCACCGACTCATTCTGTCACCGCAGGTAGAATTGGAGGGGGGTACCAGTGACCACATCATCGAAGAGACGCTGGCGGCTATTCCAGTTCCTCGCTGATTTTTTGGCAGACCGTTTTGTCTTGCCATCCAAGCGGCTGCTTGTGGCAGTTTTGCTAGGCACACCCATCGCGATCGTCGGATTTCTACTGGAGATTGGCTATTCGACATTCTTTTTGTACAACGGTTTACTCCTGATCGCTAGCATCTTGGATTGGGTTACCATCCCCAAGCGCCGAGACTTGTCGATCCAGCGAATTTTGCCTGAGCAGACGGATATCGGACAATCGTTTTCGATCGAGCTTGAACTGGCGAACAGAAGCGGGCAATCTGTTGCGTACTCTATCGTAGATGATCTTCCGCTGTCATTTGATGAAGCCGGACCGATCACAGGTGTGATGGAGCGCCCCTTAACCAACCTAAGTTTTGAAACAAGAGGAAAAGAACGCGGAGAGTACGTGTTCCGCTGGCTTTACATGCGGTGGCATGGCAAGCTCGGCTTGTGGTATCGCCAAAGCCGCTTTGCGTGTGAACAAACAATCAAGGTATATCCTGACCTTTCAGCCGTTCGTGGCTATTTGGCTTCGTTGCAGGAGAGCTTGATCGTCGACGGGAAAAAAATTATGCGCAGGGCGAAAGCGGGTACGGAATTCCATGCGATCCGCGATTACGTCCCTGACGATGATCCTCGGATGATTAACTGGTCTGCATCAGCACGCTCCCGACGTCTGATGACGAACCAATATCGCCCAGAGCATGGCAAAGTGATTACCATTTTGATCGATTGCGGCAGGTTGATGGGCGTCGAGCTGGATAACCAGACGAGACTGGATCGATCGCTGGAGTCTGCTCTCACGTTAGCGGCAGTGGCATTGCGTCAAGGAGATCAGGTAGCGTTACTAGCCTATTCGCATGAGATCAAGACGTACATACCTCCAGGCAGAGGGCTGCGCCACTTGCACACCCTTTTGGAGGCAACCTACAACCTGACGAGTGATTTTGTAGAGGCTGATCCGGCGAAGGCGCTTGAATTTTTGAATCGCCAGCAGAAGAGAAGGAGCTTGGTGGTACTTTTTTCAGATATGGAAAATTACCTTGTCGAAGATCAGTTGAGCCATTATTTGTGGCGGATGCGCCGTTCGCATTTGATCTTGCTGCTGTCTTTGGCAGATCCGCTTCTGCATGAATGGAGTCATATAGCCACGAGCAACAGCAGCTTGGCGTTTACGAAGGCGGTAGCTCAGCGGTTCCAGCTCGATCGCAGGGCGTTTCAACAAAAAATGATCGGCGCGGGTATCCAGGTACTGGACGTTCCGGCCGATCAATTGACGCTGACTGTTATCAATACTTATTTGGACATCAAATCAAGAGAAGCTTTGTGAGAATCGGGTCTGTATCCGAGGAGGTACCAGGCAATTAGCAAAAGCAATGTGCCGACAGCTACGATGTACTTGGCTTCGAGTGAGAGGCTCGATGGAGTGATGTAGCCCTCGATGATTCCCGCGATGAACAAGAGTGGGATAGTAGCCAATAGCAGATGCGCAGATTCTTTTGCCGCCTCCAAAAATTGATGTTTTCGAGCGTAGCGGCCGGGCACAAGCAGGCGGTACCCCATATGAAGACCTGCTCCGCCAGCAATGAAAATGGCAGTCAGCTCGATCACGCCGTGTGGCAAAATGTAGGCCCAAAACGCATAGCTGCTATCTGCCTGATAGTAGACGGCTGCCAAAGCGCCAACCAGAAGGCCATTGAACAAGAGAAGGTAGATGGGGACGATTCCGAATGTAATTCCACTGACAAAGGCCAGCATGGCAACTTTGATGTTGTTGGTCATAATCATCGTGGAGATGACCGGACTGTCAAGAGAGTCGTGCCCTTCTCCCAGCCTGGATGGATCGATCTGCTCAGCCATCCCTTGAGGCAATACATAATACAGGTTGAGTGGATCGACCATAACAGCAGCAAAGCCAGAAATACCACCAATGATGAATAGAAGCGCTGCCACACCAATGAAGCTCATTCGCTTATGTACGAGACCCATCAGGTAGCTGCCAAAGAAATGCTTGAGCTGCTGCCAGCTGCCTATTCGCTGCTTGTAAGCCAAATTATGTGCACGTAAAACGAGTTGATTTAAGTAGAGCGTGATCTCGTCTGCAGGATGGTAGGAGCGCACATAGGCCAAATGAGCAGATGTTTTCTTATATAGTTGTGTCAGGCGATCAATATCGGTAGCACTGATGTGCCGAGGTTGTCGGGTAAAACGCTCCACTAATTGTTCCAGTTCGGCCCAAGAGGCTTTATGCTTGTGCCAAAACGAGGTAATATCCATGTATAATGCCTCCTTACATTAACGCGTGTTTCAAAACTAGAAAAAACCTCAAAGTTTCGAGGGGGGGAAGAAAACCATCATGAATGAACCGACATACGTCAGTGGGTCAAATCGAGAAGCTTCTGTCGTGACACCCGAGCATGTTATGCTGCGATTTCAGACGGCAGGTCTAGGCAGCCGCGCCACTGCGATGCTGATAGATACAGGAATCTTGCTCCTGGTTAATCTTACTGTATTTATTTTGTTTGGTATAGTTTTATTTGGAAATGAAGATGATTTTTTCCTGGATTCTGGCAACTACGCGTTGGCCATCGTCCTCCTGGTTATCTTCGTAGTGAATTTTGGTTACTTTTGGTTACAGGAAGCACTCTGGGGCGGACAGACCGTTGGCAAAAGGCTGGTCGGAATCCGGGTCATCCGTGAAAACGGACAGCCTGCGACGTTTGTTTCCTCGACGATCCGGAATCTGTTTCGCATCATTGACGCAATGCCAACTGGTTATTTTCTCGGGGCGCTCGTATGCTTTTTCCACCCCCGTGATAAGCGAATTGGCGATATGGTAGCGGGCACAATTGTCGTGGTAGAGTCAGGACAGCGATCGACTCTTTTTCAGAAAAAGAAAGACAAACAGCCAAACGGCTTTGATTTGAATCATGCGCTACTCGTGCTTGAAGAGCGCCAAAAACAGGCGATCACCCGAGAGGATTGGCAGTTGCTTTCCTCCTTCATTAGCAGATCATCCTCTTTATCTCAAGCGAAAAAATATGAACTCGGGAATCAAATTGCCAGCATCATGCGCAAAAAATTAGAGCTTGTTGACGAACAGACCACCAAGGAAGACCCGATCCTGTTTTTGCAAAGACTGCACAATCAGCTGCAAAGCGAATTTCAACTCAGAAAATAAAGCGAGATACCGCCAAATAAATGGCGGTATTTTCTTTTCTCGACTTATTTATCCATTATTCAGCAAAATGCTGATTCAAAAACTTTCTGTGTTATAATGAAACCTCACTCTATGTCACAGAAAGGAGGAGGGAGCCGATGGACGACAAATACATGGGAACGTCATCGACTTCGTCACCCACACTGCCACTCCCGGCAAACGGGAAGCAAAAAGGAAGACGCAGAAGAGGCAGCCTTTTTCAGGCATTGATTCCCTCCCAGACAGAAGGTAAGCGTCCTTTACTACCGATCGTTTTGGCCGTTCTGGTCTGGGTAGGACTCGCCTACGCTGGATATGCCTTTGCTGTTTATACGTTGGACAAGCAACAGCAATTTGTGAACCAACGAATTGATCAAATTCAAGAAGATAACCAAAAGCAGATGAAGGCATTGGGAGATCAATTGACTCTGGTGCAGGAAGAAATGCAAAATGTCCAGAAGGGTCTGGGAAATCTGGAAGAAGATTTGGCATTGACGGGTGAAACCATTGGTGGCACGAACAAGACCAAAGAAGCTCTGCAGGATCGGGTTGACCAGCTCAACAAACAGCTGGTTGATTTGAAAGCATCTCTGAAAAAATTGGAGGATGCAGCCCGTGCTTGGTAAGATCAACCGTTTCTTTCTCTTTCTGTTGGCGCCTGCTCTCGGTTTTCTGGTCGCTTTTGCGCTGGACAATCCAGTGGACAAGCTCCAGACGGAAGGCCTAAAGCTTCCTTCTGCCGTAGCGAAGAGCCAAGCAGATGAGCTGGGAGAACGGCTCAACGACACCAAGGTGCAGCTTCGGAATGTAGAAGTCGTCATCGAAGACATCCAGGATCGCTCGAAAAAGGAACAGAAAGAATACGAGCAACAAAACAAGAACATCAGCAGCGCGCTTGAAGCGAGCAAATCCCAGACGCAAAAATCTGTGGATGTATTGGACACGATTTTGTCCAACATGCTTGGCAAGCCGATCGGTCAACACTTCGGGAAAAACTCGACAGTAAAAGTCTATTCCCTGCAAGAAGGCGGATACCGCGGTTATATGGCCAAAGTTCGCCTCAATGATCCGAAAGCGTTGAAAATGGTGCTGGCCAACAACTCCGTGAAAAGTAAGGGAGAAACGACGAGTCAAGCTGGTAAACGTACAGGAGCCATTCTTGCGATCAATGCAGGCGGCTTTATGGCGGACAAGCAGGGCAATCTGACTCCGTTAGGTATTACTGTTGTTGACGGCAAGATTCGAACCTTTTCCAATAATGCGAAGCTGAGCTTTGTCGGCTTTAACAACAAAGGTCATCTGGTCGGAACAAGCATCAAGACGCAGGCGCAAATTACGCAACAAGGGATATTGCAGGGAGCGAGCTTTTTGCCGCGTCTCTTGCAGGACGGAAAGCGAATGCCTATCCCTCGTGAATGGGCGAATGCGCGTCAACCGCGAACACTGATCGGCCATTTCGACAACGGCGATTTGCTGCTGATTGTCATTGATGGAAGACGAGATGGCTGGAGTAATGGTGTTACGCTGGAGGAAGCGCAAAAAAAACTGCAAGAGTGGCATGTCGTGGATGCATATAACCTCGACGGCGGTGGCTCCAGTGCGTTTTATTACAATGGCAAGCTGCTGAACAAGCCTTCTGGCGGCAAAGAACGACGCGTGGTGAGCAATTTGGTCATCATGCCATAAGCAAAAATCGCAACACTCTTCTGTGAAGACGACAAGTCTTGCTGCAGAAGAGTGTTTTTTTCTGTAGAGAAAAGTTTGCCTAGGCAACTGTGAATGTGGGTTGACCTTAAAAAATGCTGAAAATTATAATAATAGGTAGAATTAATGAAATGGAATAGGAGGGATCGCATGAAAAAAGGGATGTTGGTTGCTCTCTCGATTGTTTCCGTGCTTTCGTTTCCTCATTTTGCTGTAGGAAAAGTCCCAGGTGTGCCAGCAGGTGTGCAAGGAGCTACAAAAGGAATTGTCGCGGTCTCTCATCCAGCAGCGGCGCAGGTCGGTAGAGATATCTTGGCAAAGGGCGGCAATGCGATTGACGCTGCGGCTGGGATCCAATTTGCTCTGAATGTGGCAGAACCGTATATGTCCGGTATCGGCGGTGGTGGTTTCATGATGATTTATGTGAAGGATCAGAACAAAGTGACGGTGATAGATAGTCGGGAAGTGGCGCCTGCCAAGGTGACTCCCACTATGTTTTTGCAGGCAGATGGTAAGCCGATCCCCTTTGAGGAGAGACATACGAGCGGTCAGGCCGTAGGTGTCCCAGGGACATTGCTGGGTGTAGAGCAGGCGCTGGAATCGTATGGGACATGGGGCTTGGGAAAAGTGATAGAACCGTCGATTGAATTGGCGGAAAAAGGAGTTCGCATCAACTGGGTGTCCGCTCAATTTATTGCCAATTCCATGGAAAAGCTGAAAAAGCACGGTACTGCTGCACAGGTGTTTGCGCCAAACGGAGTTCCACTCAAAGAAGGCGAGATGCTGGTTCAGCCCCAATTGGCGAAAACGTTGAAGATCATCCGCGACAAAGGCTCGGATGCCTTGTATGAAGGGGAAATTGGCAAGGCCCTCGTCGAGGAGGTACAAAGAACAGGTGGCACCATGACACTCGATGATTTGCAGGCGTATCAAGTGAAAGAGCGTGAACCAGTCCGGGGCATGTATCGCGGATATGAAGTGATTTCGATGGCACCACCCAGCTCTGGCGGCTTGACACTCATTCAGATTTTGAAGCTGATGGAAGGCTACGATAACAAAAAGGACGGAATCGGGTCGGTGGCCTATTTGCATCATCTGATCGAAGCCAACCACCTCGCCTACGCAGATCGGGCGGCTTATATGGCGGACGAGGACGTTTATCCGGTACCGAAAAAGGGGCTGATTGCAGACGAATACATCAAGGAACGACGTCAGCTCATTCATGAAGAAACCGGGAATGCCAATATTGTGGCAGGAGATCCTTGGAAGTACGATCCTGGCAAAAAGCCAGAGGTGTCAATGAAACTGAGAGATCAATCTCCGGTCAAGCAGACCACGCACTTCTCTGTGATGGACAAATGGGGGAATATCGTTGCGTATACGACCACCATTGAAGATATTTTTGGCAGCGGTGTGATGGTTCCTGGTTATGGATTCATGCTCAATAATGAGCTTACGGATTTTGACGCGATTCCTGGCGGTGTCAATCAGGTCGAGCCTGGCAAGCGCCCACGTTCGAGCATGACACCAACTATGGTGCTAAAAGACGGGAAGCCTTTTTTAGCAATTGGCTCGCCTGGTGGCTCCACGATTATCGCCTCCGTATCGCAGACGATTCTCAATGTGATCGATCATGGAATGGAAATTGAGGATGCGATCCGTGCACCACGCATTTTTTCTAGCAGCTATCCGAATGTGACGTGGGAAGCGGGCATTGACCAAGATGTCATCCTGCAATTGATGGCAAAAGGTCACGTCTTTGCTGAGGAACCGTCGAACATTGGCAACGTCCAAGCGATTGTGTACGATTTTGAAACAGGAAAAATGTACGGCGGAGCCGATAACACACGCGAGGGTACTGTACTCGGGGTCGATGCCATTGCGTATACGGCTGCTCAGCCAATCCAATTACCAATAGAAAAAGAAGGCCCCTTTGATTTACGAGTAAACGGCAATGTCTACCCATATACAGCAGAGCAAAAAGTGATGATAAATGGAGTAGCGTATGTTCACGCCAAAAAGTTGCTGTTAGGGTTGGGACAAAAAGTGACGTCCTTCCAGTCTGATGTGGTCATGGTGCAGGGAATTCCTTACTTGCCTGTCAAAAAAGTTGGCGAGAAGCTGGGCTATACGGTCATGTGGAAGGAAGGAGAGCGGTCCATCGAGTTGAATAGCAAAAAGTAGGCTGATCAAGGAAAGGATGTAGCAAAAATGAAGAAAGTACTTGTACTCGGAGGAACGCGATTTTTTGGAAAGCGATTAGTCCAGCTTCTCGTTGCAGCTGGGGCAGACGTTACTGTGGCAACGAGGGGGCTTTCCCAAGTGGAGTTGCCTACCTCTGTCAAAAGAATGACGCTTGATCGCGATGACGTCCATTCACTAGCAGTCGCAGGGGAAGAGCAATGGGACGTGGTATACGATAACATCTGTTATTCCTCCCAAAATGCAATGGATGCGTGTAAAGTTTTTCGGGGCAAAGTGGGTACGTACGTTTTGACCTCTACCTTGTCCGTCTATGATTATGCAGAGGAACCATTACAGGAAAAAGCATTTGATCCATACACGTATGAAATCAACCAGAAAACGAGAGACGAGACAACCTATCAAGAGGGGAAACGTCAAGCAGAAGCCGTCTTTTTTCAGGAAAAGGCCTTCCCTGTCGTAGCTGTTCGTTTTCCAATTGTGCTAGCGGAAGACGATTACACACGTCGGCTATGGTTTCATATTGAGCATGTGCAAGAAGAGCAACCGATTGGAATCACGAATCCCACTGCCCGGATGTGTTTCATACATGCACAGGAAGCAGCTCAATTTTTGGCATGGGTGGCGACAACGTCCATCACAGGGCCAGTGAATGCGTGCTCGGATGGGACTGTTTCGCTTGCTGAGCTGATGGAGATGATTGGGCAAACAGTCGGAAAACCTGCCCGAATCGAGCCAACGACAGATGCTTCTGATGCGTCTCCCTTTGGATTTGTAGCATCCTTTTACATGGATAACGGGAAGGCTAAGGCCGCGGGCTTCCCGTTTTGGTCGTTGGATGAATGGTTACCAGCGCTTGTCAAAAAACTAAACGAGGAATAGACCTTTCGAAAAAGCGTGACCTATCTACCTTTTCTTTCGTAGTACTCCATGGTAAGGTAGAGCAGAACATATGTGTCTGTAAGGAACCAGGAGGATCGATCATGAACAAAAATCGCACCAGCAGCCTTGCGATCGTCGCAGCACTATCAGTAGCACTACTCAGCGGATGTGAACCTCCCTCATTAAGTGGATTGTTATCCAGCGAGTCGAATGGACAGTCCGCGGGTGAGGGAACGCAGTCAACGACAGTTGAGCCAAATAACGAGGAGACAGCACGTCCCCAACGGGCATCTCTTGCAGAGACGATAAAAGATGTGGATGGAGTGCCAACCGTTACGAATGAAACAGAGCTCTCGGTTGTCGTAAATAAACAGCGGGCACTGCCTGCCGATTATATTCCACCGGATTTGGTGGAGCCGAATGTGCCGTTTCCTTTTGATGAAAAAGTGGAGAAGCGATTGCTGAGAGCAGAAGCTGCTCAAGCATTAGAAGAGCTGTTTGCCAAAGCAAAGACAGAAGGTATCGAACTGTATGCTGTTTCTGGCTACCGCTCGTATAAGACCCAAAAATCGCTGTACGAAACGTATGTAAGGACGCAAGGTGCTGAACATGCTGCTGCCTACAGTGCCGTACCTGGAAAGAGCGAGCATCAGACTGGTTTAGCTATGGATGTGTCTGGATATGATGCAAGTACACGCTTGGAAGAATCATTTGCTGAGACACCTGAAGGAATATGGCTGGCAGCCAACTGTGCAGACTTTGGGTTCGTTATTCGTTATTTGAAGGGCAAGGAAGATACGACTGGATATGCGTATGAGCCTTGGCATTTGCGTTATGTAGGGAAGGAAATGGCGAAAGAAATTATGGCAGGTGGCCTTACTTTGGAGGATTATTTTTCTGAAGCGGCAATTGCTCACAAATAGCGCCATCGAAAACAAAAGAGCCGCCCCGATAAGGAGCGGCTTTTTGAAGTCTGGATAAATGCTAACGTGGGAGACGGACCTGGGACAGCGGCCAGTATACGACTTCTGCGCGTCCTACTACATGATCCAGTTGAACAGGGCCAATGACGCGGCTGTCCATACTGTTGTTGCGATTATCCCCCATGACAAACACGCTGCCCTCAGGAATCTTCACAGGATCAAAATCTTCGGTTAACGTCACACCTGCTGTAGAGGTTTTGAGCTTGTTTTCGAGCAGATACTCTTCGCTGAGAGGTTGGCCATTGACATACACTTGATCATTTTTGGCTTCAACGGTGTCTCCAGCTACTGCGACCACGCGCTTAATCCAGTTGTCGCCAGTTGCATCTGGATGAACGATGACGATATCGCCAGGCTGCGGTTCTTTGAGGTAGTAAATCGCTTTGTTTACGATGACGCGCTCGCGGTCATGCAGCGTACTTTCCATGGAACGCCCTTGGACAACGTAGGGAGCCATGACAAAGACGTAGATAAAAGCAGTCAATCCGCCAATCAAAACAAACGATTTTAACCAATCGAGCAATTCCACTTTCCATTTTGAGGTAGGGTTGGTTTGTTCCATTGAAATTCTCCTATGTATGTAGATTCTGTGGCAAATATGCCTGGGTCAAATGCCTCGTGTGTATAAGGCTGTCTTCCCATTATACATGCTTTACGAATGGATACGAAAGATGATTCAAGGAAATAATTGGCTGCGTGGGTGAAGAAGGAAAAAGTCTTAACATTATTTTGCAAGCTTACCTATTGTCAGTTTTTCCTGTTTGAGTTAAGATGTTCTTGAAATAAGTTTTACAATAAAAATATTAAGTGGTAAACACTTTGTCTGGCTCATACATATCTTTCGTGAAAAGAAATAATTTCGGGAGTTCTCTTGATCTTCCAGTACTTAAGCTATATAGTTTTATAGTAAAAGTACTTATATTATTAATTTTCCGAAAATAGGTGATGTTGTGAGCAATATGTCCCGTGCCAGTAAACTTGAGGAACTGGATCGAGTATTTGTCGAAATTGCTCGTTTCTTTATTAACAATTGGCTAGAAGAAGAGTCAATCAGTCCGAAGCAGTTTATCCTGCTGCGTGTGCTACATCAAAAAGGACGAAGCACAGTTTCTGAGCTGGCGACCATTTTGAAACTGTCCAATAGTGCCACCACCATTGCACTCAATCGGTTAGTGAAGGCTGGTTTTATCGACCGTGTCCGAGACGAACAGGATCGACGTGTAGTGTGGGTCACATTATCACAACAAGCGATTCCGACTCTGGAAGGACTTTTGTGCGACAGGAGAGCACTCGTAGGAAAGCTGCTGGAGAATCTGAATGATAACGAGTTAGACCAGTTTACGTATTTCCTCAGGAAAATGCAGCAGTCCATATAGACATGGCCATCAAGTTCGGGTCTGGGGACATTCTTGCAAGACAAAAGTGTGTACCGCGGGAATGGGAGTGTACACATATGAAAAAGAAAAGCACACTGATCATGAGTTCTTGTATCTTAGGAGCGGCTCTGTTCACACAAGCTGCATTTGCAGAAGAGGCAGTAAAAGCTACTGAAACGACTACTGCAACAGAAGCAACAACAACGACTACAGAAGAAAAACCTGCAACTGAAGAAAAGCCTGCAACTGAAACAACACCTGCAACTGAAACAACACCTGCACCTACAACAGAAGTAAAACCAGTAGCTCCAGAAACCGTTAACCCTGTTCAAGGGCTGACTCAACAAGGTGGCTGGATCACGATGCCAGGTAAAGATGAGTTCGTACTGGTGAGCGGCCAATACGTTCCAGTAATCTCTACTGTAGCTGGCTGGACAATGATGCCAGGAACAGATCAATTTGTAACAACTAATCGCATCACTCCTGTAAGTGCTCCAGCTGCTGGTTGGACAATGAGTGCACCTGAATCCGATAACAATAAATAATTTCCTTTACAAAAGACGCTTTGTCCCTCGATTGGGCAAGGCGTCTTTTTTTCGGCTAAATCTGGAGATTCCCGTACAAACTATAGCCGATCGAAACCAAAAGGAAGGAGGGACGAAAATGGCAGGTCATGATAAGGATCAGGTTCGATCTAGGGCGAGAGGTTTGAGCACTGAGGATGCAGGCGGAGCCGTCTATTATCAAGAGGCAGACGAATATACGGCTGGTCTGGCTACGACGCAGGAGTTGGTCAGTGACATGTACAAGATGGGAACCATTGAGGACAAGGAACAAACGGTGTAAAAACACAGGAAAAGAGTAAGGTCAGCCTGGATGCAAGAAGGCTGGCCGTTTTCTATTTCGTTGATAAAAAATTTTTTATTGACTTAGTAGATTGTATCGGTAAAAATACAAGAGGAATCAGAAAATTTAAAAAGGATGTGCCACGAATGAGAGACGCACGATTAGATCAATTAGCGTACAATCTGGTTAACTATTCTGTACGAGTACAGCCAGGGGAAAACATTTTGATCAACGCGAAAGGGGACACACCGGATTTGGTGCAAGCCCTCGTGCGTGAGATTTACAAAGCAGGCGGCAGTCCTTATGTTCAATTGATTGATCCCGCCGTAAGCCGAGAAATCGCAATGAATTGCAATGAAGAGCAGTTGAAGACCATGGCTCAACATGAAGTTGAACTCATGGAGAAAATGCAAGGGTACATCGGGATTCGTGCGGCGAATAACATCAATGAGATGGCTGATGTTCCAAGTGACAAGCTGAGCATCTATTCTCGCCTGTATGAGCTGCCAGTGATGAACGTACGCGTGCCTAAAACGAAGTGGGTTGTTCTTCGTTATCCGAATCCTTCCATGGCACAGCTTGCGAACATGTCTACAGCAGCTTTTGAAGATTTTTACTTCCAAGTATGTAACCTGGATTACGCGAAAATGGACAAAGCAATGGACAGTCTGGTTGACTTGATGAATCGCACAGACAAGGTACGCTTGGTAGGACCTGAAACGGATCTCACCTTCTCCATCAAGGACATTCCTGCTGTAAAATGCGCTGGCCTTCGCAATATTCCAGATGGTGAAGTGTATACAGCACCTGTGAAGGACTCCGTAAATGGGGTTATCACTCATAATGCGCCAACACCATACCACGGCTTCACTTTCGAAAATGTTCGTCTGACCTTCAAGGACGGCAAAATTGTGGAGGCAACAGCGAACGATACCGAACGCTTGAATCAAATTTTGGATACGGACGAGGGAGCGCGCTTCGTTGGGGAATTCGCTATCGGTGTGAATCCTTACATTCGCAACCCGATGAAAGATATCTTGTTTGACGAAAAAATAGACGGAAGCTTCCACTTCACGCCTGGTCAATGCTATGACGAAGCATACAATGGCAACAAATCGTCTGTGCACTGGGACATGGTTTCCATCCAACGTCCGGATTGGGGCGGAGGGGAAATCTGGTTTGATGACGTCCTGATTCGCAAAGATGGTCGTTTTGTCATTGCAGAGCTTGAATGTCTGAATCCAGAAAACTTGAAAGGGTAAGGCAAAGCCTACCCAAATCATTTGTCGTACTGACGGAGCCTTTCGTGAGCAAGCATAATATCCATTTCTAGCTGAAATAGCATGTGCAGATTGCTTGAAGGAAGAGTAATTCTGCGTGCTGCGTGGTAGAGAAGTGGCTTGTTTTGTTTGATGACCGTCATGATTTCCACAACCGGAGGAACGACTTGCTTGATTCTTAGCAGACTTTGCAAATAGCGAAGAAAAGTTTGAATACTAGCCTGGTCATCCTTGTTCGGTACCGTTTCAATCAAAGCGAAAAAGTCTCGGACGATGATACGCTTCGTCTCCTGAGGCTCCACTATGGTTGTACGATTCACTTGATCCACCTCGCGGGAAAGAGTAACAGCTTCTTTTCTTTTCCCGCTGAATGACAAGTGATAAACCTTTTGCACGATAAAAAGTCTTTGGCATGTGCATGTGCCAAAGACTTTTCGTTTTTATGACTCACGATGACCAGCGTAGATGCTTGCTTCTTCCAGGGGAATCCGTATACGCAGGAGCAGCCAGGCATTCAAGAGAGAAAACGTCAGGGCAGTTGTCACAGCGGAAAATGTCAGGGGGAGTAGGAGCAACTCAAGTGATACGACCAAGTAGTTGGGGTGACGAATGAACCGATACGGACCTCGCTTGATCGGAGCCTCGCCCGGGAGTATGAAGATGCGGGTATTCCATCGCTTGCCCAGGCTGCGAATACACCAGTAACGAAGTCCTTGCGCGATTAAAAACAGGCTGAACGGAGCCGCCCACCACGAGGGGAGAACCATGGCACTGCTTTTGCTCACCACTTCGAAAATAAGCGAGAGAAAAAAGAGAAGATGAAGAAGGACGATGTATTTGTAATGACTCGCCCCAACCTCGTAGCCACCTTTTGACCGGATAAAGCGGGCATTCCTCACGGCAACGAGAAGCTCGACCAGTCGCTGCAACACGACTGCACACATAACGACTCCAAAGAAGAGCAACATGACTATCTCGCCTCCAGAAGTAACAGCTCGGAGCTAAATCCAGGTCCAAGTGCAGCGACCAAACCGCGATCTCCCGGCTCCCACGCCCTCTCCATGCTCTTTTCCAAGACGAACAGAACCGTAGGAGAAGACATGTTTCCAAAATTGGTTAAGACATCTTCAGAAAAACGAGTGGCTTCTGTACCAATGCCCAGAGACCGCTGGTAAGCCGTTAATACCTTGGCTCCACCTGGATGGAAAATGAAATGACGCAGATGATCGATAGACATCCCATGCGGTGACAAAAAGCTCTCGACGTTTTCTCGCATCGAAGAACGAATGAGAGTAGGGATGTCGCGAGAGAAAATGACTTTTAACCCCGGATCGGTCAATTCCCATCCCATGACATCTACGGTGTCCGGCCATGTTGTTGTTCGTGCATCACAAAATTGAACCTTGGGTGCGTCAGAAGAAGACAAGACTTGGTCGCCTTCTATCAATACGGCTGCAGCTCCATCTCCAAAAAGGCACGTTGCGACCAAATTGCTTTTGGACAAATCTTGTCGGATGAAGGTCAAGCCGCACAGTTCTACGCTCACAAGCAATACTCGCCGCGAGGGAAAAGCTTGGGTGTATTCACATGCCCGCGACAATCCCATCGCACCACCAGCACAGCCCAGGCCCCACAACGGGACACGGGTTACTTGTGGACGGAGTCCTAAACGGTGGAGCAAGCGGGAATCAAGGCTTGGAGTAGCAATACCAGTGCTTGATACAAACATCAGACAATCGATGGAAGAAGGCTCGACACCAGCTTTTGTCAAACACTTTCGGGCTGCTTCCTCTGCCAAGGCTTCGGCATGTTCGATATACAGCTGATTTTTCTCTGCAAAGGGCCGGTCCTCCAAAAACCAATCCATTGGCATACTAAAATGCCGCTTCTGAATGTGACTGTGTGCAAAGACGTGTAACAAACGGTCTATATCGGGAAAAGCATCTTGAAAAAATAGGCGTGCTAGCTTCATGGAATCCTCTTGTGTAATCTCGTGGGAAGGTACTGCTGTAGCCACTGCTTCAATACGGGGCATACATTCATTCACTCCCGTCTGTTTTTATTAGCCATTAGCTTATCCCTTCCAATTGGTTCCAATTCATCGGCAGTTTCGTGGTTTTGCTTGAACTTACAAAAAAAGATAGGTAAAATATTCCTTATTATATGAAAAAAGACCTACTATAAATTTCATTAGATAGGTCTAATGTACGAATTGAAAGAGGTACATCGGATAGATCGGGGGTAGTGTACTTTGGGTTCGCGCTGGATTAGTTTGGGAATGTCCTGTGTGATCATCTCGGTTTGGCTGATCGGATACGGATTGCCGACGGATGAGAGTATGATTGTCTTTCTTTTACTTGTGGCTGTCATTCAGACGCTTGCTGCCTATCAAATAGGGAAGTATGTAGATCAGTTGCGGCAGATGGCTTATCACGATTCACTTACAGGCGTTCTCGTCAATCGTAGATTTCTGGACAAGCTGGTCGAAGAAGTGGAGTTGGCAAAAAGTAATCATCAATCTGTTACTCTATTGTTTATCGATTTGGATAATTTCAAAATATTCAATGATTCATATGGTCATTTGGAAGGTGACCGACTCCTTTGCCAATTTGCAGGGCTTTTGCAGGCAAGTGTACGAAAACAAGATACGGTTGGAAGATGGGGTGGGGAAGAATTCGTCGTTTTGTTAACGCATACCGACACAATGAGAGGACTCGCAATCGGAGAACGAATTCAAAATCAAGTCCGACACGCTCTTTCAGGTGTCACGGTCAGTATCGGAGTAGCCTCGTATCCTCACCATGCTTCAACAGCGGAAGAGTTAGCGAAAAAAGCAGATATGCTTATGTATGAAGCGAAAAAAAGGAAAGACTGCATGATGGTCGCCTCGAATGAAAAGATAAATATTGGCAAAACTAACACTCGTCAGCTCACTTGACACGGGTGTTTTTTTGATTGTAAAGAGCATTTACAAAAACTTAATAATTCCTTAAAGAAAAATATACACACTTGACCTTGATTTTAAATTTACGGAAACAATAACTTTCGATATAATCTGTTAGGTGTCATTTATTCAAAGGAGTGAAGAAGTCCCGTATGTTGAAATCAAACAAGTATATCTTCTTTGATCTGTTCGAGCAGCAGATTGCCACTGTGCACAAAGGAACTCATCTTTTCTATGAAATGATAGGAAACTATCAAGATCTAGAAACAAAGGTTAAGGCAATCAAGGCTGTCGAGAAAGAAGGAGACGAAATCGTTCGTCGTATCATGAACGAGTTGAACTCTACTTTTATCACTCCGCTTGAGCGTGAAGACATTCACCAGCTCGCTCATACGATGGACTCGATGATCGACTACATTGACGGTGTCGCTGATCGTATGTATCTGTACCAAGTGACTCAACCAGATCCACGTGTATTGGCACAAGCCAATATTTTGGTGAAATGCTCGGCTAAGCTGATCGAGCTGATTCGCACACTGCGCAAGCTGGATCATAAAGTTGTTACACAAATCGCTGGGGAAATCAAAGACTTGGAGCATGAATCTGACTCCAACTACCGTAAAATGGTATCTGATTTGTTGAATTCTCCTGATACCAACCCAATGGAAGCGATCAAACTCAAAGAGATTTATGATAAACTCGAAGACTGTGCTGACTTCGCTGAGGACGTCTCCAACCTGGTAGAAGGGATCGTGTTAAAGAATGCCTGATCTTTCGCCAGAGGTGATTATTCTCGTACTCGTCGTCATCATGGCGCTAGCTTTTGACTTTATCAATGGTTTTCATGATACGGCGAACGCGATTGCGACTTCTGTTTCGACGCGTGCATTAAGTCCGAAAACCGCGATTATTATTGCATCCGTGTGTAACTTGCTTGGGGCACTCTCGTATACGGGTGTAGCGAAGACAATCGGGGGAGGCATTACCGATCCATTCAAGCTGGAAAATGGATTGGTCGTCGTTTTGGCCGCGTTGACATCTGCGATTTTGTGGAACCTAATCACCTGGTGGTTCGGAATTCCTAGCTCGTCCTCGCACGCGATTATCGGAGGCGTTGCAGGTGCTGCTTTTGGTGCCGCAGGAAGTGGTGCCATTAACTGGTCAGGCTTCATTAGCATTATCCAAGCGTTGATCGTATCCCCGCTTGTTGCGTTTGCTGTTGGTTTTGTCGTGATCAAGCTTGTTTCTTGGTTTGTTCGTAACTCAGCGTACCACAAAACCAATCGAGGTTTCCGTTCGATGCAAGTAGTGTCAGCAGCTTGGCAGGCCTTCAGCCATGGAGCCAACGATGCGCAAAAAACAATGGGCGTAATCACCCTTGCTCTGATTTCAGGTGGATTCTTGATTCAAGCACCGGGCGAATTCGTCATTCCACTGTGGGTAAAACTATCAGCTGCTGTTGCAATGGCTTTAGGTACAGCCTTTGGTGGATGGCGTATCATCAAGACCTTGGGTGGTAAGATTATGAAAATCAAGCCAGTTTCCGGTTTCTCAGCAGACTTGTCTTCTGCCTTGATTATCACAATCTTTACAGCTTTGAAACTGCCGGTGAGCACAACGCACGTCATCACATCCGCCATCTTGGGGGTTGGGGCATCGCAAAAGCTGAACGCAGTAAAATGGGGCTTGGCTGGCCGAATCTTGGTCACTTGGGTCATTACCCTTCCGATTACAGGACTTTTGGCTGCTGCATGCTACGTCGTATTTGACGTATTCCTGTAGAGCTACATCCTTATACAACAGACAACAGACAACAGACACCTTTCCGTGTAGTAGAGTACGCGGGAAGGTGTCTTTTTCATTAACTTGATCCAGTTAAACGCTCCCATAAACCGGGCTTGGGTTTAATTTGCACGAGGCGTACCGCAGAGAATGGGATATAGTCAAGCGAGCCATCCCGTTCTTCAATTAATATCCCATTTTGGCTGTAATCATACAATTTGCCTTCTGCAAATGCAGATAATCCTTGACCGATCATATCAGGAGCAAAATGAATACGTACGTAGCGATCGAGATACTCTTCCAAAATTCCATCATCCATGTGATTCCCCTCCTTTTTTCATTCTTTCTCCTAGTTATTACCTGCATTGCGACAATTCAGACAAGGTAAAGAAAAAACCACCCAGTCGGACTGACCTGAGTGGTAATGGATATGGCATGTTGACACTATTCAATCGAGTTTTGGGAATGTCCTGTCTGCTTGCTTTTGCGTGCAAACACGAGCATCAAGATGACACCGGCAGCAATTAAGCACAGACTGACTAATTGAGCGACACGCAGAGTATCTGCTATTAACAGACTGTCTGTACGCATTCCCTCAATGTAAAAGCGACCGAGTGAATACAGGATCATGTAGCTGAACAAGACCTGCCCATCGAATTTTTTGAATCGGTACAGCATGAACATGAGAACGGCGAAAACGAAAAGGTTCCAGATCGATTCATACAAAAACGTAGGATGGTAATATTGTCCGCCGATAAACATTTGTTCACGGATGAATGCAGGGAACTTTTCCATAAACTCAGCAGAGACGGGACCACCATGGGCTTCCTGGTTGATAAAGTTACCCCAACGTCCGATGGCTTGACCCAAGATAACACTTGGCATAAAAATGTCAGCCAAACGTAGGAACGGCAGATTATGTTTTCGAATATACCAGCTTCCTGCCAGAACACCACCGATTAATCCACCGTGAATAGCCAAGCCGCCTTGCCAAACTGCGAAGATGTCCAGTGGATTGTCTTTGTACTGCTCCCATTCAAACGTAACATAATACAATCTTGCACAAACGATGGCTGCTGGAATGATCAGAACCACCATGTTCAAGACGTGATCAGGATCAATGCCAGAACGTTTGGAATTGTAGCGAGCGAGATAAGTACCCAAGAAAAACGCCAGCCCCATAATAATGCCATACCAGTGAATCTTTAAGGGGCCGATTGCAATTGCGATCGGATCGATCATGAATGTGCCTCCTTGCCTCAAAACATCTGTGCCAAGTATAGCACAAATGGGCTGCTGGATTCCAACTAATGGCTTACTGGGACTGCAAAAAGCCGAGGATGGCATCAAGGGAGGCTCGTTTCGTCGGAGTAGATACGGATGAGAATAAATCTCCGAATGTTTCCAGCCGTTTGGGTACCGTATAAACGGTGAAGTCTGTGGGATGAGAATGGGGAACCTCCTCCCACAGGAGTGGTGTTGATACGGTTGCCTGTTCTTTTGCACGAGTTGAATAAGGGGCTGGCAACGTTTTTCCTCGCCAATGTTGCAAATAGTCAATGTACAGCTTATCTCCCCGATTCTTCACCAAGCGCTCGATGGTTACTAGTGATGGATGCTTGCTGACTAGATAGGATGCGATGAAATGTCCGACCTGGCGCGTCTGTTCAAACGTATAGCGGAGTTCAATCGGAACGTATACTTGCAAGCCGCTGGAACCAGATGTTTTGACCCAGGAAGGCAGCTGTAATTCATCGAGCAGCTGTTTCAACAAGAGGGCAGACTCTATCACAACGGCAAAATCATCTGTTGAAGGATCGAGGTCAAATACGAGCTCTGTCGGAGTCTCATCCGTGGCGAGGTGAAAGGAGACGTGCCACTCCAATGCTGCTTGATTTGCCATCCACACGAGTGTCGCCCGGTCATTGCACAGTACGTAATGAACATTTTCCCACGTGTGCGTTTGGATCCAGTCAGGCGCATAGTCAGGGGCGTTTTTTTGATAGAAGTGCTTGTCGCCAACTCCGTGAGGGTAGCGAATGACGGTTAAGAGCCGATCCTTGCTATACCGTAGGAGTGGGGCTGAGACAATCAGCAAATAGCGCAAGTAATCTAGCTTGGTTACCTTGGCTTGTGGCCATAGAGGCTTGTCAGGATTTGTAATGGACAATGTGTGATTGTCGATCGTCAGCTCGTACTCTTTTGTTGCAGGACGCAATGATGTCTTCACCTTCTTTTTAAAAGGGATAGGTGTTCCTACTATCTCCCATCCGAGTTTCTCTATGTAAAAGGAATACCTCTTTGCATATATTTCCTGCCAATCAACCATAATACGGGTAGCTTTCCAGTGGTTGGGTTGGTGATGAAATGAAATTCAAGAAGAAAGATAAAATGAAAGAACTGATTGAGACAATGAATGCCTGCAGCTTGATTGAGTTGGAGGGTATACCGATTTCGCCTCAATTGGGAGAGAACATAGATCTGATGAAAAAAATGTTCTCTGATTGCTCCGATTTTGTCATACGAGAATTCCGTCAAAAAAACAGTGTCCGTGCGATTGCTGTCTTCGTAGATGGGCTGATTGATACCAAAGAGGTCAATTCTGCGCTGAAATCGTTAATGGTGCTTGAAGACGGCGATCAAGATATAAAAGTGATAGAAGAGTCACTTTTGCCCGTTTCCCAGATGGGAAGAGTAGACGATTATAAAAAGCTGCTACAAGCTGTGCTTTCAGGTGATACAGGCATTCTTGTTGAGGGCAACACAGAAGCACTCACGCTGGGCATTCGTGGAGCAGAAAAACGCTCCGTTAACGAACCAGAAGGAGAAGCTGTCGTACGGGGGCCACGTGAAGGCTTTATCGAAAATATTCGCACGAACACATCAATGCTGCGGCGCAAATTGCGAACACCTCGATTGAAAATGAAGTCCTTGGTAGTTGGACGTGAGACGAACACCAATCTGGTGGTTGCCTTTCTTGATGGGATTGCTGATCCAGAGATCGTACAGGAGGTCACTGGTCGAATCAGCAAGATCAATATGGATGCTGTGCTGGAAAGCGGATATATCGAAGAGATGATCCAGGATAACTTGTACTCGCCTTTCCCTCAGGTTATGTATTCAGAGCGCCCAGACACGGTTGCTGCGGCATTGCTAGAGGGGCGTGTCGCGATATTTGTGGATGGGACACCGATGGTTTTGATAGTGCCTGTTACGTTTTGGATGATGATGCAGGCCAGCGAGGATTATTACGAGCGATTTCAAATGGCTACCCTTGTTCGACTGCTGCGATATGTATTTCTCATCATTTCGCTCATTACCCCTGCTTTATATGTGGCCATTACGACTTATCATCAACAGATGCTACCGACCACCCTCCTTTTAAGTATTGCGGCTGCGCGCGAGTCCATTCCTTTTCCTGCTATTGTGGAGGCTTTTATCATGGAAATTTCTTTTGAAGCCTTGCGAGAAGCGGGGATTCGTCTTCCGAAAACGGTCGGGCAAGCCGTCAGTATTTTAGGTGCGCTGGTCGTTGGTCAGGCAGCGGTGCAGGCAGGGATTGTTTCTGCTCCCATGGTTATCGTCGTATCGCTAACGGGGATTGCCTCGTTTACGATCCCGCATTTTAATGCATCGATTTCATTGCGAATGCTGCGTTTTCCGATCATGATTGCGGCTTCGATCCTCGGCATCTATGGAATGCTAGTAGCGTTATTGCTCATCCTTGGTCATATGGCCAACCTGCGTTCTTTTGGTGTCCCTTATTTATCGCCGCTAGGCCCGATGTCGATCGGTGATCTCAAAGACGTACTGATGAGGGCTCCATGGTCGATGATGGAAAAACGCCCAAGCTTTTTGGGCGTTCAAAATGCAAGGCGTATGAACGATGGTTATGCTAATTCTATTCAGCAAAGAGGAGGGCAATCAGGGGTGACAGGCAACCGTCATCCAAACGAGGAGGGACAATCGTGAAGGCTGTGACCCGCATATTGGTGGTGTCGCTCTGCATGTTCCTAGTATCTGGATGTTGGGATCGCCGTGAAGTAAATGATATGGCCATCGTCATTGCAATGGCGATGGATAAGGAACCAGACGGCAGGTATCGGTTATCCATTCAGGTCCCCCTGGTCAGTAGCCTAGGTGCCCAGTCCGGAGGCGGTGGTGGGACGAGTGGTGATAAGAGCTATTACGTTGATTCCGCCGTAGGCAGGACAATTCGGGAAGCGAATGGTTTGATCCAAGCCAGAATGTCTAGAGAAATTTACTACTCCCATCACCGGATGATCGTCATAGGCGAAGAACTGGCAAAGGACGGAATGTCGGAAGTGCTGGATATTGTGTCGCGCTTTCCAGAAAACAGACTAACAGCTTACATTGTCATGACAAAAGGTAAAGGAATCGAATTATTAACCGCACAGCCGCAATTTGAACGTTTTTCGGGAGAAGCGATGCGTGAGTTGGTCAAGATGGGCGGCATTACAGTAACATTGAAGGATGTGGCCCAAATGCTCGGTACACCAGGGGTTGATGCCATTTTACCCGTTCTGGCAGCAGTGGATTCTCATCCGAAAGGAAAGTCAAAAGAAATAGAGGCGACGGGGGTAGGCATATTTCGACAGGACAAGCTCGTAGCGATCGCGAAGCCCAAAGAACTGCTCGGCTTGCGATTGTTCCAACGCGATTTTACACCGTTTTCTGTTGTAGTGTCCCTTAACAAGCACGAACGGCTTACGATAACTCTTTCGAAAGGAAGGGCGAATATCAAGCCTGTGATCAAGAAAGGCCACATCCATTTCAAAATTGACCTCTACGCTTCTGCTGTTGTAGTGGAGAATCTGTCAAACCTCGATCTCGAGGAAGAGAAAAATATTAATATGCTGCAAGCGAAGCTCGTCGAGCAAATCAATAACGGTGTGAATCATATGATGAAAACAATCCAACAGAAACAATCAGACTTTATTGGGTTGGGAATCGCATTGTCAAGGAACTATCCGCAAGAGTGGCGAAACCGATATCGGAACAGGTGGAATAAGGAGCTTCCGAAAATCACATATGAAATCCGATCGAAAGTGCACATGGCCAATTTCGGACAGACAACGAAAAATATAACCCAAGGTGAAGATGATCATGAATAGAATATTTCTGGTCTTTTTTGTCTTCATGCTGTTACTTTCCTTTGGAGAATTCATCTTGAAGCGAAAAGGAATGGACGGGAGACAGCAGCGAGTCATCGCTATTTTCTACGTTTTAACCATTCTTTGTCTGATTGCTTTACAATTCCAGTATTATCAAGTGTTACCCACGAGTAATTTGATGAACTTTCTATCTCCTCATGTGAAGTGGTGGGTGGATCAGTTCGTATAAGGAGGCCCAAGTATGATTCACAAGCAAGTTGTCAATCATCGACAAATTTCCTGGCTGGTCGGCAGTGTCTTGATGACAGGAATGATGATCAGTTTCTTGCGGTCTGTCGTTCAGGTAGCAAGGATGGATGCTTGGTTCTCTCAAATTTTACCCATCTTTTATGCGCTTTTTATCGCCTACGTTTTGAGTGGGCTGGTTGAAGCATACCCCGGGAAAAATATCTTTGAAATCTTGTTTATCATTGGCGGGAAGTGGATTGGTGGAGCTATCAATCTCCTCATTTTGTTTTATATTTGGATCATCCTGGCGATCGATATTAAAGGGGCAGCTGATTTTTTACATATCTCGTTATTGCCAACCACGCCATTGGAGATCATCTTACTCGTCTTCGTCCTGTTAATGATGTACTATGGCAAAACGAGTCTTGAGGTGGCGGCACGGGTAAATGAGTTTTATTTTCCCATTTATTTCATCATGTGCATTTCGCTATATTTCCTGCTGGTAAATGAATACAACGTAGAGCGTTTGGAACCAATCTTGACCAGTAATTTGGATCGGATCGTGGTCAGCAACTTTTTACCAGTGGGTGTATATGGTGATATTTTTCTCATTGGGGCATTCTTACATGCCATTGTAGAGCCGCGACTATTTTATGCTGCGATGAAGCACGGGGTCATCATTGTTGGCTTTGGGACGACGATTATGTTGCTCGTCTTGCTTGGGGTGATGGGCTTCATTATCGCCAGTCGACTGAATTTCCCTATCTATATTCTCGTCCAGCAAATCCACGTGACAGATTTCCTAGACAGGGTCGAAATGATCCTCTTTAGCGTGTGGTTCCCCGCTTTCACAATCAAAGTCATTGTCGCTTACTTGGCATTTTTAGTGGGGGTTGGATCATTTGGGGGACAACGGCATTACAATACATTCAATGCTCCGTGTGGATGGTTTATCGTTGTATCGTCCATATTCGGGTTTCCAAATGTAGCGCATATCGATCAATTTATTAGTTATAGCTTGCCGTTTATCGTTCTCGTCTTTCAACTGCCGTTGGCGATCTTTTTGCTCATTCACGTAAAGGGAAAGAACAAAGGAAGAGTGCAAAGCCTCATTCCCGAAGGAACGAAGCTTTATCGATTTTACCGGTCGATGGTGTGGATCACGACAGTCTGTTTAAGTGGTTGCGTGATCGTGATTTTGATTGGGGACTTTTTAAAAGATAAATCAGCGGTAGGAGGGGTCACGACAGCGATTGTGTACATTGCCCTCTTACTGATAGCTCTGTTGACGAGCTACGGGGAAATGCAGGCTCTTAATCATGGCAAGCAAAGGCTGGGGAGGGCAAAACAGGCCGGTTCGTTTCGACAATGAGATCGAAAGCCACGTGGTTCCTTACTCCAAAACACACTGGAGAGGGGGGACATCCACGACGCCTTGTATACTTGGCTGTCGCAAGGAATGCCCTTCCTTCCACTCTGCAAATTTGATTTTGACGGTGATTTCCGGCTGTATCCATAAGGTATTGGCTGCGCGTGGTGGCTTGTTAACAAAAGTCATCTTCTGTTGGACAAGAGGCTGTATTCTCTCCGTTAAAGCACGCCAGTCCGTTTGCGTCAATTTTCCAGTACCTGCATGACCGATGTACCAAAGAGAACCGTGTTGATCGAATAGGCCCAGAAGCAACGAATTGACAATATGATTCCGAAGCGTAACGCCGCCTACGACAGCAATGAGATCTCGGTAGTACTTTTTCTTTCTCCAGCGTTGATCTTTCCCATTGATCAAGTAGCTGCTGGACGTATCCTTCAGAATGATTCCTTCCATGCCTTGCGCTTCAATGACACGGTAAAGAGCGTCTCCATCAGCAAAATTTTCAACTAGCTGCACATGAGGAGTAGGAGTGATGATTTTGCCCAGTATTTGTTGTCGCTCTGATAGGGGGGAGGAAGTTACCCATTCATGATTCCAGTACAGTACATCGAAGACCATGTATGTGACAGGGACAAGCTTTTGTATCTGGGAGACTTTCTCTAAACGGCGGAGCCCGTCTCTCCTCATGACCTCGTAAAAGGAAGGCTTTCCGTCTGGGCCGAGAGCGATTATTTCGCCATCCAAAATCACAGAATCGGCACGACAATACGAGCGAATATCGGTCACTTCTGGATAATGGAAAGTCCGTTCATTTAATTTTCGGTTGAACAGTTTGACTTCGTGTCCATCGTAGTAGGTAAGAATGCGAACGCCATCCCATTTCACTTGGCCTATCCATTGTGGTCCGATAGGTATAGCTTCCGTGCTGGTAGGCTCAAAAGGAAAAAGCGGAGTTAGTTCCATAGCTGCCACCTCTATGTTTAGTTGGGACTTGCCCAGTTTTCTAATACAGTTTCACGGATGGGCATGATCTATACGAGTGGTGATTGCGGATGCATTCTTGTGAGAATTTTACGAAACTTTTTTATTGATTAAGTATTGAATTCAAGCTATACTACTTATATAAAGTAACTGATGGGTTAGCGGATTGGGCTGTATCTGGTTGAACTGCTTCCTCCTTCCGTGGTACGTCCACCACACCTCATGGGAAGGGAGCTGTTCTCTGATATGGCCCTTTTTGTGTCTAACTCGGGTTGGGAATGTTTGTTGTTCACTTTCTTTAATCCTTTTTTCATTGATATACAATTAGCGACTTGTTTATAATGACTGTGCGAACTCATTTACGAAAGAAGGAATTGACTTGCCGTTTCTTCGGTTTAAAGGCTTTGCGAAGCAAGACATAGAGCCCATTTCTCAGATTCTTATAGAAGAGTTTTCTAAAATTGCTGAGGTAGCTCAGGAAAAGGTGAAATTGGAGCTGCTTCAGGTAGAGCAATTGACGAATAGTCCTTTGTCTGTAGAGATCATGATGTTTCCCCGTGAACAAAAGCAACATGATGCGATTGCTAGTGCCATACACGGCATTTTGAAGAAGCAAGGCTTTCTGCATATCCATATTTTCTTCATTCTGCTATCGCCTACTCTCTATTATAAAGAAGGACTTCCGTTGCAAGTTGGAATGACGAAATAAGCAAGAAAAAAGGTCGAGATCCTCCAAAAGGGATTTCGACCTTTTTCTATTAATAATAGAGGCTTTCGGTTTGTAGGCACTTGGAGCATGTTCGCGTAAGTGGACTCTCGATATAGACGTGGCTGCAGTCCTGTTGAATCAGCCGCAATTGCTGTTTGGATTGCTCTAGCTCAGCCTCTAGTCGAATGATCTTTTCGCGTAAACGACTGGCTTCCTCCATAGGCATCCCCCTTCATTAGGAATGGTACAAGCGGCTTCCCTGTTCGCGGAACTCACGCGATTTTTCCTGCATTCCGGAAAGAATGGCGGGATCTTGGGCAGCCCCTTGTTCATTGGCGATGTGACGAATGTCGTGCGATATTTTCATGCTGCAAAATTTAGGTCCGCACATGGAACAAAAATGGGCGGATTTGGCGGCTTCTGCTGGTAACGTTTCGTCGTGATATTCACGGGCGCGCTCTGGGTCCAGGGACAAATTGAATTGATCGTTCCAGCGAAAATCAAAGCGAGCTTTGGATAAGGCGTCGTCTCGCAGTTTTGCCCGCGGATGTCCTTTTGCGAGATCAGCGGCATGCGCTGCGATTTTGTATGCGATTAAACCGTTGCGTACATCCTCTTTATTGGGTAGGCCGAGGTGCTCCTTGGGCGTTACGTAGCAGAGCATCGCTGTTCCGAACCATCCAATCATGGCGGCGCCAATCGCTGAAGTAATGTGATCATAGCCGGGAGCGATGTCGGTCGTGAGTGGCCCAAGTGTGTAAAAAGGAGCCTCATGGCAAATGGATAACTGTTTATCCATATTTTCGCGAATGAGATGCATGGGGACGTGACCAGGACCTTCAATCATGACTTGTACGTCGTGTTCCCACGCAATTTTTGTGAGTTCTCCCAATGTTTCAAGCTCCGCGAACTGGGCCTCGTCATTCGCATCCGCGATGGAGCCAGGACGTAGTCCATCTCCGAGCGATACACAAATGTCATAGGCCTTCAGAATTTCGCAAATTTCAGCAAAATGCGTATACAAAAAGTTTTCTTCATGATGGGCCAGGCACCATGCGGCTAAAATCGATCCACCGCGAGAGACGATACCTGTAACACGGTTAGCTGTCATAGGAATGTAGCGCAATAGAACACCAGCATGAATCGTGAAGTAATCGACGCCTTGTTCTGCTTGCTCAATCAAGGTGTCTCGGTATACCTCCCATGTCAAATCCTCGGCTTTCCCATTTACTTTTTCAAGTGCTTGATAAATCGGGACAGTACCGACTGGAACAGGACTATTGCGGATAATCCACTCCCGCGTGGTGTGTATATGTTTTCCCGTCGAGAGGTCCATGATGGTGTCCGCACCCCAACGGACCGACCAAATCATTTTTTCGACTTCTTCTTCCATCGAAGAGCTGACAGCTGACGTTCCGATGTTGGCATTGATTTTGACATGAAAGTTACGGCCAATGATCATCGGCTCGCTTTCAGGATGATTGACGTTAGAAGGGAGGATCGCACGTCCAGCGGCGATTTCTGCCCGTACAAATTCAGGGGAGACTCCCTCGCGAATGGCAACGTATTCCATTTCCGGTGTGATGATATTTTTTCGGGCATAATGAAGCTGGGTAACATTTTTTCCTGACTTTGCCCGTTTTGGTTTGTAGCCCTCTCGAGGGAAAGTGGGGAGGGTGGCTGCCTTTGCTTCGTTTCGGATGCCGTCGTCGACTAGTTGTGGTTCGCGACCGACATACGTTTCCGCATCATTTCGCTCATCGATCCACTCGTGGCGGATGGAGGGCAGTCCTACTTGAATGTCAGGAACGTAACCCGTTGCGGTGTACTCGCCACTCGTATCGTACACGCGAAGAGGGGGATTGGGTGTGGAGCCAGACAATCCTTCGGTAGGATGAAGGGAAATCTCGCGCATCGGGACGCGGATGTCCGCACGACTACCTGTTTCGTATACTTTGCGACTGCCTGGAAAAGAAGACACCAATGACATAAGAAAAACCTCCTTGATTTGGTTGCACGAAAGCGAGAACCGTTTAGGGAGGCGAAAGAAACTGCCCGCGAAAAAGCGCCGCATAAAACAATATGCGACGCCAACGCGAGAGTAGAGAAGAAACGGGTATCCTAAAAAGATACACGCATCTTTTCGTGTCGTATATGACATTCCTCCGCTGGCATTACCCAGTTCAGGTTCAACGGTCGATGGCACAGTACCATCCTCTCAGCCTGGTGATTTCCAAGCTCCCGTGCTTTTTTGTATTTTGGATTGCAAGAATAGGATAACGGGAAGTCCATTTAATTTCAAGGAAAATTTTCCAACGAAAAAATTGCGGGTGTGCAACACATTTTCCTCCCCCCTATTCTCATGAATCGGACTAAAACTGTTTCTGTAGACCCACATGAATCCTATCTGTTACGATGAAGTTCGAAAAAAAGCAACTGCTTCCAGCGCTTTGATTTTCCGCGTTGTCGAAGCAGGCTGGAGAAGTATTTTGAGGTGATGAGGTATGGATGTCTATTCGGATCTAAAACAAGGAGAACGTGGAGCGTGGGTGAGTATTTTCGCCTACATATTTTGCTCTGTATTAAAAATAGGAGTTGCTTATGTCACTGCGTCAGAAGCTTTAATGGCCGACGGTCTTAACAACTCAACGGATGTCGTCGCATCGATTGCTGTTTTGATCGGGCTGCGAATTGCAAGGAAACCACCTGATAAAGATCACCCGTATGGTCATTTTCGGGCGGAGACGATTTCAGCACTTGTCGCATCATTTATTATGCTATTTGTCGGAGTTCAAGTCGTTACGAATGCCGTACCATCCTTGTTGGACCCACATCATACGGCTCCTAACCTGTTGGCAGGGTGGACAGCACTTGCGACTGCAGTCATAATGCTTGGCGTTTATCGCTACAATAAAAAGCTCGCCATCAAAACAAACAGCCAAGCACTAAATGCAGCGGCAGCTGACAACCGTTCAGACGCATTCGTCAGTATCGGGACGTTTATCGGGGTAGCTGGCGCACAATTTCAATTGCACTGGCTCGATCCTTTAGCTGCTTTTGTTGTTGGTCTCATCATCTTGAAAACTGCTTGGGACATTTTCAGGGAAGCAACTCACCGTTTGACAGATGGCTTTGACGAGAGCGAGCTAGCGGACCTGCGGGCTACCATTTCCTCGATTTCGGGAGTTAAGGATATCAGTGACATCAAAGCCCGCTACCACGGAAGCAGCGTGCTCGTTGATGTTGTCATCCATGTAGATCCAGGTCTGAATGTGGTGGAGAGCCACACCATCACCGAGAAAATTGAAGAACAGATGCGCAAGATTCACCGCATTAACGCTGTTCATATCCATATTGAACCATGCAGGAAGATGGCGCCAAGCTAGATGTCTATATGTGAATACAAAAAAACCTGTCCAGAGTGGGCAGGTTTTTTTATGTGCAGATTAAACAGGGGTTGCCTTCTTTTTGCGCAGTGTTTTGGTTGTAGAAGTAGTCGTTTTCTTTTTTTGATCGGTTGCGGTCTCCTTTTTCGATGCTTGCTCTTTTTCGGACGAGGAGGCAGCGGTGGTGCGTTTTCGCGCAGGCTTTGACGGAGTCGGTTCAGGCTCGATTTTGATGGGTATTGCGGCTTGACCAGCTGTAGACTCCAAGCTTTCTTTTAGGGCCTGCATGAGATCAATTACATTGGTTCTTGCAACGGTAGGTGCAGTAGCGATCTCCTGACCCTCCAGTTTTTTCTCAATCAGTTTTTGTAGGTCAGATCGATATTCATCCGTATATTTTGCCGGATCAAAAGGGATCGTCATATTGCTAATGAGCTCAGTTGCCATCTTTAGTTCGTTTTCGGCCAATGGAACAGTGGCTTCTGGCAAGGCAGGCACTTGACTGACGGGACGTACTTCATCTGGATAGAAGATCGTCTCCAGCATGATGCAATGCTCATACAGTCGGATAACGGCCAGGCTTTGCCGATTGCGCATCGTCACCTGTGCAACGCCGATCTTGCCTGTCTGTTCCATGGCGGAGCGCAACAGGGCGTATGCTTTTTCACCAGTGTCTTGTGGGGATAGGAAATAGCTTTTATGAAAATAAACGGGATCGATCTCCGACAAGTCTACGAAGTCGAGTATTTCAATGGCTCGGCGTGTTTCTGGCGTAATGGCTTCCAGATCCTCATCGTCAATCATGACAAAATGTCCTTTTTCATATTCGAAGCCACGGACGATTTCGCTCGTATCGACCTCGCGCTGGCAGTGCGGGCACATTTTCGTGTACTTGATCGGGGTATTGCACTCTTTATGCAGTTGGCGAAAGCGAATATCGCGCTCTTCGGTTGCAGTAAACATGCGGACAGGTATATTGACAAGGCCGAAGCTGATCGAGCCCTTCCACACCGTATGCATGCGGATACCTCCTTCACAGCTATTTTTGAATAGTATCTGTAACCGCATAGAAGAAGTGCCGAGGGAATTGAAGGTGGAAAAGTAAAAAGCCAGCCGATTTGATACGGCTGACTTCTTGTATAGCTACTGCCCATGCTTGACGATGTCCGATTGATCTGCACGCGATTGCATGTCTCGCGCCAGCTCGACATCTTTGCCAGTATGGTCCGCAATGGATTGGGCTTTGGACGCCTTCAACTTTTGTGCAGACGGTCGTTTTTCTGCCATGAACGACTCACTCCTTTCAGGCAATCTACATGTAGGGGGTGTTACAGGTACATGTAGTATGCGCTGCACACAAAAAAATACCCCATCGCCAAATGACGAGGGGCAGCCGTTCAACTCCTCCCGATGAAGGGAGCGATGGCACGAAATGCTCCTATCAGACACGTCGTGCGCCAAAGTGAACAGCCTTTCAATTATGGGAGAGGAGAAACCGGAGGAAGAGCTTATGGGGAAACGTAAGTCTTCTCCGCGGTTGTCAGCGACACCGTTGCGTCGCTATTCAACATCTTTTCCAATCGAATGGGGTTGTATACCTTTCTTGTACATAAATTTTTCCAGTTGCTAATTTTACGGGTGTATGCAGTTGTGATAGTATGATATCATTCTCAGTCTTAGAAAATCGCGTCATACAACATACATAGGAAAGCAGACAGGTGAAATGAGTATGCGAGTCATCGCTGGAGAACACAGAGGAAGACGGTTGGCAGCAGTTCCGGGGAAAGGAACGAGACCGACAACCGATAAAGTCAAAGAATCGATTTTTAATATGATTGGTCCGTATTTCGATGGCGGATGGGCATTGGACCTATACGCAGGAACAGGTGGTCTCGGAATCGAGGCATTGAGTAGGGGAGCGGATCGAGCTGTTTTTGTGGAGCGAGATCAAAAAGCATTTGCTGTAGTAAAACAAAACGTCAGCACTTGCAGGCTGGACGATTATGCAGAACTATATCGGATGGATGCGGACCGCGCCATTCGCACACTGAGTACGCGCAATCAAAAATTTGATCTCGTCTTTTTAGACCCGCCATACGCCCAGCAGAAAATTGTCGAAGAAATTGAGATGTTGCAGGAGCTGGGAATGTTAGCGGATGGAGCGTGGATCGTGACTGAGCATGATATCGCAGACTCCTTTCCAGATGCGATTGGTCATTGTGTGAAGGACCGAGCGGCTAAGTATGGGGATACGGCCGTTACCGTGTATTATTACGATTTGGAGCCACAAGCCTAACTTTCAATCAAGGTGCAAAAGAGCACTAAGGGAGGATTACCCGCTATGGCAATCGCCGTATGTTCAGGAAGCTTCGACCCTGTTACTTATGGGCATCTCGACATTATTGCGCGGGGTGCCAACGTTTTTGATAAGGTCATTGTTGCCGTCTTAATCAATTCGAAGAAAAACTCATTGTTCAGCGTAGAAGAGCGCGTCGATTTGCTTCGTCAAGCAACGGCTGACATGAAAAATGTAGAAGTGGACTCTTTTGACGGCTTGTTAATTGACTATATGAACAAAAAGGGCGCACAGGTGATCATTCGTGGCCTTCGTGCTGTTTCTGATTTTGAATATGAGATGCAAGTCGCCTCGATTAATAAAAAGCTCGATGAAAATATTGAAACGTTTTTCATGATGACGAACAATCAATATTCGTACTTGAGCTCAAGTATTGTGAAAGAAGTTGCGAAATACAAGGCGAGTGTCGCCGATTTGGTGCCGCCAGTCGTAGAAGAGGCACTAAAGCGAAAAATGGCCGAGTAGATTATCGCGTCGTCTTGCTGCGGTTCATGCGCGAAAGAGTCAGACTGGTACACAACAGAATGGCACCGACGCCGATGGCGATTCCCCCTGATAGGAGCAGGGTCTCCCACCAGCTCGTCGCCGGAATCTCGGATTTGGCATGTACAAATACAGGGACGGCTTTCTCGATGAACCAGGAACTGACTGTGGCAAGAGGTCCCCAAAAGACAAAGGTCAAAATCGCAGCTAGCAAAGCGTGCAGCGCTCTGGCAATCAAGTAAGGGGCGACGCGAATATCCGTTTCACTCAAGATACTCGCGACCTGCGCGTGAACACTCAAACCGCCCCAGGACAATACAGCACTGGCAATCGCTGCTTTCCAGACCAAGGAAACTTCATCAGGCACAATGCTCGCAGCCTGTGCGCCGAGGGTTACTTCGAACAAACCAGCCACGATTGCTTGGGAAAAGGCTGGTGGAAAACCAAAGGGACCGAGAATGATTGAGAGAAGCGTACTGATGATCTGTGTCAGATGAATCGTGGAGAATAGTTGAATTAAGACCGAAAAAACAATGACGAAGCCACCAATCATGAGCAATGTATTCAGGGCGGATTGCACCGCTTCTCCCATTAATTTTCCGAACGGACGCCCATCACGGATACGTGCCCGATGCATCGCTTGTAGGGCGCGTAAAGGAAGCGGTAGTGAATTTTTCTCTAATGGGGCTGACGTAATGGCAAAAGGCGCATGAAAACGATAAATCACGCCCATGAGTACAGCTGACAAATAATGAGTCAGAGCTAAAATGATACCCATTTGCTCACTGTGGAAGAAGCCGATTGCCACTGCTCCCATGACGAATAAGGGATCTCCCGTCGTTGTAAAAGATACGAGACGTTCACCCTCAGCCTTCGTCACATTGCCTTGCAGACGCAGGCGAGTTGTCAGCTTTGCGGCTACCGGATATCCGGATGAGAAGCCCATAGCCAGTACGAACCCGCCAGTGCCTGGAACGTTAAACAGTGGGCGCATTAATGGCTCCAGTAACACACCGACGAAATGAACGACGCCCAGACCCATCAACACCTCAGACAGCACAATAAAGGGAAGCGTAGAGGGGAAAACTACCTCCCACCATATTTTCAGACCGCGTACGGCAGCTTCAAAAGAAATCTGCGAGTAAGCAATCAACGAAATAACAATGAAAACTGTCGAGAGGGCGAGCAACAAAGTAAGTACGGGTGAGTGGCGTGACATGGATTCCTCCTGAATCGAAGAAAAGTAGTAGTACATGTCTACGTGGCTGGCGGGAGAACTATGCGTAAGCTTGGTCGACGAATATCTCCCAAGTGTGAAAGGTACAGCGATTTACCACATAGGCTGGTTACAGGGAGGGGGTTTTTCCATGCAGACAAAGCGTAAACCAATCGTGGGTGTAGCCCTGGGTTCTGGGGGCGCTCGCGGTTTTGCACATATTGGTGTATTGAATGCGTTAGAAGCACATGGCATCCAGATTGACATGCTGGCTGGCTCCAGTATGGGCAGTCTGATTGGGGCTGTCTATGCCAACGGAATTGAACCGCATATGATGGGAAAGCTTGCCCTTAATTTAAAACGCAAGCATTGGCTCGATTTGACTGTACCCAGCATGGGCTTTGTTACGGGGGAGAAGATCAAGCAATTAATTCGCCTGCTAACGCACGGAAAGCGCTTGGAAGAGCTGAACAAACCGCTTGCCATTGTGGCGACGGATATTGAATCAGGAGAACGAGTCGTATTTCGTGAAGGTCCAATTGATCAAGCGGTGAGGGCAAGCATATCGATTCCAGGCATCTTCGTACCTGAAAAGGTAGGGGGACGGCTTTTAGTCGACGGAGGAGTTATTGATCGTGTGCCCGTAACGGTGCTGCGTGAAATGGGTGCCGATATCGTGATTGCGGTAGATGTCGCCCAATTCGATACCCGGACGGAGGTCAAAAGTATTTTTGATGTGATTGCCCAGACGATTGATGTGATGGAAAGGGAAATTCTGCGACATCGAATCATTGCGGCAGACATCGTAATCAGGCCGGATGTTGGACACTATAGCAGTATCGCGTACACAGGTGTCGAAGAAATTATCGAGTTAGGTGAACGTGCGGGTACTGACCATATCGAACGCATTCAGGAACTAATTGCAGATTGGGAGGCACAGGAATGAGTGAGGAACAGCTTTATGCCAATAGACGCAGATCTACAGGAACCAGAGGCTTTAGCTGGATACTTGCCTTGGTTTTTGTCTTGTTGGGTATTTCTTTTTTTGTACCGACGAATTATTACGTGAGTCGTCCGGGTTCAGCGATTGAGTTGGGGCCGATGATTCAAGTGGAAGGCGGCAAGAAAGACGAGACTGGCTCCTTTATGCTCACGACGGTCAGAATGGGCGAAGCGAATTTGCCGTGGTATTGGTATGCAAAAATGGCGCAGGATGTTGAGTTGATGCCCAAGGAGCTGGTGGTCAGCAAGGGCGAGAACAGCGAAGATTTTATCCGTAGAGAACAAGCGATCATGGACAATTCACAAAAAATTGCGGAGGCAGTCGCGTTCCGTCTTGCCGGTTTTGAAGTGAAAATCGAGAAGCAGGGTGTGTGGGTGATGGGTACTCTAGAAGGGTTCCCTGCCTATAAAGCATTGCGAATTGGTGATGTCATTACGTATGTTGACGGGGTTCGCACGTCTGAGGCAAAAGATTTGCTGACAGCCCTCTCTGCAAAAAAAGCAGGGGATCAAGTCGAAATTACGTACACAAGAGATGGACAAGAGGCCAAAACGATGTTAACCTTGGAACCACTACCTGAATCCAAGTCAGTTGGAATTGGTGTACGCCCTGACAACAAACAGGAAATCATCATACCGAAAGAAGTAACCATTGCCTCTCAAGGGATTGGTGGTCCTTCTGCGGGATTAATGATGACACTGGAGATTTATGACCAGTTAAATACGGAGACGGATTTGACAAAAGGCTATAAAATTGCAGGAACAGGCACGATTTCGTTAGACGGAAAAGTAGGCAGGATCGGTGGCATTAATCAAAAGGTAATCGCAGCGGACAAAGCGGGCGCAGAGATCTTCTTTGCTCCGCAGGATACGCCAGATACGAACTCCAATTACGAGGAGGCGTTAGCGACTGCCAAGCGGATTGGAACTTCAATGAAAGTGGTTCCAGTCAAGACGGTAGAAGAAGCGATTACGTACTTGAATGGACAAAAACCGAAATCTACCTGAGCAAACTAGCTGTCAAGCAAAAATGGTTGACAAAGCTTTGGGCAGGGTCTATAATCATCTTTGTTGTGCATGAGGTGAAATGCTATGAACATTAAGTTAGCAGAGTTAGAGCACCGAAAAGGAGAGCCGTTGCCATTCCAGTTAACTCTGGATGCAGATGAGCTGAAGAAGCGCCATCATGAGGTTCGTGGGATTACTCCTGTAAATGCGAGTGGTGAAGCCGTACAGCTGGGCAATCTCTATTACGTAAAAGGAAGCATGAAGGCAGATGTGAATTTTGTCTGCGCGAGATGTTTGAATCCTTTTGTCGATCAGGCAACAGTAGATTTCTCTGAGACATTTGCGCTTGCGGATGATCCGATCTTGCAAGATGACGAGGACAGCGATATCCTTCCTCTGGAAGGCGATGAAATTGAGCTGGACTCGCTGCTGCAAGAGGATTTCTTACTGGCAATGCCGACCTTCCCGCTTTGCGAGGAAGATTGCAAAGGTCTGTGCCCGACTTGCGGTGTGAACCGTAATGAAGTGGCATGCAGCTGCAAGAATGAGCGTGTTGACCCGCGATTGGCTGGGTTGGCTGACTTTTTCAAAGACAGCAAATAAGTTTTCTTACTGTATTCAAGATGATTCGCCGACCATTCGTGGCAGCGTCTCATTTTTGAAGGATGGCATAAGCATTTTGCCTATACTGTCCACCCAATAGAGCTTCTTAGCATTTGTCAGTTGAAGGAGGTGTAAGGAAGATGGCAGTACCTCAACGGAGAACTTCCAAAACCCGTAAAAGAATGCGTCGTACGCACTTCAAATTAGAGATTCCAGGCATGATCAAATGCGATAATTGCAGCGAATACAAGCTTGCGCATCGTGTTTGCCCAAGCTGCGGTCACTACAAAGGCGTGAAAGTAGCGAAGTAATATTCGCTGCTAAGAAAGCAAGGTGAGAAATCGCCTTGCTTTTTTTGTTTCTTCCTATTGCTTATGATTACTTACAAACACTTATTATCACTTGCGAAAATCACTTAAATGACTTATAATAAAGGCAGGATAAGGATGGGGTTGAGGCTTCGTGTTTCAAGAGGAGAGGCTCGCTGCAATTCTTGCGTATTTGCAGGAGCACCAGCGAATCAGTGTGCAAGAGGTAGTTGAGCAGTTTGGGGTTTCCCGTGACACAGCGAGGCGTGACATCGTCAAGCTGGAGGAGCAGGGTCAAATCCTGCGAACTAGGGGAGGAGCAGTGTTGCCCAGCCTCAACAAAAAGAACTACTCCCATCAGGAACGAATGCAGCTTGATTTGACAGGAAAGCGCAGTATTGCAGCAGCAGCGGCCCGTCTGATCAAAGATGGAGATTATTTGCTGCTCGATGCTTCCACAACCGTTCAGCTCACAGTGGAATCCTTGCAGACTCGCGATCATGTCATCATCACGAATTCATTAGCGACTGCCTCCAGTATGTCCCGAAAAGAAGGCGTTCTTGTCAAGCTTTTGGGCGGAGACGTACATGCAGAGGATCAATGTGTCCTCGGTACACGCGTGATTCAAAACCTTGCTGATTTTCATGTCGACAAAGTACTGGTTGGTGCATGCGGTCTTACAAAGGAAGGGCTCATGTCTACGCAGGAAGATCACGGCTTTCTGATCAAAGAAATGATCAAGCGCGCCGATCAAGTGATCATCCTCACTGACCATACCAAGTTTGGAAAAAGCATGCTGTATCGCGTTGCCGGTTTTGATCAGATCGATATTATCGTGACCGATAAGCTGCCTGAAAAGGAAATGGTTGAAGCTTTGCACGCTAACGATGTAGAGGTGATTGTAGCTTCCACATGAAGCTATTGATCCATAAAAAAGAGGATAAGTTCTATTTGGCTGGCGTGAATGGGTGACCAGCGTGACAGCAAATGGATTTATCGAAAGAGAGTCCTTCAAATGGGAAGGGCTCTTTCTTTTTTTCTTGCATTTGTATACGGCCCCTGCTATTCTAGTAATCCTGACTTTTCCAAGAGGAGGGTTCTATGGTCTATTGGCGGATTATTCGCAAGAGCTATCATCGAAATCTTCAGTATCGTTTATCGCATGTCATCAACAATGTCGCAAGCTCGATTTTTGGGCTTGTTTTTATTGCCATTTGGACGGGTGTCCTTTCTGGAAAACAAGTATATGGCCCATATGATGTCAAAACGATGGGGTATTATATTGCGATTTGCCAGAGTGTTCTCTGGATGACAACCTTTATGTCGCCGGGTCTGAACGTCCAAATAGCGGTAAGAAGCGGGGCTGTTAGCCTGGATATGATCAAGCCTGTTCATTATCTTTGGTACATGCTAAGTCAGGAGTTTGGACGACTATTGTACAACGCTTGCTACCGAAGTGTTCCGATCGGCTTGCTGCTAGGATTAGCGGTAGGCTTCTTTTTTCCCTCCGATCCGTTCACTTACTTCTGGTTTATCCTCTCGCTACTGTTAGGAACTTACGTAGGTATGTTGCTCTTTTATCTCGCGGGCATTTCCTCCTTCTGGACGACAGAAATACGCTGGGTACACCTAATTCTTTTGTCATTGATCTTTGGGTTAGGTGGACAAATGATTCCGATAGACTTGATGCCTGGGATGATTGGAGAGGTAGCACCTTATTTGCCCTTTTCCGCGATGATTTATTATCCAGTCATGACCTTGCTAGAGCTTGCCCCTCCTTATGGCATGCTTGTACAAGCTGGTTGGGCGCTCGTTTTAACGGCAGTTGCTTTATTGGTGACGAACATGGCAAGAAGAAAGCTAGAAATTCAAGGAGGATAACGATATGTTTGCCCTCTATCGCAAACTGATTGCGGCCAGCATTCGCTCGCAAATGCAATACAAGATAAATTTTGTCACGAGCGCTGCCACGACCGGAATGATTATGGTGCTTGATTTTATTATTCTCTCTGCGATTTTGTACCGATTTCACGATGTGGTCGGGTGGGATATATACGAGGTTGGGATGCTTTACGGGATTTCCTCGGCATCTGTCTCCTTGTATCGACTGTTTGCCCCAGAAATCAACGACTTTGAGAAGTACATCGTGCAAGGAGAGCTCGATCAATTACTCATCCGACCTGTTTCACCTTTGCTTCTGCTATTGACACGCAATCTTGATTTGTCGAGAGTGGGAGGAGTGGTGCAAGGGATGTCTGTTTTGGTCGTCTCATTGTCGGGACTTGCGGCGGAAGGGAAATCGATCATGGGGTTGGTGTTATTCTCGCCGATTGCCATTTTGTCTGGCGGAGTCATCTATTTTTCCATTGGACTTGCTACGGCTGGGGTCGCATTTTGGACGCATCAGATGAAAGACATGCTGACCTTTACCATTTATGCGCCAGCCAATGCTTCCAATTATCCGATCGGGCTATATCCAAACTGGCTCAAATGGCTGTTTTTCTCAGCGATTCCGATCGCATATATGAATTATTTGCCAATGTTGACGCTGTTGGGCAAAGGGGGGGGATGGTTTTATCCGATACTCACCCCGGTAGCTGCAGCGATTGCTTTTTATTTCGCTCGTATGCTGTGGAATGTCGGAATTCGACACTACCATAGTACAGGGAGCTAAGGAGGGGTAACATGATTGAAGCAAAGCACATCGAAAAATCATTTTTCCTGACAAAAGCGAAAGAGGGGCGCTTTGCTTCTCTACGAACACTCTTTTCTCGTGAACAAAGGGAGGTCAAAGCCGTCCACGATATCTCTTTTTCCATTGACAGAGGCGAGTTCGTTGGATATATCGGGCCGAATGGCGCAGGAAAATCGACGACAATCAAAATGCTCGCAGGAATTCTTCATCCCAGTCAGGGGGAAATACGAATTGGCGGTTATAGTCCGCAGCGGGAACGAATTCAAGTAGCCTCACAAATCGGTGTGGTGTTCGGGCAGCGAACACAGCTGTGGTGGGATTTGCCAGTCAGAGATTCCTTCGAAATTTTGCAAGCGATGTACAAAATTAACGACAAGGCATATCGGCGATCGATGGAGGCGTATCAGGAACTGCTGGATCTGCATGAATTCCTGGATACGCCAGTGCGTAAGCTGTCATTGGGTCAGAGGATGAGAGCTGATTTAGCGGCAGCACTGCTGCATGATCCGCCTGTCCTGTTTTTAGACGAGCCTACGATTGGGTTGGATGTGGTCGCGAAGACTCGCATCAGAGCGTTTTTGAAAGAAGTGAATCAGACCCAGAAGAAGACGATTCTATTGACGACGCATGATATGGACGATATTGAGCAACTCTGCAACCGGATCATCGTGATCAATCATGGCAAAAAGATGATGGATACGAGCTTGGTCGATTTGCGACGTCAGATAGGGCTGCCAAGCCTCATTCGAATCGAATTTCGACAACCGCCCGAAAAGCTTTACGACCTAGAGGGAATCGAGCGGATGGAGCTAGCGGAGAATGTACTTTCGATTTACTTCGACAAAGGAAAAATTTCTTCCCCGCGAATCCTTGCCGAAGTGGAGGGCTGGGGTGAGCCGCTGGATATTCAGATGAAGGAACCGGGGATTGAGGAGATCATTCGGCTCATTTATCGTTAGGGACGGCTACCTAATTTCGCGAAGGATACTTGTAATTCCACATCTTCTCCCTTATACTGTGTTTTGGTACCAGGTATTAAAAACAGATCGCAATCATACATAGTACAATTGAATCCTGCTTATGGGGGTGTTCGGCATCGCCCGCTTGCCAAAAAAAGATCGCCAGTCCCGTTTGGTGCAGTATCTGGCGGATAATCCATTTGCGACGGACGAAGATCTGGCTGAGTTATTTCATGTCAGTATTCAAACCATACGTTTAGACCGTCTGGAATTAGGAATACCGGAGCTGCGTGAACGTATCAAGACAGTCGCAGAGAAAAGTCTTGATCCTGTAAAATCATTGGGTGTCGATGAAGTCATCGGTGAAATTGTTGATCTACAGCTCGATTCACAGGCTATTTCCGTATTGGAAATCAAAGAAGAACACGTTTTTTCGAAAACACAAATTGCCAGAGGGCATTATATATTTGCTCAGGCCAACTCATTGGCAGTAGCAGTAATTAACGCAGACGTAGCGTTGACAGCTACGGCGAGAATCCGCTTTGTGCGTCCTGTACGAATAGGGGAAAAGCTGGTGGCCAAAGCAGTGGTAAGAAGCCGAGACGGCGACGAATGCAAGGTGCGTGTAGAGACAAAGGTCCAAGGTGAATTGGTCTTTACCGCAACCTTCCGTGTAGTTGAAATGTCGAGCTACCATAACAGCATGGATGAGGAGTAAGGAGGAGTCACGGTTGCGAATTGCAGTGGATGCGATGGGCGGCGATCACGCACCGAAGAGTACCGTATTAGGGGCGCTTGCTGCCATCAAGGAAAACCCAGCCATTACAGTTGTATTGGTGGGAGATGAACAGGCTATTCGGAACCACTTGCCGCAGGATATTCCGGCAAACATCGAAATCGTTCCTGCAGCGGAAGTGATTTTGCCAGATGATGAACCGGTTCGAGCTGTTCGGCGTAAGAAAAATTCTTCGCTGGTCGTAGCTGTTGAGATGGCGCGCGAGAAAAAAGTCGACGCGATGATCTCGGCTGGGAATACGGGCGCTTTAATGACAGCAGGCTTGCTGTACGCTGGTCGCATGGATGGAATCGAGCGCCCTGCGCTTTGTGCCTATATCCCGAATACAAAAGGCCGAGTAACACTGACGCTAGACGTCGGAGCCAATATGGATGCCAAGCCACATCAACTTGTACAATACGCGGTGATGGGGAGCTTGTATGCTGAAAAAGTGTTGGGCTTCGAGCGGCCGACAGTAGGCTTGCTGAATGTCGGGACGGAAGAAGGAAAAGGGAACGAATTAACGAAAGCTGTTTTTCCACTCCTTCAAGAAGCTGACTTGAACTTTGTAGGAAATGTGGAAGCGCGCGATGTTATGCAAGGAGCCTGTGATGTGCTCGTATGCGACGGCTTTGTAGGAAATGTTTTGTTAAAGGCCGTAGAGGGTGCTGCCTCCACAATCTTTTCGCAGTTGAAGCAGGAGTTTACTTCCAGCCTGATTAATAAGCTAGGAGCGGCCATTCTGAAACCTGGATTGGTTCGCTTTAAAAAGAAAATGGATTATGCGGAATACGGTGGTGCTCCCTTGCTGGGATTGAAATCCCCTGTGATCAAGGCCCACGGTTCCTCAAATGAACGTGCGATGAAAAACGCGATTGTTAGTGCTACGCGATTTATTCAGCAGGACGTGAACGAGGTTATCCAGCAATCATTACAGAAAAATACTTTGGGAGAAAGCGAGTGAGGCAGATGAGTGCAAAGCGTTCAGTAGGAATTTTGTCTACAGGGTCTTATACCCCGGAGCGGGTGTTGACGAACTTTGATCTGGAGAAAATGGTGGAAACTTCTGATGAGTGGATTGTTTCCCGAACTGGCATCAGAGAACGCCGCATTAGCTCACCGGAGCAAGCTTCCTCCGACTTGGCTTACGAGGCTGCCAAAGAAGCGCTCGAAAAAGCAAACATCAGCGCGGAACAGTTGGATATGATTATTGTCGCTACCGTAACGCCTGACATGTCGTTCCCGTCTACTGCTTGCTTGCTGCAAGAAAAGCTGGGTGCTACACGTGCGGCTGCTATGGATCTTTCCGCGGCTTGCACAGGCTTTTTGTATGGAATTACGACAGCGACTCAGTTCATCGAAAACGGTTTGTATAAAAAAGTGTTGGTCGTAGGCGTTGAGACCTTGTCCAAAATTACGAATTACAAAGATCGAAATACATGTGTGTTGTTCGGAGACGGCGCAGGTGCAGCTGTTATCGGTGAAGTTACTGAGGGCTACGGCTTCCAGTCCTTCGAGCTCGGCGCAGATGGATCAGGCGGATCTCTCTTGTGCATACCAGCAGGCGGTTCCAGAACACCTGCATCTACTGAGTCTGTCGAACAAGGACTGCATTATCTCTACATGGCAGGCGGAGAAGTTTTCAAATTCGCCGTTCGCGTCATGAATTCTGCAACAGAGGCTGTCTTGTCCAAAGCGGGCGTATCGAAGGATGAGATCGACCTGCTGGTGCCGCATCAGGCAAACAAACGCATCATCGACTCTGCTGTACAGCGTTTCGGTCTGTCTGAGGATAAAGTTGCGATTAACCTGGATCGTTATGGAAACATGTCCTCTGCCTCCATTCCAGTAGCGTTGGATGAAGCAGTAAAAGCTGGTCGCGTAAAAGAAGGCGATAACCTGATTCTGGTTGGGTTTGGTGGCGGCTTGACTTGGGGAGCGACGCTCTTGAAGTGGTGCACGACTCCGGCAGAAGGGAGCAAGTAGGAATGGGCAAAGTAGCCTTTGTTTTTCCAGGGCAAGGTTCGCAATTTGTAGGAATGGGGCAAGCGCTCTCCGAGCAATCGGAAGCGGCCCGTCACATATTTGAGCAGGCTGATGAAGCTCTCGGCTTTTCCTTGTCTGGACTGTGTTTCACAGGACCAGAAGAGGAATTGAAGCTGACAGCAAACACACAGCCAGCTATTTTGACAGCAAGCATCGCTGTTATGGCAGCATTGAACGAAAAGTTGCCTGACTATAAGCCTGCGTTCGTAGCGGGTCACAGCTTGGGTGAGTATTCTGCTCTGGTTGCAGCCGGGGCGTTGTCTTTTGCAGATGCAGTCAAAACAGTGCGAGCTCGTGGTCAGTTCATGGAAGAGGCAGTGCCAGCGGGACAAGGTGCAATGGCGGCTGTTTTGAACATGGATCGTGCGGCATTGCATGCGGTTTGCGAAGAAGTAACAGCATCTGGACATCCTGTTCAATTAGCGAACATGAACTGCCCAGGGCAAATTGTCATCTCTGGTTCTGCTGAAGGTGTGAAACTGGCCAGTGAAAAAGCGAAGGAAGCGGGCGCAAAACGTGTCCTTCCATTGAATGTAAGCGGTCCGTTCCACTCGAGTTTGATGCAGCCTGCAGCAGATAAACTGCAAGCAGTTTTTGCGGGCGTTACCGTACAAGAAGCGACTGTGCCTGTTGTGGCAAACGTGACGGCTAGACCAGTGTCTGAGGCTACTATTATTGTAGATCAATTGGTTCAACAAGTTTCCGCCCCAGTTTTGTGGGAGGACTCTGTACAATGGATGGTCGAAGCAGGCGTGACAACCTTTGTAGAGATCGGTCCAGGAAAAGTTTTGGCCGGATTGATCAAGAAAATCGCACCAGCGGATACGACGATTATCTCTGTACAGGATATGGATTCGCTTACTGAGCTATTGAACGGAGGGGTACTATGCTAACAGGAAAAACAGCACTGGTCACAGGGGCTTCCCGTGGCATTGGGCGTGCGATTGCATTGAAGCTAGCAGAAGCTGGTGCTAATGTGGTTGTCAATTACGCAGGTAGTGAAGCGGCAGCGAGCGAGACTGTTGCACTTATTAAAGAAATGGGCCGCGATGCCATCATGATTCGCGCGAACGTTTCTTCTACAGAAGATGTCAACGACATGTTCAAAGCTGCTTTGGATCATTTTGGTGTGATCGATATTCTCGTGAACAATGCGGGTATTACTCGCGACAACCTGATCATGCGCATGAAAGAAGACGAGTGGGACGATGTCATTGCGACGAATTTAAAGGGTGTATTCAACTGCGTAAAGGCAGCGACCCGCCCAATGATGAAGCAGCGTTCAGGCAAAATCATCAACATCACTTCTGTGGTAGGTGTTTTGGGGAACGCAGGACAAGCAAACTACGTGGCGGCAAAAGCTGGGGTTATTGGCTTGACGAAGACGGCTGCTCGCGAGCTGGCTAGCCGTAACATCACGGTGAATGCTGTTGCACCAGGATTTATCGATACAGAAATGACTGCTGTATTGCCTGAGGATGTCAAAGCAGGACTCACAAGCCAAATTCCGCTTGCCCGCTTGGGACAGACTGATGATATCGCAGCTGTGGTGCTGTTCCTGGCATCCGATTCGGCCAACTACATGACAGGGCAGACCCTGCATGTAGACGGCGGAATGTACATGTAATTAGAAAACCTCAATCGAGCATTTTCTGAAAACTGGTTTTTTGAAAGCTCATCCACTATAATACGGGAGAGGGGGTGAAGCAAGATGGCAGATACTTTGGAGCGTGTAAAGAAAATCATCGTCGATCGTCTGGGTGTAGATGAGTCCAAAATTACTTTGGAAGCTTCTTTCAAAGAAGACCTGGGCGCTGACTCCCTGGATGTGGTTGAACTCGTAATGGAACTCGAAGATGAGTTTGATTTAGAGATTTCCGACGAAGATGCTGAAAAGATCACTTCTGTTGGTGAGGTTGTTAAATACATAGAATCTCACAAGTAGTTGGATCTGTTGGAAGTCCCGTACCATACGGGACTTCTCCTTCAATAGCCACCTGTACATAATTCAAATAAATACATGTTTTGCATGCAGTGAATGTAAGAAGCTGACTGCTGACTTTCATATAGAGGTGATTGCAATGAAACGCAGAGTGGTGATTACTGGCGTTGGTGTCGTTTCTCCAGTAGGGAATGACGCGCAGACTTTCTGGAACAGCTTGCTGGAAGGAAAATCAGGCATTGACCGTGTGGCTGCCTTTGACGCTTCTGATTATCCAACACAAATTGCAGGCGAAGTGAAAAACTTCGATCCTGAGCAGTATATGGACAAGAAAGATATCCGACGTACAGACCGATTCGTTCAGTTTGGATTAGCTGCTGCCAAAATGGCTGTAGAAGATGCAAAACTGGAGATCACGCCAGAAAATGCGGAACGAGTGGGTGTATACATCGGGTCCGGAATCGGTGGTCTGACTACATGGGAAGAACAGCATTCCGTATTGTTGGAAAAAGGACCGCGTCGCGTGAGTCCGTTCTTCATTCCGATGCTGATTGCAAACATGGCGTCTGGTGCAGTATCCATTCAATACGGTGCAAAAGGACCAACTTCCAGCGCGATTACCGCTTGTGCGACAGGTACCAATGCGATCGGTGATGCACTGCGTCTGATCCAGTTCGATCACGCCGATGTTATGATCGCAGGTGGAGCAGAAGCAACGGTGCGTCCAATGGCATTTGCAGGCTTTTGCTCAGCGAAAGCGATGTCCACCAGAAACGATGAGCCGCAAAAAGCAAGCCGTCCGTTTGACCAAGATCGCGATGGCTTCGTAATGGGCGAAGGTGCTGGTGTTCTGATCCTGGAAGAGCTTGAGCATGCGAAAAAACGTGGAGCAACGATCATCGCGGAAGTCATTGGCTACGGGATGAGTGCAGATGCTCATCATATTACTTCTCCATCTCCTGGTGGCGAAGGGGCAGCGCGTTGCATGGCAAGCGCACTGAAAGACGCTGGCGTTGACCCAACAGAAGTTCAATATATTAATGCACATGGTACTTCTACTGACCAAGGAGATATCGCAGAAACACAAGCGATCAAGAGTGTGTTTGGCGAGCACGCATACAAACTGGCTGTCAGCTCGACCAAATCGATGACAGGCCATCTGTTGGGTGCTACTGGTGGTGTCGAGGCCATCGCGACGGCATATGCGCTGCGTGATCAAGTACTGCCTCCAACAATCAACTTGGAAAACCCGGATCCAGAATGTGATCTGGACTATGTTCCGAACCATGCGCGTAAGGCGACCGTCAATGTGGCTGTTTCCAATACATTTGGATTCGGCGGTCACAACGCAACGGTAATCCTGAAGCGATACGAAGCATAAATGAGCCCTACTGATAGAAAAAGTAGGCAGTCTCCTGGAATGGTGGTGAGGGTGATGAATTTTGCACAGCTGCAAGAAACGATAGGCTTTCGCTTTCGTGATGAAAGTGTTTTGCGGCAGGCATTCACCCATTCTTCCTACGTGAACGAGCAACGCGGCAAACGAATATCAGACAATGAGCGGCTAGAGTTTTTGGGGGATGCTGTGTTGGAGTTGACCGTCTCCCAGTTTTTGTATAAAACTTTTCCGAAGATGAGCGAAGGGGAAATGACGAAGCTGCGTGCAGCCATTGTCTGTGAACCTTCTCTCGTCAAGTTTGCTGAACTGTTGAATTTTGGCGATCTCGTATTGCTGGGAAAAGGGGAAGAGCTGACAGGTGGACGTCAGCGACCAGCCTTGCTAGCGGACGTTTTTGAGGCGTTTGTAGGTGCGCTTTACTTGGATCAGGGGTTGGACGCAGTCTTTTCATTTATGGAAAAATACGTGTACCCGCGCATCGACAAAGGAGAGTTTGCCCAGGTAACCGACTTCAAGAGCCAGTTGCAGGAATTTGTTCAACAAGACAATCTGGGAGACATCCATTACCGAATTGTAGAAGAAAAAGGACCAGCTCATAATCGAGAATTCGTATCTGAGGTGCTTTTGAACAATCGTTCGCTTGGCATCGGCTCTGGCCGCTCCAAAAAAGAAGCGGAACAGCAAGCTGCTGCACGAGCATTGGTCAAGCTGGGGGATAAATAATCACTCGTCAGCGAGAAGGGCTGCATCATCTGCTACAAGATGGTGCAGCTTTTTTCTTTCGGGTGGGAAACATAGGGAAAATACTGCGAGATGACCGCTATCTATGATACACTTACCTACAGATGACCATGTAGGCTCGTAGTAGGTAGCTCCTGTTCGATGCAGGGGCTTCTTTTCGGGTGCCATCCGAACCTTGCATGTTTTCAATCTGTCAGTTTGGCAGGCAGTCTTGGATGGTTTCTTAAGGAGGACCGTACGTATGTATTTGAAACGCCTGGAGCTGGCTGGATTCAAATCCTTTGCCGATCGCACGGAATTGGAATTTGTACCAGGGGTAACAGCCGTAGTGGGACCGAATGGAAGTGGGAAAAGTAACGTTTCTGATTCGATCCGCTGGGTGCTGGGGGAACAGAGCGCAAAGTCGTTGCGTGGAGCGAAAATGGAAGACATTATTTTCGCGGGTAGCGACAAGCGCAAGCCAGTGAATTTCGCAGAAGTGACACTCACCTTGGACAATACAGATCGTTCGCTCGATGTGGAATATTCGGAGGTATCCGTTACCCGCAGAGTGTATCGTTCTGGTGACAGTGAGTACTACATAAACAACAGATCCTGCCGTCTAAAAGACATCATGGAGCTGTTTATGGATACCGGGCTGGGTAAAGAAGCGTATTCCATTATCGGTCAAGGAAAAATTGAGGAAATCCTCAGTACCAAGTCCGAGGATCGCCGTGGAATATTTGAAGAAGCAGCCGGAATCGTCAAATACAAAACACGCAAGCGCGAGGCTGAGAAAAAGCTCGATGACACTGAGCAAAATCTGGTGCGTATTCACGATATCGTCAGTGAAATTACGGAGCAGATCGGACCTTTGCAGGAGCAGGCAGAAATAGCCAAGACGTACAAGGAGCTTCATCGCCAGTTGGTTGAGCATGAAGTAGCTCTTTACGTGCAGCAAATTGAAGCAGCTCATACGAAGTGGGAAGCAGCGACAGGACGCGTAGAGGAACTCAAGAATCTGTTAATCGGACAAACGACCGAAGCATCCAAGCAAGAAGCTGATTTGGAGCAAGCGCGTTTTCATGTCACCCAAATCGACCAATCCATCGAAGAGCTGCAACAAGTACTTTTGACAGTCAGTGAAGAGACCGAGAAAGTCGAAGGACAACGTGAGGTATTGCGGGAGCGTATGCGCAATCTCAATGCCAATCGTCAGCAGACGATGGAGCAGATGCATCGGATTACCGAGAAGCAGCACGGTCTTGAGGCAGAATTGGCTGAAGAACAAGAGCGGGCCAAGGAAGCGGATCGCCGAATGACCGAAGCCCACGCTTCGCTACAAGAAGCAGAAGGTCAATTTTTTTCGATGGTGCAATCACTGACAGATGATGTCGAGCGTTTGAAGAGCGATTACTTCGAAAAGCTCAATGAAATGGCGAATCTGCGCAACGAAAATCGTCATCAAGAGCAGCTTCTCAAGACAAGCGAGGCCAGAGTCGAACGTCAATTGTCTGGAAAAAAACAGCTCGATGAAGAAGAAGAGCAGCGACTAGCTCAGTTGAGCCAGCTCCAAGATCAGTTGGAGAAGATCGTTTCTACCATTCAAGAAACTGGTGTCAGATACAAAGAGCTGGTTGAGGGTATGCGCGAAGGACAAGCCCGCCTTGAAACAGCCCGTCGAGAGCTGCGCCACTGGGAACAAAAGCGGGAAGCAGCGAAGTCTCGCTTTGACCTGTTAAAAGAAATGCAGTCGGAGTTCGCAGGGTTTCAGCAAGGGGTAAAAGAAATTTTGAAAGCACGCGAGCGTGGCTTCAAAAGAATTCATGGAGCGGTCGCTGAGCTCGTTGTCGTGCCACAGCAATACGAGACGGCGATGGAAGTAGCATTGGGTGGCGCACTGCAAAACGTCGTCGTGGACGACGAAGCATCTGGTCGTGCAGCGATTGCTCACTTGAAGCAGCACAATGCAGGTAGGGCGACATTTCTACCGCTCGATGTCATCCGGCCTCGCACCTTGCAGGCAAGCGATAAGCGCCAGCTGGAGGCGGAGAGTGGAGTCGTCGGAATCGCGAGTGAGCTCGTGACCTTTGAGGAAGCGTATAGACCTATCCTCGAAAGTTTATTAGGCAACGTCATTATTACGGAAAAGCTGGAGCAAGCAAACCGTGTGGCCCGTACGCTTGGCTACCGCTATCGCGTCGTGACGCTGGAAGGCGATATCGTGAATGCTGGCGGTTCTATGACAGGGGGGGCCTTGAAAAAGAACAGCACGAACCTGCTTGGACGCAACCGTCAATCAGAAGAGCTGGAAGCGCAGCTAGTAGAAATCGACCAGGCAATTTCTGGGCATACTACCCTTATGGAGCAGTTGACGAAGGAACTGGCGCAAATGCAGCAGGAGCAAGAAAATCTGCGTACAGAAGGCGAAAGTCTGAGATTGAAAGAACAAGAAGTAAAAGGACTCTTGCAGCAAAAAGAATCGGAAGGCAGATCCTTGGGCGAGCGAGCAAAGCTTGTTGAACAAGATATAGAAGGCTATCGCCGCGAGATGGAAGAAGCCAAACGAAAGCAAGAGCAGCTGCAAGCCTCCTTGGCTGCCATGGAGCAAGAGGAAAAAGAGCTCGGTGCGCAGATCGCAGAAGCAGAGGCGAAACGCCAAGAGCAGCTCGAATCTAAAGAAGAAATGAATCAAAAAATAACAAGTCTCAAAGTACTGAATGCGCAGGTCAAGCAAGAGTATCAATCACGCTTGGAGCAAACAGAACGTTTCCTGGAGCAAAAAAGCCAATTGCAGCGCGAATGGGAAGAACAAAACGCGAACTTGGCATCTCTTGATGAGCTGGAGCGTACGAACGAATCGTCCGGGCTTGAGCTGGATCAGCGCATTAGCGAATTGCGTCAGGATAAAGACCGTGTAGCTGGCTTGATTCAAGAGCGGCGAAGTGAGAGGGCGACTCTCTTTTACAAACAGGAGCAAGTGGAACAGCAGGTGAAGGAAATCCGCCGCGAGGTTAAATCGCTCGAGGAAAAGCTTCATCAGGAAGAAGTAAAAGTCAACCGCAATGAGGTAGAGCTCGATCATCTGTTGAATAAACTCTCCGAAGAATACGAAATGAGCTACGACCTGGCAAAGCAAAAATATCCGGCACGTGGCGAGATTCAGGAAGAGACACAAGTGGTCAATCGTCTCAAAAAGCAGATTGGGGCACTTGGCACTGTGAATCTTGGCGCGATTGAGGAATATGAGCGCTTATCTGAGCGTCAGCAGTTCTTAAGCTCGCAGGAAGCTGATTTGAATGAAGCAAAAGACATGCTCTATCAAGTGATCCAAGAAATGAACGCAGAGATGTCGCGCCGCTTCAAAGAAACATTTGATGCGATTTCAGAGCAGTTCCGCGACGTGTTTGTCCAACTGTTTGGCGGAGGACGCGCAGATCTTGTACTCTCTAACCCAGATAATCTGCTTGAGACGGGTATCGATATCGTGGCGCAGCCACCTGGCAAGAAGCTGCAAAATCTCGCACTCTTATCCGGGGGCGAACGTGCTTTGACTGCGATGGCCTTGCTATTTGCCATCCTGCGTGTGAAGCCAGTGCCATTCTGTGTATTGGATGAGGTAGAAGCCGCGCTGGATGAGGCAAACGTTAACCGTTTCGCCGAGTACATGCACCATTTTAGCAACCAGACGCAGTTTATTTGCGTCACACACAGAAAAGGCACAATGGAGAGCGCAGACGTGCTATACGGTATCACGATGCAAGAGGGCGGCGTGTCCAAACTCGTCTCCGTGAAGCTGGAGGACAGTGACAAGTTTATCGAATCAGCCTCTTAAACGGATTTGCCATTCAATTGATACTACCCGTAAAGGAAGATGAACATGAGTTTTTTCAAGCGCCTTCGTGATGCTATTGTCCAAAAATCCGAAGAGGTCACCCAGAAGTTTACGGATGGTTTGGCTAAAACGAGAGACCTGCTAGTAGAAAAAGTAGAGGATCTGGTACGTCGCTACAAAAAGATCGACGATGACTTTTTCGATGAATTAGAGGAAATTTTGATTACGTCCGATGTGGGCGTCAATACCGTAATGGAGCTCATTGACGACCTGCGGACAGAAGTGCGCAAGCAAAAAATCGAGAATGCGATCGACCTGCAGCCCATTCTCTCAGAAAAACTGGTTGCCCTTTTGAAAAATGATGCTGCTGCGGATACGTCTCTGAACGTAGAGGGCGGTCGTCTGAATGTCATTTTGTTCGTAGGGGTAAACGGAGTAGGGAAAACGACCACGATCGGTAAAATGGCTCATATGTTCAAGCAGCAAAATAAAAAAGTGCTGCTGGCAGCAGGTGACACGTTTCGTGCAGCAGCGATTGAACAGCTGGAGGTTTGGGGAGAGCGTGTAGGCGTTGACGTAATCAAGCAGCAGCAAGGCTCTGATCCGGCTGCTGTGATCTACGATGCGATTCAGGCAGCGAAATCCCGCCAAGTCGATGTGCTGTTGTGCGATACCGCAGGCCGCTTGCAAAACAAAGTCAATCTCATGGAAGAGTTGGCGAAGGTACACCGCGTATTACAACGCGAATTGCCAGGAGCTCCACATGAGGTCTTGCTAGTATTGGACGCTACGACTGGGCAAAATGCGCTTTCGCAGGCGAAAACCTTTGGACAGTCTGCTGGTGTAACAGGTTTAGTCCTGACCAAGCTGGATGGCACAGCAAAGGGTGGTATCGTCATCGCGATTCGCAACGAGCTGAACATTCCGGTGAAATACGTCGGCTTGGGTGAAAGAATGGATGACTTGCAGCAGTTTGATCCCGAGCAATTTGTTCATGCACTTTTTGCTGGATTGATTCAAAAAGATGAAACAGAAGAGCAGGAAAACGCGTAAAACATAGTGTTTCGAAGATAAAAAAATGATGTCAATAAAAAACCTTGACACTAGGTGTGGAATTAGGTACTATAATCTACGTGCTGTAAAGAAAAAGTCTTTACAGTTTGAAACGAGTACCTCATAGCAAAGGATTGGTTTCATGTTAGAAAAGACCAATCAAGTCAATCTCTTGTTTGACTTTTACGCGCCGCTACTCAAGGGCAAGCAGCAAGAATATCTTGAGCTGTATTATCTGGACGATTTATCGCTCGGAGAAATTGCCGAGATGCATGAGGTCAGCCGCCAAGCTGTCTATGATCATATTAAGCGGGCGGAGAAGCAACTGTTCGAATACGATCAGAAGCTTCGCCTCGCTGAGCGTCATGAAAAGCGCATGGACGTGTTGAATCGCATGAATGAACTTGTAAATGAGCTTTCGGAGAGCGAGACAAGAGACGAGCTGAACACTTTGCTCCACCAACTGTCAGAGATGGATTAGGAGGGCTCGCATGGCGTTTGAGAGCTTAGCCAATCGGCTGCAAAACGCGTTTGACAAACTGCGCGGCAGAGGAAAAATAGACGAAACCATCGTGAGTGAAGCGATGCGTGAAGTTCGTCTGGCCTTGCTGGAAGCAGACGTTAACTTTAAAGTAGTAAAAGACTTCGTTGCTCGTGTCAAAGAGCGCGCAGTCGGTCAGGAAGTCATGAAAAGCCTGACGCCTGGTCAAATGGTGATCAAAATCGTGAATGAAGAACTGGTCGCTCTGATGGGTGGCAACGTTGCTCAGCTCACGATGGCACACCGCCCGCCGACCGTCATCATGATGGCAGGTCTGCAAGGGGCAGGTAAAACGACCACAACCGGTAAGCTGGCCAAGTACTTGCAAAAGCAAAACCGTAAGCCGCTTCTGGTAGCGGGAGACATTTACCGTCCTGCTGCGATTAAGCAACTTCAGGTTTTAGGGGAGCAGCTCAATGTTCCCGTCTTCACTCTCGGTGATCAAGTCAGTCCTGTCGATATCGCTCGCCAAGCGATTGAACACGCGAAGACGAATCATCTCGACGTAGTCCTCATCGATACCGCAGGTCGCCTGCATATTGACGAAGCGCTGATGGACGAGTTGAAGCAGATTCGCGAGGTAACCAAGCCCGATGAGATTTTGCTCGTCGTGGACGCGATGACAGGTCAAGATGCCGTCAACGTAGCAGAGAGCTTTAACAGCCAGCTCGAACTGACTGGTGTGGTTCTCACGAAGCTCGACGGTGATACCCGAGGCGGTGCGGCACTGTCCGTCAAAGCTGTCACTGGCAAGCCGATCAAATTCGCGGCGATGGGTGAAAAGCTGGATGCGCTCGAACCGTTCCATCCGGATCGTATGGCTTCCCGTATTTTGGGTATGGGGGACGTACTCAGCCTGATTGAAAAAGCACAGGCATCCGTGGATGAAGACAAAGCACGCGATATGGAACGCCAAATGCGTCAAGGTGAGTTTACCTTCGACATGTTCCTGGATTCCATGCAGCAGCTTCGCAACCTGGGTCCTTTTGAAGACATTCTCGGCATGCTGCCAGGAATGAACAAGATGAAGGGCAAAATGAACGTGGATGAGAAGCAAATAGCCCGCGTTGAAGCGATCGCCAAATCCATGACCAAACAAGAGCGCGCTAATCCTGATTTATTGAATGCCAACCGTCGCAAGCGCATCGCAAGCGGAAGTGGAACAAGCATTCAAGAAGTCAATCGCTTCCTCAAGCAGTTCGAGGAAATGAAAAAGATGATGAAGCAATTCTCAGGCGCTGCTGACAAGATGGTCAAGAAGTCGAAGAAAAAAGGCTTCGGATTACCTTTCATGGGAAAAGGCGGAGGCAACAACCAGGGCGGGATGAACTTCCCCTTTAACTTCAAGCCACCGTTCAAGTAAGTAGGCATGATCTCTCGCGACACTGACTTGTCAGCTGGCCGCGATGGTTCAGATATAGTAGCACCAACGCAGATGCTCTTCTAGCGTTGATTAATACAGGAGGTGACACAACATGGCAGTTAAAATCCGTCTGAAGCGTATGGGTTCCAAGAAAGCTCCTTTCTACCGTGTAGTAGTAGCTGACTCCCGTTCCCCTCGCGATGGCCGTTTCATTGAAGAAATCGGTTACTATAACCCGGTTGCACAACCGGCAGTGGTGAAAATTGATACCGACAAAGCGGTTCAATGGATCCTGAATGGTGCAGCTCCAACTGATACCGTTCGTAACCTTCTCTCCAAAGAAGGCGTTATGGCTAAAGTGCACGAAACCAAATACGGCAAATAAGTCGGTCATCTGGAGGTTTGATGATGAAAGCGCTGGTCGAAACGATCGCTAAAGCTCTCGTCGATCATCCGAATGAGGTTCGTGTTAACGCAGTGGACAAAGAGCGAACCCTCGTCTTTGAATTGTCGGTACACCCTGATGATATGGGGAAGATTATCGGTAAACAAGGACGAATCGCGAAAGCCCTGCGCACGGTCGTGATCGCCGCATCCGTGGAAACGGACAAGCGTGTCACGGTTGAAATTGTATGAGAAAAGGCTGGGAGCTTTCCCAGTCTTTTTTCTAGTATCCAAGATGCGTATAAACCATGATGGTTTTTCCGAAAGGAGTGGCGAAGGTGCTTACTATATTTCGGACAGTACAGGTTAAACTGATCATTACGGAAGCATCACGGGCTGCTCTCATTGATCAGTATAGCCAACGACTTCGTTTGCAGCGTAAAGAGTGGGAGCAGTGGCAGTTTCAATCGAAAAAGTTATTAACCGAGGCGAAGAAAAAGTCTACGGATACATATGCGTTGGCGCAGGAAAAAATCGCGCAGGAAGAGCGCCGACGCAAGGAAAAGATAGATCACCTGACATATACCCTCCAGCAGGTAGAAAATCTCCCAGAGGGAAGCGAGATCGATTACCAGACGGTTCAAAGCCCTGTCACGATTCAAGAGGGTGATGTCTGGGATGAAATGATGTCTGGAACGGAAATCATGATAAAAGATGGTCTGGTACATGAGATTCGGCTACAAACGAAAAATGGGAACAAAAAAAAGGAGGAATGAACACGTTGAGCCAAAATAGTTTTTACGGAGTAGGCAAACTGGTTAATACGCATGGCCTGCGTGGTGAGGTACGTGTAACACCTACGACTGACTTTCCAGATCAGCGTTTTCGCAAAGGAAATGAGCTGTACTTGTTCCATCCGACACTCAGTGAGCCGCTAAAATTGAAAATCGTTTCTCGTCGCTCGCATAAAAATTTTGAGATTGTGAGCTTCCAAGGCTATGAGCATATTAACGATATCGAAAAGTACAAGGGCGGAGAGTTGAAAATTCCAGAGGAAGCGCTGATGGAATTAGAAGAGGACGAGTTCTACATTCATCAGCTCGTCGGCTGCGTCGTAGTAACTGACGAGGGCGAAGAACTGGGGAAAATCGTGGATGTTATGCAGCCAGGAGCAAACGATGTGTGGGTAGTGAAGGGGAAACGCGGAGAAATCTTGCTGCCGTATATCGATGAGTGCATCAAGGAAGTGGACATTGCGAACAAACGTGTGGTCTGCCATCTGATGGAAGGCTTGCTGTAGGAGGAACTTCAGATGCGGATCGATATTTTTACGCTCTTTCCCGAAATGTTTACAGGTGTTTTATCCAGCAGCATTTTGGGAAAGGCAAGCGAAAAAGAACTGGTTGATTTTCACGTTACCAATTTTCGCGATTTCTCTGAGAGCAAGCACGGTACGGTAGACGACACCCCTTATGGCGGTGGCGGAGGAATGGTCTTAAAGCCTGAGCCGTTATTCCGAGCCGTAGAAGGCTTGGCAGGAGAGAAAAAACCCCGAGTGATTCTGATGTGCCCACAGGGTGTACCTTATCATCAGAAGCTTGCAGAAGAGTTGGCGCAAGAGGAGCACCTTGTCTTCATTTGTGGTCATTATGAAGGGTACGACGAGCGAATTCGCGAGCATCTCGTCACGGATGAGATCTCGATTGGCGACTACGTACTGACTGGGGGAGAGCTTGCGGCGATGGTGGTCATTGACAGTGTCGTTCGTTTGCAACCAGGGGCGTTGGGAAACCAGACGTCAGCTGTTGAGGATTCCTTTTCAACAGGACTGCTCGAATACCCTCATTACACAAGACCAGCTGAGTTTCGCGGCTGGAAGGTGCCAGATGTATTGTTGTCAGGCCACCACGCCAATATTGAAAGCTGGCGGTTAAAAGAATCGCTGCGTCGAACAAAAGCACGGCGTCCAGATTTGTTGGAAAAGATTGCGCTGACAAATGAAATGAAAAAGCTATTGGCTGAATTGGAGCAGGAAAAAAAGTAGGGAGCAAATAGGAGAAGAGTCTTGTAGTTTTGTGCCCCCTGTGTTAATATACTTCTTGTGGCAATTTTGCCCGCTGACTAAGGCGGTCCGCTACTCGTAACGCAGCCCTAGCGGCTGGACCTATGGGTTAGACGAGTAAGAACGTCTATCGGAAGGAGGAAATTCAAATGAACCAAATTATCCGTGAACTGGAAAAAGCGCAATTGAAACAGGACATTCCTGCGTTCCGACCTGGTGACACTGTTCGTGTACACGTTAAGGTTATCGAGGGTCAGCGTGAGCGTATCCAGCTGTTCGAAGGCGTATGCATTCGCCGTCGCGGTACAGGTGTCAGCGAAACATTTACAGCTCGTAAGATTTCTTACGGCGTAGGTGTTGAGCGTACATTCCCAGTACACACGCCTAAGATCGACAAGATCGAAATCGTGCGTCATGGTAAAGTACGTCGTGCGAAACTGTACTATCTGCGCGATCGCGTAGGTAAAGCAGCTCGTATTAAAGAAATTCGTCGATAAGCGTAAAGCTTAGAAAGAGGACTGGCCTGCTTGCCAGGCCTCTTTTTTCCATTTAACGATCTCGAAATAAAATAGTTCATCTTGACATATGTTACAGCTAAGGTTGGACGAGCTTTCATGGGAGGATCGTAAGTCATGAGCGAAGAAATTACCTCCAGTCATAAGAAGAAAAATGAACTATGGGAATGGATAAAGGCACTTGGGATCGCTTTAGTCTTGGCGTTTCTCATTCGTACCTTTTTGTTCGCCCCGTTTATTGTAGAAGGCGAATCCATGGAAAGTACATTACATAACAGTGAAAAATTAGTTGTAAACAAGGCGATTTACTTTTTGCAAGATCCGAAGCCTGGTGAAATCATCGTGTTTCATGCTGAAAAGGAACGAGATTACATCAAGAGAGTCATTGCTGTTGAGGGTGATACAGTAGAGGTCAAAAGCGATCAGCTACTGGTCAATGGCAAAGTGGTAGAGGAACCGTATCTTGCACAATTTAAAGAACAAGCGAAGCAGCAGGGAGAGCCGTTCTTTACCCACGATTTTCCCCCGGTCCAAATACCAGCAGACCATATCTTTGTGATGGGCGATAACAGGTTGAACAGTCATGACAGCAGAGCCATCGGTCCTGTTGCCGTCAGTACGGTTGTTGGTAGAGCTGAATTTACTTTTTGGCCGGTTGCGGGAATTCGCTTGACAAGATAATGCAAAGCTTCAAGGTAGGTGAGACATCATGACGATCCAATGGTTTCCTGGCCATATGGCTAAAGCACGTCGTCAAGTAACGGAAAAGCTGAAGTTAATCGATGTTGTCATTGAGCTTCTCGATGCACGTCTGCCGCTTTCCAGCCGTAATCCGATGATTGACGAGATTGTCAGTGATAAACCACGTTTGATATTACTTAATAAAGCAGATTTGGCGGATGAACGGGCAACAGATGAGTGGATTGCTTATTTTCGCAAACAAGGCATTCGCACATTGCCGATTGATGCCCTGAGTGGTAAAGGTGTCAACAAGCTCCCAGAAATGTGTAAGGAGCTAGCTGCTGACATGCTGGCAAAGCGCAGTGAGCGGGGGATGCAAGGTCGTGCCATCCGCATCATGATCTTGGGAATCCCCAATGTCGGCAAGTCTTCCCTTATTAACCGCTTGTCCAAGCGCTCAGTAGCGGCTACAGGTGATCGTCCGGCGGTAACCAAGGCGCAACAATGGGTAAAAATGGGCGATACACTGGAGCTGCTCGATACGCCTGGTATTCTTTGGCCGAAATTTGAAGATCAGATGGTAGGTCTGCGACTGGCGGCAAGTGGGGCAATTAAAGACGAGCTCATCGATTTTACGGAGGTAGCATTATTTGTCATCAGCTACATGATGCACTACTATCCGGAACGCCTGATCGAACGCTTCAAGCTAAAAGAACTGCCTGAGGATCGAGTAGAAATGCTCGAAGAAATCGGGAAGAAGCGCGGTTGTCTCGTTTCTGGCGGAAATATCGACTACGACAAGGCAGCGGAAATTTTCCTGCGTGAGCTGCGTTCCGGAAAGCTGGGAACGATCTCTGTCGAGCGCCCGATTGATTGGGAAATGGACGAACCGATTGGTAAGCCAGTATCTTTTCCCGAATAAGCTTTCCAGCCATCAAAAACCTGTCTATCGATATATACGGTAGGCAGGTTTTTTACTATGAGAGGATGTTCAAAACGTCGTCTTTTTGAATGGGCACTTTGAGATCTGTAAGGAGAAATGAGTCAATGAATCTAGCGGATATGTCGATAAAAGAAATACGAGTGACGATGGAAAAGTTGGACGAGGTACCCAAAGATTTTTTACAATTGTTGAAAGAAGATAAAAGAGCGGGTGTACAGGCTCTGGCGAAGCAGGCGGAAGCAGCGATTGCACGTCAAGAAAAGCTCGCACAGATGTGGGCAGACATGACCGTTTATGAGAAAGCCATGTTTGATAAGGGGCATCAATACATATTCGGGGTAGATGAGGTCGGACGAGGACCATTGGCTGGTCCAGTTGTCGCGTGTGCCGTGTGCCTGCCCAAGGATTTTTACTTGCCAGGACTGAATGACTCGAAGAAGATACCTGTATCCACTCGGGAAGCTTTTTGCGAAATCATTCAAAGAGATGCACTTGCTGTGGGAATCGGAATTGTCGATGCAGCAAGAATCGATGCGATCAATATATTGGCTGCTACAAAAGAGGCGATGAAGCTGGCGATCCAACAGGCAGGTAAAGTGCCAGATGCATTACTGATTGACGCCGTGCAGCTAACCGGAATGGATTGCGAGCAGGTTCCGATTATCGGAGGGGATGCCAAGAGTGTCTCGATTGCAGCCGCATCGATCGTAGCAAAGGTTACCCGTGATCGATTGATGGCCCAGTATGCCGAACAATATCCAGCCTATGGCTTTGACAAGCACGCAGGCTACGGCACCCCTGAGCATCTGGCAGCAATCGCTCGATTTGGACCTACGCCGATCCATCGCAAGACATTCACTGGTGTAAAAGAACACGCCTAAAAAGTGAAGCTAGTAACATACTGCCTACAGGAGGAGGATCTGCATGTTTTCCCCGTCGCAACTTATTCAATCATTCGTGCAAAAAGCACCCATATCCGCTCCGAAGCCGGTTGAGCTTACTCCCGGACAAGTGTTTAAAGGCACGGTAATCAAGCATTACCCGGACAATATGGCGCTCGTACAAGTCGGGGGAATGCAGGTTCAGGCTAAAATGGAAGCAAGTCTGGAACCGGGCCAGAAAGCTTGGCTGCAAGTCCAACCATCAACAGGCGTCGTCACGTTGAAGGTTTTGGAAAGCGTCGGGGAAGGAGCTGGCAAAGACGCATCTCTAGAAGGGCTAATGCGGTCACTAGGGATTGCCGATACAAAAGAGAACAAAGCGATCGTGCAAGCTCTGCTTGGTGCCAATCTTCCTGTGAATAAGGAAACGATACAAGCTTTTTCAGCCGTTGCTGGGCGCTTAGGCGTAGACAATGCCACGATAGAGGCATTCATGACTGCCATGAAACGAAATTTGCCACTGACTCCAGATACAATCGGAGGGCTCAAAGCTTTTTTATCGGACAAGCCAATGGGTCAGCTCATCCAAAACCTGCTGCAGCAAGCCTCGCTCTTTTTAGAGGGAGAGGGCCAGCCTTCACAGACGACAGGTCAAATGTCTCAAAGCCAATCACAGCAAGTCCCCGGACAGGCTAATGCAGCAACGGGAGATGTCAAACAGCTTGTTAGTCAATTAAAAGAAAAGTTGGCAGGACTCTCTTTACTTATCGCGGGCAACGATGCAACAGACGAGGGACTGGCCGTCAAACAAATGCCACAAGGGAATCAGCCCAATCAAGGTGCTTCTCAGAACGCGTCTGGAGGAAGCCAGACTCAGCCGCTGCCTGCGCAGAGCGGTCAGCCTTCAGCGCAATTGCAGACATCACCCCAACCATCAACCCAGGCTTTCAGTAACATACCATCGCCATCACAAGCTGTTTCGTCATCTGTTTCCACTGAGGCAGCAACTGCACCAAGCCCTGCAACAAAGCAGGTGGAATCGCAGCAAAACGCCATGATCGGAAAGAGTAATCAGTTGCTGCCTAACCAGACTAGTGGTCCAAGCGTCGAGTCAAAAATTGCTCGAACCGAGCCGTTGCCTATTCCTCAGTCATCACAGATGAATCAGGAGCCGATCCAAAACAAGCAGATGGCAGAGCAAAGGGCCGTAGTGACAGATGCGGGGCAAAAGGTCATTCAACAAATGATGTCTCAAGCATCTGGTGCAGTGAATGGAGCCACAGCTGCTAACCCGATTGCTGAATTGTTTCGTCATTTAGGCGTAACCCACGAGAGAGAATTGATGGGCCAGGCATTTTCACAGGGGGCAATCGATTCGCATTCATTAAAGCAGATGGATACAGTCAAATCCCTCTTGTTGCAAATCAGTCAAGCGCCAGCTCAGGCACTACCAACCGCCTTGCGAGAAGCTGCTGATCAACTACTGCAACAAGTGACCGGACAACAGTTGATGATGGTACAGCCCTCTAACCAAGCTTTGTCTCAAATCGTGATGCAAATTCCGATTCGCCAAGCAGAAGGGGATGAGACGGCTTTCGTCCAAATTGAGTCAAAAAAGAAAGGCTCTGGACAACTTGATCCGGAGAACTGCCGTCTATTCTTTCATTTGGAACTCCAAAGTATGGGGACAACTATGATTGATGTCAGTATCGTGAATCGAATCGTTAACCTGCAAATTTTTAACGATACGCCATGGGTGGAAGCACTCATTCAAGGCTCCAAGGATCGTTTTGCTGACCAATTACAGGATGTTGGTTACCATCTATCGGCTATGCGGGTCCAGCCAGTCCCGGCCGAGCGCGGGAAGTCGACAAGTCCGATCCAAGCAAAAGGCCCCATCCTGGCTGACTATAAAGGGGTTGACCTTCGCGTATGAAGCCGCCATCCTCTTCAGAGCAAAAACGCAAACAGGCAGTTGCGTTAAAATACCAGGCGGGTACCATGGAAGCGCCAAAGGTTGTGGCAAAAGGCAAGGGGTACGTAGCTGACAATATCCTGAAGACAGCAAAGGAGCATGATATACCGGTACAAGAGGACCCATCACTTGTAGAGGTTTTGGGTAAGCTGGATTTGGATCAACAAATTCCTCCGGAGTTGTATCAAGTTGTGGCAGAAATCCTTGCTTTTGTCTATCGTATCGATAAAGGCGGAGGAACCAAATAATGAGCGATCGCCGCCGTCTTCTTGGTCAAAAAGGAGAACAGCTTGCTGAAAGCTATTTAGTGAACAAGGGTTTTTGCATTGTCGATCGAAATGTTCGAACAAAACGTGGGGAAATGGATTTGATTGCGCTAGACGGAAATTGCTTGGTTTTCATTGAGGTCAGAACGAGGAGCAGCCAATCTTTTGGATCAGCGGGCGAGTCCATTACTTGGAAGAAGAAACAGAAGCTGCGTGAGCTTGCCATCGAATACCTGCAAAAAAACTCACAGCCAATCCCGGCCTTTCGGTTTGATGTCATCGCGATTTACACCGGTACATTAACACCAGGTGGAGACTTCATGAAGCCGGTCATTGAGCATTATGAGAGTGCTTTCTAGGAAAAACGGGCTCTCGACTACGGATATATTGGGGATACGTCTACAGCATCAGTCGCAGAGCCAGCGTACTATGTACTGTACTCGACGCGATGAAACTCCTCCAAGCATCAATATCCGCTTTCCGGCTCAAAAGCTGGGAAGCATTTTTTTTGATGAAATGGATCTATTCGTACAGACAAGCCCATAACTAGAGTCACTTTTTGCTTTTGTATTTGGGTTACAAACAATTGTTTGAAATAAAAACAAATATTTTTCAAAAAAAAAGCATATTTGGTGTGACATTTTTCCATCTCATACGTCAATACAAGTATAGGAAATAATTTGGAGGTAAAAACATGAAAAAGATCAAAAGCAACTTAATGAAAAACGTCTCCTTAGCAGTTGCAACTATTTGTACTGTTCAGTTTTCAGTTACAGGTATTGCTTCTGCACAAGTCACGACACCACAACCTTTACAAGCCTATAGCGTGGTAGCAAGCACTTCTGGCCTGAAAGCCAACTCGAGTTCAATGAATATCTCCGTAGGTTCAACGGAAACGATTCGCCTGACTTATAATGGCAGCACGATTGATAATGGACTGGTTAACTGGGAAGTAGGCACTTCTGATATCGCTACTGTTTACAATGGAGTCGTGACAGCTAAGAAGGCAGGATCGACTTTTGTTACAGCAAAATATAATGGAGATAAAGTATCAATCAGAGTCACCGTTTCAAAAGCTGAGATTTTGGAAGCAAATCGTTCTGAAATCAATCTTAAAAAAGGTAAGAAATCGACAATTAGTTTGAAATATGCTGATAAAACTCTAGCTGGATCAAAGGCAGATTGGCGTTCTGAGGATAAATCCATTGCTACTGTAGATGATGGTGAAATAAAGGCTGTATCTTCTGGAAGCACAATCATTACAGCAGAATATAGAGGCCAAAAAGTAGAAATTGAAGTAAATGTTGGCCAAAGCAACTCAGATGGGAAACTAGAAGCAGACGTCTCTCGACTCAAGATGGAAAAAGGCGATAAAGAAACAATTAAATTGACTTATGACGATGATAAACTGTCTGGTTCCAAAGCAACTTGGAAATCGTCGGATACTTCCGTAGCTAGAGTCAGTGATGATGGGGTCGTTACTGCTAGAGCCAAAGGTACAGCTACGATTACTGCTAAATACAAGGGCGACGAGGTAGAAATTGACGTCTATGTCGATACGGATGCTTCAGGTAAACTGGAAGCGGATTATACTAGTATTTCCTTGAAAGACGGACAAAAAGAGACTATTCAGTTAAGATATGACGATGAAAGATTGTCTGGTTCCAAAGCAACTTGGAAAACATCCAATTCGTCTGTCGCAACTGTAAGTGACGGGGTTGTAACAGCTAAAGGTAAAGGAACTGCTTACATTACAGCTCAATACAAAGGTGACAAGGTAGAGATCCAAGTAAAAGTTGATGCAAATACCTCAGGTAAGCTGGTAGCGGACGACACGAAACTTTCCATGAAGAAAGGAAATCGTGAAATCATTATTCTGACTTACGATGGTGCTGTGATCAGTAATTCCCAAGCTTCCTGGAAAACTTCTAAATCTTCCGTAGCAACTGTCAGCAGTAGCGGTACTATTACAGCGACAGGTAAGGGTAAGGCAACGATTACAGCTAGTTACAGAGGCGAAACAGTAGATATTGATGTAACTGTTGATGGTTCCTCCTCATCACTGGAAGCTGATGATACCAGCCTCACCATGGATAAAGGTGACAGAGAAATCGTTGTATTGAAGTATGATGGCGACATCATCAGTGGTTCTAAAGCATCATGGAAATCCTCTAAAACTTCTGTAGCGACTGTCAGCAGCAGTGGTACGATTACTGCAAAAGGAAAAGGAACGGCAACGATTACAGCTACGTATAAAGGCGAAAAAGTGGAGATTGAGGTAAAAGTTGGCGGCTCAAGCTCAGGCAAGTTGGAGGCAGATGACGACTCTATTTCGCTCAAAAAAGGTGACTCCGAAAAGATTAGACTCACCTATGATGGCGATGATATCAGTGGTACCAAAGCTACATGGAAGTCCTCCAAGTCTGCTGTAGCCACTGTATCAGACAATGGAACTGTAAAAGGGAAAAAGAAAGGTAAGGCTACTATTACAGCAAAATACAAAGGCTCTACAGTGGAAATTGAAGTTACCGTAAAATAAGATAGGATAGAAAGCTCGCTGAATCTTAATTGGTTCAGCGAGTTTTTTTCAAAATGAAAGGTAACCCTGTTAGTTGTTGTGGAGGAGGAATTAACCTTGAGAGAGATCATCTTGGAAAAGTTAAAAGAAATCGAGCAAGAGCATGACTTGAAAATATTGTTCGCTGTTGAATCAGGAAGCCGGGCATGGGGATTTCCGTCCAAAGATAGCGATTATGATGTACGTTTTGTCTATGTGAAGAAACCAGAATGGTATTTGTCCATTGACGACAAACGGGATGTTGTAGAAGTACCGATCAATGACCTTTTAGATATAAATGGCTGGGATATTCGAAAAGCCCTCAAGCTATATCGAAAATCGAATCCGCCTCTACAAGAATGGCTTGTGTCAGATATCGTCTATCTCGATACACTTGGCTTTCGAGATGAGCTGGTAAGATTGCAAGGGGAAGTATTTTCGCCAAAGGCTTCCTTGCATCATTACCTCAGTATGGCAAAGGGGAATTTTCGGGACTATCTGCAAGGGGAGCAAGTCAAAATCAAAAAGTATTTTTACGTGTTACGCCCGATCCTCGCATGTATCTGGATCGAAACGTATCATACGAACCCCCCCATTGGATTTGATCAGTTAGTTTCAGAGCTGATAACCGATTCTAGGTTAAAAGGTAAAATTTCTGAGCTGCTCCAAAGAAAAATAGCTGGGGATGAGTTGAACTGGGAGCCAAGAATAGAAGAGCTTCACCATTTTATTGAGGAACATATTGAGCGTCTGACTGCACTGACTAGCCAATATACAAATGAGCTGGATGACCCAACAGACAAGCTGGATGATATATTTCGGAAGTATTTACAGAAGGCGTGGAATGTCAGGTAGTCATTATGAAAACGCTACGCTAGATAGGGAGGTACAAATATTCATGCAGGATCATATCCGAAAACAGATACAGCAACCTCTTGAAATTCACTTCGATCAACCAGAAAAACCTTACGGCTGCTTCTCCCATTTCTCTGGTCATCCGATAGAGGTGGAAGGGGAACGATGGACAACTTCGGAACACTATCTGCAAGCCAAGAAAGTTTCGGGAACTATCCTTGAAAAAGAGATCACGCGCAAGGTATTACAAGCAAAAGTAGAACAGTACCCTGTCATTCGTGAAATTCTGCTTTCTACTGGGGATGCAGCCTTAATCGATCGTACGAGTAACGAACGAAACATACTAGGAAGATTGTGGATGGAAGTACGTGAAAGCCTAGAGGGGTATCAACCGCATTTCTATTTGCCACCATGGATTGTGTTTCCAGAAGAGCATCCTTATAGTTTGTTTTGGCGGATGGGATTTGGTGAGGACTATGTCATGCATTATTGGCCATGGCTAGAGGAAATGAGCGAGGATGCCAAGAAAGAGTATGACGCTTATTATCCGGTACCAGAGGAATGGAAGTTTGAAGATTTAGATGAGGAGGAAGAATGAAGCTACTGTTCATTTGCAGTAGAAATAAATGGAGGAGCTTGACAGCAGAAAAGATTTTTCACGGGATCAATGATTATGAAGTAAGATCAGCAGGTACTGAAACTGGGGCGCGTATCAAAGTAACAAGTGGACTTATCGGCTGGGCTGATTTCATTTTTTGTATGGAGAAAAAACATGTAAGGCGGTTACAAGAAAAGTTTAGCTCGGAACTGATGGATAAAAGGATCATTTGCTTGGGCATCCCTGATGAATACATATACATGGATGAGGTGCTGATCGAGATATTAAAATCGAGTGTTTCCGCATATATAGATATTCCGGAATAAAGCTGTGATTACCAGTTGTCGATGTATACCGGATTATTATGTATAATGGGGATGATATGGCTCGATCGCACTATCCATACTTATCGTAAAGCGAGGATTATCACCATGAAGAAAAAACTTGTACTGGTTCTAGATGTTGAAATAGCAGACAAAGCTGATATGCAGCAACTGGCCGATTCTATGTCCACAGCAATTCAATCCGTGGAAGGGATTGCTTTGCAAGACCTGGTTATGTTTGATAACGATGAAAACAATGCTGACAAGCTAATTGCTAACATAAAAAAAGAAATGTCCTAAAGAGGAGAGCAGTCCTGTGTTTTTCATTTATGTTCTGGCTTACCTGATCGTTGCTCTCCTCTATGGATTTTGGACGATGAAAAGCCAACTGCTCTGGGTTCGACTAACAGGAAATTTCATCGTTCACCTATTTATTGCTGCAATCGTGAGTCTCGGTTACTTTTTTGCGTAAAAGAAGTGGCTATGACCTGTTGTAATGGGAGATGAGTGTATGGATTATCAAAAATTGAGTAAAGAACTGTCCTATGCGCTTCGTCATGCCCCCCATGAATATGAGCTTGAGTTAGACGAACAAGGATGGGTTCCTATCAAGCAATTACTTTTGTCACTTCATGAACAGCGCAAGTGGCGAGCGGTTACCGAAGAAGATTTACATACGATGATTGCGTTATCAGAAAAAAAGCGCCATGAGATCAATCAAGGCAAAATTCGCGCCCTCTATGGACATTCAGTGCCGCAAAAGATTCAAAAGGAAGAAAAAGAACCACCTGCGTTTCTTTTTCACGGCACGCCGCAAAGATTCCTCGATTCTATTTTGACTAGCGGGCTTGTTCCAAAAGGAAGACAGTATGTGCATCTGTCTGAAGACGTCCAAACAGCACAGCAGGTTGGGAAAAGACGAGACGATCATCCGGTACTTTTGCGAATCGATGCGAGGCAAGCTTGGCAAGATGGTGTGAAGTTTTACCATGGAAATGAGCTCGTTTGGTTAGCAGATCACGTGAAAAAAGAGTATATCTCTGTCTATCAGAAGTAGCTCGATTTGCTCAAGAAGAAACAACACAGCATGAGAAAAGACTCGCATAGATCGCGGGTCTTTTTTTATATCAACGTTAATCGTAAAAGGAGGTAAAAACGGCATGGAATTGTTGTTTGCTTTTCTACTGTTGGCAGGACTTTTTGCCATCTACGACGTGATTCGGAGGATGAACCAGAACATCGTAACGCAAGTGGATCAAAACCAGCAAATCATTGAACTACTGAATGAATGGAAGAAAAAGCAGTGAAGATAAAGGTGGCCGATTACAAGTCCAGGACCAGCGATTATCGTTTTCCCCATCATATTCAAATGGTTTCAGCAATAATACACGTTCTAAATCGTTGGATAAAGTGAGGAGGTTCAGTTCGCCTCGTTCTTACGTTTTTTCATAAAGATAAAGAATACCGTCGTCGATCGACCAACTACGTAATGAATGCCCCCAATCGCTTGTTTGCGAGGGTAAGTATTTTTCGAGATCATTGACGATTTTTTCCCAATCTTGATCACAATCATTAATCTCAATGAACTCACCGTATACCAAGTCAAAAACGAGGTAACCCATTTCGTACTCGATGCAATCGATCTTATAGTAAGAGACACTGTATACTTCGTCCCAGTCGATCTGAACAGGTTCAGCATATTCGTGGTGTATGGAAATTTGATGATGATCAACAGTAAAAATCAAATCGAACCAACTCCTTACCTGTTTATTTGCAGTATACCTGTTGGAGTGAAGGTTTTCCATAAATGTATGGGTTACTTTGCCTCTTGATCATTGATCAAGAGGTTTTGTTGTTTTAAATTGAATGAACAGTAGGTAATTGGAACTGTTTCCCTAACTATATTGACAAAGTGGTATCAACGATTAGCCACAAGCATCAATTTACTTGCCCACCCCCTCTATCTTTTCCTACCCTATAACCAGAGGGGGAGAGAACATGTACGCATGCAGTTATTCAGGCACGGTGCTTGGCATAGATGGAATGGTCGTCACTGTCGAAACAGACATAGCAAATGGCCTGCCTCAATTCGACTTGGTCGGACTAGGTGGTTCTGCAGTAAAAGAAGCGCGAGATCGTGTTCGTGCTGCCCTGCGTAACGCAGGATACGACTACCCAATGCAGCGGATCACTGTAAACTTGGCACCAGCAGACCAGCGCAAGGAAGGTTCTGGTTTCGATCTAGCTATTGCGTTCGGTATTTTACTTGCCTCGAAGCAAATGCTCCCTAGACCAGAGAGAATCCTCGTTCTTGGAGAGTTGGCATTAGACGGTTCTCTTCGCCCTGTAACGGGTGTACTCCCCATTTTGCTAGAAGCTAAAAATGTAGGATTTACCCACGTGATTCTCCCCGAGCAAAATGCAGCGGAAGCACAGCTCGTCGACATTACCGTATTGCCTGCGAGTAATTTGGAAGAGGCCGTGAACTATTGGAAAGAAGGACTTCATAGGAAAAACGCAGACTTGGTTTTCCCTGAAACGGAGACAGGCAATACAAAAGCGAACCAGCTGCCTCCGGACTTTGCCAATGTATACGGACAGCAATTTGTAAAACGTGGCTTGGAGATCGTAACAGCTGGATTTCATAATGTGATCGTTAACTGAAACAAAGTCAAGTAAATGCGAAAGGACATGAGCAACCAAATGCTTGTGTCTTTTTGTATTTATTTGAGCGGATAAATAGTCACAATACTGCACTAGTGAGTAGAATTCAAAAAAGGAATATTTACCAGTGCTAGATCGAAGTGCCAGAAACATTTGGTATAATTGTCAGAAGAATATTATTTCGAATTTATAAGAAGGTGGATCATAAATAGTTGGGCTAGAATGAAATATCTTAAAGCTTTTATTATTGCAAAGGAAATAACGATAAAAGATGGTTTTCATTGGAGGGGTTATTGGTGGATGTTAAGAAAGGTCTGAAAAACACAATTGGCGATTATGCACACGGATTAGCAAAAGCAACTTTGGGCAGTGTACCCGTTGTTGGGAATGGACTTTCTGAACTATTTACATTGCTCGTGACTCAACCTTCAGAGAAAAGGAAAGAAAACATTTTGATTATGATAGATGAGCGGCTTAAAGAACTAAAAGTTAAAGTAGATAGGTTCAATATTGAACAATTGTCTACAAATGAAAACTTTCTTTCGGTAACACTACAAGCAACCCAGATTTCTCTAAGAACACATCAAGATGATAAAAGAGTGGCATTGTTAAATGCTATAACAAATTCTGCACTGTCTACGAGTGTCGATGAGAATTTACAACAAATGTTTCTTTCTTTTATCGACACATTTAATGAGTGGCACTTGCGGATTCTTGTTTTATTAAAAGATCCTAAACAATACCTTGAAGCTGCGGGATTAAATTCTAATTTTTCTATGGGTGGGCTCAGTGATGTAGTTTATCTCGCATACCCTGAATTAAGGTCAAATGATGAATTTACTAAGCAGATTTTTAATGACCTATACAATAAAGGGCTATCAGGAACTGGAGCAAGTGGGTTAAACACTATGATGACAGGCAGTGGAATGGTTGCAGCAAGATTGAGTAGGATGGGAGTTCAATTTCTTGAATTTATCAGTGACCCAAGCGAATTACGATAAAATGAAGATTTTAATTAGGGAGAGAGTTGCATGCATTACCCTTTAGTTGTTGCAGTTATAAAAGAGCCTTATTATCAGATACCTGATTGGTTGAATACAGATGTGGCTTATACTGAATATGTCAAGTTAACAGGTCAAACTACTAGTGATGAAGTTGATTTGTTTATTGCGATGCTTTTGGGATACAACAATATAGACGTTAAGGGTACACCTCATGAAGTGTTAAAGCGATTATTTGATGAATCGGATGTAGTAATTGGAGGAGGAATCTATTTCGAAAGCAATGATAGGATAATTCCTCCGAGTTGTTGTTCTGGTCTAGAAGCTTGGAGAGATGTGCTAGATAGTGTTATTAACAGGAAAAGCCCTTGGATGGGTCATAATCCAACACCAAGAATGGAATTCGCTGATAATATAGTGCGTGTTTGGTCGGATGACTCTAATGAAGAAGATGTAGACAAGAATGAACTGTACTATATTGATTTTGATTATGTGGAGTTTATTGCAAAGCTAGAAATGGTTGAATCGAACTTAATGGAATTTGCAAGAGTGCCTCTTTTCAATAGATTTTTAGAGTTTGACCTTGAGTTAGCCAATGATGTGGTGAAAAGGTTTCAAAGTTGGTTTATCTTCAAAGGTGACTAAGAGGGGCAGTAAAGAAGTGAATAAAACGGTGATTTGATTGGAAAAGGTAATGTAATGCACACTTTCATCAAACAAGTAAATGGATACATGATCAGACATTGGACTCTTGGAGATGTGTTTTACATTCAAGAAGGTGAAGATTGGATTGTTGAAGACAAGGATCTTGATACGGTAATTGATTTTGCGATGAAAAGGTAATTTGATTATGTTTTGGAGGGGAAAATGAGTAGGGTATTTTCTACGCTTGCTTCAAGGACTATTGTTTCAATAGTCTCCATTATAAACTACTATGCTCTAATGCTGCTCGTTTATCTGATACTAACAGGAGCAGATGCTTTAGTAATTACATTGATACTTCCTATAATGTCGATCATTTTGGCAGCAGTTACTTTCGTTACATTGCATCGTGCAAAAGATAAAGGACGTGGCACGATGATCTTATGGACGAGTTTCATGCAACTCTCTTTATTCTTACTAGTAGCTTTTTTCATAATTGATACGATGACAAATCCTCATGGTATTTGGATTTATAAAACACCATAAAACAGCGATTTGATTTGAAAGGGTTGTTATGATGGATACAGTAATTATTACTGTGATAGGGACGCTCAGTGGTACTTTAATTGGAACACTAGGAACTTGGATAATGAACAATCAGAAAAACAAGCATGACAATATGCAAGCCGAAAAAAGAAGAAAATGGGAACTGGAAGATAAGGAACGTACTGAACTGCGAGAAAGTGAACAAAACAAGTTTATTGTTTACAACAAAATATTGAAGAGTGCTAGTGAACACATGATAGTGACCGCTGGAAAGTATATAAATCTACGTGATTTCAAAATAAAAACCTATATGGATAGTGTGCGTCCAATTATCTATGAGAATCTTCACTTACTTGATAAAGAAGTAGTTAGTCGCGTTAGAAAAATTGATACTGAAATTGACAAGATGAATTTCCTAGATGATTCAGAGCCTGAGTGGGTTGATAACTGTGCTCAACTCTATGATGAAATGCTTGAGATGATTGAGTCTAAGTATTTAGGATAGAATTAAATATCGTTTTTATCAACATCAAATAGGAGGATTATATGTTTGAATTAATTGCAGTTGAAGTTTTTTCGAATGATAAGGAATCGGTGATTAAGAAAGAAACTTCAACTATTGGAAGATTTGATGACATGCTTTCAGTAGCAAAATATTTGTACTTAGAAAAAGAAATAGATGTCGAGAATTGTATTGAAGATAATTTAGTTGCTGAAGACTGGTTTGAGTATGACGAAGATTGGATTGAGGAAGGCGATAGTAAATATTCTAAATTACTCTATCATATTGAAGGTCACCAACAGTCAATCGATTTTAATCTGAGAACAGCCATAGAAGTGTTTGAGAGTTTATGTATTTTGAGCAATGTAATGGGGAGTTTTAAATATAAAGCTTTCGACATTGAAGATATATATTCACAAGATGGTGAGTTAGAAAAACTGCATGAAAACTTAAGCCAAATTATGGAGCAAAGAGACAATTTGTTTAAACATGGATATGACAAAGATACAATTAGTGACATGATTAGAAAGTATTTTCGTTGAAATTGGCATTTTAATGGATTTTAAAGGGGTGAGATAGATTTGAGCAAAGATAAAATTGTTAAACAACTACAGAAAGAATTTCAAAGTCATCGATTTTTAGATTGTTTTGGATGCAGCAATTCCATGAGTGGTGACGATAAACATGGAGAACAAGTTTTGGTGTGTGCATATCATAAGAAGGTTGTTGAAGAAGATGAACTGTGCGAAAGCTATAACTAAAAGGAATAAAATGGGGATTTCATGAGGATTGAACAATGAAGATAACAATTGCAGATTAATGGTTAGGGAATGACATTGTATTTTTCTTTCAGAACAATATTCAAGAGGATAATGACGGTATTTCTAATAGGGAATTTTTATGTCCTGATGGAGCGTTAGCCGCTGTTCGAAGAAGGCAGATGATTGTAGCAATAGACGATAACCAAATTGTAGGAGCATTGCGCTTTTATCCTAGAAAGTCTGATCAAACTATTTCGCTATATCAGTTTGCGATTCGTTCAAGCCATCGAGTGCAGAGGTTAATGGATAAAATGCTTCAGATCTTGGGGGAGTACCCAATTGAGGTAATATGTCCGATTACTTCTAAAATGAATGAGTATTATGAGAAGAGTAGTTGGAGATTGAAAGAAGAAAAGACAGGCAGCAACATTTGGGAATGGATGAAATGTTAATTTGAACGGGAAAAGGAGAGCGCCTAATGAACTATATTATACTAGACTTAGAAGCGACATGTTGGGAAAACGACAGATCAAAACAAAATGAAATCATTGAAATTGGAGCTGTAAAGCTTGATGAGAACTTAAACGTAGTGGGAGAGTTTCAGACATTTATTAAACCCAAATTAAATCCCATGTTGTCAGATTTCTGTAAGAGTCTTACATCCATAAAACAAGAAGAAGTTGATAATGCTCCTAGTTTTGGGAAAGCGATAAGTAATTTTAAAAAATGGATTGGTAATGACTACTATCTATGCTCATGGGGTTTCTATGACAAGAAGCAATTCAAGATGGATTGCGAACTACATAAGACACCCACAAGCTGGATTCGAAATCATATTAGTATCAAGCATCAGCATGGAAAGATGATTGGCGTAGAACGAGGAGTAGGCATGGAACGAGCACTAAAGATGCTTAGTATACCTCTTGATGGGACTCATCATCGTGGAATTGATGACGCAAGGAATATAGCTAAAATCTTTATTAAGATTTTTGACAAGTTAGAATTCTAATCAAATGAGGGTTTTATCATGATTAAAAACAATAATGATCTAACATTAATATACGACGAAGGTTCAGATGGTTTTTATTTGGAGAATGGACGAGGTGAGATACTAAGCCCAGAAGAACATAATGAGGTTTTAGAGAAACTAAATAATTTTTTATCTCATTATGGGAGTCATAACATTGCTGAACTTTTAAGTAAGCGAAAAGAACAATTGACACATTTGCAGCAATTTAATAGTTTTACTGATTTTCCTCACTAATAAAAACGAGACGGCTATTAAGTAGCTCGTCTCGCTGTCATTTCTCCGCAAGATATCCCAAAAACCTCACATGCTGCAAAACCTACTCATAAATCTTCCCCATATATAAGATGGCAGCGAGTGACTTCCACTCAGGCTGATCTGACAGATACCCCATATCTATAGTATCTTCCATCCAGGATTCCATTGCCTCCAGAAAGGCAGCAAGCGATAGGTTTTCCCATTCCTCAGGGTTCACTTGAAGGTCGTGGCGTAATGCCTTTATAAATTCAATGAGTTCATCTTTTGAATCAACATTCTCGCGTTTATCAAATAGGTCCATATTAAGAAATTCTCCTTCCTTGTAACAGTAAACACACGCATTGTTTAGCTCATCTCGTTGTGATTTCTGATTCCCCTGCTGGCATGAATCCTTAGCTACCGTACATGCTCAAAGCATTTGTAATTGACAGTAGAGGGAATCTCTCTGTCATGAAAAATCTCAACTTCGATTCCAAAGCTAGGAGAGTAGATCCACTGATCACCGTCGACTGCAGTGGTGTTATCAAGCGTTGGAAAGATTCAGTATAGGTCCGTTTGCATACTACTCCTGACTTTTCAGCATGTTACTATGATACTAACTATCTGGAACTTGGTGGTGAAGAAAATGGAAATTGGGTTTGAAGCCAAAGTATACCACATTGGATTATCTATAGGGTTCTTTTCTAAAGATCATATAAACGTGTGGGCAGATAAAGTAATTGATCTTTTAGAGGTAACAGATATACCTGATATGGTGTTTGAGCTTTCAATGGTAAAAAAAGAGGAGGACATTCCTCGTTTACTTATCGAGCTTTGCACTAATACAGAAGAGGAAAAAGCATTAAAAACAATAGTTGGAATGATTAACCTCAGTTACAAAAACAAACACTATACTCTTTATGAGACATGTGAAATTCTCTATAGGTTATCAAATTACGTTGATTCTGATCATGAATGGAATGGATATCTGTATGCGATCACGGAAAGCCTTGATCGTGCCCTGGATGGATATGGGGATGTAGATACTTCAAGGAAAGAAATAGAAGAGTTTTTACTTGAACACGAGAAATATTCCAAATTGTTCGATCTGAGTTCACTTCCAAATCAACCACTAATTACAGAGTTTAAGCCGAGGAAGGAGCATATACTTTTAGATGTTTCCTGTGTAGAGGCTCCAGCAGATCTTCATATGATCTTGAAACGTCAACTTGATTTCCCTGATATGTATGGTATGAATTGGAATGCATTTTGGGACGCAATCACCGGTATGGTAAAGCTACCGATGAAAATAACTATAACTGGATGGGAAGTATTGGAGGAACGCCTTCCGAAAGAAGCAGATTCTTTAAAAGAACTTCTTAAGGACTATTCATTACGTTATACTAGCGAAATTTTCACAGTAGAGTATGAACAAAAAAGCGAGACATCTTCTAATTGAGGATGTCTCGTTGTCATTTCTGTTGCTCCGCAAGATACCTCAAGTACCTCACATGCTCTAAAGCCTTCTTTTTATCTTCCTCGCTTAGCTTTTCTAATTCATAGAAGAATAAGCTTTCGTATTCGGAAAGAGGTTTGTCTTTCTTGGAGGAAGGGGAAGCTGTATCCTCCAAAATTCCGGCTTTCTCCAAAAGCTCCTCATATGTAACGCCATTTAGAAAAGCAGCAAGCACTTTCAAGGTCTCGTGTTTAGTTTTATAGGTACCACCTTCAATTCTATTAATTGTCGAATGGCTCACGCCTGAAACATCCGCGAGTTCCCACTGGCTTCTGTATTCACTTTTTCTCTAATACCAGCAAAAAAACGCGAATTATTGGTGTATCAAGAAGCCAACTATTGAGGGCGAAGCTTCCTGATGTTGACAAACGCTTTTCGCTGGGGAACGATTTCATCGCCAAAGTGCTGCAACTTTTCAAAATCTTACATTTGAAGATATCTTTTTTGGGACAAGGCGTCTCATGTGTGTGACAAAGAGATATCAGCCTGAAAGGAAGCCAACAATGATCAAACCACCTAAAGGCTATCGAATTCCATCGTGAGTTCGCTCCTGATATGAAACGAGAGAGAGAAGTTAGGAGCTGCGCATAAATACATTCCACCATTTCACCAGGTAAGGGTGATAACAGGGTCAAGGTGGGGTCACTGCCAAAATGATTTCTTTAGAAAAGCATACAAGACAGAAAATGACCAATATATAAGGATTATCGTTATGACAAAATCGAAGAGATTCATTTTCGCAACGAAAACATAAAAGTAACAGTTGAATCGAAGTTCAACTGCCCAAGTTTTAGTGTTCTATGAAGTCCAGAATTAAAGACTTTAGACAAGTTTGTATAAACGCTAAGGCAAAAGCTCCAATTTACTTGCCCACCCCCTCTATCTTTTCCTACCCTATAACCAGAGGGGGAGAGAACATGTACGCATGCAGTTATTCAGGCACGGTGCTTGGCATAGATGGAATGGTCGTCACTGTCGAAACAGACATAGCAAATGGCCTGCCTCAATTCGACTTGGTCGGACTAGGTGGTTCTGCAGTAAAAGAAGCGCGAGATCGTGTTCGTGCTGCCCTGCGTAACGCAGGATACGACTACCCAATGCAGCGGATCACTGTAAACTTGGCACCAGCAGACCAGCGCAAGGAAGGTTCTGGTTTCGATCTAGCTATTGCGTTCGGTATTTTACTTGCCTCGAAGCAAATGCTCCCTAGACCAGAGAGAATCCTCGTTCTTGGAGAGTTGGCATTAGACGGTTCTCTTCGCCCTGTAACGGGTGTACTCCCCATTTTGCTAGAAGCTAAAAATGTAGGATTTACCCACGTGATTCTCCCCGAGCAAAATGCAGCGGAAGCACAGCTCGTCGACATTATCGTATTGCCCGCGAGTAATCTGGAAGAGGCTGTGAACTATTGGAAAGAAGGACTTCATAGTAAAAACTCAGACTTGATTTTTCTCGAATCGGAAACAGGCAAGACGAATACGAACCAACTGCCCCCGGACTTTGCCAATGTTTACGGACAGCAATTTGTAAAACGTGGCTTGGAGATCGCAGCAGCTGGATTTCATAATGTGATATTGGTGGGGCCTCCAGGTTCAGGGAAAACCCTTTTAGCTACTTGCCTGCCTGGTATCATGCCGAACATGACCATTCATGAATCTTACGAAGTGACGAAAATATACAGTATTGCTGGTCAATTGAAGCGGGAGAGTGGGCTCGTTGAGGAGCGACCTTTTCGTGCTCCACACCATACGATTACCGCTACTGCACTGATTGGCGGTGGTGCGCAAATCCCGCGTCCCGGAGAGTGTAGCTTGTCTCACGGCGGAATCCTCTTTCTTGATGAGATGCCCGAGTTTTCTCGGCATGTATTAGAGGTACTGCGCCAGCCGCTAGAATCAGGGGCTGTTACGATTGGACGATCTAAGCAGGTTTTTACCTTTCCTGCTCGGTTTCTGTTAATTGGTTCATGCAATCCTTGTCCTTGTGGATTCTTCGGTACTCGAGAGAAGCAAACATGCTCATGCTCTCCCCAACAAATTTACAAATATCGCTCAAAGCTCTCAGGTCCGTTGCTAGACCGCATCGATCTGCACATCGAGGTGCCGAGAGTACCCGTTCAACTTCTTCACAACAGAAAAGCAGAGGAGTCCTCAAAAGACATTCAACAACGAGTAGAGCAAGCGAGAGCTGTCCAGTGCGAAAGATATCACTATCGTCCTGGATGTCCTTTTAATAGTGTGATGAATGGAGAAGAGCTGCGCCAATTTGCTCAGCTGGATAAGGAAGGACAAGAGATGCTGCAGCTTGCCTTCGAGACATTAGGTTTGAGTGCAAGAGCATACGATAGAATTGTAAAAGTGGCGAGGACAATTGCAGATTTAGATGGGGCCGGCCGTGTAGATGCTGCACATGTAGCAGAAGCAATTCGCTACAGAGCCTTGGACCGAGGGCTACTTTTTTAAACTTAAAAGATTACAAAATGCTAGATAGAATGGAAAAATCAATTCTTTCAGCAGTGAATCAACTACTTTCCATAATAAGCAATCCATAGGAAAACAAGATCCATACGATCAGCAATGACCCAAAAACTGCATTTCGCCTATAATCCTTATTGTTGACAATTTTCTTCATAATAAATGTAAAGTTAACAAAGAACAAAATAGCTAGAATAGGATTAAGGTACAATGCAGATAAAGCAATGAATACCATATTGTTCACCTCATCCAAATTACACCATATCTTTCTGGATGATTATCAATATGCGCAGTTTGAATCAGTATGCTGATCATGCTCCTTATTTGTTCCTCGACTTTTGTTGCTCCGATGCACAGTTTGCTTTTCTGCATGGTCACGTCTGCATAGATGACATCGCTTGTCCAAATGCCAAATAGTCAAATATTCGAGAAAAATCGGTTAGTCTGCATGTGCCTAATAAATGAACACAGCACATACAGACTAACCACTCCACTACCAATTAAGTAACAGTAAGTACTTATTAAACATAATCCCTATACAATCGTAACAACATAAAACACAAACTCACCGCAATCCCCACTATCCCAAGGCCGACAATACTTCATAGAAATCGACGTCATTCCCCGTCGCAAAGCCTGAAAGGACATCACCTGATGCCCCTCTTGCCCAATACGAGCTGGCGATGGTGGAGGAACAAAATGATTCGCATGCAACGATAAAAAGCGAGCATCCACCGGATTAGACAAGTCCCACTGGTAGCCGGTTGAGGGATTTGCCACTAGCGTAATCGTGAATAAGTGGCCTTCCTGCACTTGTAATGTATACGTTGAGGTTTTGACCACTGGTCTTCCTCCCTTTGAATGAAGTCGATACCTATTTCCCATACCATATGAAAAAAGCTTGATAGCTGCTAACGACGAAACAAGCAGTAAAAAATTTAATTTCATTAATTGCATGAAATTCAGTTCGCTTACAAGTTGTGGAATTACTTGATACATCTATCATTTTGCGAATATATAACGATAGAAAATAGCTATTATACGTACAATGTTCCTAATTAATTTGAAACAATTAGTATGATCTGGAAAGGAATATGCAAGATGTTGGCGAATAAGTAGGGACAAAGACATATATTGTCGAAATGCCTGATGATATTTGTAATCTTTATTACCTAGATATTGTTATGACTAGAAGTATCCTAAAGAGAGTGGAATCTCTTTTGCTCGCGTGCATGTAGGTACATTTCCCAGCACTTCCAAGTTGCGCAGAGTTTCTCTCGCTTGGAAGAAGCTTTTTCTTTGTGTTCATACTTGCTAGGAAAGGGAAAGGAAAATTGATGGAGAGCATTCCAGATTTATTTAAGAAAAAAGAGTACTATCACGCATTTCAGCCCATATGTCAACTTCCTGAGAGAAGTAGAATAGGGTATGAAGTTTTACTTCGCAGTAAAGCGGGGACCTATCCAGAGGCATTGTTTTCTTTGGCAAAGGAAAACCAAAAGCTGCCAGAACTCGACGCCCATTCCTTGCATTATGCGCTCTCGACTTTTTTTCATTCGTCGATCGAACACAAAAACGAGCTTTTATTTGTGAACATTTTTCCTTCTACCATCATAGAAGACACATTTCCTAGCTTCATTCAAAAGATCGCTCGTTCCTTTCGTCCCTTTTTGAACCAAATCGTTTTGGAAATCAACGAATCGATTATGGAAGGAGAATGTTGGAGCGAACCCATTTTTACACACCGCATAGCTGAATTGAAAAAGATGGGGTTCTTAATTGCGTTGGATGATGTAGGAGATGGCGCGAATATATTCAGTAAAATCGAAGATATTTCACCTGATTACATCAAGATTGATCGTTTTTTTTCGCAAGAGCTCTCGAGTTCATTAGAAAAGCAAAAGACTGTAAAATTATTTGTTGAATTTTGCAAAGATGCACCTCAACTCATTCTCGAAGGAGTTGAGGAAGAAGAGGATTTTGCTTGTGCTTCTTTATTGGGCGTTGCAATCGGCCAGGGATACTTGTTTGGTAAACCAGGCAGTTTGCCGGACGAATAAGAGGGCAATGCAGAATTGGAGGAATTTTTATGGCTAGTGATAACAACGTATATTCTCGGAAAGCAACGCTTTCCTTAAAAATATCCGAGTTTGAAGTCCCTCCGATGCAGGATCTGTTGATCATCGGGCGGAAAGCGCCAATTGGTCCTGAGGCTGTAAGGAGAATGGCGGATGCACTTTCACCAGAGCAGTTTACTTTACTGAAAATGAATCATCCAAAGATTGAGGCGGTTTTGTTAAGAAATACCCTTTTGCAAATGATAGATGAAAAATTGCTGATGAAAATCATTCTGGAAGAAGCAGAGCGTATGATTAGCGACTCTATGGTTCTGCGATCTGAGTTGAAAATAGCATTGTCTGTTCAACGAGAGGTGGATCTATTATGAACATCTCCGACATCATGACGACGACGATTTGTACCATCACCTCTGACAAAAGTGTCTCTTATGCGGCGGAGCGAATGAACGAATCTCATGTTGATTCGTTAGTTGTCATGGATCACGGAGAGGTACTGGGAATGGTTACGACGAGAGATGTTTTGTCAGCTCATCCAAACCGAATCGTTGCCGATGCCATGAGTAGTCAGCCGTTCTATCTGTCAGCCAATCACAATGTATGGGAGGCTTATCACGCGCTTCATCAAGAACAAAACGGGCTTGCTTTGGTCAAACAAGAGGATCAACTGATCGGATTCATCACAAAAGAAATCGTAGAGATGAAAATAGCAGAATATCGAGACCCATTATCGGGTTTGTATCGCGCTCCATACATCCAGTTTATTGGGGAAAATTTTTTAAAGGAGCGAAAACCTTTCCATTTGCTTTTTATCGATTTGAACGACTTTGGTCGAATTAATAAGCTGCATGGCCATCCATTCGGGGATGATGTCATTCGCACCTATTCTTCGGTCCTCTCTTCTTTGGCTGAAGAACAGGGTGATTACTTATGTCGTTATGCAGGGGACGAGTTTGTTTTGATCTCTACGATTTCCGATGAACAGATTCAGGAATACATTACGCTTATTACACGTCCAACCAACGTTCTGGATGTCTTCGTATCTGCAGCTGTTGGTCATGTGAACGGGTACAATACACAAGACTTCTTCGCCAGATCCTGGCGGGAATTAATCGCTGAAGCAAGTTTAGGCTCTTCAGCTGCCAAATTATCCAAATCACTTTCTTCCACGGTCGGATAGGAAAAGTATAGTTTACCAACAATGCGCATACACTTTTGGACAGGCTAAGATCTTTCATTGCAACCAATTATTTTATGGTACGTAATATATAGTGTGAATAGATCGATATGAGGAGGCAATGACATGATTGTAACTACTACCAGCATGATCCAAGGAAAAGAAGTGGAAGAGTATCTGGATATCGTCAGTGGAGAGGTAATCATGGGTGCAAACGTAGTCCGTGACTTTCTCGCAGGGATTACGGACATCATCGGAGGCAGAAGTGGCTCGTATGAGAGCAAACTCGCAGAAGGTCGTGAACTGGCCTTGCGTGAAATGAAAGAAAAAGCACGGGTATTAGGTGCAAATGCAGTGATTGGGGTTGATCTCGACTTCGAAACATTGCGAGAAGGTATGATGATGGTTATTGCCACAGGCACAGCTGTCCGTGTGAAGTAAGCCGGTAAACACCCGGCTTTCTTTTTTTACCGAAAGCAGTCGTAATACATAGCGAGCAAGGAGAAGTGAGCATGCAAGTACAAAAAACTCTTCAGGATTTATCGAATAGAATAAATGACCAACCACAAGGGATCACTGGATTACATGCGATTTATCATTTTGTCCTAAGTGGAGAAGAGGGGGGCACCTACGAGATTGTTTTTGCCGATAATCAGGCGGACTACACGCTGGGTGTGACGAGGGAAGCAGGCTGCAAGCTGGAGTTATCTGACAAAGATTTTATTAAGCTCGTAGAGGGACGCTTGAATCCCACTGTTGCTTTTGTAACGGGTAAGCTGAAAATTAGTGGAGAAATGGGACTTTCATTTAAATTGCAAACAATCTTACATCACTATCAAACACAAAAATAACGAAAAAACTAGTCAATCCTTTAAACGTTGCGTTAAAATATGACCAAACAATGACACCTACTCTAACACAAAACGAGGGGAAACATGCGCCATATTTGTTCATTGATTGCGAGTGTAAGCCAACTGGAAGAACAATCTGTGCGTTTTGATTTTTATCAAGAAATCAGACGACCCAAGCCAGAACGTCAGTTATTAAAGCATCATGCACAATTACCGCGTCATTATTTCGATTATTTAATTCATTCAGGAGTATTGGATGTAGAAACAGATGCCCCTTATCAGCCGGGGAAGATCATGCCTGCTTCCATCGGTATGAACATACGCTCGCTCGGTGGGAACGTATTGTTTGACATGTGCTTTGCTCCGCAAACATATAAATTGTGGCAAAACACAGATGCAAGCATAGAAGACCTTTCTCTGCCTGCTGATATATTTGAAGAATACGTCTATCGCTTAGGGGCAATCAGTCGCTTTCGCTATTTAGGCCGAATCGATGATCCCGTAACAGCAACAAAACTTGGTGAGAACGACATGATTGAATTCAAACGCGACTTTCTTTATTCGAAGACGGGAATTATTAAGTCTATTGTGGCGTTTGCGAATTCAAACAACGGGAATTTATTTTTAGGCATTACCGATGAAGGAACAGTGTGCGGGATTGATCATGAGATCGAGCAGTATGGAGACCCGGACAAGTACATTCTTGCCATTACGCAATACATCCAAGATAAGACGTCACCGTTTGTGACCCCATTCCCAAAAATTTCGTTGAAAAAAATAGATGGGAAAACAGTGGTAGCTATCTTTGTTGAAGCCTCATCTGATTTGATTTGTGGTTTGGACAAAAACAATGAAAAGTACGTGGTGATTCGTACGAACAATCGCTCCGTTATTGTGAAAGATCCGCACCAAATTGGTGAAATTTACGTGAAACGAAAGCTTGGCAGTGAGATCAGCCGTCGATTGGGACTTCTGTAGCGTTATCTTACAGGAATACACGAGGAGGGTTACTGCGTGATATCGTCTTTACGTACGTGTCTACTGGTTATGATGGTGAGTACCTTGTTTGTCACTGGCTGTGCACAGTCAGGTAAGGTATCTGATGACATGAAAGATCATATCGAGACAGAGCTTGGTGCGGTTGAAAAAGTAACGGTGATGTCAACGGATGGACAGGAAGTATTATTGGACTCGCGCTTGTTTTTGCAAGAGCTGTCCGGACAGGGTCAAGATTTACAAATATCATCCGAGCCTTTAAAGCAAGAGGATGTACGTTTTACACTTGTCCTCTACCGAACACAGCAGGCTCCACTTGTCGTAACAGTGGGGGAGTCGGCAAGTGAGTTTGGAGGACACACGTATCGTGGAGCGGGTGCCAGCTATTTTTATCAGTGGGTAAACAAGTTAACTGGCAAAGGCGTGCTCTCACAAAAAATTCAAAGTGTGCGTTTAGCGGCAGAGGACCTTGGTCAAGCTCGCGTATTGAACGAATCAGAAGCAGAATACATCAGGAAAGTAATGGAATCGGCAGTACCAGAGCTGGATAGTCGTAGTAAGCAGTATCCACTCTATCCGAACTATCGGATGAGAATAAATTCTGCTGACAAACCTGTCGAAGTGGCCATTTTAACGCCGACGCTGATTGCGGTTCCCTTTGGGAGAGAAACGTTTTTCTTTCGCGTAGAGGGTAGCCTCTTTTCGCGGTTAACGGAATGGATGCCGCCAAGCAATCGTAAGGAAGACAGGATCGACCAGTTATTTAAATCTACACAGATTCGCATCACAGCAAATGGCGAAATGAACGTCCAAGACACAGAGCTGGATGTCACCCAAACGACGATCGAGCAAGGAATTGCTCATCAATCCGTCCGATTGCTAAAAAATGGAGATCCACTAAATGTTCCACCGAAAGATCCGGGCTCAAAACAATACGAACTTCATTTTTTTGTGAATGATAAAGAACAGAGAATTGAACTATATCCAGGTTACTTTAAGTACGACCAAACTTGGTACAATCACGATGAACTCGCTGAAAACGAGTGGAAATTGTTTCAATCTCTACGAAAATGAGGAATATCCTCATGAAGTTTCGCACTTCTGGTCACGATAAAAAAGAACATATTACTACCACTTTTGCAGTTTTTGTCGTAGAATAGTTACGTTGCACTGATAGTGGAGGTTATGACCGGAAAAAGACAGACGTCTTTGAACCGGTCTAAAAGCCTGCCGATCTTTATCTGCCATAGGAGGATGGAGAATGAACATTCATGAGTATCAAGGTAAAGAGATACTTAAGCAGTACGGTGTAAAAGTTCCTGAAGGACGCGTAGCTTTCACAGTGGAAGAAGCTGTTGAAGCAGCGAAAGAACTGGGCACCCAAGTAAACGTAGTAAAAGCGCAAATTCACGCTGGTGGCCGTGGTAAGGCTGGCGGTGTAAAGGTTGCAAAAAATCTTGATGAAGTTCGTACATATGCCAGCGAAATTCTTGGCAAAGTACTGGTTACTCATCAAACAGGACCAGAAGGTAAAGAAGTTAAGCGCCTTCTGATCGAGCAAGGCTGCGACATCAAGAAAGAATACTACGTTGGTGTAGTTGTTGACCGTGCTACTGGAAGCGTTGTAATGATGGCTTCCGAAGAGGGCGGTATGGACATCGAGGAAGTAGCAGCAAACAATCCAGAAAAAATCTTCAAAGAAGTAGTTGATCCAGTAACAGGTCTGAATGGCTTCCAAGCTCGTCGCCTGGCTTACGCAATCAACATTCCAAAAGAATTGATTAACAAAGCTGCCAAGTTCATGATGAGCTTGTACCAAGCTTTTGTTGATAAAGATGCTTCTATCGCTGAAATCAACCCACTGGTTGTAACTGGCGACGGTGAAGTAATGGCACTGGATGCGAAACTGAACTTCGACAGCAACGCTCTCTATCGTCACCCTGACATCGTAGCTCTGCGCGATCTGGATGAAGAAGATGAGAAAGAAATCGAAGCTTCCAAGTTCGATCTGTCCTACATCGCACTTGATGGTAACATCGGTTGCATGGTAAACGGTGCAGGTCTGGCGATGGCAACAATGGACATCGTGAAATTCTACGGTGGAGACCCTGCTAACTTCCTTGACGTTGGTGGCGGAGCTACTGAAGAGAAAGTAACAGAAGCGTTTAAAATTATTCTCCGTGACGAAAAAGTAAAAGGTATTTTCGTCAACATCTTCGGCGGCATCATGAAATGCGACGTTATCGCAAACGGCGTAGTAAATGCAGCAAAACAAATCAAATTGGACAAACCTCTCGTTGTACGTCTCGAAGGTACAAACGTAGATTTGGGTAAGAAAATCCTCAATGAGTCCGGTTTGAACATCGTAGCTGCAGAATCTATGGCTGATGGTGCTGAGAAAATCGTATCCTTGGTAAAGTAAGTTATCTCGAGTAGATACGTTAAAAAAGGTGGGAAAATTACGCGATGAGTATTCTCGTTAATAAAAATACAAAAGTAATTACGCAAGGGATTACGGGTGCAACTGGTCTGTTCCACACTCGCGGAGCCGTTGAATACGGTACACAAATGGTGGGCGGTGTAACACCTGGTAAAGGTGGAACCGAAGTTGACGGTATTCCAATTTTCAACACAGTGAAAGAAGCAGTTGAAGCAACTGGTGCTACTGCATCCGTTATCTACGTTGCTCCTCCTTTCGCTGCTGATGCGATCATGGAAGCAGTTGACGCTGAACTGGATCTGGTAATCTGCATCACAGAAGGTATCCCAGTTCTGGACATGGTAAAAGTTAAGCGCTACATGGAAGGTAAGAAAACCCTTCTCGTAGGTCCTAACTGCCCTGGCGTAATCACTCCAGGTGAGTGCAAAATCGGTATCATGCCTGGTTACATCCACGTTCCAGGTAAAGTAGGTATCGTATCTCGCTCTGGTACCTTGACTTATGAAGCAGTTCACCAAACTTCTACTCGCGGCCTGGGTCAATCCACAGCTGTAGGTATCGGTGGAGACCCAGTAAAAGGTATGGAGTTCATCGATGTACTGAAAATGTTCAACGAAGATCCAGGTACCGAAGCAGTTATCATGCTGGGTGAAATCGGTGGTACTGCAGAAGAAGAAGCAGCTGAGTGGATCGCTGCTAACATGAAAAAACCAGTTGTAGGCTTCATCGGCGGGCAAACTGCTCCTGAAGGAAAACGTATGGGCCACGCTGGTGCGATCATCTCCGGTGGTAAAGGTACAGCTGCTGAGAAAATCGCGAAGCTCGAAGAATGTGGTATTCGCGTAGCGAAAACACCTGCAGTTATCGGTGAAACACTTGTTGAATTGCTGAAAGAGCGCGGTATGCTCGAGAAAGTAATGGGCAAGTAAGCATAGAAGACAGAAGTGGACAGGCTTAGGCTTGTCCACTTTTTTATTTTTGAAGCAGCCTCTTTCTTTCGATAGAATAACTTTCAAAACCGTCAACTGTGACAATAGCGATCGGGATGAAGGAGGATTTCGGAATGGGAAAGGCTCAGCTCGACGAGAGAGACTGGCTGTATGTGTTAACGATGATAGCGGGTTTGGGAAGAAAGAAAATCAGAGAAATCTTTGAAATCACTGGTTCTTTTCAGGTGGCCATCGAAAATTGGCACGAACTGGCACATGAGCTCAGATTGACTTCCTTGATCACTGGGCATGTTGACAAGCAAAGCAATGAAGCATCAGCTATGGCGCTATTGGAAAGGCGTGAAGAAGAGGGAACGCGCTTCTTATGTCCTTTTGACGATGCTTATCCTGTTTCGCTCCGCAATATCCCGGATTCTCCATGGACACTGTTTTATCGTGGTGATCACACCTTATTGGAGAAATTGTCGATTGGCGTCGTTGGTTCGCGCAAACCGACACCATATGGAAGAGCGAGCTGTAGCTTTTTTGTCCGAGAGCTGGTACAAGCAGGTCTTGTCATTGTCTCAGGGGTAGCATATGGAATTGATGCGGAAGCTCACCAAGCTACGTTGAAAGCAGGCGGTAAGACCATTGGTGTGCTTGGGTGTGGAATGAATCACGTTTATCCTTCTCGGCATCGAGAACTTTATCGCGAAATTGAATCTTTTGGCCTACTCCTCAGTGAATATCCTCCACATATTCCACCTATATCTGGATTATTTCCAGAGCGAAATCGTATCATAAGTGGACTTTCTATCGGTGTATTAGTGGTGGAAGCAGCAGAAAAAAGTGGATCCTTGATTACGGCAGACTGTGCACTTGAGCAGGGCAAGGAAGTTTTTGCAATTCCTGGCCCGATTTTTTCATTGATGAGTGCGGGGCCGCATAACTTGATCAAACAAGGTGCAAAGCTAGTAACGTGCAGTAACGATATTTGGGAGGAAATCAAGCATCATCTTCCAGAAGCTGTACGGAAGCAGCAGGCCGAAAACAGAAAGGCAACCGAGGTTATTCCCTTATCTAATGAAGAAAAAGCGATTGTAGAAGCCGTAACATATGATGGCATTCATTTGGATGAGTTAATGAGCAGTTTAGAAAAAGATCAGCGCAGGATGCTACATCAGCTGGTGATTCGTTTGGAAGCAAAAGGGGCCATCGTCGCACTTCCGGGCGGTTATTTTGCTCGTCGATAGCGTTTTTTCCAGATATTTGGTAATGTCTAGACGTACAAGTGTTTGACAAACCGGATAAGGGTATTTAATAATAGGGAAGATTCCTTACTAAAAGGGGAGGAAAAAAATGGCTGATACGCTAGTAATCGTAGAATCCCCTACGAAGGCCAAGACCATTGGAAAATACCTGGGTAGTAAATATATCGTGAAAGCGTCTATCGGGCATGTACGTGATTTGCCGAAAAGTCAAATGGGTGTAGACGTTACGCGTAATTTTGAACCCAAATACATAACCATTCGCGGCAAAGGCGATGTATTGAAGGGCTTAAAAGATGCCGCTAAAAAAGTAAAAAAAGTATATCTCGCAGCCGACCCGGATCGCGAAGGGGAGGCAATTGCTTGGCATTTGGCACAATACCTTGGGCTCGATTTGAATCAGCCGCTTCGTGTGGTATTTAATGAGATTACCAAAGATGCCATCAAAGAAGCGTTCAAGCATCCACGACACATAAACATGGACTTGGTAAATGCTCAACAGGCACGTCGCATTCTCGACAGACTCGTGGGCTACAATATCAGTCCAATTCTATGGAAAAAGGTTCGAAAAGGCTTGAGTGCTGGACGTGTTCAATCGGTTGCGGTAAAGCTTATCATGGATCGTGAACGGGAGATCCAAGAGTTTATACCAGAAGAGTATTGGACGATTGCGAGTACATTGATCAGCGGCGGAAAAGAAATTAACGCTAAGTTCTATGGTTATGGCGATGAAAAGGTGGAGCTTCATTCGGAAGATGATGTAGCAGCGGTATTGAAACGAATGAAGAACAAACCATACGTGGTACAAAAGGTAACCAAGCGAGAGCGTAAGCGCAATCCTGCACCTCCTTTTATCACGAGTTCTTTACAGCAAGAAGCAGCTCGTAAGCTAAACTTCCGCACTTCTAAGACCATGCGAATTGCTCAAGAGCTCTATGAGGGGATCGACGTTGGCAATAAAGAGGGCGCAGTTGGTTTGATTACCTATATGCGTACAGACTCTACTCGCCTATCTGCGACTGCACAGAACGAAGCAAGAGAATACATACTTGAGAAATATGGTTCAGACTATGTGTTAACTGAGCCACGCAATCAGGCGAAAAACGAAAATGCTCAAGATGCTCACGAAGCGATTCGTCCAACAGGAGTAATGCGTACACCGGATGAAATCAAGGAATACTTGTCGAGAGATCAGCTTCGCTTGTATCGATTGATCTGGGAGCGTTTCCTTGCCAGTCAAATGTCATCTGCTGTTCTTGATACGATGAGCGTAGATATTGACGCAGGTGGAGTTACCTTCAGAGCAACAGGATCCAAAGTGAAGTTTCCTGGATTTATGAAGGTATATATTGAAGGAAACGATGACGGTGCAGAAGAAGAAAGCTTCCTTCCGCCCATTGAAGAAGGACAAATCCTCGAACAAAAAGAAATCGAGCCGAGTCAGCACTTTACACAGCCACCACCTCGATTCTCTGAAGCGCGCATGCTTAAATCATTGGAAGAGATGGGGATTGGACGTCCATCTACCTATGCGCCTACATTAGAGACCATTCAAAAGCGAGGCTATGTGGCGTTAGAGGAGAAACGATTTGTTCCGACTGAATTAGGCGAGATTGTGATCACGCTTGTCGAGGAGTTTTTCCCGGAGATTCTCAACGTAGAATTCACTGCGCATATGGAATCGGGTTTGGATAATATCGAAGCAGGGACCACCAATTGGGTGCAGGTGCTGGACGATTTTTATCACGACTTTGCAAAGCGCGTAGTTGTTGCAGAAGAAGAAATGAAAGAAGTAGAGCTGAAAGTCGAAGAGTCGGATGAATCATGCGAGCTTTGCGGCCGTGTGATGGTATATAAGCTTGGTCGATTTGGCAAGTTTTTAGCTTGTTCCGGATTCCCGGATTGCCGTAATACGAAGCCGATTGTAAAAGAAATCGGTGTAAAGTGTCCGCAGTGTGAAACCGGAGAGATTATCGAACGTAAATCTAAGAAGAGTCGTATTTTTTATGGCTGCAATCAATACCCGGAATGCGATTTTGTATCGTGGGACAAACCGATTGCCAGACCTTGTCCAAAATGCTCCAGCATGCTCGTGGAGAAAAAGCGCAAGAAGCAAGGAGTTAGCATTGTTTGCACCAAGTGTGATTATCAAGAAGAGGCAGACTCCTAAGCAGCCTGATTTGATTTTGTAGTTTGGAGGATTAACAGCATGTCACAACCAACAATTACAGTAGTGGGTGCTGGTCTCGCTGGTAGTGAGGCAGCATGGCAAATCGCGCAGGCGGGTGTAAAAGTAAAGCTGTATGAAATGAGACCGAAGACACAAACGCCTGCACACCATACCGATAAATTTGCAGAGTTGGTATGCAGTAATTCATTGCGTGCTAACACGTTGACGAATGCAGTGGGTGTATTAAAAGAAGAAATGCGTCGATTGAACTCTGTCATTATCGATGCGGCAGATCGTTGCGCGGTTCCAGCAGGAGGCGCGCTTGCCGTAGACAGACACGAGTTCTCGGCTCATGTTACAGATGCCGTTCGTAATCATCCTTTGGTTGAGGTCATTTCGGATGAGATTACCGAAATTCCTGATGGGATTGTCGTAATTGCGACGGGGCCACTTACTTCTCCTGCTTTGTCTACAAAGTTAAAAGAGCTGACGGGTGAAGAATACCTGTACTTCTATGATGCAGCTGCACCCATTATTGAGAAAGACTCGATTGATATGAACAAGGTATTCGTTGCTTCCAGATATGATAAAGGTGAAGCAGCCTACCTGAACTGCCCGATGACTGAAGAGGAGTTCAATCGCTTTTATGATGCGCTGATCTCTGCGGAAACAGTTCCATTGAAGGAATTTGAAAAGGAAATCTTCTTCGAAGGCTGCATGCCGATTGAAGTATTGGCAAAGCGTGGGCACAAAACCATGACATTTGGTCCCATGAAGCCAGTGGGGCTGGTTGATCCACGGACAGGCAAAAAGTCTTACGCGGTTGTACAGCTTCGTCAGGACAATAGTGCTGCGACATTGTATAACATCGTAGGCTTCCAGACCCATCTAAAATGGCCGGATCAAAAAAGAGTCTTTTCACTCATTCCTGGGTTGGAAAACTGCGAAATCGTTCGTTATGGTGTCATGCACCGCAACACCTTTATCAACTCGCCAAAACTGTTGAAGCCTACGTATCAGTATAAAGATCGCGAAACACTTTTCTTTGCTGGTCAAATGACTGGTGTAGAAGGATATGTAGAGTCAGCAGCATCAGGCTTGCTTGCGGGGATAAATGCAGCACGACTCGCAAAAGGGGAAGAATTGATCGAGCTTCCGCCAGAAACAATTATGGGCAGCATGGCTCGTTATATTACAACGGCAGATCCAAAGCATTTCCAACCAATGAACGCAAACTTCGGATTGGTACCGGAATGGCCAGAAAGAATCCGCGACAAGCGTTTGAAAAATGAAAAGCTCGCTGAGCGGGCGCTAGATACAATTCAGAATTTTACACAAGAACGACACAATTAACATTGATATCCGTTTTTCGTCTGTGTTACTATATAGGTGCTTCGAGGAGGGTGCATCCCGTATGGACATTTCGCAACAAAATTCTGCGGATATTGAGATGTTTACCCGCTATTTGCGAGTTGAAAAAAACGCCTCTCCTCATACGGTGAAGCAGTATGTGGCAGATATCAGCGAATTTGTCTCCTTTATGGAACAGCACCAAATCACCGTATTTGCTGCTGTTTCTTATTTGCATGGTCGCTCCTTTCTCGCGCAATTGGCTGGCAGGGGGCTTTCCCGACGAAGTATTGCCCGCAAGCTATCCAGTTTGCGTAGCTTGTACCGATTTCTGTTGCGTGAAGGTCAACTGGAACAGAATCCATTTCAACTAGTCTCCACTCCCAAAATGGAGAAGAAACTTCCTTCCTTTTTATATCCGCAAGAAGTTCAAGCTTTTTTCGATCTGCCTGATACAACCACTCCATTGGGAATTCGTGATCGGCTGATTTTTGAACTGTTGTATGCAAGCGGCATGCGTGTTACGGAGCTCACCACTTTATCTGTGAGTGACGTGAATCCGAGTATGGGAGTCGCCTTGGTTTATGGAAAAGGAGCGAAAGAACGATATGTGCCGGTTGGAAGTTATGCCTGCGACGTTCTTCGGCAATACCTAGAATATGGAAGAGAAAAACTGTTGGCTGGAAAAGTAGAACACGGCAATTTGCTGGTTAACTATCGGGGAGAACCGTTATCCGACCGCAGTGTTCGGCGGATTGTAGACAAATACGTAGATACGTACGCTCTTCAATTGCGGGTTTCACCACATACTTTTCGTCATACGTTTGCAACCCATATGTTGAACGGCGGCGCTGATCTGCGTACCGTGCAAGAATTACTGGGACACGTCAATGTTTCGACGACACAGGTGTACACCCATGTGACCAAAGAGCGACTTCGGCATGTATATGACACCGCTCACCCACGAGCAAACCCGGGCAATACAGGTTCCGCCAATCGGACATAACGGGAGGAATCAGTGATGGAACAGTTTCACGCAACAACCATATTTGCTGTACAGCATAATGGGTCTGTAGCGATGGCCGGAGATGGTCAGGTTACTTTTGGCAACAGCATGGTAATGAAGCACGGTGCCAAAAAAGTAAGACGTCTATATCGCGGCGAAGTTTTAGCAGGATTCGCTGGCTCTGTTGCTGATGCCATTACGCTTTTTGAGAAGTTTGAAGGAAAGCTGGAGGAGTATCACGGCAATCTGCAGCGTGCTGCTGTAGAGCTGGCGAAAGAGTGGCGCATGGATAAAATTTTGCGTCGTTTGGAAGCCATGATGATTGTTGCCAATAAGGAGCATTTGCTGCTTATTTCCGGAAATGGCGAAATCATTGAGCCTGATGATGGGATTCTTGCAATTGGTTCTGGCGGTAGCTTTGCCCTTGCAGCAGGTCGTGCATTGAAAACATATGCGCCGGATCTCGGCGCACGTGAAATTGCGGAAGCATCGCTTCGTACCGCTGCTGAAATTTGCGTGTTCACAAACAACAATCTTGTTGTGGATGAGTTGAATTGAGCGAAAGGGAGGAACCTACTGTGCTGAATCTTGAGCAATTAACCCCGCGTAAGATCGTAGAGCATTTGGATAAATACATTGTCGGGCAGGCACAAGCCAAGAAAGCTATTGCTGTAGCGCTTCGCAACCGCTATCGTCGCAGTCGTTTGCCAGAGCAAATGATTGAAGAGGTTGTTCCAAAAAACATCTTGATGATCGGACCTACTGGTGTTGGAAAAACGGAAATTGCACGTCGGATTGCAAAACTGACAGGTGCTCCTTTTATTAAAGTAGAAGCAACCAAGTTTACGGAAGTCGGTTATGTAGGACGCGATGTAGAATCGATGGTCCGTGATCTGGTGGAAGCTTCTATCCGTACGGTCAAACAGGAAAAAGTAGAGTCGGTGAAAGAGAAAGCCGAGAAGCTTGCGAATGAAGCGATTGTGGACGTACTCGTCCCATCTCGCAAGCAGTCGAACTCGTTCAAAAATCCGTTGGAGATGTTCTTCGGTGGACAGCAGCAACAGCAGCAGGATACCTCTGATCAAGAAGAAGTGTCGATCCAGCAGCAACGCAGACAAGTCATGTGGCAATTGACGAATGGCCAGTTAGAAGAGCAAATGATTGAGATTGAAGTCGAAGATCAATCACCTTCGATGTTTGACATGTTCCAGGTTCCGGGTACAGAACAAATGGGGATGCAAATGCAGGATATGCTCGGTAGCCTGATGCCTAAGCGGATGAAGAAACGAAAATTGCGAATAAAAGATGCGCGAAAGGTATTAATTCAGCAGGAAGCGCAAAAACTGGTGGATATGGACGAAGTTACGCAGGAGTCAATTCGTCGAGCTGAACAACACGGTATTATCTTCATTGACGAAATTGACAAGATTGCGGGTAAGGATGGGCGTGGCCCAGATGTATCCCGTGAAGGGGTCCAGCGTGATATTTTACCGATTGTGGAAGGCTCAACTGTCATGACTAAGTACGGTCCTGTCAAAACAGATTATGTTCTGTTTATCGCAGCTGGTGCTTTTCACATGGCAAAACCATCCGATTTAATTCCTGAATTGCAAGGTCGTTTTCCGATTCGGGTGGAGCTGACTAGCTTGCGCGTTGAAGATTTTGTCCGAATTTTGACTGAGCCTAAAAACGCGTTGCTTAAGCAGTACGTGGCCCTCTTGGAAACAGAAGGGGTGCGTATTGAATTTACACCGGAAGCCATTCAGGAACTCGCTCGTCTCGCTGCTGAGGTCAATCAGAGCACAGATAACATTGGTGCTAGACGATTGCACACCATATTGGAGAAGCTACTGGAGGATCTCTCTTTTGAAGCCCCAGAAATCCACCTAGAAGTTGTACAGATTACCCCCGATTATGTCAAACAGAAATTAGGTAAAATCGTGGGGAACAAAGACTTGAGTCAATATATTTTATAAACATTGGATAGGCAGCACATATAATTAGGAGGAAATACAGATGGATCTACTGTCAAAAACAAGAAGAATTAACCGCATGTTGCAAAAATCCGCGGGTCATGCCGTGAACTTCAATGAAATGTCCCAAGTTTTGAGTGACGTTATCGAAGCAAATACTTATGTTGTAAGCCGCAAAGGAAAACTTCTCGGCTTTGCGATTCATCAAGAGATGGATAACAGCCGTATGCGTAAAATGCTGGAAGAGCGCCGTTTTCCAGAAGAGTACAGCATGGGGTTACTGAAAGTAGATGAAACATCTGCGAACCTGGATGTAGATAGCCCATACACCATTTTCCCAGTTGAAATGAAAGAAGTATTCCGCACAGGTTGGACGACGCTTGTTCCAATTATGGGTGGAGGAGATCGTCTCGGTACGCTGATTTTGGGTCGTATTAACGATCAATTTGTCGATGACGACCTGATTCTTGCAGAAGTAGGGGCAACTGTAGTAGGTATGGAAATCTTGCGCGAGCGTTCTGAAGCAATCGAAGAAGAAGCACGCAGCAAAGCGGTTGTACAAATGGCGATTGGTTCCCTCTCTTATAGTGAGTTGGAAGCTGTTGAACATATTTTTGAAGAACTCGAAGGCAAAGAAGGCTTGCTCGTAGCCTCCAAAATCGCGGATCGTGTAGGGATTACTCGCTCCGTAATTGTAAACGCACTGCGCAAGCTGGAGAGTGCGGGCGTTATCGAATCCCGTTCTTTGGGGATGAAAGGTACCTTCATTAAAGTGCTGAATGAAAAGCTGTTGCCTGAACTGGAGAAGCTCAAAACCTCCTAATATACCTTGCGAAAAGTTACAAGAAAGTAAACAAAAGGTGTAGCAACTCATGTTGCTGCACCTTTTCTCATGGGACTTTAGTCCTAATTAAAGCAAGAAACGACACATTATTACCATAAATTATATGATGATTTTTAATGCATACCTCGACGATTGCAATGGTTTGAATATGGTTTCCTTGTAAAATGCAGTAAAAAAACAGGAAAGATAAGGGATTTAGTCCCATTGAATCATTTTGAAAAACGTCATGAAAAGGGGCTTTTTTGTCCAAATTGATTTTGCTATGATTGAATCGTATTAGGGTGTCGAAAATACAGGAAATATAGGTGGATTTAGGGAAAGTAATTGACTCATATTGGGGGAGAAGGAAAAAATGCTGGATAGTTACCATCTGCAGGTCCTGGAGAGATCACTCGACGCTGCAACATTGCGACATAGAACGATCGCAAACAACCTTGCCAACATAGACACCCCTCAATTCAAAAGTCAACAAGTCATCTTCGAGAGCTTTTTGCAAGATGAGTTGAACGCAAGAGCGGGAAATGGCAAGTTAGAAGCGTATCGGACCAATCAACGACACCTACCGTTTGGAAATGTAGGGGGCGTTGCAGTACCACAGGTTGTGTCCAATCCGAATAACTTCATTCAGAACAGTGGTAATGATGTTGACTTGGAAACTGAAACAACAGAATTGGCCAAAAACCAAATTTGGTACAGTGGTTTAACGCAATTGACAGCAGGACATTTTCAAAAGCTACGCAGTGTAATTGAGGGTGGAGGTAAATAAAGATGAGCTTGTTTCAGGGAATTAACACAAGTGCTTCTGCCTTAACAGCTAACCGCTTGCGATTGGATACGATTTCTTCCAATATTGCGAATGCGGAAACCACTCGAGCAAACTTCGTAGATGGCGCCTGGCAGCCATATCGGAGGAAAATGGTGGAGTTGTCACCTCAAACAAATGGAACGTTTGATAACTTCCTGCAAGCAGCCGTGGGGACGGTCTCAGGAAGTCAGGGTGGACAAGGTGTGAAGGTTACAGCGATTCAAGAAGACAATACTCCGTTTAAGCGAGTATTTGATCCATCTCACCCAGATGCAGATCAAGACGGATATCTCTTGATGCCGAACGTCGACCCGATGAAAGAGATGGTGGACATGATCTCTGCATCAAGATCATACGAAGCCAACGTGACAGCACTGAACGCTTCCAAATCGATGATGCTAAAAGCGTTGGAAATCAAGTAAAGCGGGTGACAGTAAGGAATGGAAATGAGTGCAATCTCCCAACTAACGCCAATTCGTACACCGAGTGTGAACAAGCCAACCCCAGCTGAAGTTTCCCAAGAATTCTCATCGTTTCTATCGGATGCCATGAATAAAGTGAATCAGGCGCAAGTAGAATCGTCGAATCTTGCCGACAAGTTTGCAGCGGGAGAAATTACCGACTTGCACCAATTGACTGTTGCAGGTCAAAAAGCTTCCGTGATGCTACAGATGACTATGCAGGTCAGGAACAAGATGATTGAGTCTTATCAAGAAATCATGCGCATGTCGATTTGATCGTTGTTGGTATCCTTTGAGAGGTGAAACATGAACGAACGTTTAGCAGTATACAAAGACCAGATTACGTCAAAATGGAACCAATTTTCCAAGAAACAAAAATGGATGATTCTCGGTATTTCGCTCTTCCTCTTGATTTCTCTTGGTCTATACATATACATCGCTTCTCAGCCGGTGTACAAACCACTCTACAACCAAAAATTGAGTGAACAAGAAATCGGGACTATCAAGCAAGAGTTGGAAGCTTCACAAATTCCATATCGAATCACGGGGAATGGTACAAGTATCGAGGTTCCAGAAAAAATGGCACAAGATGTCATTGTCGATTTGGCTGCACAAGGTATTCCGAGTCAAGCAGGAATTAATGCAGAAATTTTCTCTAGTACCCTTGGAGTTACAGATCGCCAATTTGATGTCATGAAGAAAGAGGCTTTGCAACAAGAGCTGCGCAAGATGCTGGAACGTGTAAAAGGTGTACGCTCCGCACAAGTGATGATTACATTGCCGCAGGAAAGCGTTTGGGTGACGGAGACTCCGGATACAGCGACGGCTTCCGTTATCGTCGATGTTGAACCTGGAACAACGCTTGATCAAAAGCAAATTAACTCGCTATATCTGCTTGTTTCCCGAAGCGTTCCGAAATTGCCGATGGAAGCGATTGCGATTACAGACCAGTATTCCAATCCACTAGAACGTTCCGAAGGCAATGAAAGCGAAGGCACATTGAGTAGCTTTAAGCAACAGGAAACAATTAAAGCGGATGTTGAAAAGAAAATTCAACAAAACCTGTACAACTTGTTGGGTACAATCATGGGACGCGATAAAGTCATCGTCCATACGTTCATCAAAATGAACTTTGACAAAGAAAATCGCGTAGAGAACATAGTTGAGGCACCTGACAAAGAGAATAACGAAGGACTTATCATTTCTTCTCAAAAATTATCAAAAGCCTTCTCTGGACAAGGTCAACCTCCAGGGGGAATTGCAGGAACCAATAACAATGCAGTTACGAACTACCCGGGAGCTGCCCCACAAGGAAGTAACAGTCAATATGAAGAGTTGAATGATACGATTAACCGTGAAGTAAATCGTATCACACGAAATGTTACATCAAGCCCGTACAAGATCGAAGACATCACAATCAACGTTGGGGTAGAACCGCCAGCTGGTGGAACGATGGATGCTGCTACGCTCGAGAGCATCAAACAAGTGTTGCGCAATGTTGTTCGTGTCACTTTGAGTGATCAGGTTTCTGATTTAACGGATGCTGAGTTGGACAAGCATATTTCTGTACTCCCTCGTCAGTTCTCAGGAAAAGCTGAGATTGAGGATTCCAGTGCACTAAGTCCTGCTGTTCTTTGGACAGTTGGTGGTATTGCAGTCTTGGCACTTGCTGCTGTTGCCTTCCTCGTTTATCGCAGACGCAGTCAAGCGAAGCAACAACAAGAAGAAGACGAATTGCCAGACTTGCTGACACCGTTAAACGCGGCCGAAATACCAGACTTGATTTACCAAGAAGATGGAGACCAGGTAGTGGTCAGAAAGCAACTTGAAAAATTGGCGCGAAGCAAACCAGATGAGTTTGTTGTTCTGCTTCGTACTTGGTTAGCAGAAGATTAAGGAGTGAATGGTATGGCTCGCGGCGCTAAAGAGTTGTCAGGACGACAAAAGGCAGCTATCCTCCTCATCTCACTCGGGCCGGAAGTTTCTGCCCAGGTGTTCAAGCATTTACGTGAGGATGAGATCGAGCAACTGACATTAGAAATCGCCAATGTGCGAAAAGTGGATACGGATGAAAAAGATAAAATTTTATCTGAATTTCACCAGATAGCAGTTGCCAAAGAGGTAATTGCACAAGGCGGGATTACGTACGCCAAAGAAATTTTGCAAAAAGCTTTGGGTGAGACCAAAGCGATGGATATTATCAATCGCTTGACGGCAAACCTTCAAGTTCGACCGTTTGACTTTGCTAGAAAGGCTGACCCAGGTCAAATCCTTAACTTTATTCAAAATGAGCATCCGCAAACGATAGCTTTGGTGCTTTCTTATCTGGAAGCTCAACAAGCAGCCATGATCTTGTCCGCTCTTCCGCAAGAGCGTCAAGCAGAGGTTGCGAAACGTATTGCGACTATGGACAGCACTTCACCGGAAGTAATCGCTCAAGTTGAACAGGTATTGGAGCAAAAGCTCTCTGCCACTGTTACCCAAGATTACACGCAGGCAGGCGGGATCGAAGCGATCGTGGCTGTACTCAACGGTGTCGATCGTGGAACCGAACGCACGATTCTGGATTCCCTCGAAATTCAAGATCCAGAGCTGGCAGAAGAAATCAAGAAGCGTATGTTCGTCTTCGAGGATATTGCTACTCTCGACAACCGTTCGATTCAGCGCGTTATCCGCGATGTGGAAAATGCCGATCTGCAACTTTCTCTCAAAGTATCCAGCGAAGAGGTTCGGGAAGTTATTTTCCGGAACATGTCCAAACGGATGGCGGATACCTTCAAAGAAGAAATGGAGTTTATGGGCCCAGTTCGCCTTCGCGACGTCGAAGAGGCACAATCTCGTATCGTTGCAATTATCCGTCGCTTAGAGGAGGCTGGTGAGATCATCATCGCCCGCGGTGGAGGAGATGATATCATTGTCTAGGATCATCAAAAGCGCCAATTATCGGCCTTCTGAGGAATCTTTTCTCCTCTCGGTAACGCCTGTACCACTTAAGACGGAAGAAGTTGCTGAAAGGTTGCAAGAAAATCAGGAAATTTTAAATCAAGCTGAGATCGAGGCGAAAACGATCATCTCAGATGCAGAAGAAACCGCGCAAAGCATCTTGCAGCAAGCTTCGGAGCAAGCAGAGCAATTAAGACAAGAGACGCTTGCTCAGATGGAAGAATGGTGGGAACAAAAGCGTCAGGAAGCTGCGCAGTTGTTTCAACAAGTACAAGAACAGGCTATGACGGAAGGGCAGGAGGCAGGTTTCGAAGCGGGTAAACGTGAGGCATACGAGGAGCAAACAGCTACACTCAGCCAAGCTAAAACCATTCTGGAACAGGCGTTTGCCGAAAAAAAACAGATTATAGCTGAGGCGGAGCCATTTCTAGTGGAACTCAGCATGGAAATCGCTAAAAAAATCATTGGACAGGAATTGCAACAGCATCCCGAGCAGGTCCTGGAAATAACGAAAAAGGCACTCCGCCGCTCACGTGTATATGGCGAGATTACGGTATGTGTCAACCATAAGTACTTCGATTATGTGCTCGAACATCGTGCTGGTTTTCTGGAAATGTTAGATGGACAAGCAGAGCTCTCCATTTACCCTGACTATACCGTACAAGATGGTGGATGTGTCATCCGTACTGCTTTGGGAAGTGTCGATGCCCGCATTGATACACAAATGGAGGAGATTAAGCAGGCGCTGCTTACGATTGCCCGAGGAAGTGAGGCTCCATGAGCATTCTAGATCTCTCGAAGTACAAGTACATGCTGCATGGATTAGATCCGATGCGCGTGAATGGAAAAGTGACACAGGTTGTTGGACTCACTATTGAGTCGCAAGGGCCAGAAGTGAAATTAGGCGAGATATGCCATCTATATCCGGCTAACACAAAGGAACCGATCATCGCAGAAGTCGTTGGCTTTCGCGAAAACAAAGTGCTGTTAATGCCATTAGGCGAATTGACCGAAATTGGTCCAGGTTGTGATGTGGTCGCGACAGGACGTTCGCTAGATGTAAAAGTTGGACCAGAAATATTGGGTTCGATCCTAGATGGATTGGGTCGACCCTATCAAGGTTCACTGCCATTTGGGCTGACGTCTTATCCTACGAACAACATGCCGCCAAATCCGATCCTTCGACCGCGCATTCAAGAACCATTGAGTGTAGGTGTGAGAGCGATAGATGGTCTACTTACCATTGGGAAAGGTCAACGGGTCGGCATCTTCGCTGGATCAGGGGTAGGAAAAAGTACATTGATGGGAATGATCGCCAGAAATACTACGGCAGACATCAATGTCATTGGTCTTATTGGAGAACGCGGCCGTGAAGTCATGGAGTTTATCGAGCGTGATCTTGGGGAAGAAGGACTAAAGCGGTCTGTTGTTGTCGTAGCTACTTCCGATCAACCTGCCATGATTCGAATCAAGGGAGCAATGATTGCGACATCCATAGCGGAATATTTCCGCGATCGTGGAATGAATGTCATGCTCATGATGGATTCCGTCACGCGCTTTGCCATGGCGCAACGTGAGGTGGGCTTGGCAATCGGAGAACCGCCGGCTACGCGTGGTTATACGCCATCGGTTTTTGCGATGTTGCCGAAGCTAATGGAGCGCGCAGGAACAGCGGATAAGGGAAGTATTACAGCCTTTTATACCGTACTGGTTGATTCTGACGACATGAACGATCCGATTGCGGATGCGGCGCGGGGGATTTTGGACGGTCACATCGTTCTTGACCGGAAGATCGCTCACAAAGGTCACTTTCCTGCCATTGATGTGATGGCGAGTGTAAGTCGTGTCATGAATGAAATCGTCGATAGTAACCATTTGGATGCTGCTCGTCAGCTGAAAAAGCATTTGGCTACGTTTCGTGAAGCGGAGGACCTCATTAATATTGGGGCGTACAAGCCGGGAAGCAACCGGGAAATCGATGCGGCTATTCGCTACCGTGATATCATTTCTGGATTTACGGCACAAGGAACGCATGAGCCATCTACTTTGCAGGGCGCTATCCAAGCGTTGACAGCTCATTTCGGAGGAGTGAACTAACGTGCGTGTGTTTCAGTTTCATCTCCAAAAGGTTCTTGATTTAAAGGAAAAAGAAAAAGAACAAGCAGAGTGGGCTTTCGGAAAGTCGATCCAGCGTAAAAACGAAGAAGAGTGGAAGCTTACTCAACTAACCGAACATCATGACGAGATGACGGTGAAGCTTCAGGAAGTACAGATGCAGACATGCAGTGCTGCTCAGCTCATTTCCATTACCCAATATCAGCAATCTGTTGCGAGATCCATCCAGAATCAGCAACATACCTTGCACGGTTGTGAACAGGATGTGGAACGCTGTCAGTCACGATTGACGGAACGTATGAAAGAGTCCCAACTATGGCAACGCCTTCGGGAAAAGTCGCTCCACCAATTTCTGGACGACCAGAAGCAAAAAGAGCAAAAAGAGTTGGATGAGATCGGTACGCAGCTCTATCTTCGCCGAAGCTACTGAGGGAGGTTCCAAATGGAAGAAATCCAAGAAGAACGGGAATACGGCAGGTGGGAATGGTTCTTTTATATGATTGTCATTCCTGCACTGTTTGCCAGCCTCCTTGGCGGTGTGCTCCTGAGCTTGCTCGGAGTAAACGTGTTAGGGACTGTTCTCCACTGGGCTAACTCCATACCGTACGTGGAAAAATTAGTCCCGGACGAATATGCGGCAACTCCCGACTCAGAAGAACAACCTGACATGGACAAACAAGTGGCAACCCTACAGCAAGATCATGCAAAAAACCAGCAGCAGATTACCGCTTTACAAGAAGAGTCAACAAAGAAAGACGCCACTATTGTGGCACTGGAAAAGCAGATCGATGATTTAAACAAGGCAATGGAAGATAAACGTGCTACTGAGGAAGAACGTCAGAAGCAGTTTGCAGATTTGGCTAAAGTGTATACAACCATGTCACCCAAAAATGCTGCAGCCATTATTGAAAATCTCAAGCTGGAAGAGTCAGTGACGGTTATGACCAAAATGAAACCTGCCCAACAAGCGGACATTTTGGCGAAGATGGAACCGAAGAAAGCTGCCGATATTTCGATCTTGTTAAAAGATTCAGTAGTGAACAAAGATGATGACATTGCTGCTCTACAACAACGTGTAGATGTTCTTACAAAGGCGCTGAGCAATACGCGTGATGGGTCTGAATCGAATGAGGATCTAAACAATACATTTACTCAATTGCCGCCAGCGGATGCTGCTGCCATCATTCGTTCACTCATGAATACTAACAAGGCCCAAGCCATTGCTTTAATGAAAGATTTGCCTGCGAATAAACGGGCACAAACTCTCTCAGCGATCGCCAATGACGACAAGAAAGAAAAAGACAATCTGGCGGCTCGCATCACGACAGAGTTGCTTCGAAAATAGATTGAGCAATCATCTGTTTTCGTTCCTATAAGCAACAATTCAAAAAGAGGAGGTGAACGAGATGAATGTGGCCAATTTGACTCCTGCCGTAGGATCAGCTGGATCTGTTACAGCGACACCTGTGGCAAATGCGGGAGGAACTGGTTTAGGTCAAATGTTTTCCATGCAATTGATGCAGATGTTGGATCAAGTGGGAAACGCAGAAGAGACAATGGTTGCGCCAGAGGGTTTAAGTGAAGAGGAGATGCTAGCATTAGCTGAGCTCATGGCATTATTTGCCCAACTGCTTGGCTCTGGTCAAACTACGCAAGACGAATTACCGCCTGATGCCCAAGAAAAATTTGCAACTGCAATTGAACAACTTTTGGGTAAAGCGCAAGGAAATGCTGGTCAAGTGAGTGAGGATTTGAAGCAGATTCTAGCTAACCTGAAAAAAGGGGAAGCAACTCCAAACGAACTGGACAAGCTGGCAGCTCTTCTCGAATCCCTGAAGAATCAAAAAGGAAATACGGAAGAGTCGAAAAGAAGTGGACTGAACTTGCGATCCGATGTGATGGCAAACATGAACACAACCCAGCAAGACACGTTTAAGACGATTTCACCACTACGGTTGAATCAAGGTCTCTCGGCTTACAAGCTAGAGGCAGGGATTCAGTCTCAAACTGTACAGCCTACCCTGCAAGGCGGCCTTTTGAATCAAGAGGGCGATGCGCAAGAGGGCATGTTGAATGGAAATGGTCAGACACCGATTATTGCTTCATCTAATACGCAGACACAATCGGTACAGACCTTTCAGCAACAGTCGGTTCCAACACATCATGTGAACGCCAATCAACTGACACAGCAAGTCACACAACTTTTCGTGTCCAAGATGCAGTTGACGCAACATAATGGCGTACATGAGGCGAGGCTGATTCTGAATCCACAATCTTTGGGCCAAGTAGATGTAACCATTACTTCCCAAAATGGAGTGATTACAGCACAGTTCCATGCCGAAACACAGGCTGGAAAGGATATGCTGGACAATCAGCTTCCGCAGCTTCGAGCTGCGTTGACACAGCAAGGCTTGCAAGTTGATCGCTTGGAGGTAAACCAGCAGCAGGATACAGCTTTTAACTTCCAACAGCAGCGTGAACAAGCACGACAGCAGCAAGAGAATCGACAACAGCAAGATAAAGACGAGCAAGAATTTGCTCTCGATGCCCTGGTAGACAGCAATGAATCAACAGATGTGCTATGGGATCGATTGCGGGAAACGGCTCGCGGCATTGACGACATCGTCTAGGATTGGATATAAGGAGGAAGCGCCATGAACCATTTTCGTGTGGGGCAACCCTATTTTCCTCCGAAAACGAATCACGTCGCAAAAGCTACTACCCAAACTGCTCCGGGAAACAACACGTTATTTCAGCAGTATTTGACGGAATCGATTGGCGCTGCAACCAAGTCGGAGCCACTTAGTTTTAGCCAACATGCCGTCAATCGCTTGCAGGAGCGGGGCATTACGCTAGAAAGACCGCAGCTGGAGCGTTTGGAGTCCGCTGTGCAAAAAGCAGCCGCCAAAGGCGCCAGAGAGTCTCTCGTTATGATGGATAATGTGGCCTACGTCGTGAGCATCGTAAATCGGAAAATTATTACCGCCGTAGACGATGGCAGCATGAAGGACAATGTATTTACAAACATCGACAGTGCCATTTTCGTGTAGGTGGCTGTTTACTGGGCTGGACCTCCTTTTGAGGAAGCCCATTCGGCTACCGACTGACAGAGGTAGCCGCTGTAAATGAGAAGGTAAAGGAGGAAATAACTATGCTTCGCTCAATGTACTCAGGTATTTCAGGCATGCGTGGTTTTCAAACAAAATTGGACGTTATTGGTAACAATATCGCGAACGTAAACACAGTTGGCTTTAAAAAGGGTCGTGTAATGTTTCAAGATATTTTGAGCCAAAACGTTCAAGGGGCTGGTGCTCCTACAGATGGTGGTAAAGGCGGTACAAACCCGACGCAAATCGGCCTGGGTGCTTCCATTGCTTCTATTGATACTGTTTTCTCTGCTGGTAGCCCAATGACAACAAACCTGCCGACAGACCTTTCCATCGAAGGAGACGCGTTTTTCATGGTCAGTCCTGATGAAGGGGCAACCATCTATTACACGCGTGCAGGGAACTTCACTCGTGATGCCCAAGGTTTCTTGGTGAACTCCCAAGGGATGAAGTTGATGAACACTGATCCGGCTCCAATCCAAATCAACCAAGCAGATGGAATTGTTTCTTACTCCATTGGTAAGGATGGCGTAGTTACGACTGTGGATGATACTGGAGCACTTGCTTCGGACAATACTATTGGCGTAATGACCTTCAACAACCCAAGTGGTTTGAAGAAGATCGGTAACAACCTCTACGAAAACACAGTGAACGCCGGTGCACGTGATGATGATCCAATGACTCCAGCTACTCCAGCAGATGCACGAATCAGCATCATCGCAGGACAACTGGAAATGTCCAACGTTGACCTTTCTGAAGAATTTACAGAAATGATCGTGGCACAACGCGGTTTCCAAGCAAACTCTCGGATCATCACGACATCTGACACAGTATTAGAAGAACTGGTGAACCTGAAACGATAATTTCGTTTAACGGAATTGGCCGGGGAAGTGTTCTAAGCCTTCCCCAGCCTGATCCGGAAAGGAGCAGCCAATGATTAAGTTAACTCGTTTTAACGGCTCTACATTTTATCTGAACATCACTCACATTGAAACTGTTGAAGCAACTCCGGATAGCGTAATCACGCTATTCAACGACAGAAAGTACATCGTGAAGGATTCGGTGGAATCCATCGCTGAACGTGTTCAGGCTTTTTATCATAATGTTCCTCCGGCAACATCTGTACCGAAAATGCCGGGTGATTCAAATGAATAGCGGGAGGCATTAGCGATGTTTCAAAATCGATTGTTTAACATGGCTCTAATCATTATCATCGCGATATCGCTACTGGGAGTGATCTCGTTTGTTCTCTGGCAAACGTATCTCTCTCCGGATGCGCAAACAGCCACGACGGGAGAGCAAGAAGTGAAGACGCTCACGGCAGAGGAAATGAAAGAGTTCTCCGTTGACACTGGCGAAATTACTACGAACTTGCTAACGAATAATTACATGATTGTACGCTTTAGCATTACGGCCGACAGTGCTGATGCTAAAACAGAGCTGGAGCAGCGTTTGCCGCAAGTCAATCAAGTGATTATTAAAACATTGGCGGGGTTGACACCAGAAGACATAAAAGGTACTGAAGGTGTGAACAAGCTGGAAGCAAAAATTATGAATGAAATCAGCTCCCTGATGCAAGAAGGTAAGATTGTTCAAGTAGTGACAACCAAACGCGTCTTGTCATAGGAAGCGATTATGGTATACATAGCAAGGAGGTGACGACATATGGCCGAGGTTCTCTCACAGAGTGAGATTGATGCGCTGTTGGCCGCCCTATCTTCGGGCGAAATGGATGCCAACGAGCTGAAAAAGGAAGAAACTGAGCGTAAAGTCAAAGTATATGATTTCAAACGCGCCCTGCGATTCTCAAAAGATCAGATCCGTGGTTTAACGCGAATCCATGAAAACTACGCGAGGCTGTTGACTACGTATTTTTCAGCTCAGCTCCGTACCTTCGTGCAAATTACGGTTGCCTCCGTCGATCAATTGCCGTATGACGAATTTATACGTTCTATTCCCAAGATGACCATCTTGAACATCTTTGAAGCTCCTCCGCTGGAAGGACGAATGGTTTTGGAAGTAAATCCAAACATCGCCTATACTATGCTGGATCGACTTCTGGGAGGACAGGGGGCGATTCCAGAAAAGATGGGCGCCCTTACGGAAATTGAAACAACGGTGATGGAACGCGTATTCGGCAAAGCGCTGGATACTTTCCACGAGGCATGGAAGCAAATCATTGAGCTAGATCCGTACCAGGAAGGTTTGGAGATGAATCCACAGTTCATGCAGATCGTCTCACCTAACGAGATTGTCGTGGTAATCTCCTTTAGTACCAAAATCGGCGATACAACAGGAATGATCAATCTCTGTTTGCCTCACGTGGTACTGGAGCCAATCATGACAAAGCTGTCTGGACAATACTGGTTCTCCAAACAAAAGAAAACGCGGGATGAAGAAGAGCGTCTGCGTGTAGAAGAGCGAGTAAAAGTTGCAAAATTGCCGATTGTTGCTGAAATGGGGACAGCTACGATTACAGTAGGAGATTTCCTGCAGCTGCAAAAAGGTGATGTCATTCAATTAGATCAATCAATCGACAACAAGTTGAAAATTAAAGTGGGCGACCACTTAAAGTTCTTGGGTCAGCCAGGAACACTTAAAGGAAGGGTCGCCGTACAGATTGATGAAGTCATAGAGGAGGGGGAGGAACAAAATGAGTAGAGATATGCTTTCTCAAGACGAGATTGACGCGCTGTTACGTGCGAACAACTTGGTTGAGGACGAAGAGGAAGCTGTGTCGGCAGTGACCCAGGATGTTGCCGATTTTCTGTCCCCGTTTGAACAAGATGCACTCGGAGAAATTGGTAATATCTCCTTTGGGAGCGCAGCTACCGCGTTATCTACTTTGTTAAGTCAAAAAGTAGATATTACTACCCCTACTGTTTCCGTAGTCAATGTCGATGAATTGGAAAGCGAATTTCCGATTCCTCACGTGGCCGTCCACGTGGAATATACAGACGGTTTCAAAGGAATTAACCTGCTAGTCATTCGCATGGAAGATGCTGCAGTTATCGCGGATCTGATGATGGGCGGAGACGGCAGACCAGCGAGCACTGAAATGTCTGAGCTTCATATCAGCGCGGTTCAGGAAGCAATGAATCAGATGATGGGTTCCGCTGCTACGTCCATGTCGACGATTTTCAACCAGTTTATTAATATTACGCCACCTGGCATCGATGTAATGGATCTGGCGCAAGGCAAGGGTGGAGACAGCTTCTCTGATGATGACAGTCCTCTGGTGAAAGTATCTTTCCGCTTAAAGGTAGGAGAGCAAGGCGAACTTATCGATTCCAATATTATGCAGCTTCTCCCGCTTTCCTTTGCGAAAAAGATGATTGATAGATTGGTTGGAGGTTCAGAGGATGAAGCAGCAGTGGCCGCCCTCATAGATGAGATAGAGATGCCTTCTCTGCCTGCTATGAGTCTGTCGGCTCCTTCTATCCAATCAAGTGCGCCGGAGCAACCACAGAGCCACGTACCGCCTGTAGCGCCGCCACAACAGCAACAGCCGGTGTATCAGCAACAACCGGGTTACGCACAGCCAATGGGCTACCCAGGACAGCCGCCGATGTATCCTGACGCGTATGGACAACCAATGATGCCACCAGGCTACGCTCCGTACCCAGGTATGTATCAGCAGCCTCCAATGGCTCCGCCAACACCACAGCATTTCGGAGGTCTTGCAGCTAGTCAGGCGAATGTAGTACCAGCACAATTTGCTCCGCTTGGAGGTGCTCCTATGTATACAGGAGACATACAGAACTTAAACCTGCTTCACGATATTCCATTGCAAGTAACAGTTGAGTTAGGTCGTACGAAAAAGCTTATTAGAGAAATCCTTGACTTGTCCGCTGGATCGATTATACAGTTGGACAAGCTGGCAGGTGAGCATGTAGATATTTTGGTGAACAACAAATTAATTGCCAAGGGCGAGGTTGTCGTCATTGATGAGAACTTTGGGGTTCGTGTTACAGACATCATCAGTCAGATAGATCGTGTTCAAAAATTACAATAATCCAATCAAGAGGGAAGCATTAGGGAGGAGCTATTCATGTCTAACAAAGTTTTAATCGTAGACGATGCAGCATTCATGCGTATGATGATCAAGGAAATTCTTTCGAAAAACGGGTACAGCGTCGTAGGGGAAGCAAGTGACGGTGCACAAGCAGTTGAAAAGTATAAAGAATTGGGACCTGATCTCGTAACCATGGATATTACCATGCCAGAGATGGATGGAATTTCTGCATTGAAAGAAATTAAAAAATTGGATCCTAACGCGCGTGTGATCATGTGCTCCGCGATGGGTCAACAAGCGATGGTAATCGATGCGATCCAGGCGGGCGCAAAAGACTTCATCGTAAAACCATTCCAGGCGGATCGCGTTCTGGAAGCGATCAAAAAGACAATGAGCTAATGATGATGATCCGGAATGCAGGGGCAAGACTCATTTTAGCCTTCAGTCTGATCCTGTTGCTTTTCGTCTCCTCCCTGCCGAGTACCGCTTTTGCGGAAGGTTCAGTAGCGGATGCGTACAACCAGGGAAAAGTGCCAACTAGCAATGCGCCCGCCGGCAGTGAACAGCCGGCGGCCATTCCGGGCAGCGGAACAGGAAGTATGATCGGGTATCTAGTTCAAGTCATCTTTTCGCTTGGCTTTATTGCAGTATTGATCTTTTTATTGCTCCGTTTTCTTGGTCGACGTCAAGGGGCTCAAAGTCATGGACCAATTAAAGTGATTAGCGCTACTGCGTTAGGCAATGGCAAAACACTTCAGGTTGTTATGATCGGCGAGTCATTGTACATCGTGGGCGTGGGAGAAAACGTTCAATTGCTTCGTAGGATCGAACCGGGTGAAGAGGTAGATCTGATCTTGGCTGACGCAGAGATCAAACCAATGAAAAGCCCATTCTCGCTAGAGTGGCTCCCGTTCGGTAAGAAAAAGCAGGCAGAAGAAGAAATCTTGTTTTCTTCTGATATGGACGGTAAAAGCTTTCAAGATCTGTTGCAGGGTCAATGGAACGACTTGAAAAATCGTCCAAACCAAACAGAACATTGGAAGAAAGAGCAAGCTCAGGACAGAGGGGACCAAAAATGAAATATTTTTTGCAGGTGCTGATGCTTGTCGCAGTGTTGCTATCCGTACCTGATATGGTCATGGCGGCGCCAGCGGGGACACCGCTTGTTCCGAGCATTGATTTGAAGATAGGCGGCGGAACTGGAACACCGCAGGAGACATCGACGGCCATTCAGCTGTTACTGATTTTGACAGTACTATCTGTAGCTCCAGCGATTTTGCTTTTAATGACCAGTTTTGCGCGAATTATGATTGTCTTGTCTTTTGTACGAAATGCATTGGCAACTCAACAAATGCCACCGAATCAGGTATTGATTGCCCTTGCGTTGTTTATGACATTTTTCATTATGGCTCCGACACTCGGACAAGTAAACGAAACAGCCGTGCAGCCATTTATGCAAGGCAAGCTAACGCAACAGCAGGCACTTAACGCAGCAGTCATACCCTTTAAGGAATTTATGGCAAAGCAGACGCGTGAAAAAGATTTAGCACTTTTTCTGGAATACACAAAAGCCGAACGACCAAAATCGATCCAAGATATTCCTTTGAATGCACTGGTACCTGCTTTTGCCATTAGTGAATTGAAGACGGCTTTTCAGATCGGTTTTATGATATTCATTCCTTTTCTCGTAATTGATATGATCGTCTCCAGTATTTTGATGGGGATGGGGATGATGATGTTACCGCCGGTTATGATCTCATTGCCGTTTAAGATTTTATTGTTCATCATGGTGGACGGCTGGTATCTCATTGTGAGATCACTTTTGACCAGTTTTTAGCGACATTCCGAATGCCTCAGGAGGTAGAGCATGACACAAGAATTACTTATGCAAATCGCCCAAAGCTCTGTTTATACCATCCTGCTCATTTCGGCACCCGCACTTGGGGTCGCCTTACTGGTCGGTTTGATGGTCAGTGTCTTTCAGGCAACGACACAAATTCAGGAGCAGACACTCGCTTTCATTCCAAAGATCGTGGCCGTATTTGTCGTGATCTTGGCTGCTGGTCCATGGATGCTTCGGGTACTGCTTGATTTTACGATGGGGATCTTCGGTAACCTTCATCGTTTTGTTGGGTAGCATATGAATCTTTTTCTGATGTATCTGCCCGTATTCTTGCTTGTTTTTGTCCGAATGAGTGCCTTTTTTGTAACGGCTCCGTTCTTTTCCATTCGTGGTGTACCGAATCAGTTTAAAATCGGTCTTGCATTTGTCATGGCCGTCATCAGTTTTCAATCCTTGCCGGTGCAAGGCGAGATTCCGATGGATTTGACATTTATTCTGTATGTCATGAAGGAAGCGCTTGTTGGTGTCATTCTTGGTTACATATGTGAAATGATGTTTATCGCTATTCAGGTTGCCGGCGGACTGATGGACATGCAGATGGGTCTTGCAATGGCAAACGTGATTGACCCCAAAACGGGTACATATATCCCGGTGACAGGTAACTTCAAAAACATTCTGGCTGTCCTGTACTTTTTCAGTATTGACGGGCATCACATGCTGATACAAGGTGTGTTAAGCAGTTACCAGGTTATACCGGTGGACATCATGTGGGCGGCTTTCGGAAGCGAAAACGTCATGATGACAGCAGTAAAAACATTTCAAACGATGTTTGTGAGTGCATTTATGATTGCGGCGCCTATCGTCGTTGCATTGTTTCTGGTTGATCTCTCTCTTGGTATTATCGCCAAATCTGTCCCGCAGTTTAATATCTTTGTGGTGGGCTTGCCCATTAAACTGCTTGCGGGTTTTTTACTGCTTATCGTGGTGATGCCTGCGTTCTTGCTGACCCTGAACGGATTGTTTGGGAACATGTTCCGGGCACTTGCAGAAATGATGAAATCGCTCGGAGGATCACCATGAATCAATTGAGGCTTTCTTATCAAGTAGATCTTCAATTTTTTAATGGGGAAAAGACAGAAAAAGCTACGCCCAAGAAAAAGCAAGACGCACGAAAAAAAGGGCAAGTCGCGAAAAGTCAGGATCTTTCCCCAGCCCTATCTTTGACAGCATTTTTCTTTCTGTTAATGATGCTTGGCTCTACCATGCTAGGCACATTTCAAGATTTGATGCGGGAGTCATTGATTACATACACCACGTGGCAAGTAAATGAAGAAAATTTAAAAGTCATCGTGATGCAGCTCGTATTTGAAGCGATAAAAATTGTAGGACCTATTCTGGGCTTGAGTTTTCTTGTCGCATTTGCGGTGAACTACATGCAGGTAGGCTGGCTAATTAGTACGGAACCCCTCCAAATGAAACTGGAAAAGATCGATCCGATTAAAGGGGCAAAACGAATTTTTTCCTTACGCTCGCTCGTAGAGCTACTGAAATCTTTATTGAAAATAAGCGCAGGCATATATGTCGCGTACGTCATTCTATGGAATGCAAAGGAACAAGTTGTACAGCTTTCCTTATTGTCTCTCGGAGCAGTCCTATCGTTTACTGCCGAAGAGGTGACAAAGCTGGGAATCTATCTCGGGTTATTGCTTTTCATTCTCGCGATTCTGGACTACGCCTATCAGCGTTATGAGCATGAAAAGAATCTGCGGATGTCCAAGCAGGATCTCAAGGACGAGCATAAGCAAGCGGAAGGTGATCCGCTTATCAAAGGGAAGATTCGTGAACGGCAAAGAAGTATGGCCATTCGCCGTATGATGCAGGAGCTTCCCAAAGCGGATGTCATTATTACGAACCCGACTCACTTTGCTGTTGCCGTTCGCTATGACGCAAGTGCGATGAGTGCACCGACGGTAATCGCCAAAGGGCAAGACTATCTAGCATTAAAAATAAGGGAAGTAGCGAAAAAGCATCGTATCGTTACCATGGAAAACAAGCCCTTGGCCCGGGCTCTCTATAGTCAAGTTGAAGTTGGGCAACAAATTCCCGAAGAGATGTTTAAAGCGGTCGCGGAAGTTCTCGCGTACGTCTACAAGCTGCAAGGGAAAGTGAAATAAATGGAAGGAGGATAACCAGTGGGATTCAAATTTAAAGAAGTTGGTACGATCCTTTTTGTCATAAGCATTGTTGTCATGATGGTAATCCCACTTCCTTCAGCGCTACTTGATTTGCTGTTGATTTTGAATATCTCCCTTGCATTGACCATCTTGCTTGTGTCGATGTATACAAAAGAAACTTTGGAATTCTCGATCTTTCCGACAGTTTTGCTTATTACAACACTTTTTCGACTAGCCTTGAACGTGTCGACGACGAGAAATATTTTATCGCATGGTGAAGGCGGTAAAGTTATTGAAACGTTCGGTAGCTTTGTAGTCGGTGGTAATCAAGTCGTCGGTTTCGTCGTGTTTCTGATCTTGATCATCATTCAGTTTATCGTAATCACGAAAGGTTCTGAGCGTGTAGCTGAGGTAGCAGCACGTTTTACGCTCGACGCGATGCCTGGTAAACAGATGAGTATCGACGCCGATCTGAATGCAGGGATGATCACAGAAGCAGATGCACGTGTCCGAAGAAAAAAGATTGAGAACGAAGCTGACTTTTATGGAGCAATGGATGGTGCCAGCAAATTCGTAAAAGGGGACGCCATCGCGGGTATTATCATTTTTATCGTAAATATTATTGGTGGTTTTATCATCGGGATGCTCATTCACGATATGAGCTTTGCAGAATCTGCCTCTCGATTCACTACCATGTCTGTCGGTGACGCACTGGTGAGCCAGATTCCAGCGCTCTTAATCTCGACCGCAGCGGGTATTATTGTAACGCGTTCTACTTCTGGTGAAGGTCTTGGTGAAGACATCGTCAAGCAAATGTTCAGCTTTCCGCGTCTTCTCTATATCGTAGCCGGATGCATGTTATTGCTGGGACTCTTTACACCGATTGGAATTCTGCCTGTACTTCCGGTATGCGGGATAATGGGATTTGCTGCTTGGAAAATGGAGAAGAACCAAAAGATGCAAATCCAAGAATCCGCCGACCAGGTGGAAGAGCAGCAATTGGAAGAAGTACGCAGTCCAGAAAGCGTCGTGAACCTGTTACAGGTCGATCCGATCGAATTCGAGTTCGGTTATGGCTTAATCCCGCTTGCCGATGTGAAGCAGGGAGGAGATTTGTTAGATCGGGTCATTATGATTCGAAGACAAATCGCACTCGAGATGGGGATCGTTGTACCGGTCATTCGTATACGTGACAACATCCAGCTTCGACCGAATGAATATATGATTAAAATAAAAGGCAACCAGGTCGCAAAAGGGGAAATCATGCTGGATCACTATCTGGCGATGAGCCCGGGGATCGAAGATGATTCTATTGTTGGTATAGAAACCGTAGAACCTGCGTTTGGATTGCCTGCATTATGGGTAACAGAAGAGAATAAGGAGATTGCTGAGCTTTCCGGCTATACAGTTGTCGATCCGCCATCTGTTGTGGCTACACACTTGACAGAGGTCATCAAGCGACATGCCCACGAATTGTTAGGTCGCCAGGAAACAAGGGCCTTGATCGACAATGTACGGGAGACAGCACCAGTTCTCGTAGACGAGCTGATTCCAAGTATGCTCGCCATTGGGGACGTACAAAAAGTATTGCAAAAGCTGTTGCGTGAAAAAGTGTCTGTTCGAAATCTCAACGTCATCCTTGAAGCACTTGCGGATCAAGCCTTGTATACAAAAGATCCAGATGTACTGACAGAATATGTGAGACAGGCGATGGCGCGACAGATCACACTCCAATTTACGGAGCCAGGACAACCACTTCGCGTGCTTACAGCTGGAGCAGGATTGGAAAAAGCAATCTCTGAACGTGTGGAACAGTCTGAGCAAGGAAGCTATCTGGCGATGGATCCGGAAACGTCTCAGCGAATATTCCAAAACATGTCGACTGAAGTGAGCAAAATGATCAACTCGGGTCAACAGCCGATCATTCTTTCATCACCAGCGGTCCGAATGTACTTGCGTCAATTAGTAGATCGCATGATGCCAGACGTTCCCGTTTTGTCGTACAGCGAGCTCGAACCACATGTTGAAGTGCAAAGCGTAGGGATGGTGAACATTTCGTGAGGGTAAAACGTTACATTGTCGATTCGATGCCAGAAGCAATGGGAAAAATCAGGACGGACTTAGGAATGGATGCTGTGATTCTTAATTCCAAGCCGATAAAAACAGGTGGATTGTTCGGGATGTTTGGCAAACAACGAATCGAAGTAATCGCTGCTGTCGATGAAAAGGCATCCGAGCGAGAAAATCCAACAGTAGCAGCTGAACATCGAACCAACAACGTTTTGCCCAAATCGCAGACGGGTACGTACACCGCTGCTCAAGCGTATCGAAGACCGACTGTGACAAAAACATCGGAGAATCAACAAGTTGAATCAACAGGTAGGGAGCAGGTCGTAGCCGCGTTGACACAAACCGCGGTTGCGACGCCTCCAAAAGAAGAGATCCCAGATACGAGAGCTGTGCAAAAGCAAGGAGAGCCAGCTGAGCAGCATGCTCCTGTCATGACAACCCAAGAAAGAGCTTTACCCGCAAGTAATCATGACGCGATTGCCACTGAAATGCGAGATATGCGTCAAATGTTTCAAAAGCTGTTGGTGCATGACTTAAGTGAACAACTTCCTCCAGAGATACAGTCTATTCGTGCAAAGTTACTGAAACAAGAAGTGACTGAAGAGCTAACAGCGGAAATCATTCGAAAAGTAATGGAAATGTCGCAACCGGGTGAAAAGTGGACGGAGGAAGAAGCATTTGCTGTATGCCGAACGATTATCACTTCGATGATTGAGCCATATACAGCATCTTCGCCAAAGCTGGGTAAGAACGTACGGTATGCTTTCTTTTTCGGTCCGACAGGGGTTGGAAAAACAACGACCATTGCGAAGCTTGCGGCGAACAGCATGTTGAAGGAAAAACGAAAAATCGGCTTTATCACGGCTGATACGTATCGAATGGCAGCAGTAGAACAATTGAAGACGTACGCAAACATTTTGAATGTCCCGCTGGAGGTTGTCTTTTCTCCGAAAGAAATGGCGGCAGCGATGGAACGCTTAAGTGATTGTGACCTCATTTTTGTCGATACGGCTGGACGAAATTTTCGCAACGATGAATACGTGGAAGGCATTCGTGAATTGTTGGAGCATGGAAAAGACAGCGTGAACTATCTAGTACTTAGCTTGAGCTCCAAATTCAACGATATGAAAGCGATCGTCCAAAATTTTGCGGAAGTTCAAGTGAAGCAAGTCATTTTTACAAAAGCGGATGAAACGAACAGCTTTGGCACGATGTTGAATGTTTGTCAGGAGATGAATCTACAGCTCTCCTATGTAACGACAGGTCAAAATGTACCAGATGATATCGTTGTAGCTACACCGGAGCTGGTTTCAACGATGATTATGGGAGAGTAAACAGATGCGTGACCAAGCAGAGCAACTCCGTGAGCGGATGCTACAAAACAAGAAGACACGACCAACTAGACTGGTGACAGTGACGAGTGGAAAAGGTGGTGTCGGCAAGTCCAATTTCAGCTTGAATTTTGGGCTTGGTTTGATTGAGAAGGGTCATAAGGCGGTTTTGTTTGACTTGGATCTGGGTCTGGCAAATCTGGATGTATTAATGGGAATTACACCAAAAAAGCATCTGTTTCATTTGTTAGAGCCAGATACGACTGTTTGGGACATTATCGAGCATGGGCCAGGAGGCTTAGAATTTATCGCGGGTGGTTCTGGATTTACACAAATTATGCAATTAGATGATCACAAGCTTGATCGCTTATTCTCTCATCTGGACCCGCTACAAGGCTATGCCGACACAATCATTTTTGATACGGGAGCAGGATTTTCAAAAGAATCCATGCGATTCATGCTCTCCTCAGACGAGGTCATCCTCGTTACCACCCCCGAACCACCAGCGATAACGGATGCATATGCAGTCATCAAGATGCTACACGCACGTAACCCCGCTGTCTCCATTCGATTGGTGATAAACCGAGCGTCGTCGGAGAAAGAAGGGAAAATGACGGCGGACAAGCTTGCGATGGTTTCCAAACGCTTTTTGAATCTGGATATTCAGTCGCTTGGATATGTTTCGGATGATCCTTATGTTTCAAAAGCTGTTAAAATGCAGCGTCCTTTTCTACTTACATATCCACAATCGCAAGCCGCGAGAAGCATACGAAATCTGGTAGAACGGTATTTGGATCGTCCGGGTACTTCAGATGCTTCTGTCAGTGGTCTCAATGGATTTCTTGCGAAGTTGAGGCACTTCATACGATGAGACATAAAAGTAGGAAGGGAGCGACATTCGAATGAGCAAAATCCGCGTTCTCGTCACGGACGATTCTGCATTCATGCGTAAAGTAATTTCGGACATTTTATCAACGGATCCTGAGATTGAAGTGATTGATCGAGCTAAGAATGGACTCGAATGTATTGAAAAATGTAAAGAACTGGCGCCGGATGTTCTAACTCTCGACATTGAAATGCCGGTTATGAACGGTTTGGACGCTTTGGAAAAGCTGATGAATGAATGCCCGGTTCCTATCGTCATGTTGAGCAGCCTGACAAAAGAAGGGGCCGAAGCTACGATTCATGCGTTGGAGCTAGGCGCGTTTGACTTTGTAACGAAGCCGTCTGGTCCAATTTCTCTCGACATCCACAAAGTGGGCGATCGTCTTATCGAGCGCGTGAAGGCTGCGGCAGCATCGAAAGTACGTTTGAGAAAGCAGATCCCTCGCGTAGTCAAACCGGTATCTTCCGAATCAAAAGCTGCACCGGCATCTCCAGTAATACGTACGAAAATACCGAGCCCGCCTGCCGTGATGCGGTCACAAGTGGGCGGAAAGGCAAGACTGGTGGTTTTAGGTACATCTACGGGTGGTCCTAAAGCATTGCAGAGTGTACTCACTGCAATTCCGGCGAATTTTCCGGCACCAATTGCCATCGTTCAGCATATGCCAGCAGGTTTCACGAAATCGTTAGCAAATCGGCTAGACTCGTTATGCCAAATTCGAGTAACCGAGGTTGTCGATGGCGAGTATTTGGAAAATGGTACAGCTTACATCGCTCCAGGAGGCTTCCATTTCGAAGTTCGTCAAGTAAATGGGAGACTTCAGGCCTATTTACATCAAGAGGAGCCACGAGGTGGTCACAGACCGTCTGTCGATATCCTGTTTGAATCAGTCAGTCAATTGACAAACGTAGACAAATGGGCAATCATCATGACAGGCATGGGAAATGATGGGACTAAAGGGCTAAAGCGTATGAAGGAGCTTGGCGCTGTTACAAGTATTATCGAAGATGAGTCGAGTTGTGTCGTATACGGAATGCCACGAGCAGCGATTCAAGCAGGCTTGGCAGACAACGTGGCCCCATTAGAAAAGATTCCAGAGCTGTTGTGCAAGCTCTTGCACTGATTTTTGGGAGGTGGATCACCTATGGATATGAATCAGTATTTGGACATGTTTATTGAGGAGTCAAAGGAACACCTACAGGCAATCAACGCCAACTTGTTACTCTTGGAAAGTGATCCGGGTAATATTGGCCACGTCAAAGAGATTTTTCGTTCCGCTCATACATTGAAGGGGATGTCGGCGACCATGGGCTTTGAAGACATGGCGAGTTTGACTCACGAAGCGGAGAATGTACTTGACCTGATTCGCAATCAGAAGTTAACGATTACCAGTGATATCATGGACGCTATTTTTCAGAGCGTAGATTTGATTGAAGGCATGGTCATCGATATCACAGAGGGTGGAGACGGTTCAGCGGATGTATCCGCTATTGTAAAGAAGCTGCGGGCGATTGTAGCTGGAGATTTTTCAGCCGAGCAGGAAGTAGCAGCTGCTACGATGGTCGTGGAAGCACCGCAAGAGGAAAGTACACCAGCTGAAGAGCATGAACTGGACGATTATGCAATGATGGTCTTGAAGCAGTCTCAGGAGCTCGGAAATAACGTTTTGTGGATCAAAGTGACATTGAATGAAAACTGCTTGCTCAAGGCTGCTCGCTCTTACATGGTTTTTGATCAATTGGAATCCATGGGTGAAGTGATCAAAACGAAGCCAGCTGTTGAAGATATCGAGAATGAACGATTTGAACAATCGTTTGAAATCGCCTATGTGACGGAGCAATCGATTGAAAAAGTACGAACTACGATTCTTAACATTTCGGAAATCCAAGATGTGACAATCGAAACGATTCAATTGAAGAGTGAAGCTCCACCTGCTCCCGTAGTGCAACAGACGCCAGCGCCAGCTGAAAAAGGAGCAGCAGAAGCTCCTCAAGCACCTGTGAAGAAGGCGACGGCTGGTGGAAAAACAATTCGTGTGGATATCGAACGCTTGGATATCTTGATGAATCTGTTTAGCGAATTAGTCATTGACCGCGGTCGTTTGGAGCAGTTGGCACGCGAGATCGGAAAGAATGAATTGCAGGAAACCGTGGAGCACATGAGTCGGATTAGTGGCGATTTGCAAAACATCATTCTGACCATGCGGATGGTTCCAGTGGAGCAAGTATTCAATCGTTTCCCACGTATGATTCGCGATCTGCAAAAAGATCTGAATAAAAAAGTGAATCTGGAGATTATCGGTGCGGAGACAGAATTGGACCGTACTGTCATCGACGAAATCGGGGACCCACTCAATCACTTGCTGCGTAACTCGCTTGACCACGGAATTGAGTCTCCAGCAGATCGGAAAAAGGCGGGTAAGCCAGAGGAAGGAAAAATCGAGCTCCGCGCTTTCCACAGTGGGAACCATGTATTTATTGAAGTAAAAGATGACGGTGCTGGAATCAATAAAGATAAAGTTCTCAAAAAAGCGCTTGAGAGAGGGATTGTCAATCCTGCTACTGCAGATAGCATGAGCGACAAGCAAATCCACGAGTTGCTTTTTGCAGCAGGCTTTAGTACAGCGGAGGTTGTATCTGATATTTCCGGTCGTGGTGTTGGACTGGATGTCGTTAAGTCCAAAATTGAATCGTTGGGTGGCAGTGTCAGCGTAGATTCTGTGCGCGGTCAGGGCACGATTTTCCTCATTCAATTGCCGCTTACGCTCTCTATCATTTCCGCGATGCTGGTACAAGTGAAAGATGAGAAGTACGCTGTCCCACTCAGCTCCATCATTGAGACGGCTGTATTTAAAAAAGATCAAATCATGATGGCTCACCGCCAAAAAGTGATCGACTTCCGGGGACGTGTAGTTCCGCTCGTTTCGCTGCAGGACATTTTCCAAGTGCCTGATAATGGGGAAACGATGGAAGATGAAGTGGCAGTCGTCATCGTACGTAAAGGTGAGAAAATGGCAGGCCTTGTCGTCGATTCGTTCATCGGTCAACAAGAGATTGTTCTAAAATCTCTCGGCAAATATCTGGTCAATGTATTTGCTATTTCAGGTGCAACGATCTTGGGAGACGGACAGGTCGCGCTCATCATAGATTGTAACTCGCTGATTAAGTAGAAGGAGGGGCAGCCGCATGCTCGATCAAAAAGAAGTCATTAGCGAAGTCAAAGTGATTGTCTTTCGATTGAAGGACGAAGAGTATGGCGTAGAGGTTCATCAGGTCAGATCCATTGAAAAGCTGGAGCATATCACAAGAGTTCCGCGAACGCCTAGTTTCGTCAAAGGGGTTATTAATCTGCGTGGCGTTGTGACACCGATTATTGACCTACGCAATCGCTTTAGTCTCGAAGAAAGCGTCTATTCCGAAGCAACTCGAATCATTATCGTGGCCGTAGGTGAATTGGAAGTGGGTCTCATTGTAGATGCTGCTAACGATGTTATCGATATACCAGTTGATGCGATTGAACCGCCTCCAGAGGTTGTTGGAGGAGTGGAAGCCGCTTATTTGCGAGGTGTCGCTAAGCTGGATAAACGACTGTTAATCCTCTTAAATCTCGATAAAGTATTGAGCACTGAGGAAATCAAGCAGTTGGACGCAATTGAGGGGTAAGTAAAATGGGCGATTTTACGAAGTTTGGAGATTTCCAATTTGACGTTTTACGGGAAATCGGGAACATCGGTGCTGGTCACGCTGCCACGGCTCTCTCCAAGCTCATACAAAAAGAAATCGATATGAAAGTTCCACAAGTCAAGATTATCCCTTTCGACGAAGTCGCAGATTGTGTAGGAGGAGCGGAAACTGTAGTAGTGACCGTCTTCCTCCGCGTTGAAGGCGATTGTCCAGGGAACATGTTTTTCATCCTTGATTTGGATTCTGCCAAGCACCTACTCGAACAAATTACAGGAATTAATAAAGATGTGTACGAGTGGGAAGAGCTGGAGATTTCAGCGCTGCATGAGATTGGCAACATCTTAACAGGCTCTTATCTATCATCGTTAGCTGATTTTACACAATTAAATTTACAACCGTCTGTACCTGCACTCGCTGTGGATATGGCTGGAGCTATTCTAAGTTATGGATTAATAGCGTTGGGTCAAGCGGGTGACTTTGCCCTCACGATTGACACCGCTTTTTTCGAAGGCAATGAACAAGTAAAAGGGAACTTTTTCTTAATTCCTGATCCTGAATCGCTCCCAACACTATTTCGTTCATTAGGGGTTCCGTTCGATGGAGATTATTAAGATAGGGATGGCTGATCTTGGTGTGGCAAAGCCGCCGAGTAAGCTGCGTACTACCGGTTTAGGTTCTTGCGTAGGGGTAGTGCTCTACGATCATATCCATAAAATTGCAGGTATGGCACATGTTATGCTCCCTGAATCGTCTTTGGCTAAAAGCGGGGAGCTAACAATAGGCAAGTATGCGGATACAGCAATCCCCCATCTGATTCAGTTGATGGTGAAGGCTGGTGCTGAGACCAGACACACAGTTGCAAAATTGGCTGGCGGTGCACAAATGTTCGCATTTTTAGGGAATAATGACACCATGCGGATTGGGCCTCGGAATGTAGAGGCGTGCAAACTTGCATTGAAGGATGCTCATATAAAGATCGTGGCAGAAGATACAGGGGGAAACTGCGGTCGGACAATAGAGTTAGATGCCACAAACGGCATTCTTCAAATCAGGACCGTAAATCAAGGTGTGAAGGAAGTATAACAAATGTTAGGAACCATTTGGATTAATTTTGGATTAGGAATGCTCGCATTTCTTGTGACGCTGGGTACGGCTGTGGCGAGTAATGTCTGGCTCGTATCACTGGAGAGAGCAGGTATCGCATTTGTCCTATTCTTCCTCGCTGCATTTCCAATTCGTTGGCTGCTCGCAACGTTCATACAGTCATCTACTCCACCAATGGTTACGGACACGCTAGAGGAGACAGGCTCTCCTCTAGCGGAAGGTGGGGTCGTACTGGAAATTGGACAACTATTAGAACAGGAAGATCAAACATTTGCACCACTCTCAATCAACAAGATGGAAAGGGTTCATCCTACTGAGGATCCAGCCACCGTTGCAGAGGTCGTTAGGCGCTTATCAGATGAGTAAAGGTTGGTGACTATTCGTGGCACGGCTAACCAGTCAAGAAAAAGCAAAAGAGTTCGATAAATGGGTCATGTGGAAACAAGAGGGAAGTCGCGAGGCGGAGGTTGACTTGGTCACGCGGTTTTTGCCACTGGTAGATAAGGTGGCAAATCGGTTGGCGATTAATTTGCCAGCAAATGTGGACAAGGATGACTTGATTAGTTATGGGCGCTTTGGACTATTGGACGCTTTGGCTAAATTCGATCATACCCGGGGTCTCCAATTTGAGACGTACGCTATGTGGCGGATTCGTGGTGCAATGATCGATGGACTACGCGAGAACGACTGGATCCCTCGTACTGTTCGAGACAAGGCCAAAAAAATCGAAGAAGCATACACCACCTTGGAACAGCAAATGCTGCGAATGCCAACCGATCAAGAAGTGTCTAATTATCTGGGAATAAGCAAAAAGGAGCTTCAACAGGTTTTCTTGGAAACCTCTCTTGCCAGCATGGTTTCTATCGATGAGGCAGTAGGGGATGAAGACGAACAAAAAACAGCAAGACATTCGTATATCATTGACGAGCTCACACCTCGCCCTGATAATGTGGCGGAAGTATCCAGCTTAAAAGAGGTTCTAGTAACGGTCATCGACAAATTGCCTGAAAAGGAACGATTGGTTGTCTCCTTGTTTTATTTTGAAGAAATGACCTTATCAGAAATTGCGGAAATCATGAGCTTGTCACCTTCAAGAATATCCCAGTTGCACTCCAAAGCTCTTTTCCGACTTCGTTCTGCGTTGTCCAGATGGAAATCGCAATTAATGTAAGGGGACATTACCCAAGCTTGAGAGGGGTAGAATGATGGAAGGAATCGGGAATTATAAAATAGAAGTAAAAATTTCAGCTGATAAATTGGAGGCTGAGGTACTTCTACGTGCGGACGAACAAGATATCGACGAAATTGTCGTCTTGGAAACAGATGTTTACAAAGCATTACAAACAAGCAATGTGAAGTATGGAATTCTCGATGATGTAGTCCAGAACTTGTGTACCTTACCCGCGAAGTATGCAAATGCGAGAGTAAAGGTTGCTCAGGGGATTGCACCTGTGGCCGGAACCGATGCGACTATCGAGTACCCCTATTTGGCATCTATTAATGAAGGGGAAGGTCCAAAAGAGCTAGAGGATGGTCGAGTTGATTTTTATAATGTGACGACAATCCCTAATGTGGCAAAAGGACAACTCTTGGCACGTAAAATATCAGCAAGCCAGGGACAACCAGGCACAGCAGTTACCGGAGAGCCCATCGCTCCCAAAGCCGGCAAGGAAATAAACATAAAGCCTGGGAAAAATGTTGTGCTCAATCAAGAGCGGACGATGCTATACGCCGCTATTGACGGACAAGTCTCCTTCACAGAACAGGCAAAAATGAACGTGTTTCCCGTATTTGAAGTAAACGGGGATGTCGATTTTGGTGTTGGCAATATTGATTTTGTGGGAACGGTGGTCATTCGCGGGAACGTATTGAATGGCTTTCGCGTAAAGTCATCCGGAGATATCCGTGTACTTGGCAGTGTAGAAGGGGCCGAGTTGTACGCGGAGGGCTCTATTGAAATCAAAAGCGGGATTGTTGCTCAGGACAAAGGCTGCATTGTTGCGGGGAAAGATGTTCGGACATCCTTTATCCAAAACGCCAATGTAACGGCTGGCAATCAAGTGGTTGTTTCACAAAGCATCATGTTCTCAACCATACGAGCCGGAAAGCAAATCATCTGCAAAGGAGCAAAAGGCTTCATTATTGGTGGAGTGCTTCAAGCTGGGGAAAAAATTGTGGCACGAGTATTTGGGAACAGCAGCGCCACTCCTACGATACTCGAAGTAGGAGTAAAACCAGAATTAAGACAAGAACTGGCGAACATTCAAAAAGAACTACAAAATGTGTATGAAAATTTACGCAAAACAGATCAAGGCCTAGGCGTTATTAATCAGATCCTTCAAGTTAGCAAAGAACTTCCAGCAGACAAACGTCTCATGCAAATCAAGCTAACCAATACTCGTTTGGTTCTGGAAAAAGAAAGCAAGGAATTGGAAGCACGCAGAAATGATATTGAACTCGAGCTGAAAGGGGAAGGACCAGCAGCTATTGAGGCATATCATGTGATGTATCCAGGAATCAAAATGACGTTTGGAAAGCTGGTGCACTTTATCAAGCACGAGTATGCGAGAACGCGATTTATTGTGCTGGACGGTGAAATTAGCACAGCAACTCTCATCTAATCCAGGATGCTTACATACTTAGTGTGACAAAGGGAGTTGGGGCCATATGAGTTTGAAAGCGGTTGAATTGCAGGTGGCAATACCACGTACGCTAGAAGTCAGCCGAATTCAGGAGCATCAGCAACAACGAACCATGCATGAACAACAATCAATGATTGATCAGCGAAGAGACCTGGATGAACATATGCGCCAGCGCCCGAGCGATCTTGAGCAATCACAAAAGAACCAGATACGCGAACGAGAAAAAAAGCAAGGACAGCAAGAACATCAGGACAAAAAAGAATCCGCTGGAAGTCAATTGTCCGAATCGAGCGAAGGTGTATCTACGAATGCTGATCTCATGAGAGATCCATTGCGTGGACGTATTATAGATATTTCTTTATAAACGAAGTCAAGCCAGAAATAAAGGTGGACAACATGGACGTAGTGTATCCCATCCTGATTGGAGCAGGAATGATCAGTATGCTTCTTGCTTTTGTCATTAAAAAGAAGCAGCCTGTTGACTCCTTTTCCTCAATACCGACACAACGCACGACGGACAAGGACGAGCTCGAAAAAAGCGTGCAGCGTCTTCAAAAACAGGTAAAGCAAGAAACCCATCTTCTTTCTGCAGAATGGCAGGAAATGAGAGCGGATCTTCTCGAGGATATCGCTAGTTTGCGCAAGCGATTAGACAATATAGAAGAAGAATGGCAAAAGAGTGAGAGTCACAAGCAAGAGGCTCCAAATGATACGGATAGGATAGAACCAGCACCTCAAGTTCAAGAGGTGGATATGCTGGCACTGCGAGAACGTTATCGCCGTGCCTTTGAGCTGAGTAAAGAAGGTTTGTCTCGGGATGAGATCGCAAAACGACTCGGTGCCGGCAGAGGGGAAATCGATTTGGTCTTTTCCTTGGCTGACAGGCATGAGAGAGGTCTTGCCGATGCGTAAACAAGAGCTATTATTTGGATTTGGAGCAGGACTGATTGTGGCTACCTCCATTATTGGACTGTTAGCGCCTAAGCAAACTGCGCAAGCACCAGCCCTGACTGTCGATCAAATGAAAGTAGCTGCACAAGAGCTGGAAATGGTCGTACTTACAGCAGAAGAATACAAACAGTGGCAGGAAGAAAAGAAAGTGAACGTACAGCCAGCTCCTGGAGTGCCTAAGGCGCCAGTTACGCCAAAGGTAGGTCAAACCGTGGCGCCTGTGACTAAGCAGCCGCAGCCGCCAACAGTACAGCCTACGACACCTGCAGCTTCATCGGAACAAAAGGTCATTCCGCCAACGAATCCAGAGAGTAAGGACGGCCAGTCTACTCCAACCGTACCGAATACGCAGACACCAACGTCACCCAATACGTTGGCACCTAAAGCTCCGACAGTAGAAGCACCAGTAGCAGATAAGAAGGTATCTTTCACTGTCCCTTACAAAGCAACTGCAGAGGATGTAGCGCAGATTCTAGTAAAGGAAGGAATCCTTCCTGCCGACAATCAATTTGTGGCACAGCTACGTGCGAGCGACAAGCTAAATCGTATTCGTGTAGGTACCTATGAAGTGTCGACCGCCGCTCAGGAAGCAGACATCGTCAAGTTGATCACAACACCGCCTAAAAAATAGGCGGTTTTTTCAATGTAACCAAATGTGTCCATTTGTCCTCTGCCAAGAAGGGTCAAAACTTTTTTTACGAAATAAATGGAATTCGTTTGTTGCAATTGAAACTCCCATATGATATATTCATTTACGGTGTTGAAATCGCACGTCCACCAATTCCGGCAACGGTGCTGCCTAAGGCAGAATTGCTTGGAACATGCGGTGTGGCGGAGGTAGGCATCACAAAAACCATTTTTGAAGGAGGTGTGAAATATGGCAGTAATTTCGATGAAACAATTGCTCGAGGCTGGTGTACACTTCGGTCACCAAACTCGTCGTTGGAACCCGAAAATGGCTCGCTATATCTTCACCGAACGTAACGGAATCTACATTATCGACCTGCAAAAAACCGTTAAAAAAGTAGAGGAAGCGTACAACTTCGTACGTGAACTCGCTCAAGACGGTGGAAAAATTCTCTTCGTTGGTACGAAGAAACAAGCACAAGAATCCGTTAAAGAAGAAGCAGAACGTACAGGTCACTACTTCATCAACCAACGTTGGTTGGGTGGTACTCTGACAAACTTCACTACCATCAAAAAACGTACTGCTCGCTTGGCTGAGCTGAAGCGTATGGAAAACGATGGTACTTTCGCAGTATTGCCTAAGAAAGAAGTTATCGTTCTGCGCAAAGAAATGGATCGTCTGGAAAAATTCTTGGGCGGTATCGCTCACATGGATAAACTGCCTGACGCTCTGTTTGTCATCGATCCTCGTAAAGAGCGCATCGCTGTAGCAGAAGCTCGTAAATTGGGTATCCCAATCGTTGCGATCGTAGATACTAACTGCGATCCAGATGAAATCGATTATGTGATCCCAGGTAACGATGACGCAATTCGCGCTGTGAAATTGCTCACTGCTAAAATGGCAGACGCTCTCCTGGAAGGAAACCAAGGTACAGAGCAACAAGCAACAACAACTGCGTAAGCATGTGTGTTAAAGGGTGGACTGAGGGTGTCAGAACCCCCGTCCATCCTTTTTTGCTGAATAGCGTCGCCAAGGTTAACAGGTGACTTGCTTTTCGATTATAATAAGATCGTAACTTTTCGAGGAGGTTTCACTCAATGGCAATTAGTGCACAAGCTGTTAAAGAACTGCGCGAGCGTACAGGCGCAGGTATGATGGATTGCAAACGCGCGCTGGAAGAAACAGCAGGCGACATGGAAAAAGCGATTGACTTGCTCCGTGAGCGCGGTGTAGCGAAAGCAGCAAAAAAATCTGGTCGTATCGCAGCAGAAGGTTTGACTGCAACAGCGGTAGCTGGAAACGTAGCAGCAGTTGTTGAAGTGAACTGCGAAACTGACTTCGTAGGTAAAAACCCTGAGTTCCAAGCACTCGTTAAAGACATCGCTGAGCACGTTGTATCCCAACGCCCTGCATCTGTTGAAGAAGCGCTGGAGCAACCTTTCAAAGGTGCTGGCGAGACTTTGGGTCATGTAATCAACGAGAAAATCGCGACTATCGGAGAGAACATCTCCTTCCGTCGTTTTGCACTCTCCGAGAAAACAGACAACGGCGCATTCGGTGCTTACCTCCACATGGGTGGCCGTATCGGCGTTCTGGTTACTTTGGAAGGTACACAAGACGAGACACTGGCTCGCGACCTGGGCATGCACGCAGCAGCGTCCAACCCACGTTTTGCTAACCGTGAAGAAGTTTCCGCTGATGAGATCGAGCGTGAGCGTGAAGTTCTGAAAAACCAAGCACTGGCTGAAGGCAAACCTGCTAACATCGTTGAGAAAATGGTTGAAGGCCGCCTCTCCAAATTCTTCGAAGAATACGTACTGGTTGAGCAACCATTCGTAAAAGATACTGACAAGAAAGTAGCTGTTCTGTTGAAAGAAGCAGGCGCTACCTTGAAAGGATTCGCTCGCTTCCAAGTAGGCGAAGGTATCGAGAAGAAACAAGAAGACTTCGCAGCTGAAGTAATGGCTCAAGTTAATAAGCAATAATAAAGGTTATAGGGAACACCTTCGTGTTCCCTATTTTCAAAGCGAGAGTTTCACTTTGTGTGAAACTTTCTGCATGTAAATAGCAGTGTGTACCTGTTCCCAATTAGAAGGAATGCAGACTGGGCACAGAGAATGATTCATGAATGGAGGCCGTTTCACATGCCACTTCCTGCCTATAAACGGGTTGTGTTAAAGTTGAGTGGGGAAGCTTTGGCGGGGGACTTAGGGTATGGGATTGACCCAAAGGTAATTTTCTCCGTCGCTAACCAGATCAAGGAAATCGTAGAATTGGGTGTACAAGTCGCAGTAGTCGTCGGAGGAGGTAACATCTGGCGCGGACTTTCAGGCAGCTCTAAAGGAATGGATCGGGCAACAGCCGATTACATGGGGATGCTGGCCACAATTATGAACTCACTCGCCTTGCAGGATGGGTTAGAAAAAGTGAACGTCCCGACTCGTGTTCAAACCTCGATTGAGATGAGACAGGTAGCAGAACCATACATACGCCGTCGTGCCATTCGTCATTTGGAAAAAATGCGTGTGGTCATCTTCGCTGCCGGTACTGGTAACCCTTACTTTTCAACGGATACGACTGCTGCTCTGCGTGCAGCTGAAATTGAAGCTGAAGTAATCCTGATGGCGAAAAACAAGGTAGACGGTGTGTACACTGCAGATCCAAGCCTTGACCCGAACGCTAAGAAGTACGACCAGTTGACATTCCTGGAAGTGCTGAATAAAGGTTTAGGTGTCATGGATTCAACAGCGTCCAGCCTGTGCATGGATAACAGTATTCCGTTGATCGTCTTTAACATTTCTGAAGAAGGCAATATTCGTCGGGCAGTAATGGGCGACAAAATCGGTACTCTAGTGAAAGGGGAATAATTATGCCACAAACTGTGCTAAAAGACATGGAAGATCGCATGAATAAAGCGATCAATGCTTTGAAAAGAGATCTGTCTAGCCTGCGTGCAGGTCGTGCGAACCCAGCGATGCTGGAGCGTGTTACAGTAGACTACTACGGCACTCCAACGCCGATTAGCCAATTGGCAAACATCAGCGTTCCAGAACCACGTATGCTGACTATCCAGCCTTGGGATAAAACCGCGCTCAAAGAAATTGACCGTGCGCTGCAACAATCGGATTTGGGAATATCCCCATCCAACGATGGTGTGATTATCCGTCTGATGATTCCTCCACTCACAGAAGAGCGTCGTAAAGAGCTCGTGAAGCTGGCAGGAAAAGGTGGAGAAGAAGCAAAGGTAGCTATTCGTAACATCCGTCGTGATGCAAACGATGAAATCAAAAAGCTGGAAAAAGCTGCTACCATTTCTGAGGACGATTCCCGTCGTCATCAAGAAACCATACAAAAAGCGACGGATAAATTCATCGCCGAAGTTGACAAGATCGTTAAGGACAAAGAGAAAGACATTTTGGAAGTATAGGTAATGGTAATCCCCCTCGATTGAGGGGGATGTACGTCTATATCTCTCATTACGGGGGAACACTTTATGTTAGAACATCTGGCGCGCAAATGGGGCCGCAAAGAAAAGCAAACGGAGCCAGCCGAGTTGGATCGTTCCGGTAAGATCCCGGAACATGTGGCGATTATTATGGATGGCAACGGTCGTTGGGCCAACAAGCGCAGTTTACCCCGGGTTGCCGGGCACCGTGCAGGAATGAAAGCAGTAAAGGAAGTCGTCAAGGCTGCAGACGAGATCGGTGTGCGTTATATGACGATGTACGCATTCTCTACCGAAAATTGGAAGCGCCCACGCGATGAAGTGGATTTTCTCATGAAACTTCCGCAGGAATTTTTGTCGACAGAATTGGATGAATTAATAGAACGTGGTGTTCGCATTCGCATGCTGGGCAGTAAAAACGAGCTGCCTTCTCATACGCTGAAAGCACTGCTGGAAGCAGAAGAGAAAACGAAGGACAATAGTGGTCTGCAATTGAATTTTGCTCTGAATTACGGCGGGCGGGATGAACTTGCGAAAGCATTTTCAGAGATGGCGGCACAAGTAAAAGCAGGTGAGCTTCAACCAGAGCAACTGACTGAGGAATTGATTTCGAGCTACCTGTATACAAGCGAAATTCCCGATCCAGACCTCTTGATTCGCACAAGTGGAGAGATTCGCTTGAGTAACTTTATGCTGTGGCAATTGGCATATACAGAATTATGGTTTACGGACGTGCTATGGCCTGATTTTACCCGTGAACATTTTTATCAAGCAATCGTGGAATACCAAGGCCGAGCTCGTCGCTACGGGGCGGTATAACCGAGAGGTGGAATCAGTTGAAGCAACGTATAATAACAGGCCTGATTGGTGGGGCTGCTTTTCTATTATTGATGTATGCTGGTGGAGTTTGGTACTCACTATTGGTGTTTTTACTGGCTGTCATTGGCTATTTTGAATTTATGAGAATGGCTGGCATTCAGTCATTTTATTTGGCAGGATTGCTCGGATATGTATTGATGTTAAGCATTTTGTGGCCGTCTCTATTATTTTCGGATTGGCTCAGTATCAGCATGCCGGATCTGATGCTGCCCGTCATCCTGCTCTTGTTGATTTACTCCGTTTTACGGAAAAATCAGTTTCACATTGAACACGTCGCCCTTACGTTGGTGGGGGCGTTATACATAGGCTACGGTTTTACTTATATGGCCGCTACCCGAAACCTACCTGAAGGATTCATGCTGACGGTCATGGTCATTATGGGAATCTGGTCGACTGATTCGGGCGCCTATTTTGTGGGAAAAGCAATAGGTAAGCGTAAACTGTGGCCAGAAATAAGTCCAAACAAGACGGTGGAAGGGGCCTTAGGAGGTCTCGTCGCTTCTGTCTTGATTGTCCTTTCCATCAATGCAAGCTTTGGACATTTTGCGATTGATCAGGCTTTGACTATCGCACTTGTTGCGGGGATCGTCGGGCAATTGGGTGATTTGGTTGAGTCGGCTTTCAAGAGACATTTCCATGTAAAAGATTCAGGACAGCTCATTCCGGGTCACGGGGGCGTTTTGGATCGCTTTGATAGTTTTTTGCTCGTCTTTCCGGTTCTACATCTATTAGGTATTGTCTAAAACCTTTTGCATATAGAAAGAGATATAGAGGGTGAAATCCGTGAAAAAAATAGCGCTCTTAGGTTCAACGGGGTCAATTGGAACGAGTACGCTTGAAGTCGTAGACCAGCATCCTGAGGATTTTTCGGTGGTGGCTATGGCTGCTGGTACAAACGTCGATCTATTGACACGCCAGGTGGAAAAATTCAAGCCCGAGCTCGTTTCTGTGGGAAATGAGGAGGCTGCCGTTGAACTGCGAGATAGATTGGCGGGTAAGTCTCAACCAGAAATCGTTTACGGGGCGGAAGGATTGGAACTGGTTGCCCGTCATGAAGCTGCCAATTTCGTTATGACCGCTGTTGTCGGCAGTGTAGGGGTCGCACCTACACTCGCTGCGATTGAGGCGGGAAAAACAATTGGACTGGCCAACAAAGAGACACTGGTGAGCGCTGGCCCTGTCGTCATGAAACGAGCGAAAGAAAAAGGCGTATCGATTATTCCAGTAGACAGCGAGCATTCAGCTGTCTACCAATGTCTGCAAGGGGAGCGCAAGGAAGATGTGGCGCGGGTCATTTTGACCGCTTCAGGAGGTTCTTTCCGTCACCTCTCTCGCGAGGATCTACAGCAAGTGACAGTAGAGCAGGCATTGGCTCATCCGAATTGGAGCATGGGTGCAAAAATTACCATCGATTCTGCTACCATGATGAACAAAGGTTTTGAAGTGATCGAGGCTCATTGGCTGTTCGATTTATCTTATGAGCAAATCGAATGCGTATTGCATTATGAAAGTATCATACACTCTATGGTAGAATACAAAGACAGAGCGGTCATGGCCCAACTCGGTACGCCGGATATGAAGGTTCCGATTCAGTACGCCATGAGCTATCCCATTAGAAAAGAACTGCCTACGGAACCACTTGATTTAGTCAAGATCGCCACGCTTCATTTTGCAGCCATGGATTATGAGCGTTATCCTCTGTTAAAATTAGCGTACGAGTGCGGCATGGCAGGTGGTACGCATACTGCAGTACTAAATGCAGCTAATGAGGTTGCAGTTGATAGGTTCTTGAAGGGAGCGATCAGTTTTTTGGACATCGAAAAGGTCGTCCGAAAAACGTGCGAAGCTCACCCGGGTGTAGCGAGTCCAGAGCTTACAGATATTTTTGCAGCTGATGAGTGGGCACGCTCTTATGCGCTCGTCTCCATCTAAGGAAATATGAGTGTTAGATACTTGACAGAAAGGTGGCTGTTCACTTGCCTTTGCCCAACCTGGATTCCGTTGAATCAATTCTCGCGATTGTAGTTGTATTTGGGGTACTTGTCTTTGTGCACGAACTAGGACACTTCCTTCTGGCCAAGAAGGCAGGAATCTTATGTCGTGAATTTGCACTGGGAATGGGGCCAAAAATTTTTCGCGTGAAGCGGGGAGAAACGGAATACACCTTACGCCTGTTACCCATTGGTGGTCTCGTTCGCATGGCGGGGGAAGACCCGGAAATGGATATGTTGAAACCGCACATGGAAGTAAGCGTGGAGCGGGATGCGTTAGGAAAGGTCACACATATTTTGCTCGATGGGCCAAGTACTGGTTCACCTCGTGCGATTACCGGTACGGTGGTACATTTTGATCTGGAGCAAAATTTAAATATCGTGCTTGAACTAGATGGAGAGCAGAAGACATTTGCTGTTCATCCACAGGCTCAGCTGGTCAAGGATGGACAAGAAGTACAGATTGCTCCTCTGAACAGACAGTTCAAAGGCAAGACAGTTTCCCAACGTTTTTGGGCGATTTTTGCAGGACCTGCAGCCAACTTTTTGCTGGCGTTTGTTTTGTTTATCGTGATCGGCTTCTTGTACGGCGTACCGAATGGCAGCCATCTGGGGAATGTGATTCCGGGAGGACCTGCTGCTCAAGCTGGATTATTGCCAGGTGATAAGGTGATCGCGATTCAAGGTCAGCCTGTATCCTCGTGGAAAGACGTTGTAGAGAAGATTAGCAAAGCGCCGGACCAACAATTAACATTTGATTACGAGCGCAATGGCCAGCGTATGACTGTGCCAGTTAAAGTAGGGAAAGACGAAAATAACGTGGGCAAAATCATGGTAACTAATGCACTCACGTTTGCCCCAGGAGAAGTTCTCAAATACGGTGCAACTTCCACTTACGAGTTTACGATGATGATCCTGAAAAGCTTGGGAATGCTCGTGACGGGTGAATATGGGCTGAAGGACTTGAGTGGTCCAGTCGGTATTTTCAAGATGACAGGAGAGGTTGCTCAACAAGGTATGGCGATTCTATTGAAATGGGCTGCTGTATTGAGCATTAACCTTGGATTGTTCAATCTGTTGCCACTGCCTGCCTTAGATGGCGGACGTCTTGCATTCTTGGGAGTAGAGGCGTTGCGTGGTCGACCTGTTGACCCGCATAAAGAAGGAATGGTTCATTTCCTGGGCTTTGCCTTTTTGATGTTGCTGATTTTGGTAGTGACTTGGAATGATCTGCAACGATTGTTCTCCTAATCACGTACTAACACGATAGAAAGAAAAACAGACATACCTAAAAGGATGGTGCAAAATGTTCAAGCGCGAGGAGACGAAACCGGTTTTTGTAGGTGGAGTGCAAATCGGGGGCCAAAAAAGCGTAGTCATCCAGTCGATGACGACAGCAGACACGCGTGATGTAGAAAAAACTCTGGCTGAGATTCAGAGACTGCACGATGTCGGTTGCCAAATTGTTCGCTTGGCCGTCATCAATGAAGATGCAGCCCGTGCCATCAAAAAAATTAAAGAACGCTCCCCATTGCCGCTTGTTGCCGACATTCATTTCGACCACAAGCTCGCGTTGATTGCACTGGAGAGCGGGATTGATAAAATTCGGATCAACCCAGGAAACATCGGTTCGAAAGAAAAAACGCAACGCGTAGTGGAAGCGTGCCGCGAGCGCAATGTTCCGATCCGTATCGGGGTCAACTCCGGTTCAGTGGAGAGAAGACTTTTGGAGAAATACGGTTACCCTTCTCCGGAAGCGATCGTAGAAAGTGCGATAGACCACGTGCAAATTCTGGAAGACTTGAATTACGACAACATCGTCATTTCCTTGAAGTCTTCCGATGTTCCAACAATGATCCAAACATATTCGTTGATGGCACAGAAACGCAACTATCCACTGCATGTCGGTGTTACAGAAGCAGGTACACAGTTTTCCGGTAGCATTAAATCTTCAGTTGGAATTGGAACGGTATTGTCGATGGGAATCGGTGACACCATCCGCGTATCCCTGACGGCTGATCCTGTTGAAGAAATTAAAGTAGCGAAACAAATCCTTCGCAGCTTGGATATCGTGAACAACGATCCAGTGGTTATTGCATGCCCATCTTGCGGTCGATGCGCAATTGACCTGATTGGCTTGGCAACAAAAGTCGAAGATGCTATTTCGACGCTGAAAGTACCGTTAAAAGTAGCGGTAATGGGTTGCGCGGTTAATGGTCCTGGTGAAGCTCGTGAAGCTGATGTAGGCGTTGCCGGCGGAAATGGCGAGGGCTTGATTTTCCGTAATGGTGAAATTGTTCGGAAAGTAAAAGAAACCGAGTTGTTTGAAGAGCTGATGAAAGAAATTAATGAAATTGTAAACGAGCAAAAACCTACAACTGTAGGGTAATGCACGTTGATTGCTGATAAGGCATAAGGAGGACACGCACGTGTTGAAGCAAAGTCAAATGTTGATCCCTACCCTGCGGGAAGTGCCATCCGACGCGGAGATTGCCAGCCACAAGCTGCTGCTCCGTGCTGGTATGGCCCGCCAACTGGCTTCCGGTATTTATACGTACCTGCCCCTGGCGCTCCGTTCCCTGCACAAAATCCAAGCGATTGTGCGTGAAGAAATGAACAATGCTGGGGGACAAGAGCTGTTGATGCCAGCGATGCAACCAGCTGAGCTGTGGCATCAAACGGGTCGTTGGGATGTATACGGTCCCGAGCTCGTTCGCCTGCGTGACCGTCATGATCGTCCTTTTGCCTTGGGTCCAACCCACGAAGAAGTCATTACGAGTCTCGTGCGTGATGAGATTAACTCTTACAAAAAACTCCCGATCAACCTTTATCAAATTCAAACCAAGTTCCGTGATGAAGTGCGTCCACGCTTCGGTTTGATTCGTTGCCGCGAGTTTATTATGAAGGATGCTTACTCTTTTGATACGTCACAAGAAGGTCTGGATCGCAACTTCCAGGCGATGTATGATGCGTACACGAACATCTTTACCCGTGTAGGCTTGAACTTCCGTGCAGTAGAAGCGGATGCAGGTGCAATCGGCGGAAAAGGCACTTACGAATTTATGGCGCTTTGCGACATTGGGGAAGACACGATTGCTTATTCTGAAGAAGGCGATTATGCGGCCAACTTGGAAAAAGCAGAAGTCGTGTACAAGCCATATGCGAAGCCAGCAACAGAAGCGCCAGCTCGCGAAAAATTGCATACGCCTGGTACCAAAACGATCGACCAATTGGTAGAAGCACTGCAAATCGAAGCAAAGCAAATCATCAAGAGCCTCATTTATCGTATAGACGACAAGCTGGTTATGGTTCTGGTGCGCGGTGATCATGAGATCAATGAAGTGAAGCTAAAAAACTTGTATGATGCGACGATCGTAGGGCTGGCTTCTGAAGCGGATATCGTTTCGGTAACAGGAGCTCCTGCAGGATTTGTTGGCCCTGTTGGCATTGATCCTGAAAAAGTGGAAATCATTGCGGACAATTTTGTTCAAGATGTTTATGATGGTGTCGTCGGTGCCAATGAAACAGACTATCATCTGACTCACGTAGTTGCTGGCCGTGATTTCACGGTTTCCCAGTACGCTGACTTGCGCAACATTACAGAAGGCGACGAGTGCCCTCGTACAGGTGGTGTTATCAAGTTTGCACGTGGTGTAGAAGTCGGTCACGTATTCAAGCTGGGTACGAAATACTCCACAGCGATGGGTGCTACGTACCTGGATGAGAATGGTCGCAGTCAACCAATGATCATGGGTTGCTACGGAATCGGTGTATCTCGTACGATTGCGGCAGTGATCGAGCAGAACAATGATGAAAATGGAATCATTTGGCCAGTATCTGTTGCACCTTTCCATGTGCATGTGATTCCGGTCAATGTTAAAGTAGAAGAGCAACGGCAAGCTAGTGAACAAATTACAGAAGCATTGCGCAAGGCTGGCGTAGAAGTTTTGTTTGACGATCGTCCTGAGCGTGCTGGTGTGAAGTTTAAAGATGCCGATTTGATTGGATTGCCTCTGCGTATTACGGTTTCTGATAAAGCTGCACAAGAAGGAACAGTTGAAGTGCGTATCCGCAAAAACGGTGAAACACATGATGTGAAGCTGGATCAATTGGTCGATGAAGTGAAAGGTCACTTATCTCGTGTTGACCAAACAGGAGCTGCCTTGTTCGGTAACTAGTTGCATGCAGGAATAAGAAGGATTTTGTCGAATTTTTACGGGGTACTCCCCTAGCTTAAAGGGGAGTGCCTCTTTTTCTTGTTTGAACGCTCACTTATAGGGAAGGTGGGAAAACCGTGGACCGTTTACAAGAGCAAAAGCATCGCTTCTCCCTATTGGTCAAGCAAATGGAAGTTCCTGACGAATGGGTGGAGCGATTTTTTCTTGATGCTCAGATTGAAAAGTTAGAGCTGTATAAGCAGAACAGAGAATGGGTTTTTCACTTTGCCCTCCCGAGAATGATACCTGCAGATGTTTATGCAGCTTTTACGAAGCGATTGACGCATACATTTTCGCATCTAGCCAAAGTAGATACTCGATTTCACTATCTCCAAAAGCCATCACTCGATCATGTAGTCGAAGAGTATTGGGATGTCTTGCTGGCGGGTCTGGAGCCAACTCTGAACTCCTTGGCAGGTACGATGCGTCAAGCACGTAAGCAAGTCGACCAACAGGAAGTCAAGGTGTACTTGCCAACGGAGATGTCCGTTGAGGTTGCCAAGCGTAAACGAGCGGATAATGAGCTTTTGGCTGCTTTCCAAAAAGCTACCGATTGCTCGATGCGCTTTACTTTCCATGGGGAAGAAAGCGATGACGCGTATAAGGCCTTTGAGGAGCAACGTAAAGAGGAAGAGCGTGCTCTCGTCGAAGTTGTGATGACAGCTGTTCAGCAAGAGAACAAATCGTCTGATAAAGCTGAGGCTGTCACTACGCTCATGATGGGCTATGAAATCAAAGATGCGCCGATCCCGATTTGCGAGATTCAAGATGAGGAACGCCGTATCGTCATCCAAGGAACCGTATTTAACGTAGAAGTTAAAGAGCTTCGCAGTGGACGCCATTTGCTCACGTTCAACGTTTCGGATTATACGGATTCTCTCACGGTGAAGATGTTCTCTCGCGATAAAGAAGACGTGAAAATGCTTGAATTGCTGAAAGACGGCATGTGGGTGAAAGTACGGGGAAGTGTACAGCATGACACATTTGTACGCGATCTTGTGATGAATGCCAATGATTTGAACCAGATTGAGCAGGTCATTCGCAAAGATCACGCGGAAGAAAAACGTGTCGAGCTCCACTGCCATACGCCGATGAGTGCGCTGGATGCCGTTGCATCCGTAAAATCACTGGTCTCGACGGCAGCAAAGTGGGGTCATAAAGCAATTGCTGTCACTGACCATGGTGTCGTGCAGGCTTTTCCAGAGGCGTATTCCATCGCCAAAAAGAACAACATCAAATGCATTCTCGGTATGGAAGCCTACGTAGTCGAGGATGGTATCGATATCGTTTACAACATGCAAGCAGACAACAATCTCTCCATTGATGAAAATACCGAATACGTCGTGTTTGATACGGAGACGACGGGGTTAAACGCCTCAGAGCATACAATCATCGAGATCGCTGCTGTCAAAATGAAAGGCGCAGAAATTGTCGACCAATGGACGGAACTGATCGACCCGCAATTAGAAATTGGGCCAAAAACAACCGAGATTACGGGGATTACCAACGAAATGCTCCGCGGGCAAGAGACACTCGATGTGGTACTCCGCAAGTTCAAAGATTTTACTGGTGACGCCATCCTCGTTGCGCATAATGCAGAGTTTGATAAAGCGTTTATTAACGCCTGCGCCAAACGGATTGGCATGGAACCATGGACCAATCCATTTTTAGATACCCTGCCTTTGGCGCGTTTGATGTACAAAGGAATGCGCAATTATCGTTTGGGATCATTAGCGAAAAAGTTCAACGTCGAGCTCATCAATGCTCACCGTGCGTTGGACGATACCGTGGCCTTGGCTCAAGTGTTCCAGCAAATGCTGAAGGACATAAAAGAAGCGGAAATTAAATCGCTTGCTGAACTGAATGAAAAAAGCAACGAAGAGGCGGATTACAAGAGTGGACGTCCATTCCATGCGACGATTCTCGTGCAAAATAAAGAAGGCCTCAAAAACCTGTACAAGCTCGTGAGTCGTTCCCATGTGGAAACGTTTTTCCGTTGGCCACGAATTCAGCGAAGCCAGCTGACCAAATACCGTGAAGGCTTGTTAATCGGGACAGCATGTAAGGATGGCGAGCTGATGCAGTCGATTCTGCGTGGTAAGTCACCAGAAGAACTGAAGGAAGTTGCTAGTTATTACGACTTTTTGGAAATACAGCCGGTTGCTCATTACTCACCACTATTGCGTAATGAAGAAATTCCATCATTGGAGACGATGAAGGGCTATCATCAAAAGATTGTGGAAATGGGAAAAGAGCTCGGCAAGCTGGTCGTAGCCACAGGAGATGTGCATTTTCTCAATCCGCAAGATGAAATCTTCCGCGATGTTTTCTTATTGTCAAAAGGGGACCCAACGGCAGGCAACCAGCCGCCGCTTTACTTCCATACAACGGAAGAGATGCTAGATGCGTTTTCCTTTTTGGGGGAAGAGACCGCAAAAGAAATTGTTGTAACCAATACGAATGCCATTGCGGATATGATTGAGGATATTAGTCCGATTCCAGACAAGCTGTACACGCCGATCATTGAAGGGGCGGATGATGAGCTGCGTCAAATGTGTTATGACAAAGCAAGGTTGTTGTATGGTGATCCATTGCCCGAACTGGTCGAGCATCGCTTGGAAAAAGAATTGAACAGTATCATCAAGCACGGCTTCGGTGTGATTTATTTGATTTCGCAGCGTTTGGTAACGAAATCGTTGAATGATGGTTACCTGGTAGGTTCACGTGGGTCTGTAGGCTCGTCTTTTGTTGCCACGATGTCTGAGATTACTGAGGTAAACCCATTGCCTCCTCACTATCGTTGTCCAGATTGTAAGCACAGTGAATTTATCACAGACGGTTCCATCGCCTCTGGGTTTGACCTGGAGGATAAAGCATGTACAGAATGCGGCACGATGTATGCCAAAGACGGGCAAGACATTCCGTTCGAAACGTTCCTTGGTTTTAAAGGCGACAAGGTACCGGATATTGACTTGAACTTCTCTGGTGACTATCAGCCGCGTGCACATAAATACACACAAGAGCTGTTCGGAGCGGATTACGTTTATCGTGCCGGAACGATTGGTACCGTTGCGGAAAAAACAGCGTATGGCTACGTGCGAAAGTATGCCGATGAGCGTGGCATGACGCTGCGTAATGCGGAGATATCCAGGATCGTCAACGGCTGCACAGGCGTAAAAAGGACGACGGGACAGCATCCGGGCGGTATTATCGTAGTACCTGACTACATGGAGATTGAAGACTTTTGCCCGATTCAGTTTCCGGCTGATGATAATGAATCAGAATGGCGCACAACCCATTTCGACTTCCACTCCATTCACGATAACTTGCTGAAACTCGATATTCTGGGACACGATGATCCGACTGTTATTCGTATGTTGCAAGACTTGACGGGAATGGACCCGAAGACGATTCCACTGGATGATAAAAAGACCATGTCTATCTTCAGTACCACCGAAGCGTTGGGAGTCACACCAGAACAAATCGGTACGAACATGGGAACACTTGGCATTCCTGAGTTTGGAACCAAATTCGTACGTCAGATGTTAGAAGACACCAAACCGACTACGTTTGCCGAGCTCGTTCAGATTTCTGGACTTTCACACGGTACGGACGTTTGGCTGAATAATGCACAGGACTTGATTCGAAACGGTACATGTAAGCTGCCGGACGTAATTGGTTGTCGTGACGATATCATGGTGTACTTGATCTATAAGGGGCTAGAGCCTTCTCGTGCCTTTAAGATCATGGAGTCTGTACGTAAAGGTAAAGGGGTTCCTGAAGACGACCAAGAAGAAATGCGCAATAACAATGTGCCAGAATGGTATATTCAATCGTGTCAGCGGATCAAGTACATGTTCCCGAAGGCGCACGCGACTGCTTACGTCATGATGGCAGTGCGGATCGCATACTTCAAAGTTCATCGTCCAATGGAGTTTTACGCGACGTATTTCACTGTTCGCGCAGATGACTTTGATATTCCGTTGATGGTCAAAGGCTCAGCAGCGATCAAGCAAAAGATTGAAGAGATCGAGGGTAAGGGACACGATGCACAGCCAAAAGAAAAGGCATTGCTGACTGTCTTGGAGATGGCGCTGGAAATGGTGGAACGCGGCTTCCGTTTTACGAACGTTGATTTGTACAAATCGGACGCAACGCGCTTCCTGATCGAGGGTGACACTCTGATCGCTCCATTCAACGCCCTGCCTGGCTTAGGGACGAACGCAGCGATCAGTATCGTGCAGGCGAGAGAGCAAGGAGAGTTTTTGTCCAAGGAAGATCTCTTATCCCGTTCCCGTATCTCCAAGACCATTTTGGAGTTCTTGGACGAACAGGGTGCGTTGAAAGGACTGCCGGAATCCAATCAGCTATCCTTGTTCTAAGGCTTGCTGTCAAGGCAGACGGTCATCCAAAGGTTGTCAGCGGAGGGCTGTTATGCTATAATTTTTTTGGAAATACTGGTTTTATACGCATGGCTGATCGAGAGTGGGGAAACCCACTCTTTCTTTCTGGCTACACCTCATGGTTCAAATGAGAAGGAGGTACTTGCTTGAGCAAGGTAACGGGCATCGTCACTGAACTCGTCACGCCCATCGTTGAAGAAGTGGGCCTGGAGCTGGTTGACATCGAGTACAAAAAGGAAGGCAGCAACTGGTTTCTGCGCGTGTTTATCGACAATGAAACTGGCAACATCGATATTGATGACTGCCGCCTTGTCAGCGAGAAGCTGAGCGAAAAACTAGACGAAGTAGATCCCATCCCTACGGCATACTTTTTAGAAGTATCTTCGCCGGGTGCTGAGCGCCCTTTACGTAAGGATAAGGATTTCACGAAAGCTGTTGGCAGACATGTTCATATCACAACAAAAGAGCCAGTAGAAGGATCAAGCCAGTTCGAAGGCGAACTGATATCCTTTGAAGATGGCAAGCTGACAGTGAAAGAGGCAAAGAAAACGTATGTAATTTCCCAAGAGCAAATTGACACAGCCAGATTGGCGATTGTTTTTTAATTGTCAGTAGCTTGTGGTAGCCCGTGGTAAGTAAAGGAGGAGGCAACGAAAGTCATGAACGGCGATTTTATCGAGGCTTTAGAAGCCATTGAGAGAGAGAAAGGCATCACCAAAGACGTACTTATTGAGGCCATCGAAGCGGCTCTTATCTCTGGATACAAACGTAACTTCAACTCGGCCCAAAATGTACGGGTGGATGTAAATCGTCATTCAGGTATGGTGCGTGTGTTTGCGCGGAAGAACGTAGTAGAAGAGGTATTGGATACGCGCCTAGAGATCTCTCAAGAAGCAGCACAAGAAATCGATCCTAACTTCCGTCTGGAGGACATCGTCGAAATCGAGGTAACGCCTCGTGATTTCGGTCGTATTGCTGCTCAGACAGCGAAGCAAGTGGTTACGCAGCGCATTCGCGAAGCGGAGCGCGGTTTGATCTACAGCGAGTTTATTGAGCGTGAAGACGATATCGTAACAGGCGTTGTTCAGCGTATGGACGCTCGCAATTATTACATTGATCTGGGTAAGGCGGAAGCCGTTATGCCGATCACAGAAAAAATGCCATCCGAAGATTTTAAATCTCAAGATCGTGTGAAGGCATACATCATCAAAGTAGAGAAAACCACTAAAGGACCGCAAATCGTCGTTTCTCGTACTCACCCGGGGCTTTTGAAGCGTCTCTTCGAATTAGAAGTGCCAGAAATATATGACGGTGTGGTTGAAATCAAATCTGTTGCGCGTGAAGCGGGCGATCGCTCGAAGATCGCTGTGCATTCCATCAACGCAGATGTTGATCCAGTAGGTGCTTGTGTCGGTCCAAAGGGCATGCGCGTCCAAACGATCGTTACGGAGCTGAAAGGCGAAAAGATCGACATTGTTCGTTGGTCTGAAGATCCTGCCGAGTATGTAGCCAATGCACTCAGCCCTGCAAAAGTTCTGCATGTTGAGGTTAACGTAGCCGAGAAGGTTACACGTGTGATCGTTCCTGATTATCAATTGTCTCTGGCGATTGGTAAGCGCGGCCAAAACGCACGCCTGGCAGCAAAGCTGACTGGCTGGAAGATCGATATCAAGAGCGAGTCCCAAGCCGACCAAGAAGGCATCGCTTATCCAAAAGAAGTAGAGAGCGATGAAGGGACGGACAACGAATAATCATGAAGCAAAAAAAGATCCCGTTGCGTAAGTGCATTGTTTGCCAAGGAATGTTTCCGAAAAAGGAATTAGTCCGCGTCGTCCGGACTCCAGAAGAAGAGATCGTCATTGATCTTACTGGAAGGGCGGCGGGACGCGGTACCTATGTGTGTCGGCAGGAAAGCTGTCTGAAGCCGGATGCGTTCGCATCGGGAAAATGGAAAAAAGTGCTGGAACGTGCCCTCAATATGTCCATCTCCCAAGAAAAGTATGATGCTTTCCGTGAGAAATGGCTGGAGATGATGGGAAAATGATCCCAAAAGCAGCACAATTACTCGGATTGGCGATGCGTGCGAGAAAGATCGTTACCGGGGAGGAGCTAGTCATTACCGCTATTCGTAATGGGCAGGCCCGCCTGGTTTTGCTCGCATCAGATGCATCAGACAATACCGCTAAGAAAGTAAAGGATAAATGTTCCTATTACGGTGTCTCATGTGTAACCACTGGCGACCGACATTCATTGGGACACGCAATCGGAAAAGATGGGCGCGTTACCGTGGCGGTAACCGATGGGAAATTGGCCGAAAGCATTCAGCGTCTGCTCACCTAACTTAGAAAGGGTGAAGTATATTTGAAGACACGTGTGTATGAGTATGCCAAACAGCACAACATGAGCAGTAAGGAAATCCTCAATTTGCTAAAACGATTGAATATAGAAGTAGCAAATCATATGAGTATCATGGAAGAAGGGACGATTAAAAGGATCGAGGATCACATGGCCAAATTGCGTTCTGGCGCCAAGCCAGAAGCGCGCAACTCGTCAAGCGATGCACGACCAAAGCAAACAGACGATCAACGTCGCCCCACCGACTCCAGAGGACAACAGGTTAGACCCCAGCAACAGTCGGGGCAAGCTCAGGCTGTTAGAAATGACAGACAAAATGGCGATCGTGAAGGAAGCACGACAAATACTACTCGTTTCGGTAACAACAGTGCTACTTCCGATCAGCAAAGTCCTCAACATGGAAAAAATCAGGGGAAGAATCAGGAGAGAAAACCAAACAATATGAGAAGTCAACCCGCAAAACCGAATGACCGCAAGCCACAAGGTAACCAACAAAGACCACAAGGCCAAGGACAACAAAGACCACAAGGTCAAGGACAACAAAGACCACAAGGCCAAGGACAACAAAGACCACAGAACAATCAGCAACGCCCACAAAATCAACAGCGTCCTGCACAACAACCTGCTGCTAATCAGACAGAGGGACGTACAGGAGAAGAGTTTGAAGATAAAGTAAAACTCCCATCCAATGTTGGTATGGAGAAGCGCGAGAAAATCAAAAAGGCTCCTCAAACTCAAAAGACTTTCGAGGATAACAAAAAGAGCCAACCATTCCGTGGTGGAAATAACCGCAACAACCAAAATAACCGTCGCGGAAATAACCATCGTGGTGGACAAAAGCCGCAACGTCCTGTTCTGGAACCACCAGCAAAGATTACGTTTACCGAATCTTTGACAGTGAACGAGTTGGCAGTGAAACTCCGCAAGGAACCAGCGGAAGTGATCAAGAAGCTGTTTGGATTGGGCATCATGGCAACAATCAACCAGTACCTTGATCGTGAAGCAATCGAACTCATTTGTGCAGACTACAATGTAGAAGTGGAAGAAAAAATCATCATCGATGAAACCAACTTCGAAACATTGGAAGAAGTGGATGCACCAGAAAGTCTCTTGGAGCGCCCACCAGTTGTTACCATCATGGGTCACGTTGACCACGGGAAAACGACTTTGCTGGATGCGATTCGCTCTACAAACGTTGTAGCAGGCGAAGCAGGCGGAATTACACAGCACATCGGTGCGTACCAAGTAGAAATCAAAGGAAAGAAAATTACTTTCCTAGATACACCAGGTCACGCGGCCTTTACAACAATGCGTGCTCGTGGTGCGCAAATTACAGACATCACCATTCTGGTTGTTGCAGCGGATGACGGTGTTATGCCACAAACGATTGAGGCGATCAGCCATGCGAAAGCGGCTAACGTACCTATCATCGTTGCAGTCAACAAGGTTGACAAACCAGAAGCAAATATTGACCGCATCAAGCAAGAATTGACCGAGTATGAGTTGGTTGCCGAAGAGTGGGGCGGCGAAACTATTTTCTCCCCATTGTCCGCTAAGCAGCGTACAGGTATCGAAGAATTGCTTGAGTACATCTTGCTCGTTTCCGAGGTACAAGAACTGAAAGCAAACCCAGACAAGCGCGCTCGCGGTACTGTTGTCGAAGCAGAGCTTGACAAGGGACGCGGTCCAGTTGCAACCATTCTGGTTCAACAAGGTACCCTGCGCGTTGGTGACCCAATTGTAGTAGGTTCCGCTTTCGGACGTGTACGTGCCATGGTGAACGACAAAGGACGCCGCCTGAAAGAAGCAGGACCTTCTACTCCAGTAGAAATCACTGGTTTGAATGACGTTCCACAAGCAGGCGACCAATTCCGCGTCTTTGAAGACGAGAAAAAAGCCCGCGCGATCGGGGAAGCACGTGCTTCCAAGCAACGTGAATCCGAGCGTCGTGAGAGCTCCCGTGTATCTTTGGATGACTTGTTCCAACACATCCAAGAAGGCGATATTAAAGAGCTGAACCTGATTGTAAAAGGTGACGTACAAGGTTCTGTAGAAGCGCTGCGTGGCGCTCTGGAGAAAATCGATGTCAACGGTACTCGTGTGAAAATCATTCATACAGGTGCTGGCGCGATTACGGAATCCGATGTTACGCTGGCAAATGCTTCCAACGCCATCATCATTGGTTTCAACGTGCGTCCTGAACCAAATGCACGCAGCATGGCGGAACAAGAGAAGATCGACATCCGTTTGCACCGTGTTATTTACACGGTAATCGAAGAGATCGAGCAAGCTCTTAAAGGTATGCTGGATCCAGTCTTCAAAGAAAATATTATCGGTCAAGCTGAGATTCGTGAAGTGTTCAAGGTATCCAAAGTTGGAAACATTGCAGGTTGCTATGTGACTGAGGGTAAATTGAGCCGTGATGCTGGTGCACGTTTGATCCGTGAAGGCATTGTAATTTATGAAGGTAAGCTCGATACACTCAAGCGCTTCAAAGACGATGCGAAAGACGTTGCTGCGGGTTATGAGTGCGGTCTAACCTTGGAACGTTTCAATGACCTCAAAATTAATGACGTCATCGAAGCATTCGTTATGGTTGAAGTGAAACAATAATGGTAGCAGGTGTGCAGATTGAACTGTTTCTGCCCGCTAGCCAAAACCTGAAAGAAAAACGGGCCATCGTCAAAAGTCTGATCGGCAAGCTGCGGAGCCGATTTAACGTCTCCGCGGCAGAGGTGGCTTATCTCGAGCAATGGCAGCGTACCGTGTTGGGTATCGCTGCCGTTGCTAATGAGATCTCTTTTTTACAACAAGAAATGCAGGCTGTCATACGATTCGTGGAAAACCATCCAGAGGTAGAGTTGACTCGCGTGGATACGGAATACTACGAGTAAAGAGCAGCCAGCGGAGGTGAAAATCGATGAATAAAACACGAATCAGCCGCGTAGGCGAAGAAATCAAAAAAGAATTGAGCCTCGTATTGCAGCGTGGACTCAAAGATCCTCGTGTCGGTTTCGTAACGGTAACAGATGTAGAGGTAAGCAGTGACCTGCAATTGGCAAAGGTTTTTGTCAGCATTTTTGGCAGTGAGGAAGAGCGTAAAGCTTCTCTTGCAGGTTTGACAAAAGCAAAAGGTTATTTACGTACGGAGATCGGGAAACGCGTAAAGCTGCGTCACATTCCTGATTTTGTATTCAAGCTGGACGAGTCCATTGACTACGGCAGCAAAATTGAATCAATCCTGCGGGAAATCTCCACTGAGGGAGAGAAACAGGATGAATCCTAATCAAATAGCAGTACAGGAAGCGGCGCGGTTTATGCAGGAGCACGACCGCTTCCTGGTTCTCTCTCATGTAAGTCCTGACGGAGATGCTACAGGATCTGCTTTGGGAGTCGTGCTCATGCTAGAGCAGTTGGGAAAAGAGTATGTGGTTGTAAACGAAGGGGAAACACCGATCAAGTTTAACTTCTTGCCAAGGTTTGACCGTCTTTATAACCTGCGCAAGCAACCACTGAACGAGACGTTCGGGGCCGTAATCGCTGTAGACTGCGCGGATGAGTCGCGGATGGGCGATGTACGGTCTTTATTTGCGTCTGGAGCTGCTTTGCTGAATATCGATCACCATCCGACCAACGATCATTTTGGAACGGTAAATCTGGTTCGGCCGGATGCAGCCGCAACGGCAGAGATTTTGTTTGATGTTGCAGAAGCAGCTGGGGTTTCTTTCAATGAAGAGCTTGCGCTGTGCATCTATACAGGTCTTCTGACAGATACAGGCGGTTTCCGCTATTCCAATACATCACCGCGTGTCATGGAAATCGCTGCTCGATTGCTCGGATATGGTGTGAAGCCAGGAGACGTAGCAGAGCGCTGCCTGGAGGAAATCACATTTGCCCATGTGAAAGTTTTGCGACGTGCTCTCCAAACCTTGCAACTGTCCCATCAAAATTTGGTTGCTTCGATCACTGTTTCGGCCGCAGATTTTGCCGAAGTGGGTGCTGAGCGAGAAGATGCTGGTGGATTGGTGAATTACTGCCGCAACATTGAGGGAGTCGAGGTAGGCGTTTCTTTTGTGGAAGCGGAACCAGGAGTGGTCAAGGTGAGCATGCGTGCTCGCGATCGGGTTGACGTAGCTGTCATTGCTAAGCAGCTCGGTGGTGGTGGTCACGCAAAAGCAGCAGGATGCACGATCAAAGGACCACTTTCAGAAGTACAGCAAAGAGTATGGACTGTGCTGGACGATGCAGTAGGAGTGAAATTCGATGAGTAACGTGAACGGCGTGCTGGTTATCGATAAGCCAGCTGGTATGACCTCCCATGATTGTGTAGCACGAATTCGTCGATTGTATGGAACGAAAAAAGTGGGGCATACGGGTACACTGGATCCAGATGTAACGGGTGTACTCCCCATTTGTGTGGGACACGCAACGAGGCTAGTTGAATATTTGCAAGAGCTGCCTAAACGCTATGATGTAGTCATGCGCCTAGGCTCTTCGACCACGACGGAAGATGCTTCCGGAGAAGTAGTGGAGCAAGCTAGCGTAGATGCAGCATCGATTACGACGGAGCGTATTCAAGCGCTGTTCGAATCCTTTTTGGGTGAAATGGAGCAGGTACCTCCGATGTTCTCAGCGGTGAAGGTAAACGGCAAGCGGTTGTACGACCTGGCTCGTGAAGGCACGGTGATCGAACGGCAGGCACGGAAAGTGACGCTGTATGAGCTGACCCTTCATAAGATCAGCGTGGATGGGGACACTGTCGATGTTGCATTCACATGCACGTGCTCCAAAGGCACATACATGCGCACCTTATGTGTTGACCTCGGACGCGCTCTGGGTTATCCTGCCCATATGAAGCTGTTGCGGCGAATAAAAAGCGGCCCGTTCCAAGAGCAAGAGGCAATCCCCCTCCAGCAGATTGAGGAACAGGCAGCAACCGGGGAAGACATTTCCCGCTACTTGGTCTCCATCCCTCAGGCAATCTCGTTCTTACCGTCGTTTCAGGTTAAGCCAGAACGGATCAAAGCAGTACGTAATGGACTTGCTACTGCGCTTCCGGGCGTCACTACGGAGGAAGGAAGCTTGATTTGCTTGTTTGCGGGGGAAGAATTACTTGGCATCCATCGCGTATGCCGTGGAGACAAAGGACTTTTCGCCAAACCAGAAAAAGTCTTTCCAGCCGAGGTGTAATCCGTGAAAACGATCTACCTGACATACCCGTTTCCGTCTGACCTGCAAGCGAATCCTTGTGCGATTGCACTGGGGTACTTTGATGGTGTACATATTGGGCATCGCCGTGTAATTCAAAAGGCGATTGATACAGCGAAAGCAAACGGATGGCAAAGTACGGTAGTGACCTTTGATCCGCATCCTCGAGAAGTATTGGGGCAAAGCGGTTATACCCGCTATTTGACACCACTTGCAGACAAGCTCGAGCAATTCGAAAAGATGGGCGTAGACACCACTTATGTAATGAAGTTCGATATTAGCTTTGCGGCTATTTATCCAGAAGATTTCATCGCAGAGTGCCTTCTCCCATTGGAATGCCGCCATATTGTCGTTGGCTTCGACTACACCTTTGGCTATCGCGGGATGGGGACTGCCCATACCCTGCAAGAAATGAGCAAAGGTCGCTATGGGCTCGACATAGTGGGTCCGGTAAATCGTTTGGGTGAAAAAGTGAGCAGTACAATCATCCGTGAATATCTGCATCATGGGGATGTCGAGCAGGTTCGCCATTTGCTAGGCCGCTCCTACAAAGTTCGCGGGACAGTCGTGCATGGCGACAAACGCGGTCGAACGATTGGCTTTCCTACAGCGAATGTCCAAGTGAATCAGCCGTACTTAATCGGAAAGAATGGGGTCTACGGCGTTCGGTTTATCGTAGATGAACAAAGCTACTATGGCGTCATGAACGTAGGCATCAAGCCTACATTTGAACTGGAGAAAAAAGAAAAGTCATTAGAAGTGCACATATTTGAGTTCTCTGGTGAAATCTATGACAAAGAAGTAGAAGTAGAGTTCCTGTTCTACATTCGGGAAGAACAGAAATTTGCTGGAGTCGATGCACTCATTGCGCAAATTGGACGAGATGTACAAACGGCGAAACAAAAATTCGCAGAGGGAATCTCGTAAAGGATTCTCTTTGCTTTTCACAAAATGGTATGCTATAATTCAAAACGTTGTACAGATAACCGTAGCTTGGCTGTCCGATTCTCACCGACGGCAGACTCGGCGAACGGTATAAAAAATGAGGAGGTGAGTCATGATGGCATTGACTCAAGAACGTAAAACTCAACTGATTCAAGAGTTCCGTACTCATGAGAACGACACCGGTTCACCGGAAGTGCAAATCGCTATCTTGACCGAAAACATTAACAATCTGAACGGACACTTGCGTACGCACAAGAAAGATCACCACAGCCGTCGTGGTCTCTTGAAAATGGTTGGTCAACGTCGTAACCTGTTGACATACCTGCGTGAAGCAGATGTTCAACGCTATCGTTCGGTTGTAGACCGCCTGGGTCTGCGCCGCTAATCAGCGTTTTGTAAAAAGCGGGTTCTGCCCGCTTTTTCTATCGTGTAGGAGGGTTTAGCGTAGAAATGCGCTAAGCCCATCCGAAACGAGTAAAAAAGCTTGTGACCTATCTGGTAGATTTAATTAGCTTCAAAAGAAGCTTTTTTTATTATCTAGAAAGACTGCCAAAGGTAGCCATTTAATTTTTATCATGGCAGGAAATAATACATATAGGTAGAAAACAAAGTGTGAAATGCACATTGTTGTGAAGGAGGACTGCTAGCATCATGGAGCAACAATACCGTACATATGACTTCGAACTGGCAGGCCGAAAACTGACCCTGGAATTTGGCAAAATGGCTAAACAGGCGCATGGTTCGGTCTTGGTTCGTTACGGCGATACAGCAATCCTGTCCGCAGTTACAGTCTCGAAGGAACCAAAACCACTTGATTTCTTTCCATTGACTGTCAACTATGAGGAGCGTCTCTACGCGGTTGGGAAAATTCCTGGCGGCTTTATTAAAAGAGAAGGACGTCCGAGCGAAAAGGCAATTTTGGCTAGCCGCTTGATTGACCGCCCTGTCCGCCCTCTTTTTGCAGAAGGATTCCGTAACGATGTACAAATCGTAAATACTGTTCTGTCTGTGGATCAAGACTGCTCACCTGAAATCGCTGCGATGATCGGTACTTCCGCAGCGCTATCCGTTTCGGAAATTCCTTTTGAAGGTCCGATTGCAGGAGTGATCGTAGGACGAATTGACGGGGAGTTCGTCATTAACCCTACCGTAGCTCAAGCGGAGAAAAGCGATATTCACCTGACTGTCGCAGGTACACACAAAGCGATTAACATGGTGGAAGCAGCTGCGAACCAAGTACCGGAAGAAGTAATGCTCGAAGCGATCATGGCGGGTCATGACGTTATTAAGCAACTGGTAGAATTCCAGAACATGATCGTGTCCGAAATTGGCAAGCAAAAGATGGAAGTCATCTTGCATGAGGTGGATCCTGAAATCGATCAAGCTGTGCGTGAATATGCGGAAGCTCGCCTGAAAGAAGCTGTTCGCATCGAAGAAAAACAAGCACGCTACGATGCTATTGACGATATCAAGGCAGAAACCAAAGAACATTTTGCAGCCAAGGACCCTGAGGCATACCCAGAGCAGGAAAAGATGATTAGCGAAGTACTTGGCAATATTGTCAAGGATGAGGTTCGCCGTCTGATTACGGATGAGAAAGTTCGCCCTGATGGACGCGCTCTGAACGAAATCCGCCCGCTGTCCAGTGAGACAACCATTCTTTCCCGTACACATGGCTCTGCTATGTTTACCCGCGGTCAGACGCAAGCACTGAGCGTTTGCACATTGGGCGCGCTGGGAGATGTTCAAATTCTCGATGGACTCGGTCTGGAAGAATCCAAGCGTTTCATGCACCACTACAACTTCCCACCGTATAGCGTGGGTGAAGCACGTCCGTTGCGTCCTCCAGGGCGTCGTGAAATCGGACACGGTGCGTTGGGTGAGCGTGCAATTGAGCCGATCATTCCATCTGAGGTAGAGTTCCCATACACGATTCGTCTCGTATCCGAAGTAATTGAATCCAACGGTTCCACATCGCAAGCGTCGATTTGCGCAAGCGTACTTGCCTTGATGGATGCAGGTGTACCGATCAAAGCTCCGGTAGCAGGTATTGCGATGGGCTTGATCATGAGCAAAGATGAGAAATCTTTCTCGATCCTGACTGATATTCAAGGTATGGAAGATCATTTGGGAGACATGGATTTCAAAGTAGCGGGTACAGAGGCTGGTGTAACAGCTATCCAAATGGACATCAAAATTTCCGGTATCAACCGTGAGATTTTAGAGCTGGCCTTGGAGCAAGCGCGTGTAGGTCGTTTGCACATCCTGAACCATATGATGAGCACGATTTCCGAACCGCGTAAAGAACTGTCTCCTTATGCACCGAAAATCATGACCATGACGATCAATCCGGAGAAAATTCGTGATGTAATCGGTCCACAAGGTCGTGTCATCAATAAGATTATCGAAGAAACCGGCGTAAAAATCGATATCGAGCAAGATGGACGAGTCTTCATCGCATCCATCAACCACGAAGCGAATCTGCGCGCGAAACAAATCATTGAAGATCTGGTTCGTGAGGTAGCTGTTGGTCAGGTTTACCTGGGAACAGTAAAACGCGTAGAGAAGTACGGTGCGTTCATCGAATTGTTCGCAGGTAAAGAAGGCTTGTGCCACATCTCTCAACTGGCTGAAGAGCGTGTAGCCAAAACAGAAGATGTTGTCGCAGTTGGTGATAAAGTACAAGTGAAAGTGACCGAGATCGACGACCAAGGTCGTGTGAATCTTTCTCGCAAAGCAGTTTTGAAAGAGCAAGCTGCTGCGGCACAAGCTGCTGAAACACCAGCAAAAGAAGAATAAAGAAAAACAAAAGGCTTCGTCACTCGAAGAAATTCGTGTACGGAAGCTTTTTCTTTTATGTGCCAGATGCTCCCGTTTCGTATGTCTAAGTCGTTCCTTCCTCTCATACATTGGACAAGAGAGACTCGTACGATCGATAGAGGAGGGCGACGCCCTAATGACGAATAGGACCAGGAGACTTTTGTTCATCGTTATATATGGAGCAGCGCTGATCGTTCTCTTGAATTATCAGCCTATTCATCATTACATCAGTACGATCAAACATGTCCAGGTAGTGAATGGAGATCATAACGAAAACGAAAAAGCGCGTTTACGGGCGCAGATTGAAAAGTGGAAAGAGGGCAGAGAGGAACAGCCGATAGATGCCGTCGTCGATCAGACGTGGAAAGCGATTCCGGGATATAATGGCCGTGTTGTGGATGTAGAAGAATCAATCAATAAAATGCTGGCTGCGGGTGTGTCTAGTCCAGATTTGTTGGTATACAAGGAAGTACCTCCAGCGGTTTCGCTTGAGCAATTGGGAGCACATCCCATCTATCGAGGAAATCCGAATAAGCCGGCGATTTCTTTCATGATCAACGTGGCCTGGGGGAATGAGTATCTCGATTCAATGCTCAATACACTTGATAAGCACAAGGTAAAGACAACCTTCTTTCTGGATGGCTCTTGGGCAAAACGTTACCCAGAAGAAGCAAAAAAGATCTTGGCTCGTGGCCATGAGATTGGTAATCATGCGTATTCCCATCCCGATATGAACACACTGGGGACACAGAGAATTCATCAAGAGATAAGTCGTACGCAAGATGTTATTTATAAAACGCTGGAAGTGAAGCCCTCCTTGTTTGCACCGCCATCTGGTGCTTTTAACCAACGCGTTGTACAAATCGCGCATTCTTCTTATCAAATGAAGACGATTTTATGGACGGCAGATACGATTGACTGGCAGAAACCTTCGCCTGCTTATGTGATCAATAAAATAAGCCGGAAAATGGAGAACGGTGTCCTCGTACTCATGCACCCTACATCTACCTCCGAGGCCAGTTTAGATCAACTTCTGACGATCGCCAAAAAGAAGGGGCTACAGCCGACGACTGTTTCGGAGGTAATATCGAGTCGCAGACTCCCGTCACCGTAAATACATGTTCATTTATTGTGGAGACAAAGGAAGTTTGCTATAGTTAGACGTGTTTACAAGAAATTCCCCGAGGTTTCGGGTAGAGACAGATGAACAACCGAGGAGGATTTACGTGATACAACGTCATACGTGTGATAACGGTCTTCGAATCGTGACGGAACGGATTCCGTCCGTTCGCTCCGTTGCCTTAGGCATCTGGGTAGGGACTGGTTCGAAATATGAAAACGAGAAAAACAACGGGATTTCCCATTTTCTCGAGCATATGTTTTTCAAAGGCACGACTACTCGTTCTGCAAAGGAAATTGCGGAAACCTTTGATGAGATTGGCGGAAACGTGAACGCCTTTACTTCGAAGGAGTATACCTGCTATTACGCAAGGGTGCTCGACCAACATGCTCCAATCGCCCTCGATGTTCTTTCTGATATGTATTTCAACTCGGTGTTTGATGCAGATGAGTTGGAAAAGGAAAAGAACGTCGTCATTGAAGAAATTAGCATGTATGAAGACGCGCCAGATGATATGGTGCATGATTTAATTGCGCGCGCTTCGTACAGCACACACCCACTGGGGTATTCAATTTTGGGTACGGAGGATGTCCTGCGTAGCTTGAAACGTGACGATTTGCTCGATTATATTGATCAGCATTACCTGCCAACGAATACGGTGATAACAGTAGCAGGAAATTTTGAAGACAGTTTGATTGAAGACATTCAAAAGCGCTTTCAGACTTTCTCGCGTCCAGGCAGTATGCCGACCTTGTCTACTCCTGATTTTGCTGGAAATGTGATCGCGCATCATAAAGCGACAGAGCAAGCGCATCTGTGCCTGTCACTACCTGGCTTTAAGGTAGGGCATCCTGATGTATACTCCTTGATTTTGCTGAACAACGTCCTGGGTGGCAGCATGAGTTCGCGTCTATTCCAAGAAATTCGAGAAGAGCGCGGCTTGGCATACTCTGTTTATTCCTATCATTCGTCCTACAAAGAAGCGGGTACGTTCCACGTATATACAGGAACGGCACCAGAGCAAGTAGGACAGGTTTTTGACATCGTCTCGCGCGTCCTACGCGATGTCGCTGATCATGGAATTACGGACAAAGAGCTGAACAAAGGAAAAGAGCAGCTGAAAGGCAGCCTGATGCTCAGCTTGGAAAGCACGAATAGCCGTATGAGTCGACTTGGCAAAAATGAACTCCTGCTGGGCCGTCACCTAAGTTTAGACGAGATCATCGCCAAAATTGACCGTGTTTCCCATGAATCTGTTTTGGCTGTGGCGCAGCAACTGTTCCGTTCCAAGATGTCTATGGCGATGGTAAGTCCACTCGACGGCTTCCCTGAAAACGTGAAAAACGATATTTTGTTGTAAGCAAAAATCCGGCATAGCCCGGATTTTTTTGCGTATATCAACAGTAAATAAAAGGACAAAGGGGGCTTCTCCATGCGCTTAAGCGAGTTGGGTGGGAAGGAAATTATTGGACTGGACAACGGGGAGAAAATGGGGGTCATCAGTGATTCCGATTTAGTCATCCATCCCGAAAACGGTACGATTCAATCCATCATCTTGCCAGGAGGCAGTTTCTTTGGGTTCGGTAAGAAGCGAGAGGACCTCGTGATCCCATGGAGATCCATCGTAAAAATTGGGCCAGATATGGTCATCATCCAGCTTCAAGCACCTGAGGCACAAGCTTCCCAAAAGTAGGCGCTTCTGTCACCGAAGTAGCAGGAGCGGAATAGGATGGGGGTAGACCGCATGGATTTCCGTCAACTTTTCCAAATGGAAAACCTTTGCGTTCCGATCATTTAATGCAGTAAAATGTGTGGAAAGGGGAACGCAGCATGCTAACGGGCATACATGTTGCCTTCATCGGCGGAGACGCTCGCCAGTTGGAAGTCATTAAGCGATGCATACAACTGGATGCTAGCGTCACGTTAGTTGGCTTCGACAACCTGGAAAGTAATTTTACAGGGGCAACGAAGAAACCATTAACATGCGATGTGTTGAAAGACGTGGACGCCCTCATCCTACCCATCGTAGGGACCGATGACCAAGGATACGTGGAAAGTATTTTCTGCTCCAAACAAATGCAGTTGCTAGACGAACATGTGGCGAGTCTGCCGAGTCATTGCGTGGTTTACACGGGAATGGCAAAGCCTTATCTGAAAAAGCTGTTGGCTTCCACCCAGCTTCCGCTCGTGGAGCTATTGGATCGTGATGACGTAGCTATCTATAACTCTATCCCTACTGTAGAGGGAGCGTTAATGATGGCGATTCAACATACGGATATTACGATTCATGGATCACAGTCAATTGTTTTGGGGTTGGGCCGAACAGGTTTGTCCATGGCTCGAGCATTGCATGCGTTGGGAGCCCGCGTAAGAGTTGGGGCCAGACGTCAGGAACACTTGGCACGCATTTATGAGATGGGATTGACTCCCTTCCATATAAGCGAAGTAAGGCAACAGGTTACGAATGCTGATTTCATTTTTAATACCATCCCGCAATTATTACTCACGGCAGAAGTGATTGCTCAAATGCCTCAATCGGCGTTTATTCTTGATCTTGCCTCCAAACCAGGGGGAACGGATTTTCGTTACGCTGAAAGACGAGGTATTAAAGCTCTTCTTGCTCCCGGATTGCCTGGAATCGTTGCACCGAAAACCGCTGGACAAATTTTAGCCCAAACATTGTCTCGTCTTATTGCGGGTCAAAGGAAAGCGCCAGGAGGGGATGCAACATGAGTAAACTTCAGGGAAAGACCATTGGATTTGGTTTGTCTGGATCGCATTGTACCTTTGAGGAAACCATGCCGCAAATTAAGCGATTTGTGGATGCTGGGGCACGGGTGGTACCGATCGTATCGAATACGATTATGACCACGGATACACGCTTCGGTACTTCTCAAAGCTGGCAGCAACAAATCAAGGAACTGACAGGCGAGGAGCTTATTTCGACGATTCCTCAGGCTGAGCCGTTGGGACCTTCCAAGTTGTTGGATGTCATGCTGATTGCGCCTTGCACAGGCAGTACGACGAGTCGATTGGCGAATGCCATTACGGATAGTGCCGTATTGATGGCAGCTAAAGCGACGATGCGTAATCTGCGACCCATTGTGATTGCCATTTCCACCAATGATGGTCTGGGATTAAATGCAGCCAATATTGCCAAGCTATTGGCCGCGAAAAATATGTATTTCGTGCCGTTCGGGCAGGATGCCCCGGATAAAAAACCGAACTCGCTTGTAGCTCGTATGGATCTCCTATTGGAAACATGCGAAGCAGCTTTGGAAGGTCGACAATTGCAACCCTTGCTCATCGAAAGATTTAACTACTAATAAGACTACAGAATAAACAATTAACCTGCTTTTTCGCGATTAGGAGGAGAGTAAGAGATGGCAAACCAACTGACTTTCAACGTTGCTGTAGTCGGTGCGACTGGTGCAGTCGGACAGCAGATGATTCAACTATTAGAACAGCGCAACTTCCCAATCAAACAGCTTAAGCTGCTTGCTTCTGGACGTTCTGCAGGAAAAACAGTCACCTTCAAGGGGCAAGAAATTGTACTGGAAGAGGCGACTCCAGACAGTTTTGCAGGGGTTGATTTTGCCTTGTTTAGTGCTGGTGGATCGGTCAGTAAGGAACTGGCTCATCATGCAGTGCGTCACGGTGCAGTTGTCATTGACAATACCAGCGCATTCCGGATGGATCCAGATGTTCCTCTCGTTGTGCCAGAAGTAAACATGGATGCTGCGCTCGCTCATAATGGAATCATTGCGAATCCGAATTGCTCTACGATTCAGATGGTTGCCGCTCTAAAACCCTTGTATGATCGTTTTGGTATAGACCGAATCATCGTTTCTACTTACCAGGCAGTATCTGGTGCAGGTCAATCTGCGATCAATGAATTGCTCGACCAAAGTCGAGACATTTTGGATGGTAAAGAACCGCAGTGTAACGTACTTCCTGTAGGCAAATTGCCTGTACATCATCAGATTGCGTACAACGCGATTCCGCAGATTGATGTGTTCACCGACAATGGTTTTACTTATGAAGAAATGAAAATGGTCAATGAGACCAAAAAAATCTTCGGTGATGACACTGTACTTGTTTCAGCTACTTGCGTACGTATTCCAGTGGTCTATGGCCATAGCGAGTCGGTATATGTAGAGCTGAAACAGGATTACGATCTGGCAGAAGTAAAGGCCCTGCTGGAAAACGCTCCTGGTATCGTGTTAGTAGATGTGCCAGGGGAACAGCAGTACCCACTTGCTACTGATGCAACAGGCAAACTGGAAGTATTCGTGGGCCGGGTGCGTCGTGATCTCCATCATCCTCGTGGACTGCATATGTGGATCGTTTCTGACAATCTTCTCAAGGGTGCAGCATGGAATACAGTACAAATCGCTGAAGAACTCATAAAAGCAAGAGTATAGGGGAGAGGTTAGTGAAGATTCTCGTCCAGAAGTTCGGTGGTTCTTCCTTGACGACGGAGGATTGCCGGATGCGGGCAATCTACCATATGGAAAAAGCAATTGATGAGGGCTATGCCCTCGTCGTTGTCGTATCGGCGATGGGTCGCAAGGGTGATCCATACGCAACGGATACACTTTTGCAGTTGGTTCGTGCGAATGGGAACCAACTGCCAAGTCGTGAAATGGATATGCTGATGCATACCGGAGAAATCATCTCTGCTACCATCATGTGCAGCATGCTGAATGCACGAGGAATTAAAGCAACGATTTTGACAGGTGGTCAGGCAAATATTGTGACGAGCGACGATTTTACGAATGCACAAATCACGTCGATCGATCCAAGTCGCATTTTGCAAGACCTGGAGGAAAGTCAAGTTGTGATCGTTCCAGGGTTTCAGGGACGTACAGCCGATTGGGAAATTACGACACTGGGACGGGGCGGTAGCGATACAACTGCAACCGCTCTCGGTGTCGCCTTGAAGGCTGAAACGGTGGATATTTTCACCGACGTGGAAGGCATTATGACGGCGGACCCGCGCATCGTCGAGGAAGCGCAGCGACTTGGCATGGTGACCTACACGGAGATTTGCAACATGGCTCACCTGGGTGCAAAAGTCATTCATCCTAGAGCGGTGGAGATCGCGATGCACGCAAACGTGCCGATTCGTGTTCGCTCTACGTTTTCGGACGACCCCGGTACACTTGTTACAACCATGCTGGAGATCGGGAAAATGGGCTACACTGTACACGACAGAGTCGTCATGGGAATTGCTCATGTACCGAACATTACCCAGATCAAGGTAGCGAACAAAGAAGGGTCTTACGATACACAGTTACAAGTCTTCAAAACGATGGCTACCAATAACATCAGCGTAGATTTCATCAATGTGAACCCAATGGGTGTTGCTTACACGGTCCATGATGAAATGGGAGAGAAAGCTGCTCGTCTGTTAACGGAAATGGGATACGAGCCGCAGCTGTTACCGCACTGCGCAAAAGTGTCCGTGATTGGTGCAGGGATGACGGGCGTGCCGGGCGTGATGGCACGAATCGTGGAGGCACTTACGCAAGAAGACATTCAAATTCTTCAATCGGCAGACTCCCATACAACCATCTGGGTACTCGTGCATGAAATGGATATGGTGAAGGCTGTTCGTGCGCTTCATCAGCAGTTCAATCTGCATGTTCAACATATGTAAGAGCATATCCTGCCTTAAATACCTACTGATCACGATAAGAGGAGTTGGAGAGTGAGTGGCACGTTTTGGTAGACTGCTTACCGCAATGGTAACGCCTTTTAATGATCAACTTCAAATCGATTACGATAAAACAGAACGTTTGATTGATCATTTGATCGCAAATGGAACGACGGGGATTGTCGTCAGTGGAACGACTGGCGAATCTCCGACTTTGTCTCGTACCGAAAAGCTTGATCTGTTCCGTCATGTGGTATCCTACGCAAAAGGAAGAGTCCACATCATTGCTGGAACAGGCAGTAATGATACAGCTTCCAGTATAGAGTTCACTCAAGCTGTACAATCCATTGGCGTAGACGCTGTAATGCTCGTTGCACCCTATTACAGCAAGCCATCTCAAGAAGGGCTTTACGCACACTTTAAGGCATTGGCTGATGCTACCGAGTTGCCAATCATGCTGTACAATGTGCCAGGACGTACTGTTGTCAATATGACAGCGGAAACGACTCTGCGTTTGGCTCAACTGCCAAATGTCGTTTGCGTGAAGGAAGCCTCTGGCAACTTGTCGCAGATGTCGCAAATCATTGAACATGCTCAAGAAGGCTTTGAGCTGTATAGTGGTGATGATGGCTTAACCTTGCCGATCCTGTCTATCGGGGGAGTGGGCATTGTCAGTGTGGCGAGTCATATAGTTGGCCGCCCAATGACAGACATGATGGACGCTTATTTTGCAGGTAATTACGCAGATGCAGCAAGACTCCATCGCAAGCTGTTGCCGATTTTTGAAGGCCTGTTTGCCTACCCGAGCCCAGGACCGACCAAGGTCGCATTAGAAAAGCTCGGCGTTCAAGTTGGGGGCGTTCGATTGCCTCTAGTTGAGCTGAATGAACAAGAAAAAGCATTCGTTCATTCCCTGCTTGTTTAACTCCATAGAAAGATCAAGAGCCATTCCTGCCCGGGATGGCTCTTTTTCCTTGTGTTCATGATTTCACTTCGGGTATAATAAGAACAAGTGATTTGGGGCGGTTTTTTTGAGTGGACATGACAACTAAATATAGGAGGTTACACGTTTTGGCAAAGTCGAATCACTCTGTTCTCGTTTTCGCCCTGGGCGGAGTCGGCGAAATTGGGAAGAATATGTACGTGGTACAAAGCGGTGATGACATCGTAGTGATTGATGCCGGGTTGAAGTTCCCAGAAGAGGAAATGCTGGGGATTGATATGGTTATTCCGGATATCACCTACTTGGAGGAACATCGCGACAAGGTTCGGGGTATTATTATTACGCATGGACACGAAGACCACATCGGCGGCCTCAGCTACGTGCTGAAGCATTTGAAAGTCCCGGTTTATGCGACAAAACTTACCCTTGGTTTAATTGATGCAAAGTTAAAAGAAGCGGGCATCCTAAACGAAACAAAACGCGTATTGATCAACAGCGACTCGGAAGTCGTTCTCGGAAAGATGAAAGCGACCTTTTTCCGCGTAAACCACAGCATCCCGGATTGTGTAGGGGTATGCCTGGACACGCCAGAAGGTTACATCGTTCATACAGGAGACTTCAAGTTCGATCAAACACCTGTTAACAATCAGGTAGCTGATCTGGCAAAAATGGCGATGATCGGTGACAGAGGCGTTTTGTGCTTGCTCTCTGACAGTACGAATGCAGAACGGCCTGGATTTACCGGATCGGAACGCTCAGTGGGCAAAGCACTCATGGATGTGTTCAGCAAAGCATCTGGACGTATTGTGGTTTCTACGTTTGCATCAAATGTTCACCGCATTCAACAAGTGGTGGATGCTGCAGCACAGTTCAACCGTAAATTGACGGTTGTCGGCCGGAGCATGCAAAATGTTATTAATATCAGCAGAGACTTAGGGTACTTGTTGGTCCCTGAGGGCTTGATTGTTGAGATCGATGAAATCAACAAGCTGAATGCTGAACAAGTCGTTATTTTATCAACTGGAAGCCAAGGAGAGCCTATGTCCGCGCTCACTCGGATGGCCCGATCCGCCCATCGGAAAATTGACATCCTTCCAGGGGATACCGTTATTATTGCAGCCACTCCCATTCCAGGGAATGAAAAATACGTGGCGCGTACAATCGATCAATTATCGCGTATTGGTGCAGATGTCATTTATGGTGGCCATGGACCTAACGGAACCGTCCACGTCTCCGGTCATGGTAGCCAAGAAGAATTGCGCCTGATGCTAAACCTAATGAAGCCTAAGTACTTTATTCCTGTTCACGGTGAATATCGCATGTTGAAAACGCATGCCTTACTTGCTGAACAGGTTGGCATTCCTGAAGAAAACACGTTCTTGCTGGATAACGGCGATACAGTTGAATTCTTAGGGGGCAAGGCCCGTTACGGTGGAAAAGTTCATGCTGGCAACGTTTTGATTGACGGCTTGGGCGTTGGTGATGTAGGAAACATCGTGCTTAGAGATCGCAAATTACTGTCACAAGATGGCATACTGGTAGTTGTCGTTACACTCAGCAAACAAAATGGCACGATTTTGTCAGGTCCAGACATCATTTCTCGCGGTTTCGTCTACGTGCGTGAATCCGAAGAGTTGCTGGATGAGGCAAATCGCATAGTGACCCAAACACTTGTCAAATGCATGGAAGAAAATGTGAATGAATGGTCTTCACTGAAAAATAACGTAAAAGAGTCATTAGGCCGTTATCTGTACGAGCAAACGCGCAGACGTCCGATGATCTTGCCGATTATCATGGAAGTGTAGGATCACTTGATAAAGAGCTGGAAACCCTTTAGAAGAAGGGTTTCTGGCTTTTTTTGGCTTTGTGGGCGCATGATTTTTCCTCCCCTTATCCATACTACAGAGGAAAGTGAGGGAGGATCATCCATGCCGAATCAACAATTTAACGATTTTTTAAATAGGCCACCATTTGCAAGTACAGCGGTAAATAGTAAGGAATCCCAACCACAATCACCAACTGATGATCAGGAGCCTGCTGCTTCGCCGCCATCAGAAGCACCTGCACAAGAAGATCCGAAGAAAAAACTGCTCGATTCCATTACGCAACTGGGCCAGACAAACGTCCCACAGCTCGAAAGCAATATTTATTGTATGACCATCATCGGACAAGTAGAAGGACATATTCAGTTGCCCCCTCAAAATAAGACGACGAAATATGAGCACCTCATCCCTCAATTGGTTGCGGCAGAACAAAACAGCAAAATAGAGGGCGTGCTCGTCATTTTGAATACAGTTGGTGGGGATGTGGAAGCGGGCTTAGCGATTGCGGAAATGGTAGCGTCATTATCTAAACCGGTAGTCACACTCGTACTCGGCGGTGGTCATAGTATCGGTGTGCCAATTGCTGTAGCTGGTGCGTACTCATTTATTGCAGAAACCGCCACGATGACGATCCATCCGATCCGCTTGACGGGTCTTGTCATTGGTGTGCCGCAAACGTTTGAGTACTTGGACAAAATGCAAGATCGTGTAGTGAGCTTCATTTCCCGTCACTCCAATGTCTCGGAAGAAAAGTTCCGTGAGCTCATGACCCGAACCGGTGAATTGACACGAGACATCGGAACCAATGTGATTGGCGTAGATGCGGTTAAATACGGTTTGATTGATGAAGTCGGCGGCCTTGGAAGTGCTCTGAAAAAGCTGAACGAACTGATCAAATCGCAAAAAGGCGAGGAGAGTGTACTCCAATGATCTTATACTCCATCATTCCGATGGAAACGGTTTTTGAGAACATGGAGCAAGTGGAGAAACAAGAGCTGAAAGAGATCGCGGTGGGTCATGCCACGATGCTCATTGAGCAAACCGGACCGTTTGAAGGAAAAATCGTCAGGCTGATTAGTCCGGATCCGCAAGACTACCTGAAGGAGCAGTTCGCACCCGGACAAAAAATTCAGTTTCAACCTGAATGGCTCGCCTAAGAAGTCCTGTATTTCTATGAATTTCCTGTGTTATACTAGTGATGTACGAACAGCAGCCGAACATGCGACGGCTGCCTTTTTTAACGAATAGGAATTTATTAAATAAATTCCGGAGCGCATGGAAACTTTCCGCTAAAACGCGGTCGCTCTACGTTGAAAAGGCCTCGATAGAGGTTTTCTTACCATTACAGTACATAACGAGTGTAATGACGAGGAGGAGGCGTGCCATTGAGTAGGAGAAAAAAAGAGCGTTCACAAGCGGCATTGGCCTCAGTTGTCAAAATAGAGCTGCTGGGACTTCTCATCATCGTGCTGTCCTTGATCGGGCTTTTGGAGAGTGGATGGCTGGGCAAAAATGTACTGGCACTTCTATTTCGGTTTATTGCGGGCTCATGGGATTTCATCATTCCTGTTCTGCTAATCGGAATGGCCATACATATGATGTTTACGAGAAAGTCACCGAAGCTTACTTACCGCGTCTTAGGGATAGCGCTCATTGGTGTGGCGATTTTGACCTGGGATCACATGATTTTGTACAAACAAATTACCGCAGATGGAAAATTTGCAGAGCAAAGCATTATTAAGGTTACATGGGACAGAATTTGGCTCGATCATGGTCAGAAAGTGTCCACCACCGGGGTAGGCGGAGGGATGATCGGTGCCCTGTTTTTTGCGGTGACAAATGGTCTTGTTGGGACAATTGGTACGGGTCTCGTGATTGTTTTCCTTTTCCTTGTGGGACTGATGTTTCTGTTCAATCTCTCTTATGTAAACATTTTGATGTTTGCCAAGGACAAGCTCGCTTTGTTTTACGGAAAGGCGAAAAATACAGTGAAGGACTCTGTACAGCTTTTACAGGAAGAGAGCGAGAAGCGAAAGAAGGAAGCAAAGGAATCCGAAGAGGCTCGCAAGCAAAAGCAATCGGAGGAAGAGAACGGCACAATCGCGGTTACTGCGTTGAAAGAGCAAAAATCTCATCCACAGCCTGCTATTCAGGAGGAAGAAGTCCAGCAACCGAACGCCCCGTTAATTCGTGATTTTACGGATCGCATTGCGTTGGATGAGGATGAGGAACCGGTCGATCCTAGTCATCAAGCGAGAGCTGCACAACCGAAAACAAATCAGGAAATTACGTTTGCGCTCGAAGGAGAAGAAGAAATCTTCGGTACACTAGATACCAGAGAAGAACAGAACACCATACCGTATGAGCTTCCAAATCTGCAAATGCTCGCAAGACCTAAAGCGAGTTCTACAGGAAAAGACGTCGATCATACCTCAAATGCGGCGAAATTAGTGCAGACACTGAAGAGCTTTGGGGTCAATGCAACGGTTTCCGAAGTACATCGCGGACCAGCTGTTACACGCTATGAAGTTCAGCCTGCTACAGGGGTAAAAGTAAGTAGGATTGTCAGCTTGACGGATGACCTTGCTCTGGCATTGGCGGCAAAAGATATCCGGATTGAGGCACCAATCCCAGGAAAATCAGCCATTGGCATCGAGGTTCCGAACTCTGAGGTAGCGGTCGTATCACTACGAGAAGTGTTAGAAGCTCCTGAGTATCAAGATGCGCCAGGGAAGCTTACCGTTGCTCTTGGCCGGGATATTTCCGGAGAGCCGATCGTAGCAGATTTGACGAAAATGCCCCATTTGCTCGTAGCGGGGGCGACGGGAAGCGGAAAATCAGTATGCATTAACGGATTAATCATGAGTATTTTGTTCAAGGCCAAACCAGAAGAAGTCAAGCTGATGATGGTTGACCCGAAAATGGTGGAACTGAATGTGTACAACGGAATTCCACATTTGTTGGCTCCTGTTGTTACTGACCCGAGAAGAGCTTCTGTTGCATTGAAAAAGGTCGTGGCAGAGATGGAGCGGCGTTATAATTTGTTTGCCAAAACAGGGAGCCGCAATATTGAAATGTACAATGCGCAAGTGGAAGGGACGCCACTTCCCTATATTGTCGTCATTGTCGATGAGCTTGCGGACTTGATGATGGTAGCTCCGGGAGAAGTGGAGGATGCGATTTGTCGACTCGCGCAAATGGCTCGTGCTTCCGGGATTCATCTCATCATCGCGACACAACGTCCTTCCGTAGATGTCATTACGGGTGTGATCAAGGCGAACATCCCTTCCCGCATTGCCTTTGGGGTATCTTCGATGGCTGACTCCAGAACGATTCTGGATATGGGAGGAGCGGAAAAGCTTCTTGGTAGAGGGGACATGCTTTCGCTGCCGATGGGGGCATCCAAGCCGACTCGTGTTCAAGGAGCTTTTGTATCCGACAAGGAAGTAGAAGAGGTTGTTCGTTTTGTGAAAGAACAGCAAGAGGTTCGCTACAATGAAGAGATGATCCCGGGTGACGTGCAAGAGGAACAGCAGCCAGTCGTGGATGATGAACTGTACGATCAAGCTGTTCAAATTGTTTCAGAAGCCCAAACGGCATCGGCATCCTTGCTGCAGCGTCGTCTCCGTGTCGGTTATACGCGAGCGGCACGATTGATTGATATGATGGAAGCTCAAGGAATAGTCGGTCCTTATGAGGGAAGCAAGCCTCGTGAGGTTCGTCTACCACGTCCGTCCATAGAAAGCAATATTTCATAGTGAAAGACCCTGCCAGTATTTGTACCGGCAGGGTCTTTTTTCCTATTTTAGGAGAAAAATCCCTGTCGAAATTAATCATTTTGCATTATTATTCATAAATATTTGGCTTGCATGATACTCGCCCCTCATGTAAACTTTTTAAGAGATTGACGGAAATTGTTGTTATTTAAGTCTCATACGAATCAGAGGTCTGACGTCCTACCTGTTGGGATGGCTGAAGGACAGCAGGAGTGAATGATGATGAGCATCAAAGGGAATGTTCGATCACTGTTTCTCTTGGTAATGGACAAGATCAAGAGTGATATCGAAACCGGACTTCTTCGTCCTGGTGAACGCCTCCCTTCTGAAGCCGAACTATCCAAACAGCTTGGTGTAAGCAGGGCGACGCTTCGCGAGGCACTCCGACTTCTTGAGGAAGAGAAGATTGTCATTCGTAGACACGGTGTAGGTACCTTTATTAATTCAAAGCCTGTTTTTTCAGGCGGGATTGGGGAACTCTTTAGTGTGACGGATGCAATTGAGCGTCAAGGATATACGGCAGGAACCTTGATCCTGAAAACATCCTTTGGCGAATCTGCTGAAGAAGAGAGGAAGCGGCTAGCCTTAAATCCGGGTGAAGGCGTTCTCATAGTAGAGCGAATTCGCACGGCTGACGGTGAGCCTGTGGTTTATTGTGTGGACCGCATTCCTGCACATCTGGTGCCCGGGGGCTATGCGGCAAGTGGAGAGTCTATCTTCAAATGGCTGGAGAGCGTAACAGGGGTAAGGATCGCATACGCAGTAGCCGATATTGAACCCATGGGCTACAATGAAAAGGTTTCCAACCTGCTGCATTGCGATAAATCTGCTCCCATGCTCTTGCTCAAACAGATTCATTACGACGAAAGTGAAAAGCCAGTGCTATACTCCCATAATTACTTCAGGGCTGACAAAATTCACTTTCATGTCGTACGGAGACGGTTGTAACTGTGGGGGCAACCTCACTCAACAATTTCATCAACTAAAAACAGGGGGTAATCTCAGATGAAGAAAGTTCTATCCGTGCTTTCTGTGGCAACACTCAGCCTGTCGCTCGTTCTCGCTGGCTGCGGAAGCAAACCAGAAGCACAGCCTCAAGGCCAAACTGGTAGCAATGGTGGTGCTCCAGCTGCTAAAGCTATCAAAGTAGGTATGGTTACAGACGTTGGCGGCGTAAACGACAACTCCTTTAACCAGAGTGCTTGGGAAGGGCTGCAAAAACTCCAAACCGATTTGAATCTCCCGAAAGAAAACGTAAACTATCTGCAATCTAAATCAGATGCTGACTATGTACCAAACCTGACTCAATTCGTAAAAGACGGTTGGGATCTGACTTGGGGTATCGGCTTCTTGATGGGTGACCACCTGAAAAAAGTAGCAGATGAAAACAAAAACGCAAAATTGGCGATCATCGACGCTGAAGTAGATGCTCCTAACGTAGCATCTGTACTCTTCAAAGAGCATGAAGGCTCCTTCCTCGCTGGTGTTGTTGCAGCGAAGATGACGAAAACGAAAAAAGTTGGTTTCGTTGGTGGCGTTGATATCCCGGTAATCAAACGCTTTGATCTTGGCTTCGAAGCAGGTGTAAAAGCTGTTGATCCAAGCATTCAAGTAATCAAAGTATACACTGGTGCTTTTGATAAACCAGACATGGGTAAATCTACGGCTTCCTCTATGTACGGTCAAGGTGTGGACATCATCTTCCACGCTTCCGGCGGTACAGGTGACGGTGTGTTCAACGAAGCAAAAGACCGTAAAGCTAAAGGCGAAAACGTATGGGTAATCGGTGTTGACAAAGACCAATCCCTGACTTTTGGCGACGAGATCACATTGACTTCCATGGTAAAACGTGTTGACGAAGCAGTTATTCGTGTAGCGAAAGACTTGTCTGAGGGTAAATTCAAAGGCGGAGTACAATGGCTCGGACTGGCTGAAAACGGTGTAGGTCTGGCTGACACTTCCACGCAGAACGTTCCTGAAGACGTACTGAAACTGGTTGAAGAATACAAGCAAAAAATCGTTAAAGGCGAAATCACAGTTCCTGACAAGTAAAAACTAAGGAAGCTGCAAACGGACAAGGCTGGTTCGAGCTACTGGCCTTGTCCTTTACCTTCACAATAGACCCGAAAAATGGGGTGAGCATGCATGAACTCGGTAAAAAAAGTGGTTGAAATGAGAGGGATCACAAAACGGTTCCCAGGCATTATTGCGAATGACAGTATTACGCTGTCCGTAGGTAAAGGTGAAATTCATGCGCTGCTCGGAGAGAATGGCGCGGGTAAGTCCACACTCATGAATATCTTGTTCGGACTATATCAGCCGGATGAAGGCGAAATTCTGATTAACGAGAAAGTTGTACAGATCACCAGTCCAAAGATTGCAAACGACCTTGGTATCGGAATGGTTCACCAACATTTTATGCTCGTAGAAACATTTACAGTCACGGAAAACATTGTGCTAGGAAATGAACCGAAAAACGGGTTGAAGATAGATATTCAAAGCGCTGAGAAAGCGGTAGAAAAACTGTCGAATCAATACGGGCTCAAAGTTGATCCGAGAGCAAAAATTCAGGATATCTCAGTAGGGATGCAGCAGCGTGTTGAGATTTTGAAAACGCTTTATCGCGGTGCGGACATCTTGATTTTTGATGAGCCTACGGCTGTATTGACGCCGCAGGAAATCCATGAACTTATCGAGATCATGCATAACTTGGTAAAAGAAGGTAAGACGATTATCCTGATCACACACAAGCTGAAAGAAATTATGGCAGTATGTGACGCGGTAACAATCATTCGTCGCGGAAAAGTCATTGATTCCGTTTTGGTAAAAGATACGAATCCAGACGACTTGGCTGCAAAAATGGTTGGTCGTGAAGTAAACTTCCGCGTGGATAAAACGGAAGCAAAACCTAAAGATACGATCTTGGCCGTAGAGAAATTGACTGCAGTGGGGAACCGCGGTGTGAATGCTCTGAACAATCTCAGCTTAGAGGTTCGCGCGGGTGAAATTCTTGGGATTGCAGGGGTCGACGGAAATGGCCAAAGTGAACTGATTGAAGTATTAACTGGCTTACGTAAAGCAACAAGTGGGCGTGTCCTTCTTAATGGCAAAGAAATTACGAATCAAAGTCCGCGAAACATTTCGGAATCAGGATTGTCTCACATTCCAGAAGACCGACATAAACGAGGATTGGTTCTTGATTTCACCATGAGTGAAAACATGGTATTGGAAACGTATTTCCATCCAACGTTTTGCAAAGGCGGTTTTCTTGATTATGGCGCCATTGACAAGCATGCGGCCAAGCTTATCGAAGAATTCGACGTTCGAACTCCGAGTATTTACACGCCAGCACGAGCGCTTTCGGGAGGAAACCAACAGAAGGCAATTATTGCCCGCGAAGTGGACAAGAACCCGGATTTGCTGATTGCGGCTCAACCTACTCGTGGCTTGGACGTAGGGGCTATCGAATTCATTCATCGCAGACTAATTGATCAACGCGATCAAGGAAAAGCGGTTCTCTTGCTTTCCTTAGAATTGGATGAGGTTATCAATGTGTCCGACCGGATTGCGGTTATTTATGAGGGAGCTATTGTGGGGATTGTCGATGCGAAATCGACATCGGAGCAAGAGCTCGGCTTGATGATGTCCGGCGGGAAAGTAATGCAAGGAGGGGGAAACGATGAATAGAGTTATTGCGGTCTTCACAAAAGAATCGTTTCTCGTTCCTGCCGTTGCGATCATTCTTGGTCTTTTGACTGGGGCAATCGCAATGTTGGCAGGTGGATTTAATCCAATCGATGCCTATATGGCTTTGCTTAAAAAAGTATTTGGTAGCGCGTATAACTTTGGTGAAACGATTCGCCAAATTACACCTTTGATCTTTACAGGTTTGGCTGTAGCGTTTGCTTTCCGTACAGGTCTCTTTAACATCGGGGCAGAAGGTCAATTTATCGTAGGGATGATTGCTTCTACTGTTGTAGGTGTTTCTTTTGACCTTCCAGCTATCATTCATGCTCCACTTGCTATCATTGCAGGTGCTGTAGCAGGTGGTTTGTGGGGTGCCATTGCCGGTTATTTGAAAGCAGCCCGTGGTGTCAATGAGGTTATTACCAGCATTATGTTGAACTGGGTAGCTCTTTACTTTGCAAACTGGGTCATGAATGCCTTCTTTATTCCAGCAGGCAAACAAACATCTGAAGAGGTAAAGGATTCTGCGATCATTACCATTGGATGGCTCGCTGAAATGTTTGACAATGCTCGTTTGCACTGGGGTACACTGATTGCTGTACTCGCAGCTATTTTCTTCTATATCATCCTTTGGAAAACAAAATCTGGTTTTGAATTGCGTTCCGTTGGTTTGAACCCGCATGCTTCTGAGTATGCTGGTATGAACGTGAATCGTAATGTTGTAAAGGCTATGTTTATTGGTGGTATGTTTGCAGGGATTGGTGGAGCTACTGAGATTTTGGGCGTATTCCACTATCAAGCGATTATGACGCAGCATACTGGCTATGGCTTTGATGGAATTGCGGTAGCATTGATTGGCGGAAATACACCATTCGGGGTTATCCTTGCTGCCATATTGTTTGGGGTTCTCACATTCGGTGCGAGCGGTATGCAATTTAGTGCAGGTGTACCGTTTGAATTGATTCGTGTCGTGATTGCTTCCGTTATTTTCTTCGTTGCTGCACATGGCATCGTGAAAATGTTTATTAAGCCGATCTTGAAGAAGAAAAAGGAAGGTGGAAACTGATGGATTGGGGATTAATTCTTAGCAACCTCGTTCATGATACCATCGTGTTTTCCACTGCCTTGATTTTTGCAGCATTGGGTGGACTGTACTCCGAGCGTTCTGGTGTCGTGAACATTGCGCTAGAAGGTATGATGATTATCGGTGCTTTTACTGGTGCCGTAATGACCTATGCTTTCCAAGATTCACTTGGTGCTTGGGCACCGTGGGTCGGATTTATTGCAGCGGGGATTGCCGGTTCTATTTTTGCACTCCCACATGCTGTTGCTTCGGTAACGTTTAAAGCGGACCAGACCGTCAGCGGTGTGGCCCTGAACTTCTTGGCAGCTGGACTTTCCATCTACCTGACCAAAATTATTTTTAACGGAGCAGGTCAGACAACGACATTGAACTCAGTGTTTAACAAATTCAGTATTCCTGGATTGAGTGAAATTCCGTATATCGGACATGCCATTTTTGAGGCTTATCCTACGAGCTATCTAGCTTTCATTGCAGTTTTCCTTACTTGGTATATTGTATTCAAGACACCATTCGGATTGCGCTTGCGTGCAGTTGGTGAGCATCCGCGGGCTGCTGATACAGTAGGGATCAATGTTAAGAGAATGCGCTACACAGCTGTTATGATCAGTGGTATGCTGGCTGCGTTGGGTGGAGCTACCATTTCTTTGACGACAACCAGTAACTTTTCCCATAACACGGTTTCCGGACAAGGGTTTATCGCGATTGCGGCCTTGATCTTTGGTAAATGGCATCCAATGGGTGCGATGGGAGCAGCTTTATTCTTTGGTGTCGCTCAAGCGATCAAGTCTTTGGTGCAAATCTTCGGGTTGACCAATTACATTCCTACTGAATTTATTTTCATGCTTCCGTACGTACTGACGATTCTCGTGATGGCTGGTCTGGTAGGGCGATCCAGTGCTCCAGCGGCCCTCGGTAAACCTTACGATACGGGATCGCGTTAATCATTCGTTGACAAAATTTAGCGTCTAGAACCTGTCACTTCCCCTGTGCGATAATTTTTGTGACTGCTTGCGGTCCGCAAATAACGGTCCTAACCGTATTTGCAAATTGTCTGTGGGGAGGGAAAAAGATGAACCGCTGTCTACATCAGTACAGCAGTTATCGATGGAACAGGATTCTAGGCGCTTTTGTTTTTTGCCTGATGATAGCAGTATCCGGTGGAATGGTTTCAGCAAAAGAGCTAGGACCGATCATTTCTGTCGTTGTCGATGGAATGGGAGTCCAATCAGATGTATCACCAATCCATCGAAATGGGCGCATGCTCGTTCCAATACGAGTAGTAGCGGAGGCAACAGGATCAGAAGTAAGCTACGATGCAGATACGCAAAAAGTATTGCTCAACAAAAAAGGCAAGCATATCACCCTTACAATTGGAAGCCAGACTGCGAACGTAGATGGAAAACGTTTGAAGATGGATGTTTCTCCAATCATTGTGAATAAGCGGACGCTTGTTCCGATCCGATTTATCTCCGAGGCATTTGGCTATCAAGTTCGATGGGATGAGACGTCGGCTGTTGCATACATACAATCCAAAACTGTGGAAGACAAGGCTGCGAGTGTGAAATACTCCTTGAATCCATATGTCGTTCAACAGGGAGATACCTTATCAAAAATTGCAGCTCGCCACGGCACGAACATGAGTGCCATTCAAAAAAATAACCCGCTCTCTTCTGATGAGTTACTGGTGGGCCAAATTTTATATTTGCCAGAAGATGCAAAAAGAGCTGAGCATCCGATGGCCACAAAAGTTGTGGATGCGGATGATCAATTGATTGGGAAACAATTTCGGTTTCCTTTCCACGATAATAGTGGATATGAGCCGTATGGGGATAGCTTCGGATCCGATCGAGAGTGGACCGAGTCGAATAGCGGCAGTGTCCGTAATCACAAGGGCATCGACATTATGGCACCGAAAGGAACGCCGATTTACTCGGTATCCGATGGGACAATCAACAAAGTGGGCTGGAATACGTATGGTGGCTGGAGAGTAAACATTACGGATGAGAATGGCCAATATCGGATGTATTACGCTCATTTGCAAGCGTATGCGCCAGGATTGCATGTAGGGAAAACGATAAAAGCTGGACAGCTGATCGGTTTTGTTGGAGATACAGGCTACGGTGGAACTGGTACAGTGGGAATGTTTGAACCTCACCTGCATTTTGGCCTCTATCGTAACAGTACGGGGAAAGCAATCGATCCGTATGATTACTTGCGGATTTGGGAGCAAAATAAAGTGGAGAGTCTCCTCTAATATTTGGACAAACTACTACGGAGTACCTTCACGAATAAAAGGAGGCCCGTCGTATGTGGACTTGTCCGTACTGTGGGGGAAGCCACGGCTTACCCTTTCATGATGAGCAGTTGGATGGCATGCTCTGTCTCTCGTCTGATTGCGGTCGATTTGTTGAAGAGCATAGCACATCGGATGATCCTCGAGACTGGGATGCGATGGATATGTAAGGAAAAGAGTGAGCGCCCTTCGTAAAAAGGTGCGTTTGCTCTTTTTTTATATAATGGAAGCGCTGTGATTTGCGTATTACGGGACTTGCGTGAGTGCATAGGATGAAGCACTGGGATATATAATGGAAGATTCTGATGCTTGATGCCCTGACAATTGGTTACAATAGAGAAGAGTATGAGTAAGCTGATGGAGAAGGGAGATTGAACTATGACTGCTTCTACAACTGAAATTGCCTTTCAAAGCTCCCAAATCAATGGGATGAACGTACATATCCTTCCAACCGAAAAGTTCAAGACAACGACGATCGTGACGATGATTGAACAAGCGCTATCGGAGGAGCACGTAACGAAAACAGCATTGCTTGCGATGGTCATGAAACGTGCCAGCGCTCGTTTTCCAGAAACGAAACTATTGCGAGCACATTTGGATTTCCTGTATGGTGCCATTTTTGATGTCGATGTCATGAAAAAAGGCGAGCGGCAAATCCTGCAAATTTATATGGAAGTACCGAATGAAAAGTATTTGTCCAATGAATCCTCACTTTTGGAGCAGGCCATCGAATTCGTAGGAGATATGCTCGTCAGACCGTATGTACAAGACAACGCTTTTTCCGAAAAGTACTTGGCACAGGAAAAAGAGACGCTACGAAAACGGATGGAGAGTTTGATCGACGACAAAATGAAGTATGCGAATCAACGCGTGACAGAAGAAATGTGTAAAGGTGAACCATTCTCGCTTCTCGTCCAAGGTCGTGTAGCGGATTTGCCAAAGATCACTGGCCAGGAGCTGTATCAATATTTTAAAGAAGTAACGACGACAAATCCGATCAATATGTTCGTGGTGGGCGATGTTGATCAGCAGGAAGTAAGCGAGGCTATTCGCAAGCATATCCCAGTGGAGCGTTCCCAAGTAGGAGAACTGCAGATCGCATCAACGGCGAAGGATGTATCGGCTGAGCGCGAAGTGATCGATCGACTCGATGTCAACCAAGCAAAGCTCAACATCGGTTGCCGCACGCAGATCACTTATAAGGATGACGATTATCCAACGCTGCTCTTGTTCAACGGGATTTTAGGTGGTTTTCCGCACTCCAAGCTGTTTGTGAACGTCCGTGAAAAAGAAAGTCTTGCTTACTATGCCGTTTCCAGGCTAGAGAGCCACAAAGGGATTCTCATGATTATGTCCGGGATTGATGTCAGCAAATATCAACGTGCGGTTGAGATTATTAAGCAGCAGCTTGATCTAATGCAACAAGGAACCATATCAGATGAGGAAATGAGCCAAACGCGTGCAACTTTGTCTAATCAGTTCCGTGAACTGTTGGACAGTGCGCGCGGGATGATTGATTTTACGTACAATGGTGTGATTAGTGGACGTCCTCGGAAAATCGAAGAGCTTTTGGCGGGGATCAACCAAGCGACCATTGAGGATATCAAGAAGGTAGCAAGCAAGGTGACGATTGACACGATTTATCTGCTGCGGGACAAGAAGGGAGAGGCATAAGATGCAGACCACTGTCTTTGAACAAGTAAATGAAACGGTATATCATGAGACTCTCCAAAATGGATTGCAAGTTTATCTGGTTCCCAAACAGGGCTTCAGCAAAACATACGCTGTGTTCACTACGCGTTACGGCTCCATTGACAGCCATTTCCGCACTCGAAGCGGGGAAGAAATCAATGTTCCCGACGGCATTGCGCATTTTCTTGAGCACAAAATGTTTGAGAAGAAAGATCGGGATGTCATGCACGAATTCAGTAAAAACGGGGCGAGCTGTAATGCATTCACGAGCTTCAATCGTACCGCTTATTTGTTCTCGTGCACAGATAAGCTAGATGACAATCTGAATCTGCTGCTCGATTATGTGCAAGACCCATATTTTACAGATGCCAGTGTAGAAAAGGAAAAAGGAATCATTGGCCAGGAAATCACCATGTACGATGACAATCCTGACTGGAAGGTGTACGTGAACCTCTTGAAGGCCATGTACCAAAAGTATCCGATTAACATTGAGATTGCGGGTACGATCGAGACGATCTCTCATATTACAAAAGAATATTTGTATCAGTGCTATGAAACGTTTTATCATCCTGCCAATATGCTCCTATTGGTCGTGGGTTCCTTCGAACCAGAAGCGATCATGAAGCTCATTCGTGAAAATCAGGGAGCAAAGGAGTTTGCTCCTGCGCCACAAATCACGCGCGTTTTTCCAGAAGAGCCATCAGCTCCAGCGGAAGCGAAAGTAGAAGCGTTTCTAACAGTTGGCTTGCCCAAATGCATGATCGGAATCAAGGAAAAGGAAAACGGTCTAACGAAGGAAGCCTTGTTAAAACGCGAGTTGACTACTAAACTGGTATTGGACATCGCGTTCGGCACAAGCTCCGCTGTCTATGAGCGTTTGTATGACAGTGAGCTGATTACGGAAAGCTTTGATTTTGACTACAGCAGCGAGCAGGATTATGCGTATACGATCATTGGTGGAGATACACCTGATCCAGAGCGTTTAGTGGAAACGATCAAAGCAGAAATCGAACAGTTGAAGCAAAACGGTATAGCCCAAGATGATTTTGAGCGTGCGAAGCGTAAAAAAATCGGAAACTTCCTGCGTTCTCTAAACTCCGTGGAGTTTATCGCTAACCAGTTTACCAGCTTCAAATTTAACGGAAATGATCTGTTTTCCGTAGTGCCTACCTTGGAGTCGATCACACGCGAAGATGTGGAAAAACGTTTGAAGGAGCATTTTTTAATCGAGCAGATGGCTGTTTCTATCGTTCGTTCCGCTTCGCCACAGGAGTAATGTATTCATGTTCAAGCAAGAGACGCCGTGGGCGTTAATTACGGGAGCTTCCGGAGAGATCGGGCAGGCGATCGGTGCCTACCTGATTGATGCGGGGGTTCCCCTTTATCTGCATTACAATCGAAATAAAGAAAAATTGGAGCCGTTGGTGCAAAAATGCCAGGAGCGGGGTGTTCCGTACGTCATCCTCCAAGCTGATCTACGGGATCCACAGCAAATTACGGCGATGTTTGCTCAGATGCAGGTTGCACCACTATTGATCGTAAACAATGCCTCTGTGGATGATGTCGGCTTATTTACGGATGTGACTGTCGAGAAATTCGATGAGCTCATCGCTCTTAATGTTCGTTCCGCTTTTTTGGTCTGTCAAGCTGCTGTTCCGGCCATGCTGCGCGCAAGGTATGGGCGTATCGTTAACATTTCTTCCATTTGGGGACTGACAGGCGGTTCATGTGAAGTGCTGTATTCCATGACCAAAGGAGCAGTCAATACGTTCACCAAAGCCCTGGCAAAGGAAATGGCCCCAAACGGAATCACGGTAAATGCAGTCGCTCCTGGGGCTATTGCTGGCGGAATGATGGAGCGCTTTGCTCCAGATGAAATGGAAATGATCGCGGAAGAAATTCCGGCCAACCGTCTTGGACAGCCATATGAGGTAGCCGCAGTCGTGCGCTTTTTGCTTTCGGCGGATTCCAGTTATGTGACGGGGCAAGTGATTAGTCCAAACGGTGGATGGTACACGTAGAAGAGAAGTATGCATGAATAAAATACGAGAAATGATGGAATTCTACCTTTTGTGTGGGCAGCAAATCTGTTCGCAACGTACAAAAGGAGGGAATTTCCCTATGTCGATTCTTGACAATTTCAGCGACTGGAAAGCGTTTCTCGGAGATCGGGTAGAACAAGCGAAACAATCCGGGATGGAAAGCGATACGCTTCAAAATGTAGCTTATCAAATCGGTAGCTATCTGTCTGAGCAAGTAGACCCGAAAAACGATCAGGAGCGTCTGTTGAAACAGCTGTGGGACGCAGGTGATCAACAGCAGCAACAAGCTTTGGCATCACTCATGGTGAAGCTTGTTCAGAATCGCAATGATGCGAACGCTGGCAGCTAGCCATCAAATCCCCTACTTTTGGGGATTTTTCTTTTCGCGATTGTCGAATGAAACGAACGTGATATACTACATAAGAAGAGAATTCTGGTTGGCGGAGAGGATTGCATATGGAAGCGAAGAAAGAATGGTACATGGAGTATGAGATTGCCCGTAACCGTCCCGGTCTCTTAGGGGACGTATCTTCTATTCTGGGGATGTTGAACATTAATATCGTGACGATCAATGGTGTGGATACCATGCGTCGAGGTATGCTGCTCTTGACCGATGATGATGAAAAAATGGAGGTTTTGCGCAACGTTGTGCAAAAAATGGACAACATAACCATAACGAGGTTACGTCCCCCGACAATGCTGGATCGCTTGGCTGTGCGTCACGGTCGCTATATTGAACGGGATAGCGAGGACAAAAAAACGTTTCGTTTTGTTCGTGAAGAGCTGGGCTTGTTGGTCGATTTCATGGCAGAAATCCTGAAGAAGGAAGGTCATCAGCTCATCGGGATTCGTGGCATGCCTCGCGTAGGGAAGACTGAATCGATGATTGCTGCCAGCGTATCCGCCAATAAACGTTGGACTTTCATTTCCTCTACTTTGTTGCGCCAGACGGTGCGTAGTTCCTTAGCCATTGATGAAATGTCTACAGATCATGTATATTTGATAGATGGAATTGTCTCAACGCTGCGATCGACAGAAAAGCACTTCACCTTGCTTCGGGAAATTATGAACTTTCCTGCCGCAAAAATCATTGAGCATCCGGATATATTCGTAAGGGAATCTGAGTACCAACTTGATGATTTCCATTACATTATTGAGCTGCGTCATCATCCGGATGAAGAGATTACATATGAGCTTATCAACAATCGCGGCTTTGATAATTTCGAAATGAATTAAGGAGGGGCAGCTGTGTCTGAGCTAGGTCAAGTCCTACAAAGGGCCCGCGAAGAAAAAGGAATCACGCTCGACGACATCCAACGTATCACCAAGATACAGCGGCGATATTTGGAAGCTATTGAAAGGGGTCATTTTCATGTACTTCCTGGCCACTTTTACGCGCGTGCATTTATAAAGAGTTATGCGGAAGCTGTCGGTCTAGACCCGAACCACATCCTGACTCACTTTCAGTCCGATTTGCCGGCCCAGCCACCTACAGAGCAAGTAGAACGACTGCGTCGCAGACGAGTTGCTTCAGCGAACAATCCATTACAAGCGGGGCGATGGGTTACCAAGACCTTGCTCGTCTTGTTTATTGCCTTGATTATCGGGGTTATTTATTTCGCTGTCGTCAACAACAACGGAAATCAGATGACTCAGCCAGTGCCGGGTGGAACAGTTAACCCTGGAGCAGAGATTGTCACGCCTGGCAATGGTGGTGGAGCGGGAACATCCCCGATTGCTCAACAACCGAAGCCGCCTTCTATTACCACACCGAATCCTGAAACAGGAACAAACCCACCTGAGACCGTTACAGAAACTCCTCAGGCAACCATCACATTCGAATCGCAGCAAGGATCAATGTATAATTATTCCTTGCAAGGTGGAGAAAAAATCACGGTTTATTTGAAGGTGAAAGCAGAAACAAGCTGGTTTGGTATTTCGGAAGGAAAAGGCAAAACTTATGTTGAGCAGGGCACGCTCAAGAAGGATCAGGAAAAAACGATTGAGCTGGGGAAATCAGCTTATATTCGTTTGGGCAAACCGACTGTAGTGGAATTGAAGGTTAACGGAGTCTTGGTAGACACGTCTAAAATGAAATCAATGCCGTCTAATATTACGATGAAAGTTAAAGAGGCGGTCACCCAGTAGGCAAGCGTATGCTTGCCTTTCGTACTTTTCTCTTTTTTGACACTTCCTTTAGGCTTATATTATACTGGATAGGTGTAATATGGGTTGGTGTGACCAATTGGAGGAAAAAAGATGACAGAGAAGGTAGGCACGCGTGAAAAAGTAGCGATTGTTACGCTGGGCTGTGAAAAGAATCTCGTTGATTCGGACATGATGGCCCATCTGATAGATGAAAAAGGTTATGAACTGGTTGATAACCCGGAAGAAGCAACTGTGGTCATCGTCAATACCTGCGGTTTCATCGATGCAGCCAAGGAAGAATCCGTCAATAAGATTCTGGAAATGGGTGAATTGAAGGAATCCGGCAAACTGAAATCGCTTGTGGTGGCAGGCTGTCTCACACAACGTTACAAAGAGGATATCTTGAATGAGATTCCTGAGGTGGACGGTATTGTCGGAACAGGCGATTTTATGTCGATTACAGGTATTATCGAAGAATCTCTAGAGGGCAAGCGACCGATTTTTGTAGGAAATCCCATTTTTACGTACGAAGATGTAGTGAAGCGGAAAGTAAAAGAAGGCACATACTCCGCATATATTAAAATTGCCGAGGGTTGTGACAACGCCTGTACGTTCTGCTCGATTCCTTTGATGCGTGGGGGATTCCGCAGTCGTACAATCGAGTCCATCGTAGAAGAAGCGCGTCATTTGGCTGCTCAAGGTATCGTAGAAGTGAGCCTGATCGCACAAGATTCTACGAACTACGGAACGGATATTTACGATGGAAAACTGATGCTTCCTGAACTTTTAAACCGCCTGGCAGAAGTCGAGGGCATCGAGTGGATTCGTCTTCACTACGCATATCCTGGATTTTTCACGGATGAATTGATCCACACCTTTGCTACCAATCCAAAAGTGTGCAAATACGTAGATATGCCTTTGCAGCACTCCGAAGACCATATTCTGAAAAGAATGCGTCGCCCGGGAAGACAGACGGACATTCGTGCGCTGGTAGCAAAAATTCGCGCACAGGTTCCAGATGTGGCACTGCGTACCTCTTTGATCGTAGGGTTCCCAGGGGAAACAGAGGAAGACTTCGAGCGCCTGAGCGAGTTTGTGAAGGATATTCGCTTTGATCGACTGGGTGTGTTTACTTACTCCAACGAGGATGACACTCCAGCTTCTCGTCTGCCTGACCACGTTGACGAAGAGCTTAAGGAAAAACGTGCGAACATGCTGATGGAAATTCAACGTGAAGTAGCCGGAGATCGCAACGGACGCTTTGTTGGTCAAGTCTTGGATATTTTGATTGAACGTTACGAAGGACGTAACGATATTTATGTAGGTAGAACACAGTATGACGCTCCGGAAATCGATGGTGAAGTATTCGTCACAGGTTTTAAAGGCGAACTGGGCACCATCGTAAAAGTAAAAATTACACACTCCTATGAATACGATTTAGCCGGGGAGGTAGTCTAGTTGAATCTCGCCAACCGCATCACACTCGCCAGGATCTTTCTGGTGCCGGTAGTTATGTTTTTTATGCTGGTGCGTTACAACATCGGGACATTTTCGATTGGCAGCCTGACGATGACGTATAACGAGCTGATTGCGGCTTTGGTGTTTATCCTAGCAGCCAGTACGGACGGACTCGACGGTTATATTGCACGGAAAAATAAAATCGTGACGAACTTGGGGAAGTTTTTGGATCCGCTTGCTGATAAGCTGTTGATTTCCGCAGCACTCATTTCACTTGTAGAGATGCAACGTCTGGAAGCGTGGATTGCGATTGTCATTATCAGCCGGGAGTTTGCGGTAACGGGTCTACGACTAGTTGCAGCGGCAGAAGGACAGGTAATTGCTGCGAGTGCATTGGGTAAACTGAAAACATGGGTGCAGATCGTAGCGATTACGGCTGTTATGATTCGCAACTTCCCATTTGAGTTCTTCGGCATTCCGTTCGACGAAGTAGCTACTTGGGCGATGGTGATCATCACGATTTACTCCGGGTACGACTACTTTGCGAAAAATCGTAACGTGATCCAATACTCGTAATGCGGGTATTGGTCTCTTTTTTCACAAGACTCTTCTCTTGAGCGTTTGCAAGTGATAAACTATTAGTTTAGAGGCTTTTCTACTCTCAAAGAGAATGGATGAGGAAGATGAGAGCGGAGATTATTGCGGTAGGTACCGAACTTTTGCTAGGCCAGATCGCTAACACCAACGCACAGTTTCTTTCTCAGAAGCTGGCGGAAATTGGCGTGGGAGTTTACTTTCATACGGTTGTGGGAGACAATACGGAGCGATTGCTACAAGTGATTCGATTGGCATCAGGGCGATCTGATCTCGTCATTTTCACGGGTGGGCTAGGGCCGACTCAAGATGATTTGACGAAAGAAACCTTGGCGGGGCATGTAGGCATTGGATTGGAAACGAATCCAGAGGCCATGGAGAGAATTGAAAAATTCTTTTTGCAACGTGGGATTGTCATGACGGAGAACAATCGTAAGCAGGCGCTGGTGCTTTCTGGCAGCCATGTATTCTCCAACGATTTCGGGATGGCGCCGGGGATGGCGATCCGTCATGACAGTAGTACGTTCGTGCTGTTGCCTGGACCACCAAGCGAGCTGTATCCAATGGTGGAGAATTACGTGATGCCTTACTTGAACGATTTGCTCCCAGAAAAACAAGTGTTTCATTCTCATGTACTCCGGTTCTACGGAATAGGCGAATCCGCCTTGGAGGAAAAACTGCTCGATCTGATCGAAAAGCAGGACAATCCAACGATCGCGCCATACGCCAAAGAATTCGAAGTAACGCTGCGGATTACGGCAAGAGCTGCTACAGTCGAAGAAGGGGAAGCCCTAATCTTACCTGTAGAAAAAGAAATTCTCAGCCGTGTTGGCCAGTATATGTACGGGATGGGTGAGAATTCGTCGCTGCATGATGTGCTGGTTTCTGAGCTAAAAAAGAGAAATGAGACGATTGCTTGTGCAGAAAGCTGCACAGGAGGAGCAATTGCCTCGTTGATTACCTCAGTGCCGGGAAGCTCGCAAGTGTTTCGTGGAGGGGTAGTCTGCTACACCAATGAAGTGAAAAATCAGCTGCTCGAAGTACCTGATTCCATTTTGCAAGCAGATGGGGCAGTCAGTGAGAAAGCAGCTCAATTGCTGGCTGAACATGTACGAGAAAAGCTGGGGGCTACTTACGGGATTTCTGTTACGGGAGTGGCTGGACCCGATCCTTCCGAGGGCAAGCCTGTTGGCCTTGTTTACGTAGGGATCGCGGCAGAAGGAATGCCTACAGTTGTAAAAGAGCTCCGCCTTGCCGGAAGAAGGCATGCAATCGTTGGGCGTGCCGCTAAATACGCGTTGTTTTATGCGCTGCAAATGCAAAAAGAAAGGTGATTTTTTTCATGACGATTTTTTCCGATTTTCCTTTACATAAATCTATTCTGCAAGCGATTCACGATATGGGCTTCGAGGAGCCATCACCGATTCAGGCAGCTTGCATTCCAAAAGTTCTGGATGGCGGAGACCTGATTGGTCAAGCACAGACAGGTACTGGTAAGACTGCTGCATTCGGGATTCCACTTGTAGAAAAGATTACGCCTGCCAATCGTGTACAAGCGATCGTGCTGACCCCAACTCGTGAGCTGGCTATCCAGGTTGCGGGAGAGCTCTTGCGCATCTCGAAATATAACAAAGTTCGTACGCTGCCAATCTATGGCGGACAATCGATCGGACATCAAATTCGTGCACTACGCCAAGGTGTACAAATCGTTGTAGGTACTCCTGGCCGTGTTATGGACCACTTGCGCCGAAAAACATTGAAGCTGGATCACGTACATACACTCGTTTTGGATGAAGCGGATGAAATGCTGGACATGGGCTTCATCGAAGATATCGAGACGATCATCACACATATGCCGGAAGAGCGTCAAACCTTGCTGTTCTCTGCGACGATGCCGCCAGAAATCAAGCGTTTGGCTACCCGTTACATGAAACAACCGCAAACGATCGCGGTTAGCCGTGAAGAAGTAACGGCACCATTGATCGAACAGGTATACTACAAAGTGTTTGACCGTAACAAAGTAGAGAGCCTCTGCCGCATCTTGGACAGTGAGGATGTCGAGCTGGGTATCATTTTCTGCCGCACTAAGCGCGGCGTAGATGAGTTGTCTGAAGTTCTGCAATCCCGCGGATACCTTGCGGACGGATTGCATGGTGACTTGTCACAGGCACAACGTGACAAGGTCATGAATGCGTTCCGTGAGGGCTCGATTGAATTCTTGATCGCGACTGACGTAGCAGCACGCGGTATCGACGTAGGAAACGTCTCTCACGTAATCAACTACGATATTCCACAAGACTCTGAGAGCTACGTACACCGTATTGGCCGTACTGGTCGCGCAGGTCGCAAAGGAATTGCGATGACGCTGGTTACGCCGCGTGAAGTAAGACAAATGATGTTTATCCAAAAGCAGACAAAAGCACAAGTGCTCTCTCGCAATGTTCCTTCCCTGGAGGAAGTGGCTGAGCGCAAACAAGAGCAATTGCGTGAACAATTGACTAGCCTTTTGGAAAGCGATGCAATCGCGGATATGTATCAAAAAGTAGCGGATGCTCTCGTAGGTCAATACCCGGCTGAAAAAGTAGCAGCTGCTGCATTACACCTGGCATTCCATACCGAAGCGGGACAAGGGCAGGAAGTAGAAGCGTACAACTTTGGTGAGACAGGCGCAGCAAAAGGCATGGTTCGCTTCTTCCTGAACGTAGGCCGCAATGCGAACATGAAGCCACAGGATCTGGTACGCGAGATCTCTGAATCTGTGGGTATCCCAGGAAAATCAGTAGGTCGCATCGACATTTTCGAGAACTTCACATTTGTTGAGGTTCCAGAAGAGGTAGCTGCTTTCGTATATGAGTCACTGCGTCAAACACGTATCAACGGAAAACGAATCAATCTGGAGCCTGCAAAGCCTCGCGGAGCGAAGCGTTCCTAATTAGAGAGTATTACACAAAGCAGTCATTTCTCTGGGAACAACCAGGAAATGGCTGCTTTTTTACGATGCGAATATTTGTTCGTAAAAAATACTTGGCAAACACTTCTGTCTCGAGGTATGATGAAGACAAGCAAAAGAGATGCGAAAATTGAAAGGGTGTGTACCATTTGTCAGATCGTCGCGCAGCTTTGGAGAGTGCATTGCGTCAAATAGAAAAGCAATTCGGAAAAGGTTCCATTATGAAGTTGGGGGAAGTATCCAACATCCAGATTTCTACGGCTTCTAGCGGTGCACTTGCTCTAGATATTGCACTTGGTGTGGGTGGGTTCCCACGCGGACGGATTGTTGAGATTTACGGACCAGAGTCTTCTGGTAAAACAACAGTAGCGCTTCATGCCATCGCAGAAGTTCAAAGACAGGGTGGACAAGCTGCGTTTATCGATGCTGAGCATGCCTTGGATCCGGTTTACGCTGCGAAGCTGGGTGTGAACATCGATGAATTGCTGTTGTCCCAACCAGACACTGGTGAGCAAGCATTGGAGATCGCGGAAGCACTGGTGCGCTCTGGTGCGGTAGACATTATCGTAGTCGACTCCGTTGCGGCACTCGTACCAAAAGCAGAGATCGAAGGCGAGATGGGAGATTCCCACGTAGGTTTGCAAGCACGCTTGATGTCCCAAGCACTCCGCAAGCTGTCCGGCGCCATCAACAAGTCCAAAACGATTGCAATCTTCATCAACCAGCTTCGTGAAAAAGTGGGAGTTATGTTCGGTAACCCAGAAACAACTCCGGGTGGACGCGCTTTGAAGTTCTACGCGAGTGTTCGCTTGGACGTTCGTAAAGCGGAATCTATCAAAGTTGGCAACGACATTTTGGGAAGCAAGACGAAGATCAAAGTCGTCAAAAATAAAGTAGCACCACCATTCAAGGTTGCTGAAGTGGATATCATGTACGGCGAAGGTATTTCCAGAGAAGGTAGCATTCTCGACATCGGTTCCGAGATCGATGTGGTTCAAAAGAGTGGTGCATGGTACTCCTTCAATGAGGAGCGTCTCGGCCAAGGTAGAGAGAATTCGAAAGTCTTCCTGAAAGAAAATCCGCACATTGCATCACAGATTGAAACAAAGGTGCGCGAATACTTCAGCCTAAACCCTGGTTCTGTTCCAGAAGGTGAAGCAGTAAATGACCCAGAGCAAGATGAAGAGCCTACATTTGATCTGGAGTAATGAAGAGTAGAAGAGCAGCCTGTCGATGAGACAGGCTGTTATTTTAGCTTTGCGAAGGAGTGAATCATCATGAAGAGCGGCCTGATCACTGCCGTTCATCGAGATATCAAACAAAAGCAACGCTACCATATCGATGTCGAAGGCGAGTATGCCATTACCGTACACGAAGACATACTGGTAAAGTACAACCTATTTAAGGGAACAGAATTAGATGAAGCTTTTTGCCGAGAAGTCCTGATAGCAGAAGAAAAGCATAAAGCGTATTTAGGTGCATTGCGATATCTCGGTATACGCCCGCGAACAAGCAGTCAGCTGCATTCCTATTTGATAGAAAAGGGATTTTCGCCACAGATTGCAGAAGAGATATGCCAGCGCTGCAAGGATCACGGCTACATCGATGATGAAGCATTTGCGAAGCAATGGGTAGACGAGCGATTGCGCTTGAAGCCGAGGAGCCCGTATATGCTGCGTATGGAGCTTACCCATCGTGGAGTGGACAGAGCGATTGTAGAGGACGCAGTACGTGGCGTGTCTAGGCAGGCTGAACTAGATGCTGCCCGCGCATTGATAGAGAAGAAGGCGCGGCGTATAGAGGGTGCACCGAACCCCGATGAAGAGCGTAAGCTGCTATCTATGCTGATGCGCAAGGGATTCTCCCATGCGATCATTCAACAAATGCGTGAAGAATTGCGTCATAGAAGCGATAGTTAGGGCCAACTCTATTTGCATGATCTTGACAATTCTTGTTCACAAATAATAAAATAGGTTTGTATTTACTTGGTGTATCATAACTTTTGTGATTTGCTCACTCGTTGCCTATGAAACAACTGAAAAACCGTGCGAAAGCTGTACGGATTCAGCGGACCGAGTAAATCGGTCTTGTTTTTTAGCCGAATGTTCAAATGTGAGAGCACTCCATGGAAAACAAATGCTTGGAAAGCGGGGAGATGTCTTACAATAAGGAGGTGAAACGAAAAAGCCTATGGATCCTATACTTACTGTTGTCATTGTGCTCGTTGCCCTGCTGATCGGCTTGGGTGCAGGCTACTTCACTCGTAAATCGATTGCGGAAGCGAAGATCTCCAGTGCAGAAGAAGCTGCACGACAGATCGTGGAGGAAGCTAAACGGGACGCCGAAGCCGTTAAGAAGGAGAAGGTGCTGGAAGCAAAGGATGAAGTGTTCAAGCTTCGATCCGAAGCGGAAACCGAATTGCGTGAGAGACGCAATGAGATCCAGCGTCAGGAACGACGAATTCTACAAAAAGAAGAATCGTTGGACCGCAAGATGGAACAGTTGGAGCGCAAAGAAGAAGAATTGTCTGAGCGTGACCGTACCATCGCAGAACTGCAAAGCAAGGTAGAGCACTTATATAAAGAACAAGTATCAGAGCTAGAACGAATCTCCGGCTTGACGCAGGATGAGGCGAAGACGATCATTCTGACTGATGTGGAGAATACCGTCCGTCACGAAATGGCTGTGATGATCAAGGAGATTGAGACTCAGGCCAAGGAAGAAGCGGACAAGCGTGCTCGTGAGATCATTACGACCTCCATTCAACGTTGTGCAGCAGACCACGTAGCAGAAACAACCGTTTCTGTGGTTACGTTGCCAAATGATGAGATGAAGGGACGTATTATCGGACGCGAAGGACGTAACATTCGTGCCCTGGAAACGTTGACTGGTATCGATCTGATTATTGACGATACTCCAGAAGCAGTCATCCTGTCTGGCTTCGATCCGATTCGTCGGGAAATCGCCAAGACAGCGTTAGATAAACTGGTCGCAGACGGCCGCATTCACCCAGCTCGCATCGAGGAAATGGTGGAAAAAGCACGTCGCGAAGTAGACGAGCGAATCCGTGAATACGGTGAGCAAGCAACGTTTGAAACAGGCGTTCACGGCTTGCATCCAGATCTGATCAAGATTCTCGGACGCTTGCGTTATCGTACAAGCTACGGTCAAAACGTACTGAAGCACTCTATGGAAGTGGCACATCTCGCCGGTTTAATGGCGGCAGAACTGAAAGAAGATGTGAAGCTGGCCAAACGTGCAGGTTTGCTGCATGATATCGGAAAAGCAATTGACCATGAAGTAGAAGGTTCACACGTTGAAATCGGTGTTGAACTGGCTAAGAAGTACAATGAGCATCACGTAGTAGTGAACAGTATTGCGTCTCATCACGGTGATACCGAACCAACTTCCGTCATTGCTATGCTCGTGGGAGCTGCTGACGCTCTGTCTGCCGCACGCCCAGGTGCACGCCGTGAGACATTGGAAACATATATCAGACGTTTGGAGAAACTGGAAGAGATCTCTGAGTCGTTCGATGGCGTAGAAAAGTCTTATGCGATTCAAGCAGGACGCGAAATTCGCGTGATGGTTCAACCTGATAAGATTGACGATGCGGAAGCTACCCGTCTGGCACGGGATATCACGAAACGAATTGAAAATGAACTTGACTACCCAGGTCATATTAAAGTAACGGTTATCCGTGAAACACGGGCAGTTGAGTATGCAAAGTAAAGTGGCTGCGTGCCACTTTACTTTTTTTGTAGCGCAACGAAGGACACACCAAATGTTTGACGAAGTCAAGTTTTCTAATGAGCAGAGGAATTGTGTATACTAGCAATGAGGTGATTTGGTAATGAAGTTGTTATTCATTGGAGATATTATGGGCTCGCCTGGCAGAGAGATCGTGAAAACATATCTGCCGTTACTGAAACGAAAATACAACCCTACCTTTATCGTAGCGAATGGAGAGAACGCTGCGCATGGTCGTGGGATTACAGAGAAAATTACCAAGGAGCTTTTCGCGTGGGGCGTTCAAGCGATTACGCTCGGGAATCATACGTGGGACCAAAGAGAAATTTTCGATTTTATTGATGATGAGCCGCGGATGATTAGACCCGCGAACTTCCCAGAAGGGGCTCCTGGAAAAGGGATTACATATATCAAACAACATGAAGGGGAACTAGCCGTCATTAATTTGATGGGGCGTACGTTCTTGCCGCCGCTCGATTGTCCGTTCCAAATGGCTGACAAGCTAGTAGAGCAAGCTCGGAAGCGTACGAAGCTCATTTTTGTAGACTTTCATGCGGAAGCCACATCGGAAAAGCAAGCAATGTCATGGTATCTCGATGGGAAGGTAACGGCGGTCGTGGGGACACATACCCATGTGCAAACCGCTGATGAACGTATTTTGCCTCAAGGAACCGGATTTTTGTGTGATGTAGGAATGTGTGGCCCAAGTAACGGCATTTTGGGGATGGAACGCGAAGCTGTTATTAAGAAATTTTTGACGCAGCTCCCTGTTCGCTTTGAGGTAGCGCCAGATCCTGCGCAGTTGAATGCAGTGCTGATTACTCTAGATAAAACGACTGGGCATGCGAAAAAAATGGAACGAATCAGAATTGACTCTGACCATCCGTTTATGGAATAATGAGAATAAGATTAGAATTTTTTGAATCTTTCAAGCAAGTTAGCAGGAATTTTTAGGGGTTATGCGAATATCATTCTAATGATGACAGGATTCCTATCAGACGGGAGGTTCAAAAAGGATGGAAGTATTAAAAGTTTCAGCAAAGTCTAACCCCAATTCCGTTGCTGGTGCCCTTGCCGGAGTTCTTCGTGAACGAGGCGCGGCTGAGATCCAAGCCATTGGCGCTGGGGCGCTTAATCAAGCTGTGAAGGCAGTAGCAATCGCACGAGGGTTCGTAGCGCCGAGTGGAGTTGACCTCATTTGTATTCCAGCCTTTACCGACATCGTGATTGATGGAGAAGAACGAACTGCAATCAAATTAATCGTAGAACCCAGATGATACAACTGCAAATGCTTCACCTGCCTGTTTGTTCGAAGAATGAACAGGTTTTTTCGTTTGTTCAGAAGTATAACCTCCGAAGTTATCGATGAGAAGGAGCGTTTCCATATGAAAATCTTTGATGCGCATAGCGATGTATTATGCAAGCTATGGCAGAACCCCGAGCTGGACTTTTATAAAGAAGACAAGCTCTTGCAAACGGGTTTTACCGCCCTTGAAAAAGGGAATGTAGACATACAAGTGCTTGCCTGTTTCGTCCCTTCTCAAGTGCCGTTTGGACGTCGCTTTCATTCTGTACTAGAAATGATCGATATTTTTTATCAAGAGGTGGCCAGTGATAAATTCCGGCCCATTTTCACAAAGGCAGATTTGGCTGAATGCGTATTAAAGGGACAGAAAGGGGCTATTCTGTTTGTAGAAGGCGCGCATGCATTAGAAGAGAGTCTGGTTCAGCTACGTACGTGGTTCCGGCTTGGTGTAAGAGGAATGACGCTGACCTGGAATCATGGCAATGCCCTAGCGAGTGGAAATGGAGAGCCGAATCCAGGTGGACTTACTTCATTTGGACGAGAAGTCATAGAAGAAATGAATCGGCTGGGGATGATCATTGATGTTTCGCATTTGGCCGATCCAGGATTCTGGGATGTACTAGAATGCTCGAAAGCACCAGTGATCGCTTCGCATTCGAACGTGAGAAGCATATGCAATCACTCTCGCAATTTGACGGACGATCAAATTCAAGCGTTAATCGCCAAAGATGGCGTGATTGGCTTGACGTTTGTAGACTTCTTTACCGTGCCGGACAAGCGCACGGTTTGGATCGATGACTTGCTGCGCCACTTGGATCACATCTGCGCGTTGGGTGGCGTAAACCACGTAGGTTTTGGCTCCGATTTCGATGGTATTACCGAGACGTTTGGGGACATGGCATCCGCGGCAGATTACTCCCAGTTACTAGAAGCTTTGTTAAAACGATATAAAGAGGCGGAAGTATTGAAATTTGTGCAAGGAAATTGGTTGCGTGTTTTCGGAAACGTGCTACAATAAAGCATGAGGATATTAATGTACCAAGTTCAACATTAAAATTCAGGTCAAAAGTAAGTTGAGTAAAAGCACTTGCAATTTGACATGGACAGGACTACAATTGTTACTGTCTATGCACAGAAATGTCACATCTTATCAGTCTTTTCAAGGTGTGATAGGGCAGCTTTTCTCACAGTCACTGAAAGGGTGGAATCTGAATGATTAGTCAACTTTCCTGGAAAGTTGGAGGACAGCAAGGGGAGGGCATCGAGAGTACTGGTGAGATTTTCTCGATGGCAATGAACCGGATGGGGTACCATCTGTATAGCTACCGTCACTTCTCTTCCCGTATTAAGGGTGGACACACGAACAATAAAATTCGCGTGAGCACAACGCCAATGCGTGCGATCTCTGACGATCTGGACATTCTCGTAGCGTTTGACCAAGAGACGATCGATTTCAATGCGCATGAGCTGCGTGAAGGCGGTATCATTATCGCGGACGCGAAATTTAATCCAAAGTTGCCGGACGGCTTGAAGCCAGTTCGCTTCTTCACTGTACCACTGACTGAGATCGCTGATGAGCTGGGAACTTCCCTGATGAAAAACATGGTGTCGATTGGTGCATCCAGTGCCATCCTCGGCATTTCAGTGGAAAGCTTCCGTCCCATTGTTGAAGATATGTTCCTCCGCAAGGGCGAAAAAGTGGTTGAAAAGAACATGGATGCCATTCGCCGCGGTTTTGATTTTGTAAATGAATTGACTGGTGGTCAACTGCCTGAGTTCCAAATGGAAAAGGCTGATCCACAAAAACAACTGTTCCTCATCGGTAACGATGCGATCGCTCTGGGTGCTGTAGCAGCAGGCTGCCGTTTCATGCCAGCTTATCCGATCACACCTGCTTCCGAGGTAATGGAATACTTGATTAAAAAGCTGCCTAAATTGGGCGGTACTGTTATCCAAACAGAAGACGAGATTGCTGCAATTACGATGGCAATCGGTGCTAACTTCGCGGGTGCTCGTTCCTTGACTGCTTCTGCAGGTCCTGGTCTGTCCCTGATGATGGAAGCAATTGGTCTGGCTGGTATCACGGAACAACCAGTTGTAATCGTGAACACACAGCGTGGTGGCCCATCTACTGGTATGCCTACCAAAATCGAGCAATCCGATGTGAATGCTATGATCTACGGTACGCATGGTGACATTCCAAAAGTAGTGATCGCGCCAAGCACAGTAGAAGAGTGCTTCTACGATGCAGTTGAAGCGTTTAACATTGCGGAAGAATACCAACTGCCTGTTATCCTGATGACAGACTTGACGCTGTCCTTGGGTAAACAAACCGTTGTTCCATTTGACTACAGCAAAGTAGAAATCCGCCGCGGAAAACTGCTTGCTGGACAAGAATTGCCAGAAAAAGAGCAAAACGACCTGTTCAAACGTTATGAAGTAACAGAAGACGGCGTTTCTCCTCGTGTTATTCCTGGTCAAAAATACGGTCTGCACCACGTAACTGGTGTTGAGCATGATCAAACTGGTCGTCCATCTGAGAATGCTGCAAACCGTATTCAACAAATGGATAAACGTATGCGCAAAATGGAAGGCGTCCTGAAAAGCTTCAAAGGCGCTGTAACAGCAGATGCTCCTCACGCTGATGCGGATGTTCTGGTTGTGGGTATCAACTCCACAATTGGTACTATTCAAGAAGCAAAAGGCCGTCTGGAACAAGAGGGAATGAAAGTAAACCATGCACAAATCCGTTTGCTGCATCCGTTCCCAACTGAAGAAATCAAAGCACTCGTAGATAAAGCTAAGAAAGTTGTTGTTGTTGAGCACAACGCTCAAGCGCAAGTAACAAGCTTGCTCAAACAACACGTTGGAAACGCTGAAAAAATCGAATCCGTGCTTAAATATGACGGTAACCCATTCCTGCCGAAGGAAATCTATGCTGAAGTAAAGGAGCTGGTAAAAAATGGCGACTATGAAAGAGTTTCGAAATAACGTAAAGCCAAACTGGTGCCCAGGCTGTGGAGACTTCTCCATCCAAGCGGCTATTCAACGCGCTGCAGCGAACGTAGGTCTGGAACCTGAAAATCTGGCGGTTGTTTCCGGTATCGGTTGCTCTGGTCGTATTTCCGGCTACATCAACTGTTATGGTTTCCACGGTATTCACGGACGTTCCCTGCCAATCGCACAAGGTGTGAAAATGGCGAACCGCGAGCTGACAGTTATCGCAGCAGGTGGTGACGGGGATGGTTTCGCGATCGGTATGGGCCATACTGTACATGCTATCCGTCGTAATATGAACGTTACGTACATCGTAATGGATAACCAAATCTACGGTCTGACAAAAGGTCAAACCTCCCCGCGTTCCGCGACTGGTTTCGTGACCAAGTCTACACCGGCAGGTTCCATCGAGTCCTCGATTTCTCCAGTTGAACTGGCGCTGTCTGTAGGTGCGACATTCGTTGCTCAATCCTTCTCCAGCGATCTGAAGGGCTTGACTGAACTGATTGAAAAAGGTATCCAACACGAAGGCTTCTCCTTGATCAACGTATTCAGCCCTTGTGTAACCTACAACAAGGTAAACACATACGACTGGTTCAAAGAGAACATCGTACCAGTAGACACGCTCGAAGGATACGATCCACATGACCGTATCAAAGCAATGTCTACCTCTATGCAACACAAAGGCCTGATTACAGGTCTGATCTACCAAAACACTGAGCAAAAACCTTACGAAGCTCTTGTAAATGGCTTCAAAGAAGAAGGTTTGGTGAACCAAGACATTCGCTTGTCTGAAGAAGACTTCGAAAAATTGGTTAAAGAATTTGCTTAAGTTTGATAGAGTGAAAAACCTCTCCTTAACGGGAGAGGTTTTTTTGTTACATGCGTTCGCGCCACTGCCTGTACACGAGCATGACAAGGAAAAAGACAACCAATTGACCAAAGAGTGGATACAGGAAGCGGAGAAGCGAGCTGAACCCGATAAAACTGATCAAATAGCAAATCAGCAAAATCCCGAGTAAAATAGTCGGCCCTCGAAGTGGGGTAACTTGTCTAATCTGTTGGGCTAGACCAAAAACGTTGGCCACAAGAGTCGAGAAAATTTCGGCATACACCAATAGGGAGAATAAAAAAGGAATGGTTGGCCCCAAGCCTTGCAGCACAGCAATCATAGGCATTTCCGCGTGATGGATTCCCGGCATTTTTACAGAGAGAGAAGCATAGGCGAGCAAGAGCAGAAGGCCTATTCCCAATCCTCCTATGATTCCCCCCAGGATGAGAGGCTTCTCACTTGTACTCTGTCTACCCATCGGAATCAAAACCGCTTGTGTAAGCGTGACATTTAAGGCAACATAATAAAAGGGAGAACTAAGCCACGCCCAAGGCCGTAACGATTCAACGACGACATTCGTATCTAACCATGGCTTCGTATAAAGGAAGACAAGTACAGTAAAGCCAATGAGCATCGGAACAAAAATGCTGTTCACGTGATGGATGGCAAACAGCCCTTTTTTCGTCACGAAAAAAATCAAAATCATGCTAAACCAAATGCCGATTTGGGGAGATAATCGAAATGACTCCCAAAAAATCGCGCCGGTAGCAGCGAGCATGACGGAGGTAGTGCCTAGCAATACGGTTAAGAGCAAGGCATTAAATACAGTGCCAAACGGATGCCCAAACAAATAGGTGCTGACTTCTTGATAGGAATCGGCCTGAATCCGATAGGCAATCAGCATGACGCGGATGCCTGCCCAAATAAACAGCGTCGTCGCCAGAATGATGCCAACTAAGCCTTGTGTTCCATATTGAACAAAGAACTCTACAATTTCTTTGCCTGAGGCAAAACCAGCTCCTACGACTGTCCCAATATACGTAAAAGCGATCTGCCATGCGGCTCTCCATGTTCCTTGCATCTCAGACCTCCTGTCCCACCTTATTCCATCCTATGAGAGGGAGTGAACCGAATATGCGCGTTACCGTGTTAGGCTATCAATCACCTTATCCTGGCCCAGGGGGTGCTACTCCGGGTTACCTAATTGAAACAGACCGTGTCAAAATTCTTCTCGACTGCGGGAGCGGTGTTCTTGCTCAGTTAGGCAAGCATTTGCCCATTTATGAGCTGGATGCCATGCTCTTATCTCACTATCATCATGATCATGTTGCGGATGTAGGAGTGATGCAGTACGGTTTAATGGTTCATCAGCTATTTGGCCAAAGACCTGCTGACAAGCCGCTTCCGATCTACGCTCCTGCGCTGCCATTGGCCAATGCTCAGACATTGGTGTATCGAGATGCGACCACATTTACACCAATCACCGAAGAAACGTCTGTTACCATTGGGGACGTATCGATTACTTTTTTACGGACAGACCATGGTGATGGAGATCCATGCTACGCCATGCGTTTAGAAGCAAATGGTCATGTCCTCGTATACGGAGCTGACAGTGGACCAGGTACAGCCTGGGAGGGCTTTGCGAATCAAGCGGATTTGTTTATTTGCGAGGGGACCTATCTGGATTACAATTTACCAGCCAAGCAAAATGGGCATCTGTCTGTTCGCCAAGCGGCAGAACTGGCACAATCCTTATTCTGTCGTTCTTTATTAGTTACGCATTTGTTTTACGGCTATGATGAGTCTAAAGTAATCGCGGAGGCCAATGCCTTTGTTGCAGGTCCAGTTTATGCGGCGCGCATCGGCCTGCAAATCGATTTATAACAAGGTTTGTGTACATAGAGAGGAGAGTTGACTGTGTTTCCAAATGTATTAGAAGTTGCACGTAAATTAATCCGTGAACGGGTACAAGTAGGAGAAACTGTTGTAGACGCCACGATGGGGAATGGAAATGACACCTTATTTCTTGCGCAATTGGTGCAAGAAGAGGGGAAAGTAATCGCCTTCGATATCCAGCCGCAGGCAATCGAGAAAACGCGAGAGAGACTCGAAAGAGAAGGTCTGGCGAACAGGGTAGAAATGATGCTCGCCAGTCATGAGGAAATTGACAAGCTGGAGATTAGTGCCGCGGCGATCATGTTTAATCTAGGCTATTTACCAGGTGGAGACAAAGAAATCACAACACAAGCGAGTAGTACCATTCAGGCGATTCAATCAGGGTTGAGGGTGCTCAGACCAGGCGGAATCATGACAGTCATGATTTATTGGGGGCATTCGGCGGGAGAGACGGAAAAAGAGGCAGTAGAAGCATTTTGCCACGAGCTAAGCCAATTGGATTATTTGGTTTTAAAATATCAATATATCAATCAGCAAAACCAAGCCCCATTTTTACTGGCTATCGAACGCCGGGGACAATAAAAAGAACGAAATGTGATCCTTTCCCGGGCAAGCGCAGCATCCGACATCATTCCTATGAGAAAGCAATTATTTTGTCAGTTCGCGAAAGAGGTGTACAAAAATAGGCACGCTCTTGCCCTTTCTGGCACATACCCTATGTGAGAGCAATGTGGCAAGGGGGATCTACGTGGACAGAATCGGGATAATGTTGGATTGGGCCCTTATGGAGAAAGGTATTCAAGGCCTCAAGTCATATGAGCGTCTGCCTTATTATGTCGAAATCGGAAGAGAGCTTGGATTGGAGCCTGTTTTTTTTCATCCGCGGCATGTGAAGCCAGGAGATGAAAGGGTCAAGGGATATTTTTGGAACGGAAATCGACTCGTCTCCCAACTGGTTTCAGTCCCGCGCGTCATCCACAATCGTGTGTTGACAGGGGATACAAAAGCACGAAATGTAATTCGAAGATTGAGCCAAAAGAAGACGGTGTTCAATGGCTTGGTTGTACGGGATAAGAGAAGAGTACACCAGATGCTCTGGAAAAACGAACACATCCGCAGCTATCTGCCACATACCGTTCCTTATTCCATGGAGCAGTTGCGTCAGTTCTTGGATAAGTACCAGGTGGTGTACGTCAAGCCTTCGATTGGATCAGTCGGAATTGGGGTAGCACGTATTGAACGGCATGGAGGCAATTATCACTTCATTGCCTCGAAAAAGCGGCAGATTTTATCTCATTCGCAGATACTCTCCACGGTGCGACGTTGGGTCGGTAACAAAAGATTTTTGATCCAGCGAGGAATTCCTTTGGCGCGCTATGCAGGAAAAACGTTTGATATTCGTGTTTCGGTGCAGAAAAATAAAGAGAAACAGTGGACTGTGAGCGGGATGGTTGCCAAGGTCGCCAATCAGAAAAACAAGCTGAGCAATCTCTCTCGAGGTGGAACAGCAGTGCCGTTTTCGGAAGCTTTGGTACCCATCTTTCCTGAAGTGAAACAACAACAAGCGGTCATCGAAAGAGTTGGTATAGCGGCGGTGGAAATTGCGAAGCAGTATGGTCGGCATTTTTCATCATTAGCAGATTTGGGGATGGATATGGGAATTGACGAGCGAGGCAATCCGTATTTAATTGAAGTCAATGTGCGTGATCAGCGCTATTCTTTTTTCAAGGCAGGAGAGAAGGCGATGTTTAAACAAACGTACCGTCATCCACTGGAATATGCGCAGACATTACTCGCTGAAAAAAAGAACCGGAAGCATCAGCTTCTATCGCCAAGCTATTTACTCTAAAGAAGTAACGCAGAAGAATGTGAAAAAGACGGTGGCATTTATTGCCCCGTCTTTTTGTATGCCGTGACCTACGATTCTGCTGGCTGTTGTTGGTCAGCCAAAGGAAAGGGCAGATTGCGAAAGTGACGATATACCAAAGCCAATATCGATTTTCGAGTCAAGATTCCTTGGAAATAGTGCTCGTCGTCTTCAATGCAGACGAAAGGGTGATTAATGGAAACTTCCAATGCTTTCAAAAATTCATCGGTGTCACGCAATCGAGGGACCTTCGTATCCATCACATCATCTACAATATGTTCGGACATACGCTCGGTCTCGAAGCGTTCCAAACCTAGAGTCTTATTCATGATCATATTCGTGCTGATTAACCCATGCAAACGATACTGATGATCCAGTACAGGAACGGCTGAATAGCCGGACTTGATTAGGACTAGCAGGGTGTGCTCAAGCGAATTACCTAACTGCACATGTGCGACCTTTGTGGACGCGATTATGAGATCTTTGATCGGAATATGTAACAAAGGGATCTCTTGATTCATTCAGATCCACCACCTTTTCTTTCTGTCGTCTATAGCAGTAAGCACTGCTTGTGGTCCTCTTCTATGATACCGTAAGCGAGGTACAAACGGTAGGGCTACATTTAGAAAACTTGGCGTCACCAAGCCTTTGGCGGGGCATTGACGAAAAAAAGCCCGGCAGTTACGCCAGGCAAGTAATCGAGGTGTGGAACAATCGTCCCTCGTACTAGTATGGGAGATCATATTGTTTTTTACATTAGGAGTTTAGAGGAAACCAGTGTATCCTTTACGCTTTATACGTTTGATTTTTGAAAATCGGTTTTGCTTCCATACGTTTTCTTCGATTGAACCAAAAGGACATCGTCGTCAATTCGAAAAGGAAAATGCACAGTGGCGGTGTAATTACGAACATGCCGAGAACCAATGACGGCGTCGACCAGCCTAGTCGATGAATAACGTAGCTCTGTAGTAAGAACAAGATTAACGGATGAACCAAATAGATAGCCATATTTTGTTTGGCCAACCGGGCAAGCCATGGACCGAGTTTAGGCAGTTTGCCGAGATAACTGGATGCAGGGTAAAAGCTGATGATCACACAGAGTGTGTACACCAAGTAAAGCGGTTCGAAAATATTCATGCTCTCGTAATAGCTTTTGGAGCCGGAAAGATAGCCGTACGCCATCCAAACAGCTGCACTTGCCATCACAACGATAGAAGGTATTTGAAGGCGTTTCACCCACGTCCGCCATTTATCCACATTCATTCCGGCATAAGCGCCGAGTGCAAAAGTAAATACGTACATGAAAACATAATGTTGCCCGTAAACATAACTGTGCTGGATGAGGGACAGGAATGGGTTTGAAGCCCAATCGATGGCCCATAACGGCTGAATGAACAAATAGCGGTAGAGAACGTACAGACCAGCCTGTCCAACAAATAGCGCGATGATCCAGCGGAAGTTCAAGTGCCGTTCCATCCACGGTTTGATCAGGCAAAACAACAAGCAAAGCTGCAAGTAAAGCGGAATGTAATACAGGTGGTAGAACGAACTGCCATTAAACAGACTTTCGAAAAACGGTCCAACCAGCACGGCCGGGTCAAAAGTTTGGTGTTTAAAATAGGTGAAGATGGCCGTCCAAATTACATAAGGCAAAATAACCGCGCGCCAGCGTTTCTTCCAGAAAGCACGCCAATCCAATTGTCGGTGCTGATACCAGTAAAACAACAACATGCCAGTTGCAAATATAAACAAAGAACGACCGAATTTTAACAAGATGATTAGAACGGCTTGTAAATCACTATTCCACGGATACGTCTTCTCATTTGAGAGAAAAAAACTGAGGATGTGAATCATCAAGACAGTAAGAGCCCCAAAAACAAAAAGGGCATTCAGATCCTGAAACGTCCCCTTTCGATTGCTATTCATAATTCCTCCAGAATTTTTCCGGCAGCACCTGGAGTATCAAAAGCAAATATAATGCCCGTTATTCGGGTAAGTGCCAGTCAGGTGCGGCCAGTTCTTTTGCGGTATAAGAAAATAAGTGTAATCGTTGCGACAAATGATGCCTCGACTCTGTCACTAACTCATTTTGCACATAAAAGGGGGTAGGTGATACAGCCCACTCAGAACGGATTGTCTCCAATAGACGTGCTTTTACATCATCCATAGTGGCCAATTTTCCAGTCAAACTCGCAATGCTGCCAACGGTAGAAGCATCAATGGAAGGAATTGGCTTATGACTTTGCATTTCATCCAAGCCGGCAAGACGGTAAAAGTGCTCCATCCATTCCCCTCGTGGCCGATCGTCGACGTTAATGCATAACTGCAAAATAGAGCCGTGTCGCGTGCGTCTTTGTGCCATACCTCCGATTTTTTTACCGTGAATGGAAAAATCGTATTCGCCTGCACAGTAGGAACCCGTCACTTCTCCAAATTCCAGCTTCCCATAATCGCGCAGGCCCACATCAAGAAGTTGGGCAACAAATGAGAAGAAGGAGTCGATGGAAATCGAAGTGTCAGGTAATAAACAAGCCATATTGAGAACGCCAGCATCAAGCGGAACACAAGCTCCACCAGACGAGCGAAGAACACAACCAAAGCCATCTTGACCGAACTTACGCAAGGCTTGCTGTAGATGAGGAAGCTTGGCGTCTCTACGGCCGAGATACAGCGCCTGATCGTACACCCACAGATGAATCACAGGGGTTGCAGATTCAAATTGCATACTGGCTGCCAACGCTTCATCACGGATTAAAGGCTCAAGTGGACTATCCTGGTAGGTACCGGAGTCCATCCAGCGAAACGGTTGATTAACAGAAAACGACATAGGAAGGCTCCTTCACAGGACAAGAATAGCTACCATTATAACATCTGAAATGCGTTTATTTCTACGTTTTCGCTATCTTTTTTCCATTTGGTAGAACATGCATGTCAAGGAGAGTGAAAAAATACCCGACAGGCCAAGATAGCTTGTCGGGTCAAAATATGGTTCTTTATTTAGTCTCCTTGAAGGAGAAATTGTCCAGATAGGTCGTTTTGCGAGGCGCGTTTTCAGTTGCCTCTTCTTGCAGGTACAGACCGAGCTTTGTGCCTTCTTGTTTCACATACTGTTGACCGAACAAGTATTGATCGTTCAGGTAGATGGAAACGGTGTTCTCGTTAACTTCTACTTTTAAGCGATTGCTGGATTTCAGCTTGTAGGAGCTAGAAGTAATGATGTCAATATCGTCTTCTTCGACATCATTCACTTTCCCTAAAACAACGCGATCTTTTTGGACGAATACAACATTGGCTTTTCCGTCTTTACCGTTGAAGTAAAGGCCTCCTAAACCTTCACTGCCTACGACATTGACATCGACGCTCAATTCGTATTTCTTAACTTTGTCAGACTCATTCCAATTCAGTGGCAGGAAGTAGTGATCCAGATCATCGTCATCGGATTCCGCTGTCACTTGTTTGCTAGCGACCTCCCATTTTCCTGTCGCTTTGTCTGTATTCCAGTTTTTCAATTTGGAATCAGAGAAGGAATCGCTGATATTGATTCGCTCTGGTTCTGGCTGAGGCTGCGGTTGACCAGGGGTAGGGAATACAATTTTGATCTCATCATCATCGTCACGATCCAAAATAGCACGATAGAGCAGAGAAGCAGCTTCCGCACGAGTAATCGGATCTTGTGGACGGAAATTGCCATTGTATCCTTTCATCAGATCAGTTTGGATCGCAATCGCAATATACGGACGCAGAGCTGACGAAATATCATCGTAATCACGGAACTTTTTCAATTGATTCAGGTCGGCTTTGTACTTTTGATCATAGCCCAACAGACGTACCAATGCGACAGCAATGTCTTCACGTACTGCAGCTTGATCTGGCTTATACGTGTAGGTGGAGCCGGATTTGTAACCAGTCAAGTAAGGCTTGGCGTATTCCACATACAGAAATGCCCAGTGATGACGCGGAACATCCTTAAAGGTTTGGTCGACGTAGCGTTTGTTTATATCTACATCTGCTGCTGCGATCATAATTTTGGCAAATTCGGCGCGGGTCACTTCATTGTTCGGTCTAAACGTCCCATTGTCGTATCCTTTGATGATCCCTTTTGCCGCCATCTCCGTAATTTCCTTGTATGCCCAATGGCTACGTGGAACGTCTGAGAACGAAGGAGTGGAAGCGGCACCGACGACTGGGATAATCGTTAAGAACATCAACACCGACAAAAATACGGCTAGTGCTCTTTTCATGTTAACCTCCTCAAAATGGCAATGTAGTTTTTGTTGACTGCTATTCAGACGGCGAGTGGGCTTGTATTGTTGCAGGAGAAAAAATATTATGGTGAAAATAGGAAAAAAGACGGAGTTCCAAATGGTAAGGGCATGCTTGTTTGATTTGGATGGAACGCTTTTGGAGCGGGCAGGGGTTAACAAACCGGGAATACCCAGAGATGATCGGCACGGTCTCTCGCCGTTTCGTACATTTTTTGCCTCATAATGGTTATTAAGCATTAGCTTTTGTATCACCCAAAATGATATAATTCTTTATTGGTTACTTATGTAGATGATTTTAGTTGAGGTGATACATGATGAAGGAAACGAAAGAGGCGACTGTGGACTTAAAATCCGTTAAGTCTCCAAAGAAAACGGAAGACTATGCGAAATACTTCCAGGCCCCCTCTCTGAAAGATGCGAAAAAGCGTGGTAAGGAAGAGATTTTAGTCCATTACGATTTTAATATCCCAGAAGACATGCAGCACATTGGAAAAGGAAAGCGTTATCACGTTCGTACGTATGGCTGCCAAATGAACGAGCATGATTCGGAGACGATTTCTGGTATTTTGCAGGCAATGGGCTATACCTCCTCTGATTCTGTCGAAGATGCGGATGTTATCCTATTTAACACCTGTGCGATCCGCGAAAATGCAGAGGATAAAGTATTTGGAGAGCTTGGCCACATGAAGAGGCTCAAGAATAACAATCCGAATCTGATCCTCGGTGTTTGCGGTTGCATGTCCCAAGAAGAGAAAGTTGTGAAGAAAATCCTGAAAAGCTACCAGCAGGTCGACTTGATTTTTGGAACGCACAATATTCACCGTCTGCCAGAACTGTTGCGCGATGCGATGTTCAGCAAAGAAATGGTGATTGAGGTTTGGTCCAAAGAAGGCGATATCGTCGAAAATATGCCGAAGCTCCGCGAAGGAAACACTAAGGGCTGGGTTAACATTATGTACGGCTGTGACAAGTTCTGTACGTACTGTATCGTGCCGTATACCCGCGGAAAAGAGCGCAGTCGACGCCCGGAAGATGTTATCGCGGAAGTGCGTGATCTCGCTCGCCAAGGCTTTAAGGAAATCATGCTTCTTGGACAAAACGTCAATGCGTATGGGAAAGATTTTGAGGACATCGAGTATGGTTTTGGAGACCTGATGGACGAGGTCCGCAAGATTGATATCCCGCGTGTGCGCTTCACAACAAGTCATCCGCGTGATTTTGACGACCACTTGATCGAGGTGCTGGCAAAGGGAGGCAACCTGGTGGAGCAAATCCATTTGCCTGTCCAATCCGGTTCGACAGAAGTACTCAAGCGGATGGCGCGCAAATATTCTCGTGAGCATTATCTGGAGCTCGTTCGCAAAATCAAGGACGCGATCCCGAATGTCTCGCTTTCTACCGATATTATTGTTGGCTTCCCAGGCGAAACCGATGAGCAGTTTGAAGATACTATTTCGATGGTGGAAGAGGTCAAGTATGAATTTGCGTATACCTTCATTTACTCCCCACGTGAAGGTACACCGGCTGCTGTCATGGAAGACAACGTTCCAATGGAAGTGAAAAAAGCGCGCTTATATCGACTCAATGAAGTGTTGGCTCGCATCGCACTGGAGCAGAACAAAAAACTGCAGGATCAGGTTGTCGAGGTACTGGTGGAAGGCGAATCGAGGACGAATGCGGAAGTGCTCGCGGGTCGTACGCGTACGAACAAGTTGGTCCATTTCACGGGCGACAAATCCTTGATCGGACAGTATGTGCACATAAAAATTACAGATGCGAAAACGTGGACACTCCACGGAGAACTCGTATCCAAAGTTGAGGTGTAGGTCATTATGGAACAAACAAACGTGTATACCCAGAAAGAAATTCTTGATAAAGCTCGCGAACTTGCAGCTATGATCACGCGTACGAATGAAGTCGATTTCTTCAAACGTGCCGAATTGCAAATCAAGCACAATGAACGTGTGCAAGATTTGATTGATACCTTGAAGCAGAAGCAAAAGCAAATGGTGATGTTTGAATCCATCAACAAGCCGGAACTGGTGAAAAAAGTGGAAGGCGAGTACAACCAATTGCATGAGGAGCTGGATTCCATTCCAATTGTTACGGAATTCAAGCAATCGCAGGTCGATGTGAACGATCTTTTGCAAATGGTCACAAACGTGATCACGAACACCGTCTCGGAGCGTATTATTTTGGATACAGGCGGAAACCCATTGACTGGAGAGACGGGTGGCGGGCCTGAAAAGAAAAAATCTGGCGGCTGCTGCTCCTAATTCTTGATAGAAAGCCTTCCCGGCGCTGTATTGATGAGTACCCAACAACTTTCCCAAATATAAGGTGGTTGTTTGCACGCTAGTCGAATGCCCTGCATACAAATGTACAGAAACGTTGTATGGAGGAGGTAACGAAATGTCGGGTATAGACAAAGATCTACAGTGCCGGGAACTTATCGCGAAAGCAGTCTGCGGCAAAGGCCATAAATTTTCTACTACAACCCACACCATCATACCGTCGCAAACTCCTTCGACGATCCTCGGATGCTGGATTATAAACACGAACTTCCAAGCAGAGAAAGTCGGAGATGCCGTTGAAGTATCTGGTATGTATGACGTCAACCTGTGGTTTTCGTTTGCTAATAACACGCAAACCGAAGTCAAGCGGGAAACTGTTAAGTTCTCCGTACTCGTACCGCTTACGTTCTTCGACAAGAACTGCAGAGGCGATCTGGAAATCGTTGCACGCGCCGTGGAGCAACCGAAGTGCATAAAAGCGGAGTTAAGTGGTGGTGGCACAATCACAGTCAGAGTTGAAAGTGAATATGCAGTAGAGGTCATTGGAGAAACAAAGGTGTGCGTTGTTGTCTGCAATAGTTGTGATGACAAAGAGTTCCATCTGGTTGACGACTTTGAAGATAACAGTGACGAGTTTGATGACTTTGATTCCGCTACGCTACTCGACGAGCTCGACTAAAGAGGAGAAATTATCTCCTCTTTTTTCTTTTTTTCGGATGCTTACCATCCACACTTTTTTCTGGGCGCAGTCATAAGATAACGAGAGAATAGCGGGGGAGTGTGGAAGGCATGATTCTACGCACAAAGGCGAGTCAGCGAGCTAACAAGCAGGAAACGCCAGTAACACAACCGATGACGGCTAATGCTAAAGAAGTCGTAGCGTATTTGCATCGTCCAGAAATCGGGCGCTGGTTGCTCCGGCAAGGGAGAATACCTGTAACGACAGGAAAAGCAGCGCGACCGGGCTGGCGGACATATAGGATCTGCCTTTACCAAGACCATGTACTGGATATCGCCAGGAGCGAGGAGCAATCACAATGGCTGCTGCACCGGATGCAGGAACCTGAGTGGCAATCCGTTTCCCTGCCTTCCACCGAAACGGAGGTACAGGTGGTGCAAGGGCTGGCTGCGCGCAGTTTGTATGCCGCTGGAGCCGATGCGGGTCAAGTGACGATCATGGCGGCTTCTCCCCATCGGCTTAAGGTCGTCGAGGTGGAACCAAATTGGCCAGCCAAGGATGCTGACGAATATATGCAGCGGGCTCGAGATTGGTGGGAAGGTCGGATGCGCAAACAGCTGCAAAAGCTGCAAAGCATGGGGGCTGATCCTGAGTTTGCTTTACGCAAGCCCACAGGAGAGATGGCACTTGCTTCTGACTTCCTGAGTATTAATGGCACGGTTGGATGTGATACGACACGCTATCGGGAAGAATTAGGTCTCCATCAGCACCCGGTTGCAGAATTGAGACCTGCGCCCTCAGAGGACCCTGATCAATTATTTATGCATATCTACGATAATCTGGCACTCGCATACAAGAAAATAGGGAATTCGTCTATCGAATGGCTCGCTGGCGGAATGCCGTTTCAAGGTTATCCAATCGGCGGGCATATTCATTTTGGCGGGCTTACCCCTACTTTTTCTCTTCGGCGAAAATTGGATGCGTACTTGGCTCTTCCCCTTGTTCTGATTGAGGATGCAGGCTGTATGAGCCGCAGAGAGCGATATGGATTTTTGGGGGATGTAAGGGAGAAGGAATATGGATTCGAATATCGTACACTCCCCAGTTGGCTCGTTGATCCCCTTGTCACTCGAGGTATTCTTCATTTGGCCCATTTGGTTGCAACCAATCACGAGAAGCTACAAGCGACGCCTCATCTAAAGCTCCCGCTCATCAAAGCGTACTACCAGGGCGAAAAAGAAAAGCTCCTGCCGTACGTTGCCCAAGTCTGGCAAGAATTAAAGGAGCTACCAGGCTATACACTGTCACGAATTCATTTAGATCGATACTTTTCTTTTTTAATCGAAAGCCAATCGTGGAGAACGGATGAAGACCTTCGCAAGACATGGAAGCTAGCATAAACAGATCTACCATTGGATGCAGGGTCAACATTACCGTACAATCATGATATAATAGCGACGAGAATTCGTAGGCTAGGAGAAGAAAATCATGGCTCAATATACCCCGATGATTCAACAGTATCTGGCTATCAAAAAAGATTATCCGGATACTTTCTTATTTTTTCGCTTAGGCGATTTTTATGAACTGTTTTTTGATGACGCCATTCTTGCGTCCCGTGAGCTGGAAATTACACTGACGGGACGTGAGGGTGGTGGTTCTGAGCGCATACCAATGTGTGGAGTTCCACATCATGCGGCAGATGGCTATATTGCAGAGCTACTGAAAAAAGGACATAAAGTAGCCGTTTGTGAGCAAGTCGAAGATCCAAAAGAAGCCAAAGGGGTCGTTCGCCGGGAAGTTACACGCGTCATTACTCCTGGAACGATGATGGAAGGCAAATGGCTGACGGATAAGGAAAACAATTATATGGCAGCGTTGGCCCAAGTAGAAGGGCGAACGGGTGTTGCTGCGTGTGATATGAGTACAGGCGAGATGTACGTTACCTCTTTGGTGGGACAAGCAGAGGCTTTTCTGGATGAAGCCTTGCAATATCGCCCCAAGGAGCTCGTTTTTTTTGGCCTCGCTATTTTGCCGAAGACAGCATTGCCATCTACAGTCGTGGATGCAAACCAATTGGACGCATTTGCGGTGGATAGTCAATATGCGGAGCAGGCAAAAGGGCTGGATATGTCCATGCGAGCGGCGGTCAATACTCTCTTGTTCTACATAGGGACGACGCAAAAACGCAGTCTTGCCCATATGCGCCTGTTAAAACAGTACGATGCAAAGCAGTATCTGCAAATGGACGGCTTTTCCAGACGCAATTTGGAATTGACAGAGACCATTCGCGATAAGACGAAAAAAGGCTCTCTGTTGTGGCTGTTGGATCGAACTCAAACCGCAATGGGTGGTCGTCTTTTGCGCAGATGGATTGAGCGCCCATTGCTCAGTCGCGATCAGTTGGAGGCACGTTTGAGCGCTGTGGAAGCCTTGAAGGGTGACATGCTGCTTCGCTCCGATTTGCGGACTTGCTTGGATCGTGTCTATGATTTGGAGCGTCTGGCTGGTCGTATTTCCTACGGGAATGCGAACGCACGAGATCTCATACAGCTACGGATGTCTTTGGAAGCTGTTCCAGAGCTGAAGCAGTATATGATCCAAACGAATACGCCGGTATTGATGGAGCTTGCGCAAGGGATGGATGAGTGTACGGATATCGTCAACTATTTGGCTCATGCGCTCGTAGATGATCCCCCGATATCGGTTCGTGAAGGCGGAATGATTCGGACGGGATACGATGAGTACCTGGACAAGCTCCATACGGCAAGTCGTGAAGGGAAGACGTGGATTGCCCAACTGGAGCAGGGAGAACGAGAAGCGACAGGGATTCGTTCACTCAAAGTAGGCTTCAATAAGGTGTTCGGCTATTACATCGAAATATCGAAGTCTAATATCGCCAACGTTCCAGCGGGGCGGTATGAGCGCAAGCAAACTTTGGCTAATGCAGAGCGGTACATCACACCAGAGTTGAAGGAACGTGAAGCGCTCATTCTTGAAGCGGAAGAAAAGATGATTGAGTTGGAATATCAACTGTTCGTAACGGTAAGAAGTGAGGTCGCGAAGCATATACCAAGACTGCAGAATCTCGCTGAGCGCATTGCATCTGTGGATGTTCTTCAGGCATTTGCTACGGTAAGTGACGAGCGCGGTTTTATACGTCCTGAGCTTGTGGAAAGCGGCGATTACGTCATTACAGAAGGGCGTCATCCAGTAGTGGAAGCCGTTCTGGAGCGCGAAAAATACGTGGCAAATGACGTGGAGATGGATCAGACGAATCGCCAAGTTTTGCTCATTACGGGTCCAAATATGGCAGGTAAGAGTACGTACATGCGACAGATCGCCTTGATTACGGTGATGGCGCAGATCGGTTGCTTCGTTCCGGCTAAACAGGCCAAGCTGGCGATCGTTGATCAGATCTTTACTCGAATCGGGGCAGCCGACGATTTGGTAGGTGGTCACAGTACGTTTATGGTGGAAATGCTGGAGACCAGACACGCCCTGCAAAAAGCGACAGCGAGGAGCTTGATCCTGCTTGATGAAATTGGCCGCGGGACTTCGACGTACGATGGAATGGCGCTTGCACAAGCAGTCATTGAGTACATTTGCCAAAAAATCGGTGCCAAAACACTCTTCTCGACGCACTACCATGAGTTGACCGGTTTAGCAGAGACGTTGAGTGGTGTCGTGAATGTCAACGCTCGATGCGAAGAACGGGAAGGAAAGCTCTTGTTCCTTCACAAAATTGAAGAAGGTCGAGCAGATAAAAGTTATGGAATCCATGTGGCTGAATTGGCTGAAATGCCGACCTGGGTCATTGAACGGGCGCGCAGTATCTTAACTGGGCTTGAAGCGAATGGAAATGCAGGGAATGGAAATGCAGCGAGTGACGTGCAGATGTCGCTCGAAACGCTATGGACGGCACCAGTTGCTGCGGTGCGTGAAGAACCGATGCAGTTTACGTCAGCGGAGGAAGAAGCGATTATGGCTGAACTGCGCGAGCTGGATTTGAATTCAACGACGCCAATGGACGCCATGATGAAGCTATATGCATGGAAACAGCAATTGAAAAAGCGATAGGGTTCGTCCGGAGGGGAGGCACTCATGGGAACCATTCAAGTTTTAGATGAGCATCTCGCCAATATGATTGCTGCAGGGGAAGTAGTGGAAAGACCGGCTTCGGTTGTCAAAGAGCTGGTCGAAAATGCAATTGATGCCAGTGCAACGACAATCGAGATTCACGTAGAGGAAGGCGGTCTGGAGATGATTCGGATCGTTGACAATGGGAAAGGGATGGATCGGGAAGATTGCCAGCTGGCTTTTGAGCGCCATGCCACCAGTAAAATCAGCAACGCTCGTGATTTGTTCCGCATTCGTACGCTGGGCTTTCGTGGCGAGGCCCTGCCGAGTATTGCTGCAGTCTCGCGCATGGAGCTGACGAGCAGTACGTCCAGTAGTGAGGTAGGTACTCATCTCTTGATTGAAGGTGGGCAGCTCGGAACGATTTCCGATAAAGCCGCTGTAAAAGGGACGGAAGTATGTGTACGTAGCTTGTTTTTTAACACACCTGCGCGCTTGAAATACATGAAGTCGATCGCTACGGAAGTCGGACATATTTCCGATTATGTGAATCGGCTTGCACTCACGCATCCGTCGATCTCCTTCCTGCTGACTCATAACGGTAAGACACTCTTGCAAACGTCTGGCGACGGAAAGCTGCTGCACGTCATGGCGGCTATCTACGGTGTGCAAGTAGCGAAGCTGTTGCTACCAATTGCAGGGGAGACCCTCGACTATAAGTGGTCTGGTTTTCTTTCGAAGACGGAAGTGACAAGGGCGAATCGCTCTTACCTTTCGACACTGGTAAACGGTCGGTACGTGCGCAGCTATTCGATCAACAATGCGATTATGCGCGGTTATCATACATTGTTACCCATCGGCCGTTATCCGATTGTCGCTTTGCAGATCGAGATGGATCCGTCACTGGTCGATGTGAACGTACATCCTGCCAAACTTGAGGCGAGATTCAGTAAAGAAGATGAATTGTGCAGTGCTATAGAACAATCGGTAAAAGAGACATTGCGACAAGGCTTAGGAATTGTCAGACCCATGGCTACGCAACCAAAAGTGAAGGTCGTCACCCAGGTCGTACAACCGCAGTTTGACCTGCAAATCAGCAAGCCTGAAACACCACAATCGCCACTGTTAGCAGCGAGTCCCCGACTCCAGGAATGGATGGGCAAGCAGGAAACAACCAGTAAGCAAGTGGATGTAGTGCCTCATATTGCACCATCCTTTGAGAGTGGCACGGTGAAGGAGTCGGCAGCCAACTATGAAAAGCTGGAGTTTGCAAAAGTAGAGGCTATCCCGCATGAAATCGTGCAGGCAACTATGTTGGATCAAACGGACACGAGAGAATCTTTCCAGCCTTATGAGACTAAGATTCCGGAACAATTGGACATTGCCCAGGCTCCATCCCTTGCTCCTCATTCAACTAATGAAATCAGCAGCGAGGACAATTCAGCCATAGCAGGTACCGATCAATCACAGCCACTCTTGGAAGCGACCAATGAACATGAGACGGATTCGCCTGTTCCCGTTATGTACCCAGTTGGTCAAGTACACGGCACCTACATCGTCGCGCAAAATGACGAAGGCATGTATTTAATCGATCAACATGCCGCGCAGGAGCGGATTTTTTACGAGTATTTCATGGACAAGCTTGCAGAAGAGGGCATTTCCAGCCAGATCATGCTATTTCCACATACGGTGGAGTATACGGCTGCAGAGGCAAGCAAGCTGGAGAAGCGACTGTCGCTTTTGCAATCGTTTGGATTGGAGATCGAGGCGTTTGGGGGACGGACCTTTATCGTTCGTGCTCATCCACATTGGTTCCCTGAAGGAGCTGAGCTGGAGGTCATTGAGGAGCTCATTCAGTTTGTACTGGAAACGGGCGAAAACGCCCAAGCCAATGTCGTGCTGATGCGCGAAAAAGCTGCCATCATGATGTCCTGCAAAGCTTCGATTAAAGCGAACCGCTTCCTGACACATGCTGAAATGGAAAGCTTGCTGAACCAGCTGCGCAAGACAAGCAGTCCGTATACGTGCCCACACGGCAGGCCGATTGTGATTCATTTTACTGGTTATGACTTAGAAAAAATGTTTAAGCGTGTGATGTAACAGACACCCCCTTCCCTGGGGGTGTTTTCTTTGGGGTGGGGTTATTCAGAAAATTTAAAAATCAAGATTGATTTTAGACAAACACTGACATATGATTACTTGCAAAAACGAGGTGAAACGAAATGAGTTCATCACGCCAAATCGGGATGTTTATTTATCCGTGGGACATAGCCGAGAGTGGTATCGAAGCTGTGATACAAACATTGCAAGGTGCCAAATGTAATACAGCGGTGGTCAATAGCAGCTATCATCAGGGGAGATTTTTTCACCCGCAAAGCAAAACGTTTCGCAGGCTGCCGTTTTCAGGGGTGTCGTTTACGCCTGAATGGTCGAAGTATAATCGTTTGCGCCCGACCGTACACGAGCAAATCGCACAAGCAGGCGTTCTTGCCAAAATGAAAGAAGCTTGTGAGCAGGCAGGAATGGGGTTTCATACATGGTGGGTTGGCCTTCACAATTCTACGCTAGGTTTGGCTCATCCAGATCTTTGTGTGCAAAACATTTGGGGGGATACATACACGTACGCGTTATGTCCTTCGCAGCCTGAGGTTCAGCATTACGCCAAGGCACTATTTGCAGATACGTTAGAGCAAGTCAAGCCAGAGCGGATTTTGATCGAAGCGACCGCCTTTTTGCCGATGAAGCATGGCGAGCATCATGAAGTATGCCTCCTATCGTTAGGAGAATCATTACAATGGTTACTCTCGTTCTGTTTTTGCGGGGCATGTACGGAACGTGCCGAAGCGAAACGAATCGATGTAGGAGCCGTCCAACAGCTTGTATCAAGGCTGGTCAATCAGATGGTGGAAGCCGATTCCATCTCGCAAGTATCCGCAGAAACGAGAGAAGTCGCCTTCTTGCTGCTGGAATACCCGGAATTGTATCACTATCAGCAAACTCGTCTGGAAGTGGTAGATGGGCTATGGAGGAGCCTGAAGGAAATCGCGCTGAGTAAGGGGACTGCATTGGATGGCTTTCCGTCCTCGACACCGTTTTATGTGAATCAGTCCTATTGGGAAGGGGTTTCATTACGAAAAGCTGCGGCTACTCTCGATCGTGTCGTCCCTCTCGCCTATGGAGACAGTGTTAATGAGGTGGCGTATACGTTTCATGCGATGAAGCTTGTCGCCCCAGAAGCTGCGTTGGGGGCTGCTTTTTCCCTGCATCATAGCCAAATCCAGTCAGCGTTTGATCTGGCAGCGAGGGTGAAAACTGCAGTGGACGCAGGCGCTCAATCGATTACGTATTACAATCTCGGTTTGTTAAATAACCGCAGGCTGAACTGGATCAGACAGGCAAACCTTACCATAGAGGAGTAGAAATGCTCGCAACCAAAAAAGACCCACGGAACTTCACGGGTCTTTTTTACATGAGTGAAATTGATGGACTGGAAAATCATACTACAGTCCGACGTGCTTTCATAAAAAATGGTATGATTGTCATAGTAAAGAGGAAAGCAGTTTGGTTCAGATTCTATTTGACCGGCAAATTAATCCTGCTTACAATAATATGATCGTTACCGTTTATGTAAAAACCGTCTAGTCGTTTTTCTAGAACAGCAGTTCTTGTCAAAAAGGGCGAAGACGTAAGGAAGGGAACAAAGGCGTGATTGTTACAACAGGACTTGAGCCTGGTGAAGAAACCTTGCGTCACGCAGTTGAATTGGCTAGTACATTGGGGCTACAGGTTGTGAATCGACGCGATTATTCATTGGGTCAAATGCGCAAGCGATATGGGGTAGAAGAAGTATTGGTGGTTTCCGCTCTTGGAGCACGTCTGGAAGTGCCGGGGAAAAAACCATTCTTTTTTCATCCGAATACATCTGCTTTTCGTATAAAGCGGCTCATGCGCGGCGATACTGATACTATGCTTGTTGCTTGCCAAATTCATCCAGGGGATGAAGTGCTTGACGCAACCTTGGGTTTGGGTGCTGACGCTATTGTATTTTCTCACGCGACTGGCACAAAGGGGAAAGTCGTTGGCATCGAATCTGAGCGATTGTTAGCCATCTTGGTAGAAGATGGACTACGGCACTGGTCATCCGATGCGGAAGAACTGGAGCAAGCCATGCGTCGTATTGAGGTGCGATGTGGCAACCATCTAGAAGTACTAAGAGGACTGCCTGCACGTTCCTTCGACGTCGTTTATTTCGATCCTATGTTCGAGATAACTGTACAAAGCTCGTCGGGGATCGCCGGAGTCCGGGAGCTCGCCAATCCAGATGCTCTTTCAGAGGAGGCTGTTTTGGAAGCGCAGCGAGTTGCGAGAAAACGTGTGGTAATGAAAGAAGGAAAAGAAGGTAGGTTGTACGAGCGCTTCGGTTTTACACCGTTTCGCTCCCGCGGCCAGCAGGTCGTGTACAGCTACAAAGAGATAGGTGGAGGGGAGTGACCTTGCAACAGAGAGAAAAGCTAGTCGTGATTATTGGGCCAACATCGGTCGGCAAGACCCAGCTAAGTTTGGAGCTGGCCGAACAGTTCGACGGTGAGATCATTTCCGGAGATTCCATGCAAGTATACCGTGGAATGGATATTGGCACCGCAAAAGCTGAACCAGAGGAGCTTGCGCGTATACCGCATCACCTCATTGATATTAAAAATCCAGACGAAGAATACTCTGTCGCGATGTTTCAGGAAAGTGCCGCAACGTTGATTACTGACATCAACCAACGTGGTAAACTCCCGTTTATCGTCGGCGGGACAGGTCTGTACATAGAATCGGTTACCCATCGATTTCAGTTTTCCACTACTTCTCAAGACCCTGAGTTCCGTGATCGTCTGCAAAGATTGGCTGACAGCGAAGGCGTGGAAGCACTGCACGCCAGACTGGCCGATGTCGATCCGATTACAGCCGAACGCTTGCATCCTAATGATGTAAAGCGGGTGATTCGCGCATTGGAGATTTATGAAAGCAGCGGGTACAAAATGTCCGACTTTCAACTGCGGGCGCAGCATTCCCCTTATGATTTGGTGATGATCGGCCTCACGATGGACCGCGCAAAGCTGTATGAACGAATCAACCACCGGGTCGAACTCATGATCGAAGCGGGACTAGTTGAGGAAGTGAGGGGGCTCTTGGATGCTGGCTACGACGCGTCGCTGGTCTCCATGCAAGGCTTGGGGTACAAGGAGCTCATTCCTTATCTGTATGGAGAAATCACGCTAGAAAAGGCAGTGAACGACATACAGCAGCGAACGCGGCATTTTGCCAAACGCCAGCTGTCTTGGTTCCGTCGCATGGCAGAAATTCAATGGTTTGACATGACTGATCCGGCGGAACAGAGGAATAACGTGGAAACTATCAAGCGAATATTGGCAGGAAAGTTTCAACAATTGCCGAATATATAACATACAAGTCCTTTTAGGGGGTAGTGTACATGAAACAGACGATCAACATTCAAGATACGTTCTTGAATCATTTGCGGAAAGAAAACATCGCGGTTACCATTTACCTTGTGAACGGATTTCAATTGCGCGGGTATATTAAAGCATTCGATAATTTCACGATTGTGATTGATAGCGAAGGCAAGCAACAATTAGTATACAAGCATGCGATCTCCACTTTCACTCCGCAACGCCCTGTATCGCTTATGTCTCAGGAGAACAACCAACAGTAAGCGATGCAACACCAACAGCCAGGATACATGTGATCCTGGTTTTTTTTATTATCTGGCGCGATTGATGGAAATACCTTAAGCGCAAAAAGCAATAAAGAAGCCCTGTCGCCATAGAAGCGAACAGGGCTTTCACATTACTCCATGCAATGATTATTCGTGTAAATTTGGAACGTGATGCCGAACTTGTCCTTCACATTGCCGTATGCTGGGCTGAAGAACGTTTCTTGCAGTGGCATAATCACTTGTCCGCCTTCTTGCAGGGCATCAAAAATCTTATGAGATTGTTCTTTATCATCGGTCGAGATGCAGATGGTCACTTGATCACCAAGTTGATGAGGTTGTCCTGGAAAGGTATCGGAAAACATCAATTCCGTTTCGCCGACGCGAATAGTAGCATGTCCGATACGATTCTTGGCTTCTGCAGGTAATGGGAACTCCGGATTTTCCGGCATTTCACCGAAGGTTTGCTTGAACAGCACTTCAGCACCTAGCGCACCCTCATAAAAGCTAATCGCTTCACCCGCAGTACCATTCAAAACGATGTAAGGAATCAAACGCAATGCCATGTGTCAACATCTCCCTTGGTTTTCATATGACCAACTTGTCAAACCCACTTACTATTCTTGCCCATACTGTAATTGTAATGCACAGAACGTATGTTTGCAATAGGGGAATTGATCAGGACGCTGATGAATTCCGACGAACCATTACAATGTAGCAGACAATGGCACCGATCGTAGAAAGAGCAATGATGATCCCCATTGGTACTGCGGTATATTCCCCGCTGATTCCCACAAGTGGAGCGACAATTCCGCCGCTAATGAAGGAGAGTAGCCCCTGGAGAGCAGATGCGCTTCCTGCTGCCTTGCTTTGATTTTGCATGGCGAGAGAAAATCCAGTTGCGCCCACAATCCCTACACTGGATACGACAAAGAAAAGGGGAACGAGCACAGCAATAAGACCAGCTTGTAGGAGAATCATCGTCAGAAGGAGGATTCCACCGACTCCCGCAATGATAATCCCAGCAATGAACAAGGAAGTTTCTTTCACTTTACCTGCAAGCTTACCTGTGATTTGACTCGCAATAATAATGCCTACACCATTAATCGCGAAAATGAGACTAAACGTTTGGGGAGACACTTCAAATATTTTTTGAAAAACAAAGGGAGAACCGGCGATGTACGCAAACATGGCAGCTGTCACCAGGCCCTGCGCGATGGCGTACCCCATGAAAACGCGATCCTTCAGCAAGGTACCAAAGGTCGTCAGTGTATTGCCGATTCCCGCCTTGGAGCGGCGCTCTTGTGGCAATGTTTCTGGAAGAGCAAGCAGCACGACGAGAAACATGATAGCACCAATCAGGCCCAGTACGACAAACACGCCGTGCCAGGTAGTAAATTGGAGGATTTGTCCCCCTACGATAGGTGCCGCGATCGGAGCGATTCCGTTAATGAGCATCAAGAGGGCGAAAAACTTCGTCAGCTCTGTCCCAGAGTACAAATCGCGAACCGTAGCGCGAGCGATAACAATTCCAGCAGAACCAGCAAGACCTTGTACGAAGCGAAGCAAGACGAACGTATAAATAGAGGGAGCTACCGCACACAAAAAGGAAGAGACCGCATACAAAATGAGCCCGATAATTAAAGGGATTCTTCGACCACGTACGTCACTGATCGGCCCCGCGAACAATTGACCAATGGACAGGCCGAGCATGCATGCTGTCAAACTGAGTTGGGTCATGGAGGTGCTCGTCTGCAAATCATCGGCAAGCATAGGAAGTGCAGGTAAATACATATCTAGGGACAGTGGACCAAAAGCAGAAAGCGATCCTAGAATCGCTGCCATCCACAGCCGGCGTGATTTATTGCCGGTTAGGGACGTGGAATCAAGTTGTTTTGCTAGATTATTCACGGCAAGTTGTCAAACCTTTCTCATTATTATTCCAGGAAAGAAGCTATTTACACCTCAGAAGTCGGTTGCGTATTTTGCAAGTAAAAAGCTTGGAGGTTGCTGTGCATACGATCGAGCAAGCCCCGCAAAACATCTTTTTCTTCCTCTGAGAATCCGATGAAGCAGTTTTCCTCAATGACGCGTAATACTTCTTTGACATGCTTGGTAGCCATCCGACCTTTGTCGGTAAGATAAACGCGGGAGATACGTTGGTCCCGTTCATCTGCTCTGCGCTCGACAAGTCCCGATTTGGCCATTCGATTAATCATGACGGTAAGCGTAGCGGGCTTTACTCCGATTTTTCGGGCCAATTCTCTTTGAATCATTCCATCTTTTTCAATCAAGCGCATCAACAGAATGGGTTGACCCGGATAGACGTCGTATTTTTGAATCAGAAATTCTACATTTTGCCGATGCATTTTCATTACATGCGATGCAGAATGGGTTAATGCGGTTGCATAACTGAACTCCACCAAAGTACCCCCAATTAATTAGTTTGCTAATGAATATTCTGTGAATGACGTCCGTAAGTTCATGCCTTGTCCTATTATACAAAAACGATTGGTCTTCGTCATGAAAATGATTTGCATTTACGAGCGTTGGAAGGATACACTGCATTCTTTGGAGAAGTAATGATGTCTTTGAAAATCGAATGAACAGGTTAGGTGAGATTAAGATGATCCTGAATGAAAAAATAAAAGCGGCAGTCGTACAATTAACAGGGGTAAACGGGGAAGATCTCGGAATCATCTCCACAAAAGAAGCGCTTCAAATGGCAAAAGAACAAGGAGTGGACCTGGTATGTCTTTCGTTGGCTTCGAGTCCGCCGCCTTGTCAGTTAGTGAATCGAACGAATTATAAGGAACAGGTCATTAAGGAAAACGCTAAAAACCGGAAAGCTGAAAAAGGCGTAAAAGTAAAAGAAATTCGTTTAAGTGCTTACATTGAAGACCATGATTACGATACGAAAAAAAGACAGGCAGAACGAATTCTTTCAACCGGGGATGCCGTCCAGTTGATTGTAAAATTGGAGAAAAAAGAAAGTCAGGAAGCCAAGCGATTAATTGAGCAGCTCATCAAAGATCTGGCTCATTGTGGAAAACAGGATAAAGGGATTCAAGTAAGCGGCAAGCAGGTAGTTGCCAATCTATTGCCACTCTAATGACGAAAAGGGAGTAAGCGCATGCCTTTTACTTTTGCTCATCCGGCTATTGTACTGCCGTTACGAAAATGCAAGTGGTTTTCGTTCTCTGCCCTCGTTTTTGGCAGTATGGCACCCGATTTTGAGTATTTCTTCCGGATGCAGCCATTCAGCGTATACAGTCACACCATGCTCGGATTGTGGCTGGTTGATTTGCCCATCGCGATCCTATTAGCGTTTTTGTACCAGTACGTGGTCAAAAAGCCATTGCTTGCACGTTTGCCAGAGTGGATTGAACGAGGACTGGGCTACACAGACATTGGTAGCAGAATGCCAGCGTGGCGAGCGGTAATTGTGTTTATATACTCAGCGTTACTCGGCAGTTTGAGCCATATCGCATGGGATGCCTTTACCCATGATGGTGGACGTATGGTAGACCACTTCTTGTTCTTGCAACAAACGATCTCAATCGCCCATTATAAGGTGCCTGTTTACAAGCTGCTACAGCACGGCAGTACCCTTTTCGGCGGATTGGCCATTTTGTATGTCATTGCGCGAAGTGCGCGGAAAAACAGACAGATCGTTATGAGACAAGTACCTGTCTTGGAAAAATGGATGTTCTGGTTCGGGGTGGGGTTGTTTGGTATCGTGACGGTCGTTTTACACGCATTGCTGGTAAAAGGAATTTCGCCCTTTGTCCATCCTTTGCAGCAAGTGGTTCCGTTTCTCTCGGGATCACTGCTTGGAATCGTGGTGCTCTGCTTCGCTTTGGACAGGCTCAGATTGAAAAAGTAAAATCCCTCAATAATGAGGGATTTTATTGTTTCTAAATTGAAAAATCCTCGGACTTCAGATTCATTAAATCATCACGAGTTGGGTCAGGAATTTTGAGCAATCTAACAGCTTGCACACGTATTGCCTTTTCAATATTATTTCGCACATATCGTGCATTACTGAAATTTACATGAAACGGATCGCTCGTTACTGTAAGCAGTCTTCTTCTCAGTTTTTCACTTGCTTCAGCAGAGATTCTATACTCCTTGTTCTTTGCCATTACATTTGCAATATCCATCAACTCATCCACCTCATAATCAGCAAAGTTGATGTGGACGGGAAAGCGTGAAGGCAGTCCCGGATTTAAGTCAAGGAATGTATCCATTTCATCATTGTACCCTGCAATTATACAGACGAAATCATTGCCAAAGTCCTCAAGGCATTTGGTAAGACAGTCTACAGCCTCTTTTCCAAAATCTTTTTCACCGCCACGAGCTAATGAGTAGGCCTCATCGATAAACAGTATTCCTCCCATGGCTTTCTTAACAAGATCACGGGTTTTTTGTGCCGTGTGTCCAATAAATTCACCAACGAGATCTGCACGTTCCACTTCGGTTAGGTGACCCTTAGTTAAAACACCCATTTCCTTAAAAATCTTACCGAAAAGGCGTGCAATTGTTGTTTTCCCAGTACCGGGATTTCCCTTAAAAACCATATGGAAAACTTGCTTCTCAATTTTAAGCCCGTGTCGTTCCCTTGCTTTATTCATTTTGATGAGCGCGTAAATTTCATAAATCGTTTTCTTGGCTTCATGTAAACCAATCAGGCTTTCTAATTCTTCAAAAACAGTTGTTAAATTTGAACTCGACGTGGTACGAACTATTTCAGGTAAAGTATTTAGCTGCTTAACACTTACTGGTCGATTGAATACAACTTGAATTCGATTATTACTACTTGAAGATTCGAGCACCTCAGTTTGAGGAATGGCTCCTGCTTGCTTCACATGTTTCACCTGCCTTGACCATCATACAGAAAGTATACTCAGGAACATCGGAAAACCTGCCAATTTTTACGCAAGAGATTGAAGTGGATCATTGGGCGATAGAAATGTGTTTATTATTAAAATAAGAAAGGCACCTGATAAACAAGTGCCTTGGGAAACTACTACTTGATTGCGTCAAGAAGATCGTCTTCATTAATGGAAGGAAGTGCTTCAGATTCCGAAATGCTTTCAAATTGACTATCAACCAGTTTCTTCGAATTCAAACCTTTTGAGCTGGCGGATTTATAGAGTTGGTGAGGTGAATTTGGGATCAAGATATGCTTCTGAAGGTCTTCATCGTAACTACCATGTAAGAACAAGAGATATTCACCCTGCTCTAATTCTTGAAATTTAGGTGCTACGATGTCAGCCATTTCTTTACCACCGCCCGTGTCGAAACCAATAACACGATAAACTTCGACAGTATCACCTTCTGAAATCTTTTGGTCAGTCTTGTTGCTATATACTTTATCTACTTTAACCTCATATACATAAAATACGATTTCAGAAACTTGTTCTTTTCTGTACTCATTCGGTAATTTTGCTTTGATAATCACGTTTGAGTTTTCAACCAACTCGTCAGTTGATTTATAAATTTTAGCCAAAGCATTGCTATGAGAGTCTGCGTGTGCTGTTTTCTTGATTTCTTTAAAAGCTAGCGCTGACCATACTCCAACAACTAAAGCTGCCGTTGAAATCATTGTGATTAATTTTTTCATTAACTACACGCCCTTTCAATATTAGTCGGTATAGAGCATCAATGTCCCAGTCAAAAACATCATGATTATCCATTATTGAATCTTCACTCGTATCAGATGTATGTACTAAACCAAGTAAATGCCCGAATTCATGTGCCATTGTATTAATCCTGTCGTCTTCGCCTAGGCTATCGCACATACTGGCAGAAATTATTACCTCGGCAGAATCGTAAGGAGAACGACCTTCTCTGCCAAATTCATCATAAGGTACACCTTAACCATATATGAGAGTGTATTTCGTGCAATCTTCTGATTTTTATGAAGAGTGTTTTACACTAACATAGCCAGTATATATATTTCTACTAATCGTAATAGCCTATGTTTGTGCAATACCATACTACTCTCTTTAAGCGCCCAAAATGGTATACTCAAGTGTTGGATGTGTTTGAGCGTCACAAGAAACAAAATTAATATGCTTGCTATGCTGAAGATGTATGTTCTGGTTAATCGAAGTGGTGGTCTTATGCGCTAAAACGGGCAGGCGTTGTTGCGATTTCCAATATATGTTATGTTTGGTGTATTTTTAAAAATGTCTATGGAGGCATATATTATGAAATTGAAATATGCTGTGCTGAATTTAATGGTGGTTGGTTCAATGTCTATTTTGCCACTTTCTAGTGCAATCATTGCTGAAGGGAAAGAAAAGGAGAATTAAGTGCGTTATGTTACTCCTTTTAATGAAGATGAGTTCTGGGATAGGATGGAGACTCAGAAACGCATACCTGACCTAATCAAGTATTTAGAAAAAGAGTTTGATGATAACTATGCGGGTCTATATGTTGATCAAGAAAACGGAGGAATAGTTCATATTGGCTTCCATTCCATCGCTCAAAAAGAAGAGTTGAATAAAGTTGAAGACATATTGGGGGAAGATGTAGAGGTTGAATATGACGAAGTGAAATATTCCAATGAAGACTTAGATAAAGTTGTTGAAGAGATTTCGTTAAGCATTGATAAATCAGAGGAAAACATAGTAAACATCTCCTCTAGCTTTAAAGATCAGTCTGTAATCGTAGGATATACTGAAGATGAAAGTGAAGCAAAAGATAGTGTAGAAAAAAGTTTGAACAAAAAATCAATTAGAAAAATGGATCTGGAGGAGTCATTAATTAAGTTTGAACAAACAGAAAAAATTGAGCCTAAGATAGATAGAGCGCAAATAAAGGTTAGACCCGTTCCGGGAGCAGCTCAAATGAATTTTTCAGGAAGCGGTTTTTGCACAAATGGCTTCTCGGCAAAAGATTCAAATAGCTCTACTTACTTTTTAGTTTCAGCAGGGCACTGCGCCGAAAGTACGGGGCAGCAAGTTTTCCAAAGCTACGATAAAGACAATTTAATCGGTACCGTTCATACAAAGATATTTCACTGGGGTAGCTCAGTAGATGTATCCTTGGTTAAAGTTAAATCTGGGTTGACTACTCACAACATCTTAACTTCATCTGGAAGTAAATATGATGAAGCAGGATATCAAATTATTGGAGAACAAATCAGTGATTGGGAAGGTATGGGAGTGTGTACATCATTAGGTCAATCTGATACTCAAATGTGTGGATTTGTACAAGGAACAAATGAAAGTGTATATGCGTTTGGCGGTCATTTAAAAAACCAGAAAAAGGTTGGGCTAAAAGTTGTAAATGGAGACAGCGGATCACCAGTTGGAGCGCCTGATTCTAAAAACACAAAAAAGTTATATTTGTATGGAATCGTTTCTGCTGCTAAATCTAATGAGAGTGTTGCATATTTAACTTATATTGGTAACATAAAAGCAGAAACAGGTATCAAAACAATAACGGGCAAATAGTTTCGAAATACTAACACACGCCCAGTTAGGATTCGTTTGTGGGCGTGTGTTAGCAAGGAGGTAAATCCTATGAAGAAAGTAATAACATACTTGATGATATACTTGCTCTCTGGGACTTTCTTGTTTTTCGGAAAAGTATTTGTTTATATGCTAGGTGATGAACATGCATTTGGAAATTCCGCGCCTTTTTATTTTAGCTATTTCATATATTACATTGTGGTGCTCTATATCATTTATCTTGGTGTCAAAAGGTTGGGGTTAAATAATCGAAGTAAGACAAATAAAGCACTGGATATTACAATATTTATTATTTATGTTACTCTAGTATATTTGATTGCAATTGCGTTTATCTCAAAATACGTTGTCTACTTTGTGTAGACAGAAACGTCTTGCTCGAGTTGCAAAAACACCTTTAAAACAAAGACTGAATGAAAAGGTGATTTTAGAAGAAGCACTCATGATCGAGTGTTTGAGGAAGACTGAGTTACATTCACAACACGTAATAACTGGAATGTATAACATTTTTAAAGATGGAAAAGTAAATGGTATCTGGAATGATAAACTACAATTTATCTCTGATCCCCTTGATGAACTAGAGCAGGTGTGAGGAGCCAAAGGACTGTGACTTCTTTGTAGTCTTGTTTAGCTAAAAAGGGAAGAGAGTACTTCCTTCAATTCTCCAATTACAAATCCAAGGCAAAAAGAAACCTCAGAAATTAGCCCGTGTGCAATCAAAACCAGGAGATTTCATATAAAAATCAGCCTCAAAAGATAAACGACCATTACTCCGTAAGCAAAGAGTGATGGTCCTTCTGTTTTCTTCAACGATTCCCGTTCGGAATTCCATAATATGACATAATATTCCAGAATAAAGATCTTTAACAAACATGTGGAGGCACAAGATGGAGCAAAAGAAATATACGGACGTTGTACGTCTCGGCCATCAAACGACAGAGGGTGTATTCAACGTAGGGGATTTCATTATCATTCAAGAAAAGCTTGACGGAGCGAATGCAAGCTTTCGATACGATGAGGAAACGAACAGCATCCGAGCATTCTCTCGAAATATGGAATTGCATGAGGATGAGAATCTGCACGGCTTTTTTCAATGGACACATCTGCTCCCAAAAGAGGAACTTGTGGCTGGCATGGTTTATTTCGGAGAGTGGTTGAATCCTCATAAAATTAAATATCCTCAGTATGAAAAACAATTCTTTTTATTTGATATGTACGATACCGTTGCCTGCGAATATGTGGATTTCTCTATCGTGGAAAGGGAAGCGCAGCGACTTGGTTTGCAACTCGTACCGGTCTTTTATCAGGGGGATTACCAAGGGGAAGAGCATCTCAGATCGTTTGTCGGCAAAACAGCTCTAGGTGGCAAGCTCCGGGATGAAGAAATCGGTGAGGGCATCGTCGTGAAAAATGCCGATTACCGGGATCGTTTTGGACGACAGATATTTGTCAAAATCGTCACGGACGTATTTAGTGAAGTCAAACGTCAAAAGCCACCGAAAGACCCGAATCAACCGAAGTCGGAAGAAGTATTGTTTGTAGAGCAGTATGTGACGCTCGCACGTGTGGAGAAGTTTCTCTACAAACTGATTGATGAAGGTGTACTGGAAGAGACATTTGGCGTAAAAGACATGGGGATTATCCTGAAAAATCTGAATCTCCGCATTCATGAAGATCTCCTCAAGGAAGAGGCGAATGCCCTGCCTGATGGATATGATGAGAAAGAACTCCACAAAGTGATTAGCAAAGTGATTCCGCTTTTCGTGAAGGAGATTTTCTCAGAGAAAGCGGCAGGTAACCCATGACACAAGTATTTCAGTTGGCGTGCCCTGCTGCCGTAACGTTTTGGGCAAAATGTGGTATGATAGTGCATGAAGGGGCGTGAATCGGTGAACGATCTGATCAAAACGAAAGAAACAGCCATACTGATTGGTTGCTATTTAGATAACCGGAATGAAGAAAGAACCCGTCTTTCCATGGAAGAATTGCATGAGCTGGCCGCTACTGCTGGTGTAGAAGTACTGGACGTCATCACGCAAAATCGGGACCGGGTTGATTCTGCCTGGTATTTGGGGACAGGAAAAATTGATGAAATCGCGCAGAGGGCTGAAGAGCTGGATGTGGACGTCATCATTTTCAACGATGAGTTATCTCCGAGCCAGACTCGTAATTTGGATAAAGTTTTTGATTGCAAAGTGATTGACCGAACGCAGCTCATTTTGGATATTTTCGCAGGGCGTGCACAGTCGCGTGAAGGGAAAATCCAGGTAGAGCTGGCGCAGTACAACTACCTGCTGCCTCGGCTTGCCGGGCAAGGAAAGCAGCTGTCTCGTCTCGGGGGCGGAATCGGTACGCGTGGTCCGGGTGAAACCAAGCTGGAAAGCGACCGTCGTCATATTCGCAAGCGGATTAGTGAACTCAAGCAGCAATTAGAGGATACGGTTCGGACGAGACAATTGCATCGAGAGCGTCGGAAGAAAAACAATGTGTTCCAGATTGCGTTGGTCGGCTATACGAATGCTGGGAAGTCGACGATCCTCAACAAGCTTACGAATGCAGACACGTTGCAGGAAGACAAACTGTTTGCCACTTTGGACCCGACGACCAGGCAATTGGAGTTGCCGAGCGGACTGGATGTCCTATTGACGGATACGGTTGGTTTTATTCAAGACTTGCCTACGAGTCTGGTCGCTGCATTCCGTTCGACGCTAGAAGGTGTGAAGGAAGCGGACCTCATCCTGCATGTGGTGGATAGTCATCACCCTGATTTCCAAGTACACATGGAAGTCGTAGACAAGATTTTGCGCGAGCTAAAAGCAGAAGAAATTCCGCAGCTAGTCGTTTTCAACAAGGCAGATATGCTCACAGAGGGCTCTTACTTGCCGCGTGCAGACGAATCGATTCTGATTTCTGCCATGCGGGAAAATGACCTGAAGCAACTGCTCACCCGGATTGAGTCATTTGCCCTGCAATCTTTCAATGAGATGAAGCTGCGCGTTCCAGTTGAGCGCGGAGACATTCTTTCCTTATTGCATCGGGATGGGGTAGAGATGGAACAAGAATTTAATGAAGAGGAAGCGGCCTACTTGATCACCGTTCGTGTGAACAAGGATAATCCGATATACGGCAGGATTGTTCCTTTCCTCCTGGATAAACCAGAGACTGTTGAAGAGAGTTGGTAAGTAACAGATGTTTTCATATTTTTCCCATGGAGAAAAGCTTCGCCCCCTCGTAATGGAGGTGGAAGCGACAATCTCAGAGAGACATCGTCAAATTTCCGCTTTGGTGGATACGAATCAACTGAAAGTATTGCGTTCCTTCCAAAAGCATGAAGTCAATGAATTTCATTTTTCAACATCCACAGGCTATGGCTACGATGATTCTGGACGTGCAACGCTGGAATCGATTTACGCCGAAGTGTTTGGTGGCGAGGCGGCATTGGTGCGTAACCATATTATCTCGGGTACACATGCGATTGCGATTTCATTGTTTGGCATTCTTCGTCCAGGCGATGATCTTCTCTATATTACGGGCAAGCCATACGATACGCTTGAAGAAGTAGTAGGTGTGCGCGGCGAAGGGCAAGGCTCACTCAAGGATTACGGCATCGGTTATAGCTACGTGCCTTTAACGCCAGAAGGTGAAATTGATTTTGTGGCAGTCGCACAAGCGATTACACCACAGACGAAGGTCATTGGGATTCAGCGTTCGCGAGGCTATGCAGATCGACCTTCTTTTACCATTGTGAAAATCAAAGAAATGATACGGGTTGTAAAAGAAATCAAGCCTGATCTGATTGTATTTGTAGACAACTGCTACGGAGAGTTCACGGAGGAGCAAGAGCCATTGCACGTAGGTGCAGATATCATGGCAGGCTCTCTCATCAAAAACCCGGGTGGTGGCTTGGTCAAGACAGGCGGTTATATAGTAGGACGCGAGGATTTGGTTCAGCTCGCATCGTATCGGATGGCAGCACCGGGAATTGGCGCAGAGGGTGGTGCATCGCTCTACTCGCTTCTGGAGATGTTCCAAGGCTTTTTCTTGGCCCCACACGTAGTGGGAGAAGCTTTAAAAGGAGCGGTATTCTCTTCGGCAATGCTGGAGCGTCTGGGCTTCAAAACAAATCCACTGTGGCATGAGCCGAGGACCGACCTGATTCAATCCGTGGAATTCGGTAGTGCAGAACGACTGATTACGTTTTGCCAAGGGATCCAAAAAGCAGCACCAGTCGATTCACACGTCACTCCGTATCCAAGTGAAATGCCTGGGTACGCTGATCCTGTGATTATGGCAGCAGGTACGTTTATTCAAGGGGCGAGCATCGAATTCTCGGCAGATGGCCCAATTCGTCCACCTTACTTGGGCTTCGTTCAAGGCGGGTTGACGTACTCGCACGTAAAAGTGGGGATTTTGACGGCGTTGAACGGGATGCTGGAAAAAGGCTTACTCGAAATTCCTGGTGAATAGGATAAAAGCGCATGGAACGGACGGCATTCTCTGATGATGGAGGATGTCGTTTTTTTATGTGAAAAAACTGTACATAACTTTCTGTGTAATATTATCTAACATCTATTGACAGGGATTTTGTTATAAAATAGAATAAGACTAAGAAATACGAAACAGGAGGGACAAGTCATGAGTGATGACCTTCGCCGGAATATGGCCCTCTTTCCCATTGGGATCGTCATGAAGCTGACGGATCTCACTGCGAGGCAAATCCGTTATTACGAACAAAATGACCTGATTCAGCCCGCCCGCACAGAAGGGAAGCAGAGGCTCTTTTCTTTCAACGACGTAGATCGCTTGTTGGAGATCAAGGCTCTGATTGAAAAAGGACTGAATATTGCAGGGATCAAGCAAGTCCTGCAAATGCAAGAGCCTGCTATGGAACAAACAGAGATTACCACGACGTCCGAAGAGAAACGCAAGGACATGTCCGACAAAGAGCTGCATCAGCTCCTAAGGCAACAGATTATGTATCGCGATGCCTCTCGCCATGGCGAGGGTGCATTGATACGTGGAGAGCTTTCCCGCTTCTTCCACTAGATAGAAAGCCGATATAGAGACAGGAGGAGAGAAATGTGAGCAAGTTTACAAGAGAAGACATCATGCGCATGGCCCAAGAAGAGGACGTAAGGTACATCCGACTGCAGTTTACCGACCTGATGGGGATCATTAAAAACGTAGAAATCCCGCTGTCCCAATTGCCAAAAGCACTCGATGGCAAAATGATGTTTGATGGTTCTTCCATCGAAGGCTTCGTTCGTATCGAGGAATCCGACATGTACCTGGTACCTGATCTGGATACATGGGTTGTATTCCCGTGGGGCAATGAGTTTGGCAAAATTGCACGTCTGATCTGTGATATCCACATGCCAGATGGCTCTCCATTCGAAGGAGATCCGCGCTACATCCTGAAGCGTGCCCTGAAAGAAGCCGAAGAAATGGGCTTCACAGCATTCAACGTAGGTCCAGAGCCTGAGTTTTTCCTGTTCAAGCTGGACGCAAAAGGTGAGCCTACGCTGGATCTGAACGACCAAGGTGGATACTTCGACTTTGCTCCACTCGACTCCGGTGAAAACTGCCGTCGTGATATCGTATTGACGTTGGAAAAAATGGGCTTTGAAGTGGAAGCATCTCACCACGAGGTAGCTCCAGGTCAACACGAAATCGACTTCAAGTATGCAAATGCACTTCAAGCAGCTGACCAAATTTTGACGTTCAAACTGGTTGTTAAAACCATTGCGCAAAAACACGGTCTGCATGCGACCTTCATGCCAAAACCGCTGTACGGCGTAGCTGGTTCCGGTATGCACGCGAACCAATCGCTGTTCCGTGGTAAAGAAAATGCTTTTTATGACGAGTCCGATGTAATGGGACTGAGCCAAACAGCGAAGCATTACTTGGCAGGTATTTTGCAGCATGCTCGTAGCTTTACTGCGATCACGAATCCGCTCGTAAACTCTTACAAGCGTTTGGTTCCTGGTTACGAGGCTCCTTGCTACGTAGCTTGGTCTGCGAAAAACCGTTCTCCATTGATTCGTATCCCTGCTTCCAGAGGCTTGAGCACGCGTATTGAAGTACGCAGCCCAGACCCTGCAACGAACCCATACTTGGCGTTGGCAGTTATGCTGAAAGCTGGTTTGGACGGAATCAAAAACAAGCTTACGCCACCACCTGCCATTGATCGCAACATTTACGTGATGACCGAGCAAGACCGCGAAGCAAACGGAATCGAGAACTTGCCTGCTACTTTGAAGGAAGCAATCGAGTGCCTGAAAGCAGATCCGGTGATTTGCGAAGCATTGGGCGAGCATGCATTGGTACACTTTATTGAAGCGAAAGAAATTGAGTGGGATATGTTCCGCACACGCGTTCACGATTGGGAGCGCGAGCAATACATGACTGCTTATTAATAAGCGAAACCCCTTGTGCCTGTAGGTGCGAGGGGTTTCACTTATTAATAAGCTTTTTTCAAATTCGCCACAAAACCAACTCCCTTATTCGAATTCAAAAAAAGCGCATCCGGTTGGGTGTGTTTTATTTGTTGTCAGGAACATGTTCGATGATGTCTTCAATACAGCAGTCTAGGTGATTACAGAGCTTGTCCAACACGTCTAGGGATACATACGCAAAACCCACGTACAAGCGAAGGGTTAAGAAGCAAAAAGAGCGTGGAAAGATTACCCTGGCAGTACTAGCGGAAGTATGGGAGCGGGACAACAAGCTTTGGCGTGCGGGCCAGTTACTCAGGCGAGAACTTGCCATTGGAAAGCTCATAACACGAGAGAAGGCCGCCAAGCGTTCGAGCCGTATCAGCAAACAGTGCTCCTCCCGCTATACAGCAAAGGCAATTCATGAAGAAGGTGGTAGGCCAATGGTAAACCCACAACCTACAAATGCACATATTAGAATAGCCCATTCACTATATGAAGAAATCGCAATGCGAGATTTCTCTAAGCGTCAGCGAAGCATGATTGATTTAGTTTTACGGTTGAGTAGGGGATGTGGTATAAGGCATGGATGTATGACAGTTCAATAAGCACTTTGAACAATGGAAGATCGCTCGCAAAAAAAGCATCATCAGAACACCTGAAAAAGCTGGTAAATAGCAGCTTACAAAACATTGAGGTCGCCAATGTTTTATTGTCGACACTACTACAAAACATTTAAGCTAACAATGAATCGTTGACGGAATCAATAAAAAATATGACGGGGATAACGCTCCAATCCCTTTCGGCTCTAAGGATGAAGAGGGTATAAAGAAAGTCTTTTGAATAAATCTTTTAAAAAATCTTCTTCTACGAATGAGATACCTACCGGGGGTGGCATAAATGAAACCGTTCTGGAAGAAGATCTAAATGAAATGGAGCTGGCTTTCCAGAGAGTAGAAGAAAAGATGATCACAAAGACAGGTCATATGAAATACCTCAAAGGTGATGAACCTAAAAATATTCAGACCTTTGTCGTCAGCGGAGGAACAATGGACATGCTCCTTGCTGCAATAGATGAGGCATTCGAACAGTACCAGCCACGTCATCCAACACGACAAGATTACATCGGTGAACTACTGCTTGTCATTTGCTTGGAAAAAGCTTGAACGAGACAAGGCAATCACGAGTGGCAAAACTGCACAGCCCATAACACGGGTAAGGTCTTACCAAATCATTAAATGGAACGGCTGCGAAATTAGGTCTTACGGAGATTGGTTGCCATACGATGAGGAAAACATTTGGCTATTTTTTTACAAGAAAACAAGGGATATTGCCACACTTCAGATGATCTTCAATCACAGCCATCCGCAAATCACGTTGCGGTACATCGGATTAAACCAAGACCTTATGGACGAAGCAGTAGATAGCTTCAGCTTATAGGGCACACAATCTCAATTTTGTTAAATGGTCAGAGCTGATATCTAATAGAATATGAGCAGATAAATAGAAAAACGACCATCCCTCAGCCACATTAGGGCTTTTGAGACAGTCGCTGTGGAATTATTTATGACCCCACGGGCAGAAGCATCCGTTTATTGTGTCAATGCACCAAGGAGGCAGGCAAGTGGAATATGGTTGCTTTGATCCTAACGCTTGAAGAAATCGCTTAAACATAGTTATTCACCTCCAAAAAAGTTAATTATTACCAATAATTAAAGCTTAACATATACAGACAAATATATAAATACTAATTTTCAGAAGATTTCTGGGGTGTGATTTAACAAACTGCTCATTTTGATAAATAGAAAGGTGTGTACAAGATGAAAGTTTTGGAATTAATTGAACTGTTAAAGAAGATGCCTCCTTATGCAGATGTTAAAACAGACAACGGGGAGTATTTAGAAAATCCGGAGCATGTGGAAGAGGATTCACGTGGATATGTAATCATTCGTAGTTCTTAATAAACCAAAAGGGTGAATCGGAATGGATGTAAAAAAGGGAGATAGCGTCACAGACGTTTACGGCAATCAAGGAACAGTAGTTGATGTTTTCTATGATTACGTTCGATTGAACACGGGGAAGCATGTTTATAAGCTTGCAATTACTTCGGTGACTTAACAAATTGTGTAGAGAGTCTAGCTACTTGTTTTTTGATTCGAATCTTTCAAGTTCCTCTACCCATTCATCGATAAGTTTTTTCAGAAACATCGTAGAAATGCTGCATTTAAAACTATACAAGTGATTATCTTCTATACTCTCAAATAGATAATTAATTACATTTGTCTTCTCACTGAATATTTCTAGTCTGCAAGCATTACCTCTAAATTGTTCAAAATTCGAAGAACCGGAGACAACTCTATCAATTGCGTCTAAATACCATTTTGCTGAATGAACAGAAATCTCCGAGGAAAAAAGATCAGATAGTGATTCATAACCAACTGGAAACCCTATGCATAAAGTTTTTATTCCGTTGCTCAATTCCATTTCTTCAATTTGATAGGTTAGTTCCATCAAGATACCACCTTTTTATCTAAGAATAGCAAATGTCAATTTAACAAAATAGTTAGGAAGTGTCATATGGCAAGAAAATCATCTGCAATGGGCGCAAGTAAGTACGAGTTTAACCCACGTCAGTTTGACTAAGATGTTCAGCAAAACGCGGTTAGATACGAAACCAAAAAGGAAGAGATTAGACAGAAAATTAATAGCATTCTAGCAAGCGACCCAGCGAGGATGCCAGAAACGTTCTCGCTTATCATTGAGGCGCTACGGGAAAAATCAGTTCTCGAAGTTGCGTTAAAACGCTAGGTAAGTATTCTTGTGGATGTAAAAGAACTGCAACCAACACGCTTATTGTTATGGCTGCAATCCAAATAAACCTTTTGGATTCTCTTGATTTTAATTTTTGAGTGAAAAGCAGAGAAAATAACAAAATAGGAATATTTAAAATTAATGTTATTGGAATACTTACAATTCTTCCAAGACCTGTATAAGGAAAGTATTCGATCAAAAAAATTATGGTAGCTATACTCGGAATCATGGCTAAAAAGAAAGTTATTACTGGCTTCTTCATTTGGTGACCTCCTAATCTGGTTGTTTGCAGTTTCACTTAATTTTCGTACCGCGATTCCCATAATAAGGTATTCGTGGAATGAATAAATCTATCCTGTCCG
>NZ_JABMIU010000019.1:0-73608 GCF_013332495.1 Brevibacillus sp. HB1.2 | reverse complement strand
GTTTGGATAGTCTAATACTATATTAGCCTTGAACAGCACAACAGAGCCCGTACAATCTTTAGTTCCCATGGATTAAGCACAAGTATGTCAAAAAGAGTAAGGAAAAAATGAAATATTTCAACGAATAATGATACACATTTTGACATACAGAATACGGTTTGTTTCCTGATGTGTCATAAAGCATGCTTTTTGACAGTGTTCAGAATTATGCTTACTCTTTGCAGCTAAAGATGCTGTGGATGAACTGCGTGATCTTGAATTCGGATAGGTACCTTTTTCGCTTGTTTCGGCAAGGCTTTAGTAGATGATTCGATTGACTAGAAAAATACATCAAATATTGGAGGCAGCCAAACGAACGTAACTTCTACTAACCATTCCGACACAGTAGTTATCTCTGAATACCACTATACACAAAGGGCAGAATATACATGTTCATGTAACTGGAAGGAGGTCGTTACATAATGGATAGGCAAACACTGGCTGCACATGAATCACTTGAAATCCATGAAGCACTCAACTTCAAGACACTCTGCCTTGCCAAGTCTAAATTGATGCAAGGCATTGTATTCGATCAGGATCTAAAAGCATTGATGCAAAAAGACGTAGAACAAACTACGCAAGCAATTGCTGAGCTACAGGCAGTCTATCAGAAAGCTCCATTCCAAGCCCCGGTTCCGCAAAATCGCCCTACTCCTATATTGAATTGAAGGTGATACTCGAATGAATAACGATTATCAAGATCCGATTAATGCGTTACACATGCCGGAGATGGCTGATATGACGTTTGCCATGGATTTCCTCGTCCGTTCCAAAGAGGGCGTCCGAAACACGGCAATCGCCCTGACAGAAACAGTATCCCCTGAGGCTAGAGCGGTACTTCGCAAGCAGCTCCACCAAGGGATCGCTATCCATCAAGAAATTGCTGAGCTCATGATTAGTAAAAAATGGTTCCACCCTTACGAACTCAATGAACAATATCAATTGGACCAGCTTTCGGCCTTGAACACCATCCAAATTGGACAAATGAAGCTTTTCCCTGAGGATACCTCGCGCAAAGGCATGTTCGATCGGACGCCAGATGAACAATAATATTGGAGGAACAATGGATGAAAGCTGTTACATATCAGGGCATTAAGAACGTCGTGGTAAAAGAAGTTCCAGATCCAAAGATCGAGAAACCCGACGATATGATTATCAAGCTGACCAGCACAGCAATTTGCGGATCTGACCTGCATTTAATCCACGGAATGATTCCGAATTTGCAAGAAGACTATATCATCGGCCATGAACCAATGGGTATTGTTGAAGAGGTTGGCCCGGGCGTAACCAAGCTGAAAAAGGGAGATCGCGTCATTATTCCATTCAATATTGCCTGCGGGGAGTGCTTCTACTGCAAGAACCAGTTAGAAAGCCAATGCGATAATTCAAATGAGAATGGGGATATGGGTGCTTACTTCGGCTATTCAGGCACGACTGGCGGTTATCCTGGAGGACAAGCCGAGTATTTACGGGTGCCCTTCGCAAATTTCACCCATTTCAAGCTCCCTGAAAACTGCGAAGTGGAAGACGAAAAGCTGTGTCTGATCGCCGATGCCATGACGACCGCTTACTGGAGCGTTGATAATGCCGGTGTGAAAAACGGAGATACAGTCATTGTTTTGGGCTGCGGTCCAGTGGGACTTCTTGCACAAAAGTTTTGCTGGCTGAAGGGCGCAAAACGTGTAATCGCGGTCGACTATGTCGATTACCGCTTGCAGCATGCAAAGCGTACGAACAATGTGGAAATCGTAAACTTTGAGCAAGAGAAAAATATTGGAAGCTATCTGAAGGAAATGACAAAGGGTGGCGCTGATGTTGTCATCGACGCTGTTGGTATGGACGGGAAAATGTCCGATTTGGAGTTTCTCGCGAGTGGCCTAAAACTGCAAGGGGGCGCAATGGGTGCGGTGGTTATCGCTTCTCAAGCCGTGCGGAAGGCTGGCACGATTCAAATTACCGGTGTCTACGGAGGACGATATAATGCGTTTCCTCTTGGCGACATCATGCAACGCAATGTCAATATTCGTTCGGGACAAGCCCCAGTCATCCACTACATGCCGTATATGTACGAACTCGTGACGTCAGGCAAAGTGGATCCCGGCGACATCATCACCCACGTTATCCCTTTGAGCGACGCGAAGCGCGGATACGAAGTGTTCGATACGAAGACGGACAACTGCATCAAAGTTGTTCTAAAGCCTTAACTAGATCGTGGAAAGGGAGGCTGTCCTTCGATGGCATATGGATTGCACGAACAGCTGGAGGTTCATGAGATTGCTGCTTTTAAAACCATTTGCTTGACCAAATCCAAGACCATGCAAGCATTGGTTGCGGACGAAGCGTTAAAACAAATTTTAGCCGATGATGTTCATGTATCTACTAGACAGCTTCAGGAGCTGAGCTCGTTGCTAACAAATGCAGCTACATAGGAGGTGGAAGACAAGATATGGCTGGTATTCTTCAAGATATGATCGGCATGGGTGGCATGACGGATCAAGTAGTGGCAATGGACTTGCTAATCTCAGCCAAGAGTGGTGTGAGAAATTACGCCATGGCTCTAACCGAAACAGGCACTCCGGAAATAAAAGCTACGCTTACCAAACAATTGGAAGAAGCGATTGATTTGCACGAAAAAATTAGTACGTACATGATCGAGCAGGGCTGGTACCACCCTTGGAATGTTAACGAGCAGATTAAGTTGGATCAACAGAATATCCAAACAGCGTTGAATTTGCCATAAAGCACCCTTCGAAGTGTGCTTTTTCTCACAAGAAGACCAGCATGGGCGTCATTTCTACGGTGGAAGCTGGAAGGGGGGACCCGGAAAACATCCAGGTAAAAAAATGATTCCGGCTTCATTTTATGAGACAGTAATATCCTTTTTATTTCCTCACGCTGTGAAAATGTTAGAGACGCCATGGGCGTCTTTTTTCATTATCGCTGATAATCAAAAAAACAACCGAATGTACCTTCTGTCGCGTGATCGTGAAGGGCCATAGAGTTAGTACTTCTTACTGTGAATGACATAGATTCATCTATTCTCGCTAATTCATTTTGAAGTATTTCAAGATCATCTAAATCCATTTCACATTTTTGTACGACCTTATTCCAAACTTGCAAAGTATCTTACCAATTAAGTAAATTGAACTAATAACAAATAACATCGGCAATAATGACTATATGGCTCAATCAACGTAACATACGATTCTTGTTTTTACATGGGGTTACGATGTGTTTCGTAGATCAACCGTATATAGATATTTTGAAACCAGGGGAGGATTAACATTGAAGGTTTTAGTAGTAGAAGATGACAAGACCATTGCAGATGGTTTGCACTATTCGCTTTCCAGTGAGGGTTATGAAGTCGTTCTTTGTGAAGGGAAACAAACTGCAATTGAAACAATCAAGCAACAACGTTTTGATATTTATTTACTGGATTTAACTTTGCCAGATGGTAATGGCTATGAGATTTGCGAATATGTAAAAGAAAATCAGGAGGCACCTGTCATCTTCTTGACGGCGTGTGATGATGAAATCAATGTGGTTCGGGGGTTAGATATGGGAGCAGACGACTATATCACAAAGCCGTTTCGTATTCGGGAGCTGATTAGCCGAATGAAGTCATCCCTTAGGCACTATCAAAAAGACCATACCCCGACTGACAAAGTGAAGATTGGAAATGTTGTCGTAAATACGAAACTGGCTAAAGTGTACAAAGGAACCGAGGAAGTGATGCTGACTGCTTTAGAATACCGTTTACTGTTGGCATTTATAAATAATAGAGGGCAAGTTCTGTCCAGAAATCAGTTGTTAGAGGGCATTTGGGATCTAGATGGTAACTTTATCAATGACAATACCCTTTCTGTCTACATTAAGCGGCTTCGAGAAAAGTTGGAGGATGATAGCCAGAATCCCAAAGTGATAGAAACCGTACGCGGACTTGGCTATCGAATGAGTGGAAGTCATGCTTAAAAACAAAGAAATACGGAAGTTATGTATGTATAGCGTGCTTATTTCCATCATGGGGATCACAATTCTTTGGATAATCGATTGGAGAGCGGGGATTGTGGCGATTGCCATGGTATTTCTGCTCCTTTCCTGTTTTTTTCTGTTTACCCGCAAACGCTATCAGGACATCAGTAAGCTTGCTTATTATTTGGCTTCTGTCTATTCAGGCCAACCCACGATGGATATTAGGGATAACGTTGAGGGTGAATTGAGCATTCTGAAAAATGATATTTATAAAGTCACATTAACGTTGTCTGAGCAGTCTACTCTTCTGAAAAAGGACAAACAATACTTGGCAGATACTCTTTCGAACATCTCCCATCAACTAAAAACGCCACTTGCCTCCATGTTTGTCATGGCTGATTTGTTAAACAACCCGAGTCTGCCAAAAGACAAGAGGGAGGAGTTCTTAGGCAAGATTATCAATCAGCTAAAGCGTATTGAATGGCTCGTGACTTCATTGCTCAAGCTGTCCAAAATCGATGTGCAGAGCGTTATTTTCAAGAAGGAATCCGTATCTGTCAAGAAAATGATAAACAAGGCATTAGAACCACTCCTTGTCCCCATGGAATTAAAAAATCAGGAGCTTTCTTTTTCCTGTAAAGAAGACCTTTTCGTGTATGGAGATGAAAACTGGACGGTAGAAGCCATTTTGAACGTAATTAAAAACGGGATTGAGCATACACCGGTTGGGGGACATATTGCTATTTCGTGTGAGGAAACAGCATTGTATACACAAATTGTCATTGCCGACAGTGGTGAGGGGATTAGCCCGGAAGATGCTCCACACATTTTTGAACGATTTTATAAAGGGAAGAATGCTGGAGCGGATAGTATTGGAATAGGGCTAGCAATGTCAAAAACAATCTTGCAAAGTCAAAACGCCGATGTGTTTATGGAAAGCCAGATTGGTGTAGGCACAGCATTCAAAATCAAATTCTACAAGCAAATGATGTAGATGACAAAATTGTAAGATTGAATGTCACCGACGAGACATCTTTGGCAGCTATTCTATACGTAATAACGAATCTAGGAGGTTCATGATGGAGATTTTGCGAGTAGAGAACCTGTCAAAGACGTACGGTGATGGTGAAACAGCTGTTACTGCACTGAACGATATCTCATTTTCCGTACAAAAAGGGGAGTTTGTGGCGATCATTGGACCATCTGGTTCAGGGAAGTCTACCCTTCTACATATTCTGGGGGGCGTTGATACACCCACATCCGGTAAGGTGATTGTTGACCAGACAGATATGTACGCGATGAATGAAACGGCACTGGCCATCTTCAGACGCAGACAGATTGGGCTTATCTATCAATTCTACAATCTGATCCCTGTCCTTAATGTAGAGGAAAATATTACCCTACCATTGCTATTGGACGGTAGAGAAGTAAATCAAGATATCTTTTCCGATATCGTAGAGACTCTAGGTCTTCAACAGCGATTAAAGCATCTGCCAAACCAGCTTTCTGGAGGACAGCAGCAGCGTGCGTCCATTGGCCGTGCATTGATTAGCAGTCCCGCCATTGTATTGGCTGACGAGCCTACGGGAAATCTAGACAGCAAAAACAGTGCTGAGATTGTGAAGCTCTTGAAAAAACTACACAAAGAGCGGCATCAAACCCTGATTGTTATTACACATGACGAAAACATTGCCTTACAAGCAGACCGTATTATCGGCATTCAGGATGGCAGGATTTCTAGAGATGAGGTGATCAGGCGATGAATATCGTAAATCAGCTCACGTTACGCTATATGAAGCAGAATAAGAGCCGTACTCTTGTTACAATCATTGGGGTTATCATTTCTGTCGCAATGCTTACAGCAGTATTTTCGATTAGTAGTTCTTTCATGGATATGATGCAGAGAAACACGATTGCCTACACTGGTAAATGGCAGGCAGCTTTTTTCGATGTTACAGGAGAAGATGTTGCGGTTATTACAAATACAGAAGCAATTGAAAGATACGACATTGACCAGGAACTCGGATTTGCACGACTTTCTAACTCTGCAAACAGGGCTAAGCCTTATTTGTATATTACTGGACACAGTAATCATGATGTAATAGGGATCAGCCCAATTGATGGGCGTTTGCCTCAGAATGAAAATGAACTGGCACTTTCATCACAGTTTCTTCAAACTGCCGGTGTTAGCTGGAAGGTTGGAGATGTAGTCACATTAGATTTTGGTAAACGTAGCTTGAATAAAGATGGTACGAGCGAGATGTTGGGGAACAATGATGCCTACCAATCAAAGGAAGTCTTTACGCCTACAAAGACGAAAACATACACCATTACCGGGATTGTTCAAGCACCAGCTAGAGAGCAGGATGCAATGGCTGCATACCGTGCATTTAGTGGTCTTTCAGAGGGTGCCTTGGAGGAGGGTTTTCCCTACACGGTAAGAGTTGAATATAAGGATTTTAAAGGTTTAGGGAATGACATTTATGAAACGAGTGACACGATCGCTAGTAAGGTGAGCGGAGTAAATAATCAAGGTAAATCTAATGGAGTAAAAATCAAGTACAACCGGGATCTTTTGCTTTATTCAGGGATTTCGAGTGATTCCCGCTTTCTTAACACCATGTATCTGGCAGTCCTTACCGTTGGAAGTATCATTCTGATTGGATCTTTCTCACTCATCTACAACGCGTTTTCGATCTCGCTTTCAGAGCGTAGTCGCACTTTAGGGATGTTATCTAGCGTAGGGGCAACCAAACAGCAAAAAAGGGCTTCTGTATTTTTTGAAGCTGCTGTGATCGGGGTCATAGCGATTCCAGCTGGGTTGTTTTTCGGGTCCATTGGTATTGGGGTTACTCTCCATTTGCTTAGTCCATTCATTCAAAAAATGTTTGTCGTTAGTGAACCGATGCGATTGGTGATAGAGCCGTACAGTATGATTGCTGTCATTTTATTTTCCATTTTGACGCTGCTCGTTTCTGCATGGTTTCCAGCAGTGAGGGCATCGAGAATTACACCGATAACTGCGATCCGCCAGACAAAGGATATCGAAATAAAAGGAAAAGATGTACGTACATCCAAAATGACCCGTAAGTTGTTTGGATATGAAGCGGAACTAGGATTAAAAAATCTGAAAAGGAATAAACACCACTATCGCTCAACTGTCTTTTCTCTTGCGATCAGTGTAATTTTGTACCTTGCAGCTTCTTCCTTTTCGTTGTATATGGATAAGTCCTATAATATGGCACAAGCACCGCTACCATATGATCTGTCCGTATACGCAAGGGGAGCCGATTGGGAAAGGGTACGTTCATTAACAAATGATTTGATGTCTGTCCAAAACGCAACAACAAAAGTGAAGACTCAACTTCTTTATAATGATCTATACCTCAACGAAAACGAGGTTACCACAGACATCTCCAGTCGCCATACTCTTAATCCAGATGGGAAATACAACATGTCTGCAAAGCTTGTTTCTCTTGATGAGGCTTCTTTTGCAGCGTACCTGCAATCCGCGGGGATTGATGCAAAGAAATGGGAAGGTGACGAGATTTCCGCCATACTTGTCAATCAGATCACCTTGAAGGAAAAACATAATTTTACAGATATCACTCAACTAACCGTACAAGAGGGATCAGAAATACCTCTCACTATGATTGAAGGAGCTAAAGTCCGAATTGCTTCTATCACGGATAAACGTCCACCTTTTATGCTACGATACGAGGAAGATGTTTCTAGCGTGACATTTGTCGTTTCTGAACGAGACTTTGACAAGCTACGAGAACTAGGTAACGATATGCTGACTGAGCAAATTTTCAGCGAGGTTGAATTTACAACAGGGCAGTCTGCGGCATTGGAAAATGAAATAAACCCAATTATTAACAGATATCCAGATGTATATGTCTATACGACCAATCTGATTGCGGAGCGTCAGGATGCACTGAATCGCGCCACAGTCACATCCGTATTCCTTTATGGGTTTGTGGTTCTCATCGGACTCATTTGCATGGCAAATATTATCAACACGATTTCGACAGGGATGGCCTTGAGAAAACGTGAGTTTGCGATGTTGGCTTCCATTGGCATGACACCAGAGGGCATGAAGAAAATGCTACGCTTCGAAGGATTCTTTTATGGAATGAAGTCGCTTATTTACGGTTTACCGATTAGTTTATGCGTGATGTTTTTCATCTACATGAGCCTTAGCCGTAATTTTGAATTTGCTTTTACGTTGCCTTGGGCGAATCTCATCCTTGCAGGGATAGGTGTGTTTTTCATTGTGGGTACATCCATCCTCTATGCGACTAGAAAATATAAAGAACAGAGTATCGTGGAATCCCTGAAGAACGAAAATATCTAATGTAGCGGGTAATTTTGGGACTAGCGAAGAATGGTTATTCAAGCCATAAAAAAGAAGGATAAAAATCACAACGATTTTCATCCTTCTTTTTGCTATTTTAATGATTTTTAACTACTTCTTGTCCCCGCACATTCCACGTAAGAGCAAAAACAAGAGCAGCCAATGCGCACGAAGCCGTCAGCAACATAAATCCTGCATCCCAGCCGGAGGCATCAACGATAACCCCCATCAATGCATTCGCTGTGACTGTACCGCCCAGGTAACCAAACAGACCCGTCAGCCCTGCAGCGGTTCCGGCAGCTTTTTTCGGAACAAAATCAAGGGCTTGCAAACCAATCAGCATGACTGGACCGTAAATCAGGAAACCGATAGCGATCAGGCAAATCATATCGACCACGGAATTTCCAGGTGGGTTGAACCAGTAGACCAGAACAGCGATCAATACGCCGAGCATAAAGACAAACCCAGCGGGTCCACGGCGGCCCTTGAACAATTTATCGGACAGCCAGCCGCACAGGAGCGTTCCCGGGATACCTGCCCATTCGTACAGGAAGTAGGCAACGCTCGACTTGCTCATATCAAAGCCTTTTTCTTCACTCAAATAGGTCGGCGCCCAGTCGAGAACACCGTAACGGACGAAGTAGACGAAAATGTTGGCAATCGCGATTGCCCAAACCCATTTGTTGTTTAACACATATTTGAAAAGGATTTCTTTTGTGGAGAATTCTGTTTCAAACGTTTTCTTCTCCTTGTTTGGATAGTCATTGCGATATTCTTCAATAGGCGGCAGGCCGACTGACTGCGGCGTATCGCGAATTAAGAAATACGTAATGAATCCAAAGACAATGGCAACCAGAGCAGGCAGGACAAACACGCCTTCATACCCGGAAGAGGTATAACCCGAAAGTCCGGTGAACATTGCTACACCTGCAACAGCGAGGGGGGCCATCAAGCCTCCACCAACGTTATGGGCTACATTCCAAATGGCTGTTTTATTTCCTCTTTCACTTACACTAAACCAGTGTACGAGAACACGCCCGGATGGAGGCCAGCCCATTCCCTGGAACCAACCGTTCAGGAACAGCATCACAAACATGATCGAGACGGATGAAGTGAAGTAAGGAACAACGCCCATCAGCAAACTAATAAGTGCAGAAAGAATTAAACCGGCAGGCAAGAACATTCGCGGGTTGCTTCGGTCTGAAAAAATGGCCATTACAAACTTGCTGATCCCGTAGGAAATCGAAATGGCGGATAACGCAAAGCCGAGCTCTGATCTTGTAAATCCTTCTTTAATCAAATAAGGCATGGCGAGCGAGAAGTTTTTGCGGATGAGATAGTACGCCGCATAACCGATGAAGATTCCGAGAAACACCTGAAGCCTGAGCTTTTTATACTCAGAATCAATTTGTTCGTCAGGCAATCTGTCAATCGGCGGTGCAGGCTTAAACAGCTTGAGCATCTTATTCCTCCCCCTTGGTAATTTCTAACAATGATGGCGATACACGTAAAAAAACCCATACCTTAATGGCGCTTTCAAAAATGAAAGTGCCAAAAAGTATGAGTCTCCGAATCTCCATCATAGTTAACTTGTTAAGTGTATTCTATTATTCTGTGAAAACGTTGTCAACGAAGTTATTCTGGGTTATTTTTCCAAACAAAGATGCGATCTATAGCGAACGGTCATGTAATCGTATACGCTGGAAGTATGATATGTCTGTCTCTGTGGGAGGCAGGCTAAGAAAATTTTCCGCAAAAACGCGGTCGCACCTCTTCGAAAAAGCCTCGATAGAGGTTTTCTTATGTATACTTTATTCATAAAAATACATTTTTTCCAAATATAAGGATATCTTTATATTAGCTCATCTGTATGAGGGGGGTTAAGCAAAGATGTAAATGACACTCTTTTTTGCACAAGTAAAAATGAAGGAGGCTTTGTTTGATGCATTTGATGAGAAAAGCAGGAGTTTTGGTAGTGCTGTCGCTTATCTTAATTTTTTCTATATTTCCGCAGTCTTCACACGCCATGACACCGTGGACTCCTAACACCGTATACAAGTTAGGAGACATGGTTACATACCAAGGGCAAGATTATAAATGTACATTTGCTCATACATCGCTTGTCGGATGGGAACCACCCAACGTACCGACACTGTGGCAACTGCAAGGTCCCTCTGCTCCCGATACCATTCCACCTACGTCCCCCACAAATCTTAGTGAAGTAGGGATATCAAGTAGTTCGGTCAGCTTATCTTGGTCAGCTTCTACGGATAACATAGCTGTTCAGGAGTATCTCGTCTACAACGGAGATACACTCGCTGGTACATCGAGTACAACTTCCTATACCGTGACTGGGCTTCTAGCAAATACGACATATTCATTCACGATACAGGCAAAAGATGCCGCAGGCAATGTATCCCCACCCAGCGCCTCGATAACCGTAACAACTTTATCTAAATCCCCAAATGAACCGGTATCCAAACGAGTTTTGATCGGCTACTGGCATAATTTTGACAATGGTTCTACGGTACTCAAGCTAAGAGATGTCTCAGATAAATACGATGTAATCAATGTTGCGTTCGCAGAACCAGTCGGTGGCGATCATGCGACAATGGGATTCGTGCCGTTCAATGCATCGATTGAGGAATTTAAGTCGGATATCGCCTTCTTAAAATCAAAAGGGAAGAAGGTCCTCATCTCGATTGGCGGAGCGAATGGTACAGTAGAGCTGACGACGGAAGCTGCCAAACAAAATTTTATAACCTCGATGACCTCGATCATTCAAACGTATGGTTTTGATGGTATGGATATTGATCTGGAAGGGAGCTCCCTGTCGCTAAATGCGGGGGACACTGATTTTAGAAATCCGACAACGCCGAAAATTATAAACTTAATTTCAGCGACTCAGACGATCACAAATACATTTGGTCCATCCTTCATTTTGACGATGGCGCCAGAGACGGCTTATGTCCAAGGAGGTTACGCTTCCTATGGTGGGCCGTGGGGCGCTTATCTGCCTGTGATTCATGCCCTTCGCGATCGAATGAATTATATCCACGTCCAACACTATAATTCCGGAGCGTTAGAAGCATTAGATGGTCGTACGTATCAACAAGGAACGGCTGATTTCCAAGTAGCGATGGCAGAAATGTTATTGAAGGGATTCCCTATCGGTCGTAATCCTAACAACATGTTTCCGGCCTTGAGGGAAAACCAAGTCGCAATCGGGCTACCTTCTGCTCCAAGTGCTGCCGGGGGAGGCTATACGTCTCCTGCCGATATCCAGAAAGCCCTTCAATACTTGGTAAAAGGCACGTCTTTTGGAGGAACTTACAAACTCCAAAATCCAGCTGGATATCCGCAGTTCCAAGGAGTTATGACCTGGTCTATCAACTGGGATGCAAAAAATAACTATTCGTTTGCCAATCATGTTCGCACTTCGCTTGATTCACTGAGCCAGTAATGACGGAATCTTCATGCAAAAAGAGAGTGACCCAGAATTTAACCAGCGGGGCAAGCAGAATGCTAGGTTGCACGTCTGGCGTTTCCGCATTCAAAAACTCGAGTTCCTTAGCGTACAGGGACTCGAGTTTTTATTTTATCCCAATCTTTGGTTGAAGGGTTCACCATTTACGGAGTTACTCGACCGAAACCTCAACCGACATCAACAAATGGGCAAAGGGGAAGCTTATTTTTTAGTCCTATACAAAATCAGGATAAACTGGTGCACATCGACATATAATCGCTTAAAATAAGTGTACCAACCAATAAGGAGGCTATTTACATGAGAAACGGAATGAAGAAAAGCCCACAAACTTATAAGGGTGGAACACTTTCGCTACTATCATGATGTAAATAGTGTCCCCCTTGTAAGTGTTTTGAAAAAAACACGAAAAAAGGGGTAAATCATGAGATTCCCAGTCAAAAAATTTCTCTCCTACTACAAACCGTATGTCATGGTGTTTCTGTCGGTATTGGCATGTACCTTTGTTGTATCTGCTTTGACTTTGGTGTTTCCTTTGCTAGTTCGGTATGTGACGAAGGATATCCTCGAAGGAGATTTGTCCACGGCGCTACAGGAAGTGTACGGGATGGGTGGACTGATGCTTGTTCTTGTCATCGTCCAAAACATCGCTAACTTCTATGCAGACTATAAAGGACATGAGATAGGAGCTCGTATGGAGCGGGATATGCGCAGTGAGCTATTCGCTCATATGCAGAAGCTCTCGTTTCGTTTTTATGATAAGGAAAAGACCGGTAAGCTCATGTCGCGTTTGACGAACGATCTGTATATGCTTGCGGAGCTATATCATCACGGTCCAGAAGACTACTTGAAATACTTCATTCGATTTGTTGGGGCATTTGTGATTTTATTTATGATCAATGCTCCGCTAACGATGGCTGTATTTTGTTTCTTGCCGATCTTAATGCTTTTCTCTGTGTATTTTAACAAGATGCTGAACAGAGCATTAACAAGGAATAAAGAAAGAATCGCAGACGTTAACGCGCAGGTAGAGGATAGTTTGTCAGGAATTCGTGTGGTCAAATCGTTTGCGAACGAGCACGTGGAAATCGAGAAGTTTAACCGGGAAAATAATCGTTTCCTGGAAAGCCGTAAGAATACCTACAAAGCGGAAGCGTATTTTTACAATAGCGTTGAAACGATTATTCAGTGTATCACGATAACGGTGATCATTTTTGGCAGTGCCAACATCGTCAACCAAACCTTGGACTTGGCAGATTTGATCACTTTTTTATTGTATATCAACTTCATGATGGAGCCGATTCAGCGCCTGACCCAGATGAGCACACTGCTGCAAGAAGGAATAACGGGCTTTCAGCGTTTTATGGAATTGATGGCCGTGAAGCCGGATATCGAAAACAAACGGGATGCGCTGGCTATATCAGAGGTGCTTGGTGAAGTTGAGTTCCAGCAGGTTTCGTTCCGTTATGAAGAGCAGTTGGACGATATTTTTGTAAACCTGTCGATGACGGTACATCCCGGAGAGTACGTAGCATTAGTGGGACCATCAGGTGCGGGAAAAACGACGTTATGTTCGCTGGTTCCCCGTTTTTATGATGTGACAGGTGGAGACGTATACCTCGACGGGATCAATGTGCGTGATATCGACCTACAGTCGTTACGAGATAAAATCGGAATCGTCCAACAAGATGTCTACCTCTTTGCGGGAACCGTGATGGAAAACATCCGCTATGGAAAACCAGCAGCAAGCGACGAAGAAATCATCATGGCAGCCAAACAAGCGAATGCCCATGACTTTATCATGGGATTGCCAAATGGATACGACTCCGAGCTTGGACAACGAGGTGTCAATCTGTCTGGAGGGCAAAAGCAGCGCATAAGTATCGCCCGGGTATTCTTGAAGAATCCACCCGTTTTGATATTAGATGAAGCTACGAGCGCACTCGATAATGAGAGTGAAAGCATCGTCAAAGAATCATTAGAATCATTGGCAAAAGGACGTACAACCATTGTTATCGCCCATCGTCTTTCCACGATTCGCAATGCGGAGCGTATTATCGTATTAACCAAAGACGGTATTGCTGAGCAAGGCACACACAAGGAGCTGCTGGCACGCAATGGAGCGTACGCCCATCTCTATGCGAAGCAATTTGATAGGGTTGCTTCTCTGAACTAGAAGGAGAAGAAAAGAAAAGAGCTACTCTTTTAGGGTAGCTCTTTTTTCTTGGAACAAAACGAAATGAGAACTACGTAGCAAGCACAGCCTGCTTTTGAAACCCACTCATAATCCCAATCAGCATCTCTTTATCCATCTGTAATTCGCTCTGATCCACTTTTTGCAGTAGTTTCTTGGTGTTGTCATTCGGGAAAGAGATACTCCGCTTCCAATAGGAATGGAACAAGCTCATGGATGCATTGAAGGCTTTCTCTTCTTCGGTTAGCAGCTCGTTTGTTTCAAATGGAACAGGAACTAGATTCGGAAAATCCAAGACTTCTTTGATGCAATCGACCACCAATTGTTGGGTAGGTGGAACAGGGTTGGTAGCATGATAGATTTCCTTTTGTTCCCCATGAGTAAGTGCTGCGAGCAAGACAGAAGAGACATAGTCAACTGGAACGAGGTTCGAGTTCACGTCGACATCCACCAAGATCCGGTACTTTTGCTTGTCCCAGCCTTCTGTTCGCGATGCTCTTCTTTTCAGTACGCGAAGACCTTTTAATAATCCATACAAGCCAAAAGTGGTATCGGCTTCGCCCGTTTTGGAATCGCCGATAATGATCGACGGTCTGACAATGATGGTCTCCATTTTGTCGCTGTAGGAGAAGACGAGATGTTCCGCCAAGCATTTTGTCTCTTCGTAGTTGTTTACGAAGGAGCGTTCCGGGCTGTACAGCGCTTCTTTTCCTTCTGTTTCGGTGCCGATGGTGTAAGCCGTACTCACATAGATAAAGCGGGGGGAGCGAATGGCTTCTGCGAATTGTAATGTATTTTTTGTTCCCTCTACATTTACCTCGTACGTCTGCGGTTTCTGAGCGGGATCGAAGGACAGGTATGCGGCAATATGGTACATCGCATCTATTTTTTTGTTGAGCTGTCTCAAATCATTTTCAGAGACGCCCAAGTCTTTTTTCGAAACATCACCTAGTAAAATATGTACCCGTGTCCGGTGTTTTTCGGCAAAGCTATGCAACAAATCGCTTGCCTTCTTTTCATTTCGAGCGAGTAAGTAAAGGGTATGGCCTTCGTTTAATAGATCTTGGGAGAGTTTTTTTCCGAGAAAACCTGTTGCTCCGGTTACAAGGATATTCATATGGTTAACCAGCTCCGTATGTTTGTTAGGTAGGGAGTTGCTGAAATATCAATAATTCATTATATGATGAAAAATGCAGCTTTGACGAGTGCGGATGAAACAGTATCGTGAAAATACACTAAAAAACCCTCCAGAGCTGCTACTTTTTAGGTATCTGAATTTTGGGGTGATTAGTAAACTGTCGTGTTTGGGTGTAGTGAAGTTTCAGAGTGGTAGTAATAGGGGAAATATACTTTACATGAACTTGATGAAGGTCAGCACATTTATGGTGCTTTGCCGTCTATCCGTACGCCTTTAGTCGACCTGTGAGGCGGTGTTTGGGCTGTCAAAAACGGTTTGGTTCTGTTGCTCTCACAGCAGCTAGTTAACCTATTTTCATAAGAGAGGAGTCATCACAGATGATCAAAAAGATGTTTACCGGCTATAAAGCTTCGCTATCCAAGCAGATGCTGTTTTTTCTCGTCTTGCTTATCGTTGTTCCTTCTGTCGTTCTCAGCCTTTCCTTGACACAACTGGCACGCAACCAGTTAGAGCGCGAATTGTTGTCCCAAGTTGAATCGGTTACCACGATGATTACACAAGTACTCAATAACTCGTACCGGGATTATTCTGTTACGATCGATAGCTTTGCGGATGTTCAAGTTCCTCCGGGGCAAAATGCGGATACGTATATCTACGATCGTATCCACAACATAGAGAAAGACATCGACAATGTTTTGGCTGCGTTTATGTACTATGACAATCGATACTACAACTCTGCGAAAAAGGAAATTGATCCGACTACGCGAGATTGGTACAAGCAAGCGATTCAGCATAAAGGGCAGATCATTGTGACGCCCCCTTACATCGACGCAGTCAGTGGGAGCTACGTGATTACGTTTGCCAAGACGCTCTCGGGTGGTACAGGAGTAGCGGGTATCGACGTTTCTATCGATCACTTAAACGAGCTGGTAAAGACGTACAAGATCGGTGAAAAGGGATATGTCAGCCTGTTCGATCAGAACAACGTGACGATGTCGCATCCGCGATTCCCACAAGGCAAGCCGCTTGAAGACGAGCGCTTCCAAGTGATGCGTGATCAAGAGCAGGGTTCTTTTGAAATGGACGTTGACGAGCTTCGTGAATATTACCATTTCAACAAGCAAAATTCGCTCGGATTGAACGTCGTTTCCGTGATTGATTGGAGTGAAATCAAGCAAAAAACAGGGCCACTGTTACGGATGTCGTTCATGTTTATCGTGCTTTTGCTTGCCCTTATTGCCTTGTTTGTCTGGATCTTCATGAAAAGGACTGTGCGACCTATCCTGCAATTGAAGCAACTGACCGATTCGATCGCGCAGGGGGATTTGACAGTCAGGTCCATCGAGAGCGGAAGAATAGATGAGATTGGACAGCTGCAATCCAACTTCAATACGATGTCGCAATCGTTGTCCGATGTTCTGCGTCAAATTACCGATCATTCCGAGCAAATCTCTGCTTCCTCCCAGCATTTGTCTGCCAATTCGGAGGAGAACGTGCAAACGATTGAACAAGTGGCAGCCTCCATGCAAGAAATAGCGTCCATGTCTTCCGATATGAATCGGAGTATAGATACCGTGAAGCAATCGGCGACGCAAGCGCAACAGGAGCTGGATGATGCCATCCGCATTCTGCGTGAGAGCACGGAAATGTCGCAGCTCATCACAGGTTTGGCCAATACCGGAGAGGAGTCCCTCGGAGCGGCGAGACAACAGGTGAATATGATCGTGGAGCATTCCACTCGTTCAAAAGATGAGATGGAGGAGTTAAAAGGGGTTGCTGGAGAAATTAGCGGGGTGACGAATTTTATCCAGGATATCGCCTCTCAGACAAATTTACTTGCGTTGAATGCAGCTATTGAAGCGGCACGTGCCGGGCAAGAAGGCCGTGGATTCGCTGTCGTTGCTGATGAGGTACGCAAGCTGGCTGATCAGACAGGTTCTGCTGCTGAAAAGATCGACACTCTGATCGGCGAGGTTCAGAATCGCGTTCTGCACATGGTTAGACGTACGGAGGAGGGCGTGGATTCTGCTACAGCGGGAAGTGATTTGACACAATCGGTTGAGCAGCGTTTTACGGAAATGTATGAGGCCATTAACCGCATTGATGCGCACCTCGCGCAAGTAGCTCGCGTCAGCGAAGGGTTGATGCAATCAAATACATTGATGCTTGTGGCCTTTGGTGAATCGAGTGCCATGAGCCAAGCCACTGCACAAGAGGTCGACCAAGTCGCCGCAGCCAGTGAAGAACAGAATGCTTCAATGGAGGAAGTGGCGGCTTCGGCAGCGCATCTTGCCAACATTGCGGAAGAGTTGCAGTCATTGGTTCAGCGTTTTAAATTGGAACGCTAACAGTAGTTGTAGTGATGGAGAGAAAGAAGACCAACAGATGTTGGTCTTTTTTTGTCCAAGTTGATCGTAATAGTTACCTAAGTAACGTAAGCGTAACTTCTATTGAATTATCAACAAATGATCGATTTGGACGAGATTTCATGATTACGGTCAGTCCAATTAACGATACGATAAGCGCTTGTGCGGTAGCTTTCGCGTCTATACTCGAATCGAGTTCACCTGTTTGGATACCTCGCTCGATTGTTTCTTGAAAGATGACAGAGAGGTACATTTGGTGTTCCCTTGTCAAAATCTCAAATTTCTCATCATGAGGGGCAAGTTCGACCATGGTATTAATGCAAAAGCATCCGCGGCTGAGACCTTCCGAATAGTCCTCGTCGGCCACCTCTTTAAAAAAATGGCGAAACGCCTCTTTTACGGATGGATTGTTTTGAAGCTTCGTTCGTATCTCCGAAGCACGAGACATCGTGTATCTGCGTAGTGCGGCTTCGAACAATTCTTTTTTGTCCCCAAAGGTTGAGTAAATACTGGGGCGCTGGATACCCATTCGGGAAGTTAAATCACTTAATGAGGTAGCTTCATACCCCTTCTCCCAAAAGAGCTGCATAGCTGCATCGAGTACTTTTTCTTCGTCAAATTCGCGTGTTCTTGCCATAAAGAGTTCCTCTCATTACTCATGTATTCGAATCTATGTAACTGCCAGTGGATTTTTTGTACTGAACGGTAATTTATATTTTATTGGTTTTCATCTGCATTGTCAATTTTAGGACGGTTTATCCTACCGTAAAAAGAATGGTGTTGACAGAAAAAGAAATAGTGGGATATATTTACTGGGCACAATAACGTACCGATCGGTATGTTATTTTGTTCAAAACGTAAAATGAGAGGAGGTAAGGTGAAGACAGATGGAGGAAGTTAGCGAAAAAGTAGCGGCTAAAGCCGATAGGAAGGCAGATTCAGTGCAAGGCTCTCCCATGCCTCGCTATGTAACACTATTGTTTGCGGTTGCTTGCGGGATGTCGGTTGCGAATATCTACTTCGCGCAACCACTACTTGATCATTTGTCGATGGAGTTCGGAATTGATTATTCCATCATTGGGATTCTCATTACCCTTACGCAAATCTTTTATGCAGTAGGACTGTTGCTGCTTGTGCCACTTGGCGATCTATTGAATCAGCGTCGCTTGATTATCGGTCAGATGTTTTTATCTGTGGTAGCGCTGGTTATCGTAGGGACTGCCTCCACCAGCACAGTACTATTTGCAGGTATAGCTGCGGTAGGATTGCTTGCCGTTGTGACGCAGACAATTGTTGCATTTGCGGCGACAATGGCCGCCCCTGCTGAGCGAGGACGAGTGGTGGGAGTCGTTACAAGTGGAATCGTTATTGGCATACTTCTAGCGCGAACCATTGCAGGAGTTTTAACAGATCTTGCGGGATGGCGTGCCGTATATCTGGTCTCTGCTGCATTTCTATTGGGATTGGTTTGTGTATTATTTCGGGTATTGCCAAATAGGGAGCGGGAGGTAAAGCAGCTATCCTACTTCCAGTTGCTTGGATCGGTCCTGATGTTGTTCGCACAAGAACGGCTATTACGTATTCGTTCTGTTCTGGCTATGCTGATCTTTGCTGCCTTTAGTATTTTGTGGACGCCATTGGTACTGCCTCTGAGTGCGCCGCCATTATCTTTGTCGCATACGGCGATCGGGGCGTTTGGCCTCGTAGGAGTTGCCGGAGCGTTAGCTGCAGCAAGGGCAGGGAAGCTCGCAGATCGAGGTTACGGACAGAGAACGACGGGCTTTGCTTTGAGTCTATTGCTACTATCGTGGCTGCTAATCGGCTATTTAGAACAGTCGCTATTTGCCTTGGCGATAGGTATTGTTTTGCTTGATTTGGCGGTGCAGGCCGTACATGTTACGAATCAAAGTATGATCTTCACCTTGGGTGCAGAGGCGCGGAGTCGGCTCACGGCGGGGTATATGGTTTTCTATTCGATCGGCTCTTCTGCTGGCTCCATTGCCTCGACCTATACATATGCGCATTTTGGTTGGGAGGGAGTATGCTTGCTCGGAGCCTCTGTCAGTGCTTTGGCTCTGGTGTATTGGGCTGTGACCAGACGCGTTTCGGCTATCCCAAGGAAATAGAGCTACCAAAATAGTTCGAAGTGAAGATATATAAAATAAAACTATTTTGCTTTCAGAGCTGTTGATTGATACAAGTTTTGCAAAAGGAGAGATGGTCTGTGGAGATTGGGATTACTTCGTTTGTGGAAACGACGCCGGATGTTCAGACAGGTGAAGTGATGAGCCACGCACAGCGATTGCGTGAAGTTGTCGAGGAAATCGTCCTCGCTGATCAGGTCGGGCTTGATGTATTTGGCATAGGTGAACATCATCGCAAGGATTATGCGGCTTCTTCTCCAGCAATGGTGCTGTCTGCGGCTGCGCCACTGACAAAGAGGATTCGGCTGACAAGTGCTGTGACAGTGCTTTCTTCGGCTGATCCAGTACGTGTTTTTCAAGATTTTGCGACACTCGATGGCCTTTCAAATGGACGGGCAGAGATTATGGCGGGACGGGGTTCCTTTATCGAGTCTTTTCCCCTATTCGGCTATGACTTGAATGACTATGATGAACTGTTTGATGAACATTTGGAGCTGCTCCTTAAAATACAGGCGTCCGAAAAAGTAACCTGGAGGGGCGGTCATCGGCCAGCTATTCAGAATTTGGGCGTGTATCCACGGCCTGTTCAGAATCCTTTACCTATATGGATTGGCAGCGGAGGCAATCAGGAGTCTGTTGTTCGTGCAGGTCTGCTGGGATTGCCACTGATGCTAGCGATCATTGGTGGAAGTCCTCGGCAGTTTGCACCACTTGTGCAGCTTTATAAGAAGGTGGCCGTGCACGCTGGTCATGACGTATCGCGATTAACAGTTGGGTCCCATTCACTAGGATTTGTTGCGGAAGATACGGAACTAGCGGCAGATACATTTTTTCCTTCTACCCAAGCAGGAATGAATAAAATCGGAAGGGAGCGGGGCTGGGCGCATTATAACCGTGCTAGCTTTGATGCCGCACGCAGCTTCGAAGGAGCGTTGTATGTGGGTGATCCGGAGACGGTTGCTCAAAAGATCATTCACCTTCGCAAACAGGTAGGCATGACACGCTTTATGATGTATGTGCCGATATCTACGATGCCTCATGATCAGGTAATGAGAGCCATTGAGCTCTTGGGAACAGAGGTAGCGCCTCGGGTGCGAGAGGAAATAACCAAGTGGGAAGCAGAGACACAACAAGAATCAACATTTGCTTAAGGGAGGGATTCACGTGGATTTTCATCGTCGAGTACTGCCGGAATTAAGGCAAACATTAGCGCAATTCCCTGGTTTTCAACTCGAAGAAAATTTGGAGTCGAGCAGGGCCATGCTGAAAAATCCGCCTATTGTGAAGTCGGAGCATGTACGTACCACAAGTCGAATGATTCAAGGCGCAGCAGGAGAGATGCTAGCGAAAATATACGAGCCCGCCCAGCGAACAGGCAGTAAGCTTCCGGCCATGCTGTGGATTCACGGAGGAGGCTATGTGCTGGGGCACCCCGATATGGATGATGCTCTCTGCGAACGCTTCGTACAAGCGGCTAATTGTATCGTCGTATCGGTCGATTATCGTCTGGCTCCCGAACACCCCTATCCAGCTGCCATCCATGACTGTTACGCCGGGTTAACGTGGATGACAGACGAAGCTGAGTCACTCGGCATCGATTTGGATCGGGTTGCGATTGCTGGTGCAAGCGGGGGAGGGGGGCTGACCGCAGCACTTGCTTTAATGGCTCGCGACAAAGGTGGACCAGCCCTTATTTTCCAAATGCCGTTGTATCCAATGATCGACAACCGTAATCGTACAGCGTCGAGCTATGAAATTGAGGCTGAAAATGCAACCTGGAACCGGACAAACAATTTGGCAGCGTGGAGTATGTACCTGGGCGAAGGTACCGATGACAGTCAGCTATCCGCATATGCGGTGCCATCGAGAGCAGAAAGCTTGGCGGGGCTACCGCCGACCTATACGTGCGTAGGACAGCTCGATTTGTTCCGAGATGAGACGATCGAATATGTGACGCGACTTGCACAAGCGGGCGTAGACGTGGAATTTCATCTGTATCCCGGCTGCTACCACTGCTTTGAAGTGTTTGTCCCCGAAGCAGAAGTGAGCCAGCGTGCCAGCCAAAGCTATGTGGATGCGATGGCAAGAGCGCTTAATTCTAAATAATCGTGGAGACAAAAAGCACAACAACCGATCGAGGGAAATCTCGGCGATTGTTGTGCTTTTCTATCGTGTAACCTAGTTTAGAAGAAAATGTTTTTTCAGTAATATATATTTGGTTATATTTTTCTTAAACATATCGATTTACAAATTGTTTATAAAGTGAATATAATAATTAACGTTAGTGAAATTTATTTTACAAATAAACAAACAATTCGGAAGTGAAGCACAACGTAAGAAAAAGGAATAATCTTACTAACGATTAGGAATGCTTTCTATGATGGCTTTCCTAAAATACCGCCAACAGCAGAGAGGAAGAGGAATCTTACGTGGAAAACAAAGAACTGAAGAGAGGCCTGGAAGCCCGTCATATTCAGATGATTGCTTTGGGCGGTACGATTGGTGTTGGGCTATTTATGGGGTCTGCCAGCACGATCAAATGGACAGGACCATCTGTCATGCTAGCTTATGCAATTGTAGGAATTTTTATTTTTTTCATCATGCGTGCAATGGGTGAAATGTTGTATATGGAACCGAGTACGGGTTCATTCGCGACTTTTGGGCATAAGTATATCCATCCGTTAGCAGGTTATATGACGGCTTGGAGTAACTGGTTCCAGTGGGTCATTGTCGGGATGGCAGAGATCATCGCCGTTGGGCAGTATATGCAGTATTGGTTCCCGGATTTACCGCCTTGGATTCCAGGCATAATTGCCATGGTGATTCTCGGTGCAGCAAACCTGGTCTCGGTAAAATCATTTGGTGAATTTGAGTTTTGGTTTGCCATGATCAAAATTGTAACGATCGTTTTGATGATTATTGCAGGGTTTGGATTGATTTTCTTTGGCATTGGAAATGGTGGAAACGCAATCGGATTATCGAATCTGTGGGAGAATGGCGGATTCTTTACGGGCGGTTGGACAGGCTTTTTCTTTGCCCTTTCCTTGGTGATTGGGGCGTATCAAGGTGTCGAGCTCATCGGGATTACCGCAGGGGAAGCAAAAGACCCGAGAAAAACATTAACGAGTGCGATCCAAAGCATTATCTGGCGTATTTTGATTTTCTATATCGGTGCGATCTTTGTTATTGTAACCGTTTACCCTTGGGATCAATTACAGGCAATCGGCAGTCCGTTCGTTGCTACTTTTGCGAAGATTGGTATTACCGCTGCTGCAGGTATCATTAACTTTGTGGTGATCACTGCTGCTATGTCTGGCTGTAATAGTGGGATCTATAGTGCAGGGCGTATGCTGTATACCTTAGGTGTTAATGGCCAAGCCCCGAAAGTTTTTACGAAGCTGTCTTCGAATGGTGTGCCGTTGTTAGGTACGATTGGTGTGCTGATCGGTCTGGGCATTGGCGTTATCTTAAGCTATATCGCCCCAGAAAATCTCTTCGTTTATGTGTATAGTGCGAGTGTGCTACCTGGTATGGTACCGTGGTTTGTCATTTTGATCAGTCAAATCAGATTCCGAAAAGCAAAGGGTGCTGAAATGGACAACCATCCATTCAAAATGCCTTTTGCCCCAGTGAGCAACTATTTGACTATTGCTTTTCTCATCATGGTACTCATTGGTATGTGGATCAATGATGACACACGCGTTTCCCTGATTGCCGGAATTGTCTTCTTGGCGATTGTGGTCATCAGCTTCTTTGCACTAGGAATTAGCAAGGCCGTACCACTGGACGAGCAATCAAATAAGAAATAACGAAAGGGACCAACATTTGTTGGTCCTTTTTTTTGTTCATCAAATCGCCTTTGTACGGCATACCTACTTCGTTTATCATTAGGATGACTGGACTGGTTAACCGTCTTCGGCTGCCAATGTCCGGGCTCGTCAATGGGTAGACTAAAGCGGGATACTCATTCATGATCTGAGAAAAAAGGAGCATAAGAATGAAACAACGCAACTATACACCGATTATCGTTATTCTCACCATAGCGATTAACACGCTGATCGCCATCTTGTACTTCATGCCGAAGAACAATGATTTCAGCCATCTCGATCTGACGTTTCTGCCGTTTTTTAATGCGGTCATGAACAGTTTTACCTTTGTATTTCTGGTTGCCGCACTCGTTTCCATCCTGAAGTTCAAAAACATGAAGATGCATCGAGGATATATTTTTGCAGCCTTCTCGACAACAGCTCTCTTCTTGGTTTCGTATGTGATCTACCACGGAATGGCACCTAGCACTTCCTACGGGGGAGAGGGAATTCTGCGGCCGATCTATTACTTCATTTTGATTACACATATTCTGTTGTCGGCGCTTATCGTGCCTTTTGCGCTGATTACGACTGCACGTGGACTCAACATGAAGGTGGAAAAACATAAAAAAATCGCCCGCTGGACGATGCCGATGTGGCTGTATGTCAGTGCGACGGGTGTCATTGTTTACATCATGATTTCTCCGTACTATTAATCAAAAAAAGAGCATTAGCTGCTGAAGGCTAACGCTCTTTTTTTATGGCCGAAGCCTTTATATTTTCGTTTCACGTTTCTTAAACCAGCGTTTGGGCAGGAAATAAATGAGCCCGGAGACGACAAGAAAAGCAGTTAAAATGGAGATAATCTCTAACACAGTCACATAGTTAAGGTCTTCCCATTCGCCCACATGCAGTCCGTAGAAGAAATCTAAAATGGGATCTTGTTTCAAGGCTGTGATGTGCCCTTCTGAAGAAACAGTCAGCCGCAGAATAGGTTCTCTGCTGACGTAGACTTTGAAAGAGTCACCTGATTTTGCGATCGATCTGATCTCAGCCCAAGAATATTCCCCAGTTTCTACTAACTTCTCCCCCACATAGGCAATGGTTAGCTCTTCTGGTTTTGCGGGTACCTCGATCATTGTGGTTTTCAAGTCTGTGGCTTTTTCCTGATACCAAGGAACATTTAACAGGAGAAAACCAGTAATGGCCCACATCAGTAAGAAAAGGCTAACGATGAGTCCGATGTAGCGGTGGAAGTTACGGTTCCACTTCTTAAATAGCATGCAGGGTTACTCCTCTCGATGACGTTCTTGATGATTATATAAACTTTGTTGATAAAAGGAGATGGCTCACATGAGCTATTTTCCTTGAACAATTCGTGAATCAGAACGTAGTGCAGTTACCAGTCCCATTGGCTTTGTTTTATTCCAAGATTTTCAGCGAGTATGGAAGCGATCGGTTGCTTGATGGGGGCAAGTGAATTTGCCGTGCAGCTGGATTCTGGCTGATAATTCAATTCCTGCGCTTTTTTCATATCAGCTTCGGCTAGATTGTTCGTTTTGTTAGCTTGCTCATAACAGGGCGGTGAAATATACGTCTTGTTTGTGTGCTCCAATATGATACGTGTATCGGGGGAAGGGCTAGCCTCAACAGGAATGGAAAGCATGCCTGTTACTGCGACTACTGCACCAATGCCAATAAGAAGTCCTCGCTTCATCATATTCACTCCATCTATTTAATAAAGGATTGTCCAAATGAGCCGATTTATTGTAACACCATATCTCCAAGACAGTAATGGCTCATTATAGCTATTTACATGGAAAAACCACCGCCTCCAATCGGGGACGGTGGTTGGTTATTCATTAAGAAATCTCTTTGCCGTTTTCATCGACTCCCAGAGCTTGTTGTGCCATGATCTTGAACTCTTCCAGCCCTGATTTCAACGCAAAGGTGGCAAGAATGACGGGATACACGGATGTCATTTCTGCAATGTGCTCATGCATGCGCGGCCATACACGGCCTCCTGCTTTTTCGTAGCGTTTGATGAAATCATCCAAGCCTGAATCCCCAAACAACATGTAAAAGACCGTAAAGTCCGTCGCCGGATCAGCTACTTCGGCCTCCGTCCAATCCAGGAGCCCCGTTACCTTTCCGTTTTCATCAACCAGGATATGCCCCGGATGGAGGTCACCATGCACGAGAACGGAGTGAGCAGGCCAGAATGTATCATCCGCAAGCCATTTTTGCCAACGATCCCATAGCGCTCGAGAAACGCCAAAGACGCGTTTGACTTCATTCATTTTTTCTCGAAGGCTTGCTCGTGCTTCGCTAGGCTGCTTGACGCGGATACCAGCATCTCGAGCAAGATCATGATGAATACCGTGTAACTCGACCAATGCTTCTGCCCATGTTTGTAAGCACAGCTCAGGTAGAGATTCAGGGTTCAAATACCACTCATAATTTTTTGTTTCCATATTGATCGTTGCCATCGGTGTGCCACTTAGGATCGGATAAGCGATGAATTCAGAGGTGTGAACCTGCCAATCCGGTACTTCTACACGTAGATGTTTTGCCACGAGATCTAACACCTTTTTCTCGTAACGAGCTGTCTCCACGACATCGTCACGGCGCGGTTGGCGCAATACCCATGGAACGCCATCTATCGTACTTGCAAAAATCGCAAGGAAATCTAAGCCGGATTCATTCACCTTCACGGTAGTTGGGTCTACAAGGATTCCGTTGTTTTTCGCGATGGCGAGCATTTGCTCTACATTGTTTTTAGACATAATAAAAACACCTCATTCATGAATAGTTACAATCAATCAAACACAAATAAACTCATCCCATTCCGAGTTTTGAAAATGGCTGAGCCGACTTGGGGTCTTGTCGATTTTAACGAAGTCTCATGAATGCGATGCCCATTGCAATGTCCATCATTGTACCCTCCTATAATTGAAAACAAAGATAGTGTACCATGGAATCTAACGAATAGCGACGAGGAGATAAGCGATGATGAAATTGATATCTTGGAATGTAAATGGACTTCGCGCATGCGTAAACAAAGGGTTTTACGAGTACTTCAAAGAAGCGAATGCCGATATAGTTTGCTTGCAGGAAACGAAGCTGCAGGAAGGTCAAATCGAGATGGAGATCGGCGAGGAGTATCATCGATATTGGAACTACGCAGAGAAAAAGGGTTATTCCGGAACGGCTATTTTTACAAAAATGGAACCACTCTCTGTTCGTTATGGGCTGGAAGAAAACCATGAGCCTGAGGGCCGCGTGATTACTTTGGAGTTTCAGGATTTCTATTTGGTCACGGTCTACACCCCGAATGCGAAGCGTGATTTGTCGAGATTAGATTATCGGCTGGAATGGGAGGATCGGTTTCGGAACTACTTATTGCAGCTGGATGCGAAGAAGCCCGTGGTGGTTTGTGGGGATCTGAATGTCGCCCATCAAGAGATTGATTTGAAGAATGCGAAGTCGAATCGCAATAATTCTGGCTTTACTCCTGAAGAGCGTGAGAAGATGACGAGTTTGCTGGCAGCTGGATTTGTGGATACCTATCGATATTTTTATCCGGATCAGACAGATGCATATACGTGGTGGTCTTTTATGCCAAAAGTAAGAGAGCGGAATATCGGATGGCGTATTGATTATTTTCTCGCGTCTGAGAGGCTAGCTCCATCGTTGCTCGGGGCGGGAATTGACTCACAGGTGATGGGAAGCGATCATTGTCCGGTCATGTTGGAGTTAGGCAATTTCGAATAAAGAGTAGGAGGCAGGGAAGGATAGGAGTAAGTATGCCATGCCTGTAGTCAGCAATTGTAAGGGTGAGTGACCTGAAATAGCAAAACTGCCTATAATCAAACAATTAAGACGAAATTGGATATAAGCGAACTTTGATATGAGGGAGTGGAGTTTCGTACAATGAAAAGGTAAGACTTCTAAATGAAGAGGGGATAGGATATTGCTAACCATGAATTTGTTACTAATTGCTTTTCTGATTGTTGCTACTGCATTTTTTGTGGCAACTGAATTCGCAATTGTAAAGCTTCGCCCAAGCCGTGTGGACCAACTGGTCATGGAAGGGAGAAAGAATGCTCTTGCTGTTCAGAAAGTAGTTAGTAACCTGGATGGATATTTGTCAGCGTGTCAGTTGGGGATTACGTTGACAGCCATTGGCTTGGGGGTATTAGGGAAACCGACGATTGAAAGCATCATTAGCCCATTTCTTACGCCTTATTTACCCGAACAAGTCGTTGCAGTTCTGTCGTTTGTGATTGCTTACTCGCTTGTTACGTTTCTACATGTGGTTGTCGGGGAACTGGCACCGAAAACAGTGGCGATCCAAAAGGCAGAAGCGGTTAGCTTACTGTGTGCGAAACCTATTATTTGGTTCTATAAATTGATGTACCCTGCAATCTGGGTGCTGAATGGCTCTGCTGCTCTACTTGTGCGTTCATTCGGGATGAAACCGACCAAGGAGCACGAAGAAAGTCACTCAGAAGAAGAACTGCGAATCATTTTGACGGAAAGCTATGAGAGCGGCAAAATTAATCAGTCTGAGTATGGGTACGTTAGCAATATCTTTGCTTTTGACGAGATGCTGGCCCGCGAGATTATGGTCCCACGGACAGATATGAGCTGCTTGCACAAAGAATATACTCTTGAGCAAAACCTGCGAATCATGAAAGAAGAGCAATATACCCGTTTTCCGGTTATATCGCAAAACAAAGATCATATTATCGGGATGATTAACACGAAAGAGTTCTTTCTGAATTATGCCGATGATCCAAATTTGGATATGTCCAAGCTCATCCGACCGTTTTTGACGGTTTCAGAGGCTACTCCTGTAAAAGATCTTTTGAAAAAAATGCAGAAACAAAGAACGCATATCGCCATCCTGATTGATGAATATGGCGGTACCTCCGGAATGGTTACGATTGAAGACATTTTGGAGGAAATTGTAGGTGAGATCCGTGATGAGTTCGACGCGGAGGAAAAAGCCGAAATCGAAATCGTGGAAGAGAACAGCCATGTGATTGTGGACGGAAAGGTACTGCTCTCCGAGGTTAACGATTTGCTTAACGCCAATATTAATGAAGAAGAGCTCGATACCATCGGAGGTTGGCTATACAGTCAAAATTCGACGCTCAAAGAAGGTATCCAATGGCAATACGATGATCTCGTCTTTACGATCAGAAAGAAAGACAAGCATCGCATACGGAAGATTGAGATTCAGAAGGCATTGGAAGTCCCAGCTCGTGAATTGCAGGATGTAACGTAACGAAAAGATGGTACCTTATTGAAAGTATCGGCAAAAGGAGCTTACGTGGAAAAATACGAGCGTGTAGAAGCTGCGGAAGTACTGAAAAATATTACGTTGTAATCTCAACAAAAGAAACGGGGCCGAATGATGGGGTCCCGTTTCACTTATTAAGCGAGATTATATATAAACAATGTTGTAAGTAGGTTTCGTTACGCCGTTCGCGTACTGTTTCATGTTCACTAACTCGAGTTTGAGACGTGGCTTCGCACTTCCGAATAGAGGGATACCTTCACCGACCATCACCGGATTCACTTTCAGCACTAATTGATCAATTAGTTGATGTGCCAGTAACGCTCCTGCCAATTCACCGCCCCCACACAGCCACAGCTTGCCGTTTTCTTGCTGCTTGAGATTCTTGATAAATTCGATGGCATCGCCTTTGATCAGCTCGACTTCTGCATTGGATTCAAACTGCATGGAGTTTGAGAAAATATAATGCTTGATTCCCTTATAGCCTGGTTCGCCCGGCTTGGCACCGAATTTAAACCCAAACTCGTAGGTTTTGGCGCCCATCAGCACAGCATCATATTCCTGAATTTCAGATAAAAAGTCCGGTACATGTTCTCCCTCAAATAAAAAGAGAGTGTTTTCAATATTTCCATCCATGATCCCTTGATCGGCAATGAAATTGTCTAATGATACGGCAACATGATAAATTAATGAGGCCATTTGGAAGTCCCTCCTTTTTTCTCCATTTCATTTTATGTGAAAATAATAAGGGCTTGCACGCATTTTATTTGAAGAGGAGGATCGACATGAAACAAATGACGCCGGAAGAACAAGAGCTTCTTGAGGAATTATATAAATCGGACGACAGAAAAGTAGAAATTCTCCACTCCTTGCGAAAAAATAAGGAAGGGGCACCTTTATAGGTGTCCCTCTTCTTCGTATTTTCATTTTGTCTCCAACAGTTCCTTTAAGGTGTTATCAATAAACGCGGTATCGACAGGGTTAAGCCCAAACCCAGCCAAGTGTCCCCAGATTGATTCAATCGGCGTAAAAGTAGCGTTGGGGATGTGCTTCGTCTCATATTCACTGTCTTCTGGCGTGAAATACAAATCAGTCCGTACAGGCATCACAACCGTTCGTGCCTGGATGCTTCGCAACGCCGCCTCAAAGTCTCCGTTGTACCTATCATTTTGACTAATGTCGGCATGCTGCCAGGTCCACATCATCGCCAGCAAATCGTTTGCATCCGACGGAACAAAGCTCTCCTCCCAAAATCCCGAGATAAATTCGGAAAGGGTCTCATAGCCCAAAGCTTTATAGCATGCCTCGCGGTAAAATGGCTGTGAAAATCCCCAACTCGCATAAACGCGCCCTAAGGTACGTAAGCCAACCTCGGGAGATGCTGTATACTGCCCGTTGTTCCAAGCTACATCGGCCTGCAAGGCTGCTCGGATGCCCTCGATCAAGACGATGTTATGCGGCCATGTTTTTGCAGTTCCAGCAAAAGGAGCCAATCGTTCGACCATATCTGGGTAGCTCGCCGCCCAATGAAAAGCCTGAATGGCCCCCATCGACCAGCCAGTTGCCAGCGCAATTTTTTTGATGCCAAACCGCTCCGTAATGAGTCGATGCTGAAGGGCGACATTATCGTAGATCGTAACGTGTGGAAAATTGGCCTGATCATACGGGCTGGCTGTATTGCTCGGGGAGGACGATAGCCCGTTGCCGAGCATGTTGGGAATGATGATAAAATATTGATTCGGATTCAGAGCCTTATCTTCCCCGATAAGCCATTCGTTTTGGTAATGCTGGTCTCCAAACGATGTAGGAAATATAATGACGTTATCCTTGGCTGCGTTGAGCGTGCCGTACGTTTTGTAAGCAATATATGCATGTGGGAGGGTCACTCCTGACTGCAAGCGAACCTCTCCCAAGTGAAAAATATCGTAATCCATCTCGCATTGCTCCTTTGTAAGCATGATTTTTTTCAACTATAAACGTTCCCGTACAGGGGAAAGTCAAGGGAATGATAGATTGGGGTTTTTCCATGTTTAAGATCAGTGAATTTTCCCGATTGAGCAGAGTGTCCTTAAAGACGCTTCGCTTTTATGACCAGATTGGTATTTTGAAGCCAGCGGATATCGACAAAGAGACTGGCTATCGGTTTTATGCAGCAGAGCAATTGGTTACGCTCAATCGAATCCTCATGTACAAGGACTTGGGATTTACGTTGCAACAAATTCAGGAATTGCTTCATGAAGAGATGTCCCTGGAACAACTACAAGGCATATTCAGGCAAAAAGAAAGGGAAATGAAACAGCTCCTTGAGGAGGAGCAAGCACGATTGAATCGAATCAAGGAGCGTCTGCTATCGATCGAGCAAAAGGGGTACGTAGAACAAGAGGTAGTCTTTAAACAAATCGAAGCTCAAAAAGTTGTCTCGTTCCGTGCGGAAGGGACGGTGGAAGAGATTCCGATGCTTTTCGATCGACTGGCTCATTATACAGGCAAGCAGCAGAGAGGGATGCTTTCTCCCATCGTTTTGTGGAAGGAATCGGAGAGGGACGAGACGGCATTCGAGTTGGAGATCGGCTATGTACTCAAACAGGACATTCCCTTGCCATCCAATAGGCTGGAAATACGTATGCTGCCAGAGGAGCCGATGATGGCCACCCTGGTCCAACGTGTAGAGCCATTCGTTCCTTCTACGGCCTGTATTGACTTGGCAAAATGGATAGAGCGCAATCAATACCGGATCAAAAAAGATCAGCCAGGCAGAGAAAACTATCTGCAATCCCCAGATGGGGGCGATACGTATGTAGAAGTACAAATTCCTATTGAATCTCCATAAACAAGGCCAGTACCTGTATAGACGACGAGGTACTGGCCTTTTGCTTGTGTTCATTTGACGCTGGTGGAAGGCAGGTAGTACAGTAATGTTGAACGAAAATACAGAAAATTACAAATGGGAAAGAAGGGAATCCTGCTATGAATAGAAAAGCACGTCGGTTCATTGATCTGAGTGTGCCTCTTGATCGTCTGGCAAAAGAACCGTTTCCACCTGAGATTCAATACAATAGTCATGAAGAAGGGGCTGTCCAAGCTGCGCAGTATTTCGGACTCCAATCAACGGATTTTCCCGAGCAGAAGGCTTGGGCGAGTGAAACGGTGACACTCACGACACATACAGGGACACATGTAGATGCACCTTGGCATTACTGGCCTACTTCCGAGGGAGAGCCGGCAAGAACGATTGATCAGTTACCGCTGGAGTGGTTCTACGGAGATGGTGTCTTGCTTGATTTTAGTGAAAAGCCGTCTGGCTACGAAATCACGGTAAATGATGTAAAGCAGAAGCTCGCCCAAATCCAATACGAACTAAAACCGTTCGATATTGTCCTGATCAGGACGGATGCAGATAAAAGATACTATGAAGAGCACTATTTCCTATCACATGCAGGGGTATCGGCGGAAGCAACCCATTGGCTGATTGATCAAGGAATTAAGGTCATGGGAACCGATGGGTGGGGATGGGATATCCCGTTTTCGGTTCAAGCCGCTGACTATAAACAAAATCCGCGCGATGGCGTATTATGGGCGGCTCACTATGTGGGAAAAGAGAAAGAGTATTGCCAAATTGAAAAGCTGGCGAACTTGGAGCAATTGCCGAGACCCTACGGGTTTACCGTTTCTGTGTTTCCTGTAAAAGTAAAAGGGGCGAGCGCGGGATGGGCGCGTCCGGTTGCCATTTTTGAAGAAGAGGAGTAGTTGCATGGGCATGAACAAGAGAGTGAAAGTTCTGTTCCTCCTATTCTTCTTGGGCTTTTGTTTCATCATGATCGCGTATGTTTCCCTGATCTGGTATCCTGCATTACCATTCGATTCCAAGTCCAAAAGAGAAGTGACAGAGCTGTTGGGCGAAAACACGGGAACCATCGTCAAATTGACGACGGAGGAAAACGTCGATTGGTATGGGTATGGGCCGCAAGCGAATCAAGCTTCAGCGGCAGAAGCGATGAAACGAGCAATGACAGAAAAAGGCTGGACCTTTATCCAGCAAGAAGGGGCCGGATACTTTTTTGAACGGAGGAAAGAGAAGATGATTATCGCGTCACAAATGTGGACGGGCAACTATGTACTCTTTCGAATCCCCGCAGGTGTTCTATAGAGATACCATGAGGCAAAATGAACGGAATGGCAGGACGCATTGATCTACGCACGCATCACTTTCCACAACAAATATTTCTCTCGTAAACAAACTGCACAAGGCCGATATCCCGCAGCAATAGCGGTTGCTTCATCCGCAAAAAATACGCGATGGCGCACATAACCGCCTCGCGTAATGGCTCTGATGGCAGAGGGACAATCCAGTCGGCCATATATCCTGCCTGGTCGATACCCTCCTAATGTACCCGGAGTATCACTTTGATAAAAAGAGCGATCAGCTCCGAGCAGGGTGTATGTTTTGGCAGAGTCAGCATCTTGAGGTGCTGGCTTTTTTGGCGTAGGCATATGGCTCCCCCTCTATTGGTACGTGTGTCGGGTTCACTCCAACAGGAGGAAGCCACAGTCAGCCTACATCAAGTGCTTTTACATTACGAGAATGCTGGAATCGCGAAGTAGGCACTCAAGCGGTGGTTGATCTGCTCCTCGGTAAGCTCAGGGAACAATCTCGCTTCCTTCACCATATCGTACAGACGCTCCATCGGCTCGCGGCCATCGGCTTTCTTTGCCTTCGCGTCGTTTTTGAGCAACTCCCAAATCCCAATCACATACTCGCGTCTGGTGATATCTTGTTTGCGGAAAAAGAAATCGAGGCGCTCCACATGGTCCATGAATTCATTGCCGAAGCGCTTGTCCACTTCCCCGCGCAGGAGGGCGATTTCTGCTTCGTACATCGGACGCTCGTTGCCTTTCTCCTTGCTGATCCAAGGTGTCTCCAGTACAAGCGGCAGGTGGCGGATTTTCTCGTGGTTCACGATGTAGTTCATCGCATCAAAGCCGATGAGTCCCGCACCGATTGGCGCATGGCGGTCTTTGCCTGCCCCGCGGAAGTTTTTGCTGTCATTCAAGTGAACGACGGCGAGACGGTCCAAGCCGATTGTCCGGTCAAACTGTTCCAAGACGCCATCGAAGTCGTTGACGATATCGTAGCCAGCATCGTGAATATGGCAAGTATCCATGCAGACGGTCAACCTGCTGTTGTCTTCTACTTTCTCGATGATGGCCGCGATTTCCTCAAAGCTGCGACCGATTTCCGTTCCTTTACCCGCCATCGTCTCCAACGCGATTTTCACGTTGGTGTCTTTGATGCCTGTCAGAACTTCATTCAAGCCTTCTGCGATTCGGGCGATGCCGTATTCTGCATCCTTGTCCGTGTACGCGCCAGGGTGTAGCACAATATTTTTGACGCCAATGTAGTCGGTCCGGCGAATCTCTTCTTGCAGAAAGCGGACAGCGAGCTCATAGGTATCGTCCTTGTAAGAGCCCAAGTTAATAATGTACGGGGCATGTACCACAATTTCATCCACGCCCTGCTTCGCCATTACTTCTTTGCCTTCCGTAATGTACTGGTCCTCGATCGGCTTGCGGCGGGTGTTTTGCGGTGCACCCGTGTAGATCATAAAGGTACTCGAGCCGTAGGTGGCTGCTTCTTCGGCGGCATTCAGCAGTCCCTTACCGGAGAATGATACGTGCGAACCTATTTTTAGCATAGGATAGAACCTCCTTTGATTAATAAAGAAAACGCCATAAATAAAAAGTAGCGTACGACTCCCAATTCGTCCAAGCCTTGGACAGCTCTCGTATTTCTGCTTTTGTCGGCTTTTTTTCTTTGCCGAGTAAAAATTTGATTGCATTGTGCAGGCCGACATCATCAATGGGAAAAGCAGAGGGAATTCGCAGACAGCGCATGAGCACATAGTTGGCCGTCCACGGTCCAATCCCGCGAATACTGGTCAAACGTTTCTCCGCGGTTTGATAATCTCCTCCGTCCCATAATAGCTCTTTCGATAGTTTCCCTTCAACGATGAGTTGTGCGACGTCAATCAAATACTCGCATTTCTTGGTCGTCATGCGCAATCCATCCAGATCAGCGACGGATAATCCGGCGATTTTTTCCGCTGTGGGAAAAAGCCAATACGTCTGTCCTTCGAACTCTACCGGTCTTCCGAATGTCTCTACCAACCGCCGTTTAAGCGTGTACGCATAGGTCAGGTTAATTTGCTGTCCAATGATACCCCAACTGAGCGCTTCAAACAGGTCGGGAATACCCATGGTCCGCAGCCCGTAGAACTTTTCAACAGCCTGCTGTAGAAGAGCATCCCCTGCGGCAAGCTCATAAAACGGAACCAGATTTCGATCGAGATCGAACCAATCGCGAACATAGCGTGCTACCTCTATCCGGACTTTTTCGGTGGGAAGCGAAGGGCTGAGAAAACGCACAGTCAATCCTTGAGCGTTATCTCCATGAATTTCGACCACTTGTGGATCTTGTTCAATCGGGATGGCTTTGTAGAGGCGCCCGTTTTGAATGTGAAACATGCATTCGTTGGATGCTCTGGACAAGTAGTGAAGATTTTGCGAAAAACTGAATTCCGTAGGTACGGACAAGATTATTTCTTCTCTATTATCGACCCAAGCCTCGTGTGATAGACCGCTTGTCATGCGAAAACCTCCTGTCTGACTTCCTTCTAGTTTTATAACAAGAAAAGCGATACTGTCATTTCGTTATCTTGCTATTTTAATTTTCTAGCAGTACGGATCACGTAGCGTAGGGGTATACTGTCAATAAGAGCAAGCGATTCGATAACGGCTATGGCAAAGGAGATGACATGTGTTGGAGGAACGGGTAACCGATGAGCGATGGCAGGCCATTATTCATAACGATGTGTCTTACGATGATCAATTTTTTTATGCGGTAAAAACGACGAAGATCTTTTGTAGACCGTCGTGCAAGTCGAAGCCGCCGAAGAGGGAGAACGTGCGAGTTTTCCAAAATGCAAGCCAAGCTATGCGGGAAGAATTTCGCCCATGTAAACGATGCAAGCCTACGGGAGAGAGGTTGCCTGATCGTGAGTGGGTGGCACAAATTACACAGTATATTGATTCTCATTATAACGAAAAGCTGACGTTGGAGCATTTGGCGGATATGTGCCATGGCAGTCCGTTTCATTTGCAGCGAACATTTAAGCGACTCATGTCAATGACGCCCGTGGAGTACATCCAGAAAAAGCGGATAGACAGGGCGCGAGAGCTGCTGGTTCATTCGAACAACCAGATCGCGGATGTTGCGCAATTGGTAGGAATGCCGAATACGCCGTATTTTATCACGTTGTTTAAAAAAATGACGGGCAAGACCCCGAGTGAATATCGCCAACAGTGCGTCAAACAATAAACGACATAAGCTGCTCGTGAAATGTAATATCTTTAGAAGTAAGAAGCTTTGAAGATGAGAAAGAAAAAGGAGCACTGCCAAAATGAGCGATATGAAAACCTTGCGAGAAGTATTTAAAAAGACCACTTATCAAATCGCCGGGCACAGCAAGAGAGACCTCCATCAATTGCAGCAGGTCCTGTCCAGAGTGGATGGGAATGTAGAGGGTGATATGTACGGAACAGGCGAACTCATCGAGAATTTCGAGAGCAAGATGGCCGAATATTTGGGCAAAGAGTCTGCCGTGTTCTTTCCCAGCGGTACGATGGCCCAACAAATCGCGTTACGCATCTGGTGCGATGAGAAGGGAATCAAAAAGGTCGCCTATCATCCGCTCTGCCACTTGGAGATTCACGAGGAAGATGGGCTCAAGGAGCTGCATCAGATTGAGGCGGTCTTGCTGGCGGATAAAGACAGAGTGATTGAACTGGACGATGTTCTCGGCATGGACGACGATATCACGTGCCTGTTGCTGGAATTGCCACAGCGTGAGATTGGCGGACAGCTGCCCTCGTATGAGGATTTGGAGGCGATCTCCCAGTATTGTCGGGAAAAAGGAATTCGGCTGCATCTAGATGGTGCCCGGCTTTTGGAAATCCTGCCGTATTACCAGAAATCAGCCGATGAGGTATGCGCATTGTTTGATAGCGTGTACGTTTCCTTTTACAAAGGGATAGGCGGAATTGCCGGAGCGATCCTAGCTGGGGATGAAGATTTCACGAAGCAATCAAAGGTATGGAAAAGACGCCATGGCGGGGATCTGATTAGTTTGTACCCGTACATTGTTACGTCAGAATACCATTTTGAGCAAAGAAAACATAAATTCAATCAATATTACGAGCATGCAAAAGAGCTGGCGAGATTGTACAACCAATGCCAGGGGATATCCACGAGACCGGCCGTGCCTGTGTCCAACATGTTTCATGTGCACGCAGATTTGCCGCAAGAAGAGCTCGAGCGTATCATGGTCTCACTTAGTGAAGAGACAGGGATTGGCTTCACGCATTATGTAAGACAGAAAGACGAATCTTCTAGCTCCTATGAGGTAAGTATTGGCGATCGGTATGCGATGATCCCGAAGGAAGAGCTAGCATTGGCATTCGAAAAGCTGAATCAGAAAATAGGGGAGCAGAAATCAAAAGCCGAGTAAATGAATCCATTTCGGGGCGGTGGCAGTCTGGTGCTTACAGATTCATACCGGGCTGCCACAGTATGTTCCGAAAGAAGAGAAAGGGAGCATTATGTTCATCATCAGACCGTACGAGAAAAGCGACTACCCTTCGATCATGGCTTACGATTTGCCGCTAGAACAAGCGATCTACACGTCTATGCCAGTCGATATCATCGAAGTATCTCAAAACAATTCTGATCAGCAGCCCTATGTGATTTTTGACCAAGGTCATCTAATCGGCTGTTTTGCCTTATTCACACCACACACAGGCAATCCCTACACACCAAATGAACAGGCGATTATTTTTAAATCGTTCTCGATCGATTCCCGTCATCAAAAGAAGGGCTACGCTTTGAAAGCTTTACAGAGCTTGCCTGACATCGCACGAGAGTATTACCCGATGCGGGATGAAATTGTGTTGACGGTTCATCATACAAATACCCCAGCGATCCAACTGTATAAAAAGGCGGGTTTTGTAGATCAAGGATTAAGGTTTGCGGGAGAATATGGCGAGGAGCTGATTTTTCATCTCGATTTGACAGTTTCAAAATGAGTTGATAAAATGAATGACAGTCAGTCAGTTGTAATCGTTCGGTTAAAAGGAGGGAAGTTACTTGGCGGTCAGCAAAGACGATAAATATTCCAAAATTCTCAACGCGGCTATCGAGATCATATCGGAAAAAGGGCTGGATAAGACGTCCATATCCGATATCGTAAAAAAAGCAGGGATTGCCCAAGGGACGTTTTACCTGTACTTCTCATCTAAGATGGCTCTGGTTCCAGCGATTGCAGATAATCTGCTGACGATTACCTTCCAGCGGATCAATGATAAGCTGAAGGAAAAAAGTGATATCGAGAGCGTTCTCGAAGTGTTGGTCGATGAGACCTTTTCCTTTACTGATGAATACAGGGATGTCATCATCCTTTGCTATTCCGGATTTGCACTTGATAATTCATTGGAGACATGGGGAACGATCTATAAGCCTTTTTATGAGTGGATGGAAGGCGTCCTCGTGCAAGCAATTAGTGATAACGCCATCTTGAAAGATATTGATGTGAAATGGACGGCCAAAATTATTATTACGCTTGTCGAGAATACAGCGGAACGCTATTACAGTAGCGATCAGAAGAACGTAGCACCAGATGAATATAAAGCGGAAATCCTGCGTTTTTGCAAAAGATCACTAGGTATCCAATAAAGAAGTATTGGAGCATATCCAATTCTTTTTTTTTACGTGTAAGAAAGTTTATGTACCAGCGTGTAAAAGCGACTTTGCATAAACTTTCTGGAGCGCATAAAAACTTTCCGCTAAAGCGCGGTCGCTCCTCCATAGGAATGCCTCGATAGAGGTTTTTTTATTTGGTACAAAATGACTGACGTTCATTCATTGTTAACACAACAAGAACAACGAAGAGGTGATCACCATGGCATGGTTTTATTTAATCATTGGCGGAATGATCGAAATTGCTTGGGCATTGGGACTGAAGTTCTCGGATGGATTCACGAAGCCCGTAGTGAGTGTCGTCACGGTTCTATTGATCGTTACCAGCTTCTACTTTTTTGCTCAGGCCATGAAACGAATTCCAGTCGGAACTGCGTATGCGATTTTCACAGGGATTGGTGCAGCGGGAACGGCCGTCGTTGGATTTACGTTTTTGGGTGAGGATGTCTCTTTCTTGAAAATCTTTTTTATCCTGTTGCTGCTCACGTGCATTATCGGATTGAAGCTGTCGAGCAAGCCAGAAGAAGAGAACGCATAACAACTTGGAGGTGGACAGTATGGCATGGGCGATGTTGATTATCGCTGGTTTTGCAGAAATTGGTGGAGTGATTTCGTTAAAATTGACCGAAGGATTTACAAAATGGAAGCCAACGGTTGCTTGTTTGATCTTCGCAAGTATTAGCTTTTATCTGCTCTCGTCCGCTGTACAGACGCTCCCGGTCGGAACAGCTTATGCTGTATGGACGGGAATTGGCTCAGCAGGAAGCGTGCTGGTAGGGATGTTGTTTTTCAAAGAGTCGAGGGACAGGAAGCGGATTCTGTTCATGACAGGGATTGTCATCAGTATTGTTGGTTTGAAGTTCATCGCATAGTGATAGCGAAAAGCCCCTTTCTAGCAGCGTGTGCTGTAAGAAGGGGGCTTTTCGCTATGGTTTCACTGGTTCGCCTGTACGCCAAATCGGGTAAACAATTGCCAGATCAGCTCTCGTCTGCTGGATACCCCAGTTTTTACGAAGATGGACTTCAAATGATCCTGAACCGTATAAGCGGAGATGTGCAGTGTGCGTGCGAGCTCCTTCGTGGAAGCGCCGCGGACAATCTGGTCGAGTATTTGCTTCTCCCGTACAGACAATCCGTATGCTTCGGCGATGAGCGGCAGCATGTCAGCAGGTTTTGCGGGACCGAACAATACAGCCAGGTGCACCGTGCTGCTTTGGGTGTTCATCGGGCTTGCCTGAATCGTCATGTAAGGGCCATCTGGCATGCGAATGCAGACTTTTGCCATGGATGTCGTGTGACCTGATTCTGTCAGCTGGGAGAGTGCCCGCGAACAAACCGCTCGCACTGGTCGGGGCAAGGTATCGCGATCAATCGACTCCCATTGGCGCAGCAAGGTTAGCCATTTTTCCGCTGTGGGATTGGCAGCGAGTAAGGTGAACTGATCCGACAGCATCAATATTCCCATCTCTTCTTCTATCCACGTATTTTCCTCAGCGGGTAAGGACAGACTCGTCTTTCGCAACTGATACGCAATCAGCGGCGCCAAAGCCAAAATACATTCACGCTCCTGCTCAGAAAAAAAGGGATGCCCCTGCGAACGAAACAACGTTAAATAGCCCCAGCATGCACCGTCGTACTTAAGGGCAGCACGCATCTCATCATGAAAACCGGCGGGGAGCAGAACATTGCGATAGCGGTCACTGCGTGCAAGCTGGCCATCGGTCGCTTGGCTCAGCGTCGCAACGGGCTCAGCTGCTTTGCTCAGATGATCATACCGATTGAAGTCCTCGCGCAAGTATTCATGCTCAAAAATGCCATGATGAATGGCTTCCACCCCGTCTTCCGTAATGGCTCCGGTGGATAAAAGTGTTTGCGGATCAACGGCGGTACAGCAGGCCCCGTCAAAAGGGACGAACTCCCGCAATAGCTGCAAGAGCGCTGTCCGATAGTCTTGTGAAGAGTGAGAAAAGCGTTCAGCTAGTGCCATCACTTTTCGTTTGCTCGCTTCCCGATTTGTGCTCATCTGTATTCTCCTGTACGTCTATTGGCAAAGGAAAATCCCATCTTTGTGGGATGGTGCTCTCCTCGTTCCTCTTTATAATTGAGAATAATTCTTAGTATAAATTTACAAGATACGCGAGGAGTTGGAAAGACCATATGAGCCAGCGGCAGCGCTTTTTCATGATGATCGCGATTTGTCTGGGTGCATTCTTGTCTCATTTTACGGCGGGGATTGTCAATGTCTCGCTCCCTCAGTTCACATCCATTTTCCAGACGGAGCTGGCGATCGCACAATGGATTACAACGGGATATTTGCTTGTCATTGCGTCTCTTCTTCCTTTCATGGGCAAGCTGGGAGATCGATACGGGCATCGTGTGCTGCACAATTACGGCTTCCTGCTGTTCACGGTAAGCTCTGTCTTGGTGGCATTTTCGACGACGATTACGATGCTGTTGATGCTTCGAATCGTGCAAGCCGTCGGAGCGGCTATGTTCCAGGCTACCAATATCGCGCTCATTGCGATGTTGCTCCCAAAAGAAATGCGGGGAAGGGCAATGGGGATCATGAGCACAGCTGTTGCGCTTGGTGGCATGACTGGACCGATTGCAGGTGGGATGATCGCGTCGTGGTTGAGCTGGGAGTGGTTGTTCCTCATTCATGTTCCTGTCGCTATCTTGGCTACGGGGCTGGCTTTTCGTTACATTCCTTCTCATGAGCAGTCGAAGAAGGCCCGTTCACTTGATCTCGTTGGGGCAGGTCTGTTCATGCTGCTGGTCAGCTCAGTCATTATGGCGATCTCCAATGGAAACGGGTGGGGCTGGGATTCACAAGGGATGCTCATTCTTTTTGGATGTGTACTCGTCTTGGCAGGGGCGTTTGTCTGGTGGGAGCGGCGACAGTCCATGCCGTTTTTGCCCGTGGCGGTCTTTCGCCTATCAGCTGTGTCCAGTGGATTGTTCATTAGCTTTACTTCGTTTGTGCTCGCGAATCTCGTGCTGGTTGTCATGCCGTTTTACTTACTTGATCAAGCGCATGTTTCCCCTTTGACGGCAGGGTATATGATGACTGCTTACCCACTGATGCTGGCGCTGACGGGTCCTTTTAGTGGCTGGGCTTCGGATCGCTATCGGGCACGGCCACTCATTTTTGCAGGTCTTGGTGCGATGGGGGCAGGGATAACCGTATTGGCGATCTGGCTAGAGGTATTATCAACGGTGGAAATCATAGCGCTACTGGCTTTGGTGGGGGCAGGTATGGGGCTGATTGCTTCGCCCAACAACAGCTACATCATGCGCTACGTCCCGTTGGAGCATGCGGGTGCGATCGGAGGCATGATCGCCTTGACACGCAATGCAGGGATGGTGGTCGGCGCAGCGTTGGGACTGGGCATGATGAATGGCGAATCGAATCAAGCAGTGCAGCCGATGATCGATGCGTATCGTGCGGTTTTTGAAGCAGGTGGCCTGATTTGGCTGAGCGGTTTGTTGGTCTGGTGGTATGCGGGACGTCTGGAGCGGCAGAAAAAGAGAGGCACAGAGGTGGAGAAGGCATGAGCAAGGATCGAATTGTGGTAGTCGGAGGGTACGGTCATGTAGGGGCAACGATTTGCAAGAATTTGGGTAACGCATATCCGGGACGGGTGTATGCTGCTGGACGCAGCTTGGAGAAGGCGGAAGCATTTTGCCGAGAAGCAGATGGACAGGTGCTGCCGCTTGAGCTCGATATTCACAAGCCGTTAGACCAAAGCATGCTGGAAAAAGTAAAGCTGGTGGTCATGTGTCTGGATCAGACGAATACGGCTTTTGTAGAAGGGTGTGTGCGGAATGGAACGCATTATCTCGATATTTCAGCGAATGGCCATTTTTTGACGCAAATCGAACAATGGGGGAGCCGAACTGAAACGAAGAACAGGGGAACTGCCGTACTCAGTGTAGGACTGGCGCCAGGTCTAACCAACCTGCTCGCGGGGGAAGCTCATCGCTTACTGGACCAAGTGAGTGAGCTGGACATATTCATTATGCTTGGTCTCGGTGATCGACATGGGAGGGCCGCGATTGAATGGACTGTCGATAACTTGTGCACAAGCTACGAGGTGATTAACAATCATAAGCGTGTAACCGTAGAGAGCATGACAGAGGGCAAGCTCGTTGATTTTGGACCGGAGCTGGGGAAAAAGCGCGCGTATCGATTTCCGTTTTCTGATCAACAGACATTGGCACGCACCTTGTGTATCCCTACAGTATCTACCCGACTTTGTTTTGATCTGAATGGGATGACGAGAGGGGTGGCGGCCCTTCGGAGTATTGGAATTTGCCGATTACTCCATCAACCAAAAGTACGGGAATCCGTGATGGAAGCGTTTGGGCGTTGGAAAATGGGGGATGATCGATTTGCCATCAAGGTAGAGGCACGGGGAAAACGGGGAACTAACGAGGCGACAGTAGAGTGTCTGCTTTTTGGGCGCGATCAGTCCAACATGACCGCAATGGTGGCGGCTGCCGTAGCAAAATCGATGTATGAAGAAGCGTTTCCTCCAGGAGTCCACCACATGGAACAACTATTTTCATTAGAAAAAATGAGATTTTGGCTGGAGCAGGAAGCATCACTGACCATATTTGTCAGGGAAGCCGGTCTATGATAGAGATATCCAAGAACTAAAGAGGGGGCTTTATCATGACGCACTATGCCAAAAACATGTACGACTTTCACACGTGGGCGAATCAAACGTTAATCAATCGCTTGAAGGAACTTCCGGAAGGTGTTTACGAGCAGGAGGTCCAAAGCGTTTTCCCGACAGTAGCAAAAGTGGTGGAGCATATTTATATGGTGGACCAAGGCTGGCTTCACATTTTGCAGGGCATGGACATGCGAGCGGCATTGAATGAGGCATGGAAGAAGGAACAGGAATTAACGGGAAAAAGCTTGGAGGAAGTAGAGCAGATGTATGCCGAGCTAGTCGAGCAATTCAGAGCTTTTCTCAGCCAAGAAGAAGATTTGGATCGCCACATTGTCCTCGACAATCCGTACACGAGAGTACGCGATACGAGCTTGGCAGAAATCATCATGCAAGTGGTCAATCATGGAACGTATCATCGTGGAAACATAACGGCGATGCTGCGCCAAATGGGGTATCCTTCTGTCATGACCGAGTATGCTCTTTACTGGTACGAAACCTGATAAAAGTGCGTGGGGCTGGAAGAGATTTCATTCTTCTGGCCTTGGGGTGTTGACAAGGGAAAATTTTAGTCCTATAATTATCTTAAATTCAAGATATTAATTTTTGTAACATTGTCATCCTACTTCCCCAAGAAGGTGCTTTTTTAAACATCATTATCTTTAATTTAAGATATTAAAAAATGAATGAAAAAATCGAGGAGGAAGTCCCATGAGTGAATTCACTACCCTTGTAAAAAACAGAAGATCCGCAAACAAGTTTCTACCGGATGTAACGATAACACCTGCTGAGATCGATGAAATCATGTCGCTGGTCAAGTTCGCGCCATCTGCATTCAATTTGCAGCATGCCCACTATGTAGTTGTCACCGATCCAGAAGCAAAAGAGCGTGTATATGAAGCGGCATATAGACAATATAAGGTAAAGACCGCTTCGGCAGTTGTGCTTGTATTTGGAGACAAGGAAGCGTACCAAAGTGTAGAGCGCATCAATGAAGGTCTCCTTCATTTAGGGATCATGGATCAACGCGAGTACGATCACAATAATTCTTCTGTCAGAGCGATGCACGAGTCTGGAGGAGAGCAGTTCAAGCGCGATGAAGCGATCCGCAATGCCAATTTGTCCGCAATGCTGTTCATGCTTGCTGCAAAGGATAAAGGCTGGGATACTTGCCCGATGATCGGATTCGACCCAGCAGCCGTTCAAGAGATAGCAAAGGTTCCGGACAGCTTTGTGCCAGCTCTGATGATCACGATTGGAAAAGAAGATACATCCAGCCAGCGTGTGAGAGGGTACCGCAAGCCCGTTGGAGAGTTTGTGAGCTACAACACATTCCAAGCAAGTAAATCATAATTAGAGGAGGCTATTCAAAATGACACAGCAAACAGCAGGGATTCACCATATCACAGCTTTTGTCACAAGCGCTCAAAATAACGTTGATTTTTATGCAGGGTTTCTCGGATTGCGCATGGTGAAAAAAACGATTAACTTCGATGCGCCAGACGTGTATCATCTGTACTTCGGGAATGAGGTCGGTAGTCCAGGTACACCGATCACCTTTTTCCCGTGGGAATCTGGTCGCCGCGGACGCGTGGGCGGTGGACAGGTGGGCTATACGACTTTCTTGATTCCGGTAGGGGCGTTTTCCTTCTGGGAGGATCGACTGAAAAAATTCGGAATCGAGTACCGTCGCGTGGAGCGTTTTAACGAAACGTATCTGCAATTTACGGACAGAGACGGCTTACAGCTGGAGATTGTGGAACGTGAAGGAGGCCCAGCGAGCAAATGGTCCTTTGGCGGAGTGCCGGCTGACAAGGCGATCAAAGGCTTCGGCGGAGCAATCTTGTACAGTATGGCTCCAGCCCACACCATGGATGTTCTCGAGAGACTGATGGGACTAACCAGAGTCGGCGAAGAAAACGGCCTTGTCCGTTTCCAGGCTCACGGTGATTTGGGCAATGTTATTGACGTGAATGCCGAGCCGATACCAAGAGGAGAAGGTGGCGCAGGAACGATTCATCACATCGCATGGCGTGCTATAGACGATCAGGATCACCAGCAATGGCAGCAGCGCGCGGCTCAATCCGGTCTTCATCCAACAGATATTATTGACCGTCAATACTTTAACGCCATTTACTTCCGCGAGCCGGGCGAGATTTTGTTTGAGATTGCGACCGATCCTCCGGGCTTTGAACGAGATGAGCCATTTGATACATTGGGCGAAAAACTGATGCTCCCCGAGTGGTATGAGCCACATCGCGCCCAGATTGAGCAAGGCTTGCCACCGATTACAGTCAGAGTGTTGGAGGAAGATCAATCATGAATTTGAAGCACATTTTTCGAAAAGGAACCGATTCAGAAGCACCAACACTGTTGCTGCTACATGGAACAGGTGGAGATGAAAACGACCTCTTGCCACTGGCCAATCGCATTTATCCAGGCGCTTCTGTTCTGAGTGTCCGTGGGAATGTTCTCGAAAACGGCATGCCACGATTTTTCCGACGCTTAGCTGAGGGTGTTTTTGACGAAGAGGATTTGGTCTACCGCACGCAGGAGCTGCATGATTTTTTGGATCAGGCGGCGGTTACGTATCAGATCGAGCGAGACAATATCGTGGCAGTCGGCTATTCGAACGGGGCGAATATCGCAGGTAGTCTCCTGTTCCATTACCCGAATCCGCTAAAAGGGGCGATTCTTTACCATCCAATGGTTCCACGCCGTGGGATAGCGCTGCCTGATATGTCAGCCATTCCGGTGTTTATTGGAGCGGGCACGAATGATCCGATTTGTACGGCACAAGAGACGGAGGAGCTGAACCGACTACTGACAGAAGCAGGTGCTGACGTGACTGTGCATTGGGATTCATATGGTCATCAGCTGACGGTGAAGGAAGTAGAGGCTTCTGCCGCGTGGTTTACAGAGATGTTTCGCAAGTAATCGATGAGTAACAAGAGCGGCGGGCCCATGTCTGCCGCTTTTTTGTGTGCGCAAACAGTTGTTTTTCCGGGAAAAGAGCAGCTTCCCGCAGATTTAATCAGATGTGTAAAAGTCTTCAAGAACCAGCAGTATTCATTCATCTCTTGTTCATATTGCTTCTTTACTATTGATCCACGTAGGTGCAAGCCATTGACGATTTGCAGGATGGTAGACAAGTGAGTATCATTCAAAATAATGAAGCAGGAAAACCAGAGGGCGGAGTAACAAGGGGGCCAGCTTGATGAAACTGACGATTCTGATTGCAGATGACGATCCACATGTACGTGAGCTATTGCGATTTTATTTAGCAAAAGAGGGATACCATGTCTTGGCTTGTGTGGATGGAGATGAGGCTTCGCAGCTGTTGGAACAGGAATCAGTCCAGCTCGCCATCGTGGATGTGATGATGCCAGGCAAAAACGGCTGGGAGCTGTGCCGGGAGATACGGGAATTTTACGACCTCCCTGTCATCATGCTAACGGCAAAGGGCGAGGTGCGCGATAAGGAAAAAGGCTTTTTGGCGGGGACGGATGATTATTTGACCAAGCCATTTGAGCCTACCGAATTGCTGTACCGCATCAAGGCCTTGCTGCGTCGTTATCAGATGGTCAGCAAACAAATCATCGTCATAAACGATACCGTCATCGATCGGATCAGCCATGTTGTGAAGGTGAAAGAAGAGTTGATTCATTTACCGTTAAAGGAATTTGAACTGCTTGCCCAGCTTGCCAGTTTTCCTGATCGGATCTTTACCCGAGATCAACTGTTGGAGCTCGTATGGGGCGGCGATACCGAGAGCGATAGTCGGACCATCGATGTGCATATTAAGCGGCTGCGAGAGAAATTTACGGAGAAAACAAATGACTTTGTCATTTCTACTGTTCGCGGCTTAGGCTACAAGCTGGAGGTACGAGGCCAGTGAAATCTCTCTACGTCCGGTTAGTTCTTACCTTTGTCGCAATTGTACTGATCAGCGGCACACTTGGATTTTTATTGGCAAATGAGTACTATCAACGCAATTTGCGTGCTTATAATGAACAAAAAATTACGAGCATCGGACAGCAAATCATCGATTTGTATGAGCATAAATCCACACTCGACCTGCCCGCCTTCATGACTCATGTCGCCAATTTGAATTTTCAGCTACATCTCGTGGATGAGAATGGCGCAGTAAGCCAATTCGGAGCACCTTTTCGCGATCAGCAGATAGAGCCTGCCATCGTTCAAAGAGTGTTGGCGGGTGAGACTTACAGAGGGATTACAGAAGAACAGCACAGCTGGTTTGTGACCGGATTTTTTGAAAACACGCTGACAAACAGCATTGGCTTGCCGCTTACAGCAGAAGGGCAAAAATACGCCCTGTTTGTACGACCAAATATTGAACAGCAGTTTGGCGAGGTGCATATTATGTTTGCCTTGCTGCTGGCAGCGATGTTTGTACTTAGCCTGATCCTGATTTTGATATTTACCCGTTATTTGGTGAAGCCGATCGAGAAGCTGAGCCATGCGACCAAAAGGCTGGCAGAAGGGCAGTACGACATCCACCTGGACATCTCACGCCGTGACGAAATCGGCGATTTGGCTATGCATTTTGCCAGGATGACAGAGTCACTCAAACAACTAGACGAGATGCGCCAAGAGTTTGTCTCCAATGTCTCACATGAAATCCAGTCTCCATTGACATCGATCCAAGGCTTTTCTCAAGCTATCCGCAGCGGCGGTGTGACAAGTGAACAGCAGGAGACGTACTTGACTATCATCGAAGAGGAGAGCAGGCGGCTGTCTTCCTTGAGCAAGCAGCTGTTGACGCTCGCTTCCCTGGACAAAGAGACAGGTCTGTACGAACCGACACGTTTCCGACTGGATGAGCAGATCAGGCAAGTCCTCTTAATTTTGGAGCACCAGTGGCAACAAAAAAAGCTCGTGATGGAGCTAACTTTACCGGAGACTTTCATCGTGGGTGACAAGCAGCTACTCAATCAAGTATGGATGAACCTGCTTGCCAATAGTATCAAATTCACCCCAACGGCTGGCTCTATATCTATTGCGATACAAAAGGATACGCGAATCGGCGTGACCATTCGGGATACGGGGATCGGCATGTCAGAAGAAGAGCAGGAGCATGTCTTTGACCGTTTTTACAAAGGAGACAAGTCACGCAATCGGGAAGCGACGGGAAGCGGCCTCGGTCTTTCTATCGTACAAAAAATTTTGCAGGTCGCAAAAGGTAGCATTCACATTCAAAGCCGTATAGGCAAAGGGACAACGGTCACGGTCAGCCTACCGACGGGTGAGCATCCTACTGCGTGAACGACAAACGATTCATAATGAAGCGAAGCAAGGGAGTGATTTCCATGAATATCGGCAGGCGTGTACTCGCCGCAGTCATATCCCCTTTTATTACTGGTCTGTATGCTGCGTTGATCATCTACATCTATCGTGATCCAAGCGCGCCGTATGGGTTCGGACAAGAGTATTTGCTGGGTGTGCTCTTCAGCATGGCATTGAATCTAGTTGTCTTCGTATGGCTGTCGGTATTCGTGGACTTGCTAGTGAGTCGATCACACTTGATCGGGTGGAATAAAAACGCTGTGCGTTTCGGCGGGTATGCGGTCATCGGCTATGTGCCTGTGTTTTTTCAATGGCTAATGAGTGTTGATCCGCATGCTGCCTTGTTTTATCCGCAGGCAACGGTTTTTGTGTTTGCTGCAATATGTTACTTCCTTATATTTGTGGGAATAGAGGCGGTCAACAAGCGTCTTCATACAGAAACCGAGCCATCCGTAAAAGGCTGATTTTATAAGGATTTACCCGGAAAAACGAGGGAACCCCTCATGGTTAATCAAATGTTTAAAATACTGATTAAGCGGTTGTGTACCATTGAATGACGTAATAATGGTGTGCGTTACCACCGAATAATAGAAAATCATTCCACTCATCATAAATCAGCGTGTTAGTGGACCCAGCTGTCACAATGGAGCCAAAATCAATTTCAATTCCTAGTTCATCTAGTTTGCCAAGCGTATTTTTTACGTCTATTTTCATGAATACCCCAAACCTTATGAGGGGATCAATGACCCGACTAAGTACAAGCAGTCTGTTGCTATTTTTGACGTTCATCTCTTCCCAAGCCCACTCTTCACCCCAGTATTCGAGACGCTCCATTAAAAGTAGAAAAGCATCCACCGGATGAGGGACTTCTGTTTTTTCGAGAGACAAGAGGTAGGCTGAAGCCTCCCAACGTGGCTGCCGGTCTTCTTGAATATGAAAATGATCGACGAACTTTCGGTTATGGATACCCTGTAAACAATGGATTACAGCATCCTTGTTTATCATGTGCGAACACACCTCCTAACTATTTCTTAAAAAATTCATCTTAGACCTATAACAAAAAAGCCCGAGCAATCAGGTAGCTCGGACAATGGTTTTCTGTTCTTTGGCGTGTTCAATCCCCGCAGATATGAGATGGCGTACATGGTCATCATCCAACGAGTAAAAAACGAGTTTACCTTCTTTGCGGTACTTGGCTAGTCCCATGTTGCGAAGTAGCCGCAGATGGTGGGAGGTGTTAGCGATCGAGCTTCCGATGATAGCAGCCACATCACAGACACAGAGCTCGTCTTCCATCGAGAGGATGTGAATGATTTTGGCGCGGGTGTCATCGGCCAACGCCTTGAAGATTTTTGCTACCCCTTCTGATTCTGTGGCGAACGGCTTTAACCGATTTACTTTTTCCTCATCAAAACATTGGATTTCACAGATGTCATCCACTGTAACCATCACCTCATGCTCTACAATGTCCTACTATTATAGACATTCGCGGAGAAAGTGAAAAGGAAAAACGACATTTTCATGGCAGTGTAGTGCCCCTCTTCGTTTTCGTGTAAGATGAACATGATCCAAGAAATGGGGAGAGAATACCATGAGTGCGCAACCAAAGTGCCCGAAGTGCCGGTCTGCAAAGATCGATTTCACGGAGTCGATCAATAAGCCATTATACATAACCATTTATGTAGCGGTTTTGGCAGTGCTTGCCTTGATCGGCATTTCCGTGAAAGGGACTCCTGTCATCTTTTTGTTCCTCGGACTGTCAGGGGCATTTATTCTGTTTGCCGTTCGTCTTGCCTTAGAAAAGCGTAAAGTAATCAAGTGCAAATGTCTGGACTGTGGGGAGCGTTGGCAGACCACCCCAACACTGTAGAAGCTCGTACCAAGTAACAAGACTCCTAGTAATAGGGGTCTTTTTTTATTCTCGATCTGTAAAAAAATGGGCGGAATATTCAAATCAATTCTTGAACGAACCAGAAGGATACGATAATATAATAATTAAATATTTGTTTGAATGTTTGTGGATTGATTTCATTCGAAGCTGGGCAAAATAGATGCTTGGAAAAAGGTGAGAACAGATGGCAGAAGAACGAAAAAAAGAAGAGTGTTGCAGTGGGCATCAATGCGGCAGTGAGCATACGCATGCTGGTAAAATTCTCACGGTTCTCGAGCCTGCGGCTGCGGCAACAGAAACCGCAGGAATTCTTTCTTCACAGGCTGTTGTCTATCGCGTTACAGGTATGGATTGCAGTTCGTGCGCCAAATCGCTGGAAAAGCATATGCAGACGTTGCCAACCGTAAAAGAGGTAAACGTGAACTTTTCCACGGGTAAAATGCAGCTCGTCGCGGATGGACTAGGAGCCGATGTGGTGGTGAAGGAAGTCGCCAAGGCTGGATACAGTGCTATGCTACTTACGAGACGTACCGCCAAAGCAGTACCGAAAACGGATCAAGCAGGGACGGTACTGACGACAATTTCGGGTGTGTTATTGGCTCTCGGATTTCTAGGCTCCCTTTCACCAAGCGTATCTCCACTGGTCGTTACTGTGCTCTATGCGTTGTCGATCATAAGTGGCGGCTACCGACCTGCGCGCAGTGCTTTTTACGCGATCAAAAGCGGTTCACTGGATATGAACGTATTGATGTCTGTTGCGGCTATTGGAGCAGCATTAATCGGTGAGTGGCTGGAGGGCGCGACGGTTGTCTGGCTCTTTTCCATCGGAAACTTGCTGCAAACCAAGTCGATTGAAAAAACACGTGACTCCATACGCAATTTGATGGATTTGGCTCCGCCTGAGGCATGGGTCAAGGTAGGGGAGACTCTTACCCGCAAGCCAGTTGAGGACATTGCTGTCGGCCAAGTCATCGTAGTGAAGCCGGGAGAGAAAATCCCGCTGGATGGGGTGATTGTACACGGGACATCGAGCGTCAATCAGGCCCCGATTACAGGTGAATCGATTCCCGTAGATAAACTGGTCGGCGACAGCGTTTTTGCAGGGAGTGTCAACGAAAGCGGCGCGGTGGAGATCAAGGTAACAAAGCTGGTGGAGGATACGGCGATTGCCAGAATCATTCATCTCGTGGAGGAAGCGCAGGAGAAAAAAGCGCCTACTCAGGCGTTCGTCGACAAATTCGCTGCGATCTACACGCCAATCGTGCTCGTGCTTGCTTTGTTCGTGATCGTATTCCCGCCATTATTCGGACTCGGTACCTGGGGAGAATGGTTTTACAGAGGACTTGAGCTACTGGTTGTTGCTTGCCCGTGCGCACTGGTCATTTCCACGCCAGTTGCGATTGTGTCTGCGATTGGAAATGCCGCGAGAAACGGCGTCCTGATCAAGGGCGGTACGTTTTTGGAAAAGGCAGGAGCGATCAACGCCATTGCCTTCGATAAAACGGGCACATTGACGGAAGGGAAACCACAGGTTGCAGCGGTTATCGAGATGGAGGGAAGCGAAGACGAAGTAGTGTCGATCGCCAGAACGATTGAAGAGCGTTCTTCCCATCCGATTGCACAAGCGATTCTCACCTATGCGAAACAAAAGCAGGTCGCTTCCCAGAGTGGGCAAGATTTCAAGGCGATCGTCGGAAAAGGGGCGAGCGCTGTCATTGGAGCCGAGACATTTTATGCAGGGAAGCCCGCCTTGTTTCAAGAGCTGGGAGTCGATTTGTCGGCATGGCAAACGCAAATCGGGTCGTTGCAGAGTGAGGGACATACGCTGGTGGTTATCGGTACCGCAACGAAATTGATCGGGATGATTGCCGTTGCCGACACCATTCGTGAGATTACGGTTAGTGCCATTGGCAAACTCAAGGCGGCAGGTATTGAAGACATCGTGATGCTGACTGGTGACAATGCTGGTACGGCGAAAAAGGTAGCGAGTCAGACGGGTGTAAATCGTTATTTTGCAGAGTTGTTGCCGCAAGATAAGGTAGAGGCGGTTAAGAAACTCCAACAAGAAGGCAAGGTCGTCGCCATGGTGGGTGACGGGATCAACGATGCGCCTGCTCTCGCATCAGCTGACTTGGGGATTGCCATGGGTGGAGCTGGTACCGATACGGCAATGGAAACCGCGGATATCGTATTGATGGCTGACAATCTCGAAAAGCTGCCGCACACGATGAAGGTCAGCAGAAAAGCACTCGCGATTATCAAGCAAAACATCTGGTTTTCGATCATCGTAAAGCTGGTCGCACTCGTGTTGATATTCCCAGGCTATCTAACCTTGTGGCTGGCGGTGCTCAGTGACACGGGAGCCGCATTGCTGGTCATCTTAAACAGCATGAGACTCTTGCGAATGAAGGACTAAATAAAAAAGGGAGATGAGCTGTCGAGGCTCTCTCCCTTTTTTCTGTATCAGGTTTACACCAAGACTCCGCCGCCGTATCTTTCGAATTCTTTCTGGGTGCAAGCAACAAAGTGACCGCGCTCAATTTCACGCAAGACGCGTTCTTCCCCTTGATCTCGCAAATATTCCTGATCATCGAAAACGATGCGCTTACGGTTGCGCTCATAATCAGGGTCTGGTAATGGAATTGCCGAGAGCAACGATTTGGTGTACGGATGAATCGGATTCTCGTACAGGCGATTACTTTCTGCCAGCTCCACAATACGTCCGCGGTACATCACACCAATGCGGTCACTGATGTATTTAACCATGGACAGGTCATGGGCGATGAACAGATAAGTCAGGCCTTTTTCTTTTTGCAGGCGCTTGAGCAGGTTAATGACCTGCGCCTGAATGGACACGTCGAGGGCAGAGATCGGTTCATCGGCAATGATGAATTCCGGATCAACAGCCAATGCCCGTGCAATCCCGATCCGTTGGCGCTGTCCGCCGCTGAACTCATGCGGGTAACGGTTTGCGTGCTCGCGGTTGAGGCCAACGGTTTCCAACAGCTCGTGTACCTTGGCGATGCGTGCTTCCTTGGTCGCCAGACGATGAATGTCCAGACCTTCTGCAATAATGTCGGATACAGTCAGACGTGGATTCAACGACGAGTACGGGTCTTGGAAGATCATTTGGATTTTGCGGTTGAGCCATTTCTTTTCTTCAAGTGTTTTCTTTCCGTGTACACTGTTCCCATTGAACAAGACCTCTCCGCCAGTTGCATCGTACAGGCGAAGGATGGTTCGTCCTGTGGTGGATTTACCGCAACCGGATTCACCCACAAGACCGAAAATTTCCCCTTTGTAGATGTCAAAGGTGATACCATCTACAGCTTTCAGCGTATGACCATTCCCGAGGTCAAAATGCTGTTTCAAATCTTTGACTTCAACCAGCTTCTCGCGGTTCTCGTAGTTGATCATTTTTTTGGTGCTTACTGGAGCCTCAGTCGCATCATCAGAATTGACTTTTCGTCTCACAGCCGAAGCAGGTGGTTTGATGTCAGGTGCCATTTCATGCAGGAGCCATGTTGCCGCATAGTGCGTGTCGGAGATTTTGAACATCGGTGGTTCATATTCCAGATCGACCTTCAACGCAAATGGGTTACGAGCCGCGAAGGCATCACCTACAGGTGGCTTGAACATGTCAGGCGGCGATCCAGGAATGGACATCAGCTCGTCGTCGCTGGCATCGAGGCTAGGCATGGAACCTAATAGACCCCAGGTATACGGGTGCTTAGGATCGTAGAAAATTTCATCGACTTTACCGATTTCCACAATTTTACCTGCATACATAACCGCTACACGGTCTGCCATGTTAGCAACTACACCGAGATCATGCGTAATAAAGATGATCGAAGTACCCATCTTCTTTTGCAGTTCCTTCAGCAACTCCAAAATCTGCGCTTGAATCGATACGTCCAGAGCAGTTGTCGGCTCATCGGCGATGATAATTTTTGGATTGCAGGCCAGTGCGATGGCAATGACAATCCGTTGGCGCATCCCACCGGAAAACTGGTGCGGGTATTGATCGACACGTTCCTTGGCAAATGGAATCCCTACCATTTCCAACAGTTCAATAGCACGGCTGCGCGCATCTGCACGGTTCAGCTTTTGGTGCTTGATGAAGCTCTCCATGATTTGGTTACCGATAGTCATCGTCGGATTCAAGGAAGTCATCGGGTCTTGGAAGATCATCGAGATATCGCGACCGCGAACATCCTGCATTTCTTTTTCGGAAAGCGTAACCAAATCTCTTCCTTCAAAGAGAACTTGTCCTTTTGGAATGCGTCCAGGAGGAGAAGGAATGAGGCGCATAAGTGCTTGTGAGGTTACGGATTTACCGGAACCGGATTCACCAACAATTGCCAGTGTTTCTCCTTTTTCCAGATCAAAGGAGACGCCTCGTACTGCTTTGACTTCACCTGCATACGTATCGAATGACACATGCAAATCTTTTACTTCTAAAACTTTTTCCATATAATCCTCCCTTTCGAGCATGCTTTGCCGTGATTAACCCTCCATGTATATCCAACAATCTCTCTAGTAGGAATTTTTACGAAAATGAAAATCATTATCATCATTATACTATATTCATTAACTATTGTTTAAAAATTTTTTTATACGTTGCATATCCATACAGCTTTTTTAGCGTTACCAAATGAGAGCCCAGTCATACTATGCATCAATGCAGCAGAATACTGGCTTATAGGGAGGTAACGCTTGTGAACAAGCTCAATCAGTCAAAGGAAATCGCACTCACTTTTGATGATGGACCAGATCAGTTGTGGACGCCTCGTGTGTTAGATATATTAGCCCCCTATCAGGTAAAGGCAACTTTCTTCTGTGTGGGACAAATGGTGAAGTACTACCCGAAAATACTGGAGCGGATCGTAAGGGAAGGTCATATTGTAGGAAATCATAGCTGGGATCACCCTGACTTTACGAAAATACCTCTCTTGGCTGTTCAGGAGCAGGTAGAACGTACCTCGGATCAGATCGAAAAGGTAGTAGGAGTGAGTCCTCGCATAGTTCGGCCGCCATATGGAGCAGTGAATGAGGAGGTCATCCAGCTGCTTGCAGCGAGAGACTACGAAATGATTTTGTGGGATATAGACAGTTGGGATTGGAAAGGTCTCACCGGCCCGCAGGTAGCGAGAAACATCTTGGGACATGTTACCCCAGGCGCAGTCGTGCTTCAACATTCCGCTGGCGGTACAAAAGACACGCTAAAGGGGAGTGTGGACGCCTTGCCCTATGTCATTGAGGTGTTAAGTGAACAGAAATATACCTTTTCAACCGTTTCCGCCATGTTTCAACTGACAGCTTATCTGACAAGGGGGAGATAGAACCAGCAGGATTCTCAATAGTAACCTTCAAAATGTCCCTTATTCAACTTATGTTAGGCCAGTCTATGTTTCATAAAGAATTTAATTCTGAAACATTTTTTTATCTCGCGACGTCTTATAAATGTGACCATCCAGAATCAGGTAAATTCAAATATTTACATTATTGTAAAATGTTGGTATTTTATTCTTTGTTACAATACATGTAAAATTTGGGATGATGGAGGCAAACTATCTATGAGTTTGAAAAAGAAAATTCTTGCAGGTACTATTTTATCATTAGCAGTTTCAAGTGTTTTCTCAGCTGCGGTCTTTGCTAAAACTGGCGTTTACGATGTAATCGCTGATTCACTAAGCGTCAGGACTGGGCCAGGAACACAATATGCTATTGTAGCTACTGTTTATAATGGCACTGATGTAGTTAGCACAACTGCAAAAGGATATACTGATTCAAATGGATTTAGGTTTGTACAGTATTATTATCCTAAATCCTCGATTGGTAAATATTCATCAAGCGCGATTGGATACATCGCGGCCCAAGAGATCAGTACTCAAGAAATTTACACAAAATATACTACAGAAGCTAAGGGAACAGCAGATCCAACATACGTGTATAGTGATATTGCATTGACTAAAGAAGTTGACGAATTCCCGAAAGGTAGATATTTCCAAGAAAACGATAGAGATTCAACACTCCAAGCTGAGGATAGCAACCCTAACGCTTGGCGTGTAACGACAATTAATTCAGGTAGTGCGCTGGTCTATATTAACGGCTGGAAAGCTAACGCAGAATAATCCATTTACGTATTTACGAAAGGGGAAGAATTTAATGAGTAAAAAGTGGGTAAAACCAAGTATAACAATCGCTGCTTCTGTTGCTCTTTTATCCAGTTTGTACTTTACAACGGATACCTTCGCTGAAAAATCTGTTGAAAAAAGTAATTATGTAATTGCAGAAAGTGATTTTGAGGTTCCAAGTTCAAAAATCGAGTATATCAAGATATCTCACGAAAATGGTGGGTACGAAGAACATTGGAGAGATATTGAAAATAAACAAGAACGCCACGATACGTATTCCGCTGATGGTGAATTAATTAACCGCCTGATCGTAACTGATTCTGGGAAAAAGGTAATCTCCATTGGTAATGATAATGGTGAACTAGTCGCTTATTCTTGGGATTTACCTACAAAAGATGCTAAAGAAAATAATAAAATCCTCAAGAACTCTTTGTTGAAACAAGAGAAGGACAAACTAAAGGATAAGAAATGGAAAATCCAAAAATCCAAAACCCTTAGTGACACCCCAATCGATGTTATTGAAACAACATATGACAGCTTTAAAGAAGTTGTTGAATTAGATCAAACAACTGGAGTACCAGTTGAAAAAGACATTTACGAAATAAAAAATGGCAATGAAGAAAAAATCAGAACAGAAACGTTTGAGCTGTTGGATAATTCTTCCGACTTATTCAAGGTTGATATTAAAGTAACTGAAGTAGCTGCTGACGATACCAAAAAGAAAAACTAAATACATCAAATCCGTCTCGTCAAAAATAGGGACGGGTTTTTTGTTTGGCAGAGTGGTATTGTCCGTCCTTATGCTTTCAACTTTGCCCTCTATGTTCCGAAGTGACAATTGCGTCTCATGAGTCCTCACCCAGTCCGTCCGGTAATGGACTAGGGACTTTCTTTTCAAGTTTTTTTGCCGTGGAATTGGATTCCATTATTACATCTAATTTGGTATAAAGCTTATTACTCTTTATTATTGTTGAAGAACACTCGTGGTATAATTACCCAGAAATTCTGGAAACTTTGTTAACAGCCCGTAGGCAGGTAGGATTATTGTGTTCATTCCTGCCTTTCTACGGGCTTTTTGTGTCTAAAAATCCCAAAGGAGGTAAGATCGATGAATCAAAATGAGTTTAGTCGAAGTAGAAATGAATGGAACAGCCGGTTGTTAGTTTCCCTTGATCCTCAGTCGGATAAACCGATTATTCTCTTCCACCAGAGAGCATATTCGAAGCGGGACTTCATATGCTGCTTTGTCAGTGGAGAGTGCATTGGATGGTCAAACGATACGGATCGGATTGTCACATATGATACCGGAGAAGCGGTAATCTTCGGAAGAGATGCGACAGATCAACAAATGGTGATGATTGTAGCAGACACGAGTCATCACTAAGTGGTCGTTACTGCATTTCCTTCACTAGATGAAAGAAAGTATGGCTCTTTAGAAAAAAACCGTCCTGTCGAGAAAAGGAGAAGGGGCAGATAGAGGAAATGGATTGAATTCTGTGGTAATTAGTAGAATCAGAAGATTTCTTTCAGGGGAGCGAATCCGTCCATGTCCAAAGCCGATAATATGCTCTCCATTTTGTGGCTGTTGAAGACCGGCAAGCGAATGACAGCCAAGCAATTGGCAGAGATTCTCGAGATCAATATTCGCACCGTTTATCGCTATATCGACTCACTGTGTGCGAGCGGTGTACCCATCATTTCCGATGCCGGACACAATGGTGGCTACAGTTTACTTCAGCATTTCAATGAAGCTCCGCTGTTTTTCGACCTCAACGAGCAAAAAGCCCTCATTCATGCAGCGGCTTTTGCCCAAGAGGCCGGTTATCCCTTCGGAGCAGATTTACACCGGGCCATTTCCAAGCTAAAACGTTATACAAATGAAGAGCAGCGTGACGCGATTGACCGACATAGTATCGGCTTCGAGGTGATCCAGCCTCCTGTTGATCCTTCTCTCGAATCTACCTTACAGGAACTGGAGTTGTCTGTTGCCAATGGATACACCCTTTCGATGGAGTATCAGAAAGCCTACCAGACAACGAGACAGATGCGTCAAATCGATCCATACGGGCTCGTTTATTGGAAGGGAAACTGGTATATCGTTGCCTATTGCCACCTCCGTAGTACCATTCGCAGCTTTCGTGCAGATCGTGTCTATGAGATCCAACGTACAGAAGCCAGCTTTCAACGCCCTCCTGAATTTTCTGCGCGCCATTTTTTTCTCTCGAATTTACTACCGGAAGCAGACAAGCAGGGTAACACCATTTTGATCAAGGTCAAAGGAAGACCACAGTCACTCGCTGATTTGTGCAGGCATTGGTATCTCGGACATACGGTGATCGAGCGCAGCGAGGCACAGGTGATCTTTCAAGTAGATGAGCAAATGGCCCATTCGATCCTTTCTCATTATCTTTTGCCATACGGAAAATCCATTCAAGTTGAAGAGCCTGCCTTTGTAAAAGAGCGATTGGCTGCTATAGCTGCCGATTTATTTCATTTTTATCAGTCGACTTGAATTCACTGACCATTTTTGTCAGGAGAGTTGATTTATATTGAAAGCAAAGAAGAGATGGAAAAAGTGAATGGAGGCAGATTGATTATGAAGCATGAAGCATTGCGTTTGTACGAATATCATGTATGGGCAAACGAAAAGGTATTCGAGCGGTTGCAGGAGGTACCAGAGGGAGTAAGTGAGCAGGAGGTTCCGAGTGTGTTTCCGACCATCACCCAGACGTTGGCTCACATTCTCAAGACGGATTATGTTTGGTTGTTGGCCATGAAGGGGGAGAGCTACGAAGAGGTAGGACCAAAAGTAGGGGTTCTCTTGCAGGAATTAAAAGGGAAGAACGTACACGAGCTGCGAAAACGGTTTGCCGAATCAGCCCAGCAGTTCAGAGATTTCTTCGGGCAAATCTCGATGGAAGACACCTCGGCCTATACGCACCCGGCATTGGGCACGGTTCATGCTCGCTATGCCGACATCGTCCAACACGTCGCCAACCACGGAACCTATCACCGAGGCAATATCTCCGCCATGCTCAGACAAATGGGTCACGCGGGAGCTTCCTCCGATTACATTTTCTATTTGTTCGAAACCTCCGCGGTAGAACAGTAAAGGTTTTTTCATCTTTTATCAGCTACCGAAAAAAACAAGCAGCTTGTAGAGGGAACAGGAGAAAACAGCGAAGATCTTAGGGACACCGACCGAGACGTAATGCAAAAAGCGAAACACGCCTTAAGCGTCCACCTCTGAGAAACATCCAGATTGGACCACTTTGGACGCGGTTTCGCTTTTTGCATGGAGTCGGCCAGTCAATCCCCCAATGGGTGGCCCTAGAAGCTGAGTCATTTTCTCCTGTTCCCTCTCCTCCACTACAGCCACGCAAACTTCTTGTTTTTTACGGATTCATCGTCCGAGCAATCCGCGCCTCGAGCCCGTTCAAGAACTGACTAATGTTCGGTTTGGTGTCACCGATGATGCTTTCACCAGGCTTGCCGGGTTCAAAGATCACGTCCTTGTTTTTGGCGACCTCGATCAAATAATCCCTGACGATCTGTCCTGTTTTCGTAGCGTCATATCTCTTGGCAAAGTTCTGATATTCTTCTTTGACGGCTGGGAGCAACTTCATTGTTGCTTCGTCTATTGTCTCATAACGGTAATCAGACAAGTATGTTTTGAGATAGTCGATATAGAGCGTACGGAGCTTCACTGCACGTGGGCTGCTGCGGTAGTTGACCAAATACTCTTCGACTTCAACCATTCTCGGTCCGAGCTCAGCTCGCGTGATTTGCAACCCGCCGTCACCCAAATACGGTTTGCCCGTTTCCGTTTCTTGAATGGACAAATAGTCCTTCCCTTCCTCATCGAGCGAAGCGGCATATTTTTGCAATGCCATGTAATTCACTTGCCAGTAGAAGGACATGTCTTTCGTCGCCTTTAAGACGAGTCCGCCCTCTGTTTGGTGGAGGAGCCATTGCTTGAAGCTGTCATCGCCTTCTAGCTTGTTGAAATCGTAAGGGTATTGCAAGGCATACAGCTTATCCGCATTTCCCGGCTGGGCGAGGAGTGCCTTGAAGTTATCGTTTATCGTAGGCAGATGTTTTTCATAATACTGATCAAGGGCAAAAAATAATTGATCGGCGGTTTTCGTGTCCGTTTTCGCCAGATGCTGATCCAAAAAGGCGATTAGCTCATTCGCTTCCTTGGCTTGCGCAGCTAGTACGGTGAACTGCTTGAGCAAATCATCCGCTGGCTTTTCGGCTTTTGTTGTATCAGCAGGGGACTTCCTTGTGTTTTCCGTTGCAGGTGGGGTGGGGTCTTTTACCGTTAGTTGATCAGAGGTAGAGACGCACCCTGTCACAAAAGTAATCGCGACGAGGCTAGAGACAAAAGGTAGAACATATTGTTTCATATCTTCATTTTCACTCCGTTATGTTGAATGGTTGGTTCCCTTTCTATTGGTACGTACCATACCACGTTCAAGTTATCGGTTCAAATCGATCAAATATTCCTGATAGGAAGCAAGCGTCACTTTTGATATACTTTCTCTATTGTTGATGAGAATGATTATCAACATCTACACAGAGGATCGGGCAGAGGTGAGAACATGAACGAAACACAAGCCTTGGTTCAACAATTCACAGAGAAGACCATGGCAGAAGCCATTTTTAAGCTGCGTGACATTACATGGTTCAAAGCACAAGGACATGACCGACTACGCCAACAATTCACTCATACGCATATTTTGCTGGTAATAACCGGGGGACGTGGGCGCCTGCGACTGGAGAACGAGGAGTACCAATTGCGGCAGGACGCGATTTACGTATGTCCTCCTATGCTTACGTTTGGCATCGTCCCTGATTCGGCTGATCATTTGGAGATGTACATGCTTCGTTTTGATGTCTTTATGGAAACGAGAGACAGACATCGGTGCTTCCAAGCTCTTCGGGAAAAGGATCTGTTTCCTTTTCGGGGAGAGATCTCTGTCCAATCGGCAGGGCAGCTGCCTGTCTATTGTGATTTGATCCAGAATCTATGGAAGCAGGAGACGGCACTCGAGCGTTTTCGAGGTCAACACACTTTTCAAGAGCTATGGTACCACATCGTCAAGCATGCTCACTTTTCGACAACAGATTCTGGAATGGCGCTGGAGCGGGCACGTGCACATATGGAAGAGCATTACTCGGAAAATGTGACGATAGAACAGCTGGCTCGCATCGCAGAGGTGAGTCCAAAATATTTCGTCGATCTGTTCAAAAAAACGTATGGCATCTCAGCTATGGACTATTTGGCAGAGCTTCGCATCAGCCGGGCGAAGCAGATGATGGTGCAGTCGCATGCCAAGCTGCGCGATATCGCTCATCAAGTGGGCTACAATGACGAGTTTTACTTTAGCCGAAAATTCAAGAAAGCTGTCGGAGTTTCACCGACTCTCTATATGAAAAGCCGCCAACGAAAAATTGCGGCGTACGGCTCGACCGTTATCGGGCATTTGCTGGCTTTGAAAATGATTCCTTACGCGGCGCCACTGCACCCGAAATGGACGGCTTACTATCATCACACCTATCGAAACGATATCCCGGTCCATCTGAGCGCGTTTCGAATTAACCAAAATTGGAAAGCCAACATCGAAATGCTTCGCGATGCCAAGCCAGACGTCATCATTGGCTTGGACGAGACGAGTTTGCAGGAACAGAAGCATCTGGACGAGATTGCGCCCACTTTGTATGTACCTTTTGAAGAGCAGGGGTGGAAAGAACAACTGCAGCTTATGGCCGACTTTTTGGGAGAGTCCATGGAAGCGCATCATTGGCTTTGCGAGTATGAGAAAAAGGTGAAGAGGGCCCGGGCAAAGCTTCAACATGCTCTGGGCGATGAAACGGTGCTCGTCGTGCGGATATTGAAAAACCAGCTCTATGTCCACTGCAATCGCAGTATGAATGAAGTGTTTTATCAAGATCTGCAAGTCAAATCTGCTTTTGTCTCGGAACAGAACGAGTACGACCAGCTTGTGACCGTACAGGAATTAATTGCACTCGCGCCAGATCGCTTGCTGCTGTTGGTTTGCCAAGAGGCTGAAACGTTGGCATGCTTCCAAGCCTTGAAAGCATCGGGATCATGGCAAGAGATCGAAGCAGTCCGCAACAATCGGGCGCATGTCATTATGTCGGACCCTTGGCGTGAATACTCGGCAACGGCTCATGAACGGATCGTGGAAGAGAGTGTGAGATTGTTTTCAGGAGATCGTCCATGTTGATTCTGGATTTCGTCCATGGTCGGGCATGAGTGGATGCTTTATAATCACGAATGATAATCGTTATCACTCATGTGGAGTGAAACCTTACATTTCTGAGAGGGGTCTTTCAAGAATGAAAAAGATATACCTAGGCTTGAGCATTGCAGCGTTGACATTGGCTCTGACTGCGTGCGGCGGAGGAAAAGAAGCAGCGAATAACACGACTGCACCTACCGCAGCACCTGCGACAACAGCTACAGCAGAAAAGTCGGCCGATGATGCCAATAAAGCAGAGACACGCACGATTAAATATTTAGATAAAGAATACACCGTCCCTAGCAAAACAGACCGGATCGCCATTGTAGGCAGCATGGAGTCCATGGAAGATTCACTTGTGCTGAACGTAAACCCGGTAGGCGCGATTTCTGTAGGCGGCAAATTCCCGGAGATGTTTGCACCGATTACAGGCGAAGCCACATCCATCGGGGAAAAAATCCAACCGAACCTGGAAACCATCTTGTCCTTGAAGCCGGACGTGATCTTGGGCAGTAGCAAATTTCCACCAGAAATGGCTGAGAAGCTGAACAAGATTGCTCCTACTTTCCCCGTTTCTCACATTTCAACCAACTGGGAAGCGAATCTGCAATTGTTGGGTGAATTGACTGGCAAGCAAGCTGAGGCAGAGAAAGCACTCAATGAATATAAATCAGGGATTGAAGCGGCAAAAGCAAAATTGGGAGACAGCGTGAAGGATAAAAAAGTATTGGTGATTCGTCTGCGCCAAGGAAACATCAACATCTATCCAGAGAAGGTGTTCTTCAACCCAGCTCTGTACGCAGACCTTGGTTTGACTGCACCTGAAGAAGTAAAAGCGGCGAAGGCACAAGAAATTATCTCCATGGAGAAATTCAGCCAGATCAACCCGGACTACCTGTTCATCCAATTCTCTCCAGACGAGAATAAAGACAAGCCGAACGTATTGGAAGATTTGCAGAACAACCCGATTTGGAAGAGCGTGAATGCAGTGAAAAACGGCAAAGTTTACGTAAACGTAGTTGATCCTCTCGCACAAGGCGGTACTGCTTGGAGCAAAACACAATTCCTGAAGGCGGCTGTTGAAAAATTGTCTGCCAAGTAAAAGTGGGCGAGGTAGGCTATGCAATCCAAAAAAGCAACTTCCATGATCATACTAGCTGTTTCGCCATTGGTGATCCTGCTTACAATCTTGCTCTCCATTCATTACGGAGCCAAGTCGATTGATGCCGGGACCATTTATCAAGCCCTCTTTGCCTTTGATGAAGGGAATGTGGATCATCAAATTGTCATGCACTCTCGCTTGCCGAGGGTTTTGGGCGCACTCATGATCGGAGCATTTCTGGCGATATCAGGAGCGTTGATGCAGGGGATGACGAGGAATTACCTCGCGTCCCCCTCTATTATGGGCGTGTCTGACGGTTCGGTCTTTGCCGTTACGCTGTGCATGGTTTTCCTTCCATCCGCTACGAGTGTCACGATGATTACCATGTCCTTGATCGGTTCAGCATTTGCGGTGGCGATGGTTCTCGCTTTTTCCCGACTGTTGCCAAACGGCTTGACACCCGTGGGTATGGCGGTCATCGGCACGATTACGGGTACCTTTTTGAGCAGCATTTCAGCTGCGATTTCTACTTATTTTCAAGTCTCGCAAAACGTCAGCTTCTGGTACAATGCTAGGCTGCATCTCTTGGAGCCGGGCCTGGTGAAGCTAGCAGTTCCTTTTGCCATCGTCGGTATTATCCTCGCACTTCTTTTGTCCAAATCGATTACGATCTTATCCTTGGGCGACGAAGTATCTCGCGGTCTCGGACAGAGAACGGTGATGGTCAAAGTGCTGGCAACGACTGCTGTTGTCATTCTGACGGGTATTTCTGTTGCGTTGGCAGGAAAAATCGCTTTTGTCGGGCTGATTATTCCGCATATTACCCGCTTTTTGGTAGGTCTCGATTATCGATGGATCATTCCATGTGCAGGTTTATTGGGCGGTATTTTCCTCGCCTTGTCTGACGTTCTCAGCCGATTTATGAACAGTCCGTTTGAGACCCCAATCGGTGTGGTGACGGCATTTATTGGCGTTCCGTTCTTCCTCTATTTGATTTACAAGAGAGGAGGGGGAAAGCATGCCTAATCAAAAAGGTAAATTTCGTTTGCTGTTTCTCGTCAACATCGCCTTGATTTTGCTGGCGATTTATACCAGCCTGACCAACGGTGTATTTGACATGACGGTGTTGGATGTCATCCGTACGTTATTGCGTATTGATCCTGTAGCGGAATACGATTTGGTTATTTTCGATTTCCGCCTGCCGCGGATTGTTATTGCGGCGTTAGTCGGCTTTGGCTTAGGAGTTGCTGGTACCGTCATTCAGGGGATCACCCGTAACGGGCTGGCTGATCCGGGGATTTTGGGTATTAACGCCGGGGCAGGAGCCGCTATCGTCGCCTTTATGTTTTTCTTCGGTGGACAATTTATGGATGCGAGCTGGTATTCCATCATCGCCATGCCTTTGTTCGGTTTGACAGGCGGATTGCTTGCGGCTGGACTGATTTATCTATTTGCTTGGCGTAACGGAGCGCTAGACCCACAACGACTGATTCTGGTGGGGATCGCCATTGGTTCCGGATTGGGTGCCGTGTCACTGTATCTCTCGTTAAAAATGAATCCCAACGATTTTGAAATGGCAACCGTATGGCTCTCGGGAAGTATCTGGAGTGCCAACTGGACGCATATTGCTGGGATGCTGCCATGGCTAGTCATCCTCATTCCTGTTTTGATGCGCAAGGTGTATATTCTCGATTTGCTTCAACTGAGTGAGGAGTCCGTCAAGAATCTGGGTGTGTCCGTGGAAAAGGAGCGCAATATTCTCCTGCTGTCGAGTATCGGGATCGTGAGCGCGTGTGTCTCGGTTTCGGGAGGCATCGGATTCGTCGGCTTGATGGCACCGCATATTGCGAAGCGTTTGGCGGGAATCCAGCACAGGTATGTTCTTCCCTTGTCAGGGACAATCGGGATGCTTATGGTCGTGGTAGCTGACTTTATCGGCAAAACTGTGTTCACACCCATTGAACTGCCAGTGGGTATCGTCATTTCGATCATCGGTGTACCGTATTTCTTCTATCTTCTGAGTAGAAGAAAAAAATAAAGAGGGGACGTGCAAATTGTGAAGGGACAATTGTTTGCAGAAGTATGCCATCACCGAGCATTGCTCGTATATTTGCCGCCATCCTATAACAAGAGTACGTCCCGTTTTCCCGTCATGTATGTCCATGATGGCGGTGACTTATTTGATCCTGCGTTTAGTACCGCAATCGATGTAATCGAAGATCAGTTTGCAGAGGGAAAAATTCCTGAGCTAATTCTCGTCGGCATCCAGCCAGGAAACCGCAGGGATGACTATACGCCTTGGTTCTCCAAAGCGATCTCGCCTGAGCGCAACATTGATTTTGGCGGGCAAGGAGATGCGTATCTTTCTTACGTCGCCAATGAATGTAAGGCGTATATCGACAGCAAGTACAGGACAGACCCTCGGCCGGAAAAAACAGGGATCATCGGATTTTCACTTGGTGGCTTAATCTCGATGTATGCTGCGCACCAATATCCGGACGTTTTCACGAAAATCGGCAGCATTTCGGGATCGTATTGGTATGAAGGCATGGTTCCGTTTATGCGGGAAAAGAAAATGTACCATCCTGGGCTGCGCATCTACATGGATGTTGGCAGTAAGGAAGGCGCTAAAAAACAAAACACCCAGAAACAAATGGTCCCGCTGACAAAAGAAGCGCATCAGATATTGGCTGATAACGGCTTCACAGCGGATCAGCTCGTCTTGCTCATTGACGAAGGGGCGGATCATTTGAGTGAATGTGCAAACGCCAGATTTCCGGGGGCGTTGCAATGGCTTTGGAATAAGAAGGAGGAGACAGAAATGGAACTGGCCAAATTGATTAGAGAGCGTCGCTCGATTCATCGCTTTACAGATCGTGAGGTAGACCCTGCGTTGGTTACAGAGCTGATGGATACAGCCGTATGGGCGCCGAATTACCACATGACACAGCCGTGGCGCTTTATTGTGACGTACGGGGAAGGCAAGAGAAGAATCGCCGAGGCCGTGCGGATCATGAAGGAAAAGCGGGAGATTGATCCTGCGAAAAAGAAAGAAGTCGGCGAGAAGTTTTACAATAAAATCATGGCGATTCCGATGCTGATGACGGTGATCATGGAAGAAAGTCCGAACTTGATTACGCGCCAAGACGACTTTGCTTCGACCAGTATTGTCATTCATAACTTTAGCTTGCTGGCGTGGGAAAAAGGCATCGGTCTGACGTGGGAGACGTACCCATGGATTCACGAGCCGGAATTCCGTGAAGCGATGGGCATTCGACCAGGAGAAAAAGTGCTGGGGAACTTGCATATCGGTTATCCAGCCGCGATCCCTGGCGCTCAGCCGCGAATTCCTGCCGCAGAGCGCATCACACTTGTCGGCAAAGCATAGGACAAGATCAAGTGAATTTTTCTTGTCACAGAATTACTTTTTGTGGTACCCTTGGGTCATTCTACAAGAAAGGGTGACCATTAAGCCAATGATCTGCTAACTCCTATTTCCGCAAAACCAATCGGATAAAACGATGCGTTTTTGGATAGGGGTAGTATGTGCATATTGGCGAATAGATGGTAGATCCTTTTTAGACTCACTAAGGGTTTCTATGTCTTTTTGGCGATAATATGCGTAGCCTCCTGTCCAGATCGCAATGGATAAGGAGGCTTTTTTATGTCAAATGTTTTGAAAAATCGCTATGTGAGGGCTATTTTGTTATCAGCATTTCTGCTGCAAATCGGAGTATGGGTGCGTAACATGGCGATTCTGCTCTATGTGATGGATCATACAGGAGGCGATTCGTTCGCTGTATCCATGATTTCTGTGGCGGAGTATGCGCCAATCTTTCTGTTTTCCTTTCTTGCTGGTACGTTTGCTGATCGCTGGCAACCGAGAAAAACGATGGTCTGGTGTGAGGTGCTCAGTGCTCTATCGGTTGTCGGAGTGCTGCTTACCTTCGTTTACGGCTCGTGGAAGGCCATCTTTTTTGCCACACTCATTTCAGCCATTCTTTCTCAGTTTTCTCAACCGTCCGGAATGAAGCTGTTCAAGCTGCATGTACCTGGTGAACAACTTCAGGTAGGAATGTCAGCGTATCAGACTATTTTCGCGATCTTCATGGTATTTGGTCCGATTATCGGTACGTTTGTGTTCCAGCAATGGGGGATGGAGGTAGCTATGGTCATCACTGCGGTTGCGTTTCTCTCTGCGGCCGGTGTCCTGTATTTGCTGCCGCCAGATCGCGTCGAGAAAGAAGAGCAGCAAGAAACGGCACTGCTTGGGGAGATGGTCAGCGGGATTCGTTATGTGTTCTCCAGTCGCGTATTGTCAATGCTTGGCTTTTGCTTTTTGGCTGTGGGTTTCTCATTGGGAATGATTCAACCGCTTGGGATTTTTATCGTGACTGAACAACTGCAATTGCCAAAAGAAAGCTTGCAATGGTTAATTACCGCCCAAGGTGTGGGGATGATTGCTGGAGGGGCCATGACGATGGCAGCTGCCAAAACGATTCCGCCGCAAAAGTTATTGGTCATGGGGCTTCTTGGAAATGCGGTCGCAGTAGCGATTTGCGGGATGTCCACGAATCTGTGGCTGACGCTTGTTGCCCAGTTCATCGCGGGATTGCTCTTGCCCTCTATTCAAATTGGGATCAACACTATGCTGCTTAAAAATGCCGAGAGTACCTTTATCGGTCGGGTGAATGGAATACTGACTCCGTTGTTTACAGGCTCTATGGTCGTCATGATGAGTATTACGGGGGTATTGAAGCTGCATCTTCCGCTCGCAGTCATATACGGAATCGCTGCATTCCTGATGATCATTGGTCTCAGCTTTATTTTGCCGCTTTATCGTATGAGGGAAGGAAACGTGGTGCAAAGTACAGAACAGACTGGTATATAAGGGTTTGGTAGCAAAGGGAGGCTTGGACCAGATGGTGCACGAACAGATTTCTTCTATAGAAGGTTTGAAGATGGTAGCTGCTGTTCGCGAGCTGGCGATGCGGTTGCCAGAAGTAACGGAGCAGGTAGACGCTTTTGGACATACATCGTTTCGCGTAAATGACAAGCCGTTTGTCATTTTGGGAGAGGGGGGCACTGAAGGCCCCTCCCTTTCTGTGAAGGTGCTGAAGACGACCCAAGAGATTTTGCTTACGCAGGAGCATTTTTACAAGACACCGTACATCGGTCATCACGGCTGGGTTTCGATCCTGAACAAAAACGTGACTAGCTATGGTGAAATCGAGGATTACATACGGGAAGGCTATATGTGCGCGGCTCCCAAGCGATTGGTCAAGCAATTACAACACCTCCCCTGATCGTTCCTGTATAATTTGGGCGTAACGAGTAATGAGCGAACGTTCGACACAGCAGCATTCAGACAAAGGGGGAGCCGGTTTTGGATTGGAATCTCCAGCAGATGAGCAAATTGCTTGAGGTCGTTTTTGAAAATGCCCATGAACCAATGATCGTAACCGACAAGGACGGAAAAATACTCTTATTGAATCGGAGTTATCGAGAATTTCTGAATGTACAGGACGTGATCGGACAGCCAGTGACGGATGTCATCGAAAACACGAGGATGCATATTGTCGGTCAGGAAGGTGTTGCCGAGATCGCCGACATTCAGCAAATAAAAGGACAGAACATGATTGCGCATCGCATACCGATTATGGACGAAGGGAAAGTGATTGCCGTTCTGGGAACGGTGCTGTTCCAGGATGTGCAGGAGCTCACTGCCTTGGCTGCGATGGTTGCTCAGCTGAAGGACGAATTGACCTATTATAAGAAAGAGCTGCGGCGGCGAATGGGGGCTACCTATCATTTTGATCAAATCGTCGGGTACAGCCAGAAGCTGCAGGAGCTTAAAAAATTTTCTCAGAAAGTTGCGAAAAGCGATTCGACTGTGCTCATCACAGGTGAAAGCGGGACAGGCAAGGAGCTGTTTGCCCACGCTATTCATGCCGAGAGCAAGCGCAAAATGGGTCCTTTCATTCGGGTGAATTGTGCCGCTATTCCGGATTCTTTGCTAGAATCAGAGCTGTTTGGCTATGAAGAAGGTGCGTTTACTGGAGCTGTTCGCCGCGGAAAAAAGGGAAAGTTCGAGCTGGCTAACCACGGAACCATTCTGTTGGATGAGATCGGGGACATGCCGTTGCCGCTGCAAGCCAAGTTGTTGCGCGTGTTGCAGGAAAAAGAAGTCGAGCGAGTAGGGGCTGTACGGACGACGCCAATCGATGTGCGGGTGATCGCTTCCACGAATTCGGACATGCTTCAAAGCATCAAGGAAGGGAAGTTTCGGGCGGATCTCTATTATCGGTTGAATGTCGTGTCACTCTCGATCCCTCCGTTGCGAGAGCGTCTGGAGGATTTGCCGGAGCTGGTTTCGAATCTGCTCAAACAGCTTGGCGAGTCCACTGGTGTAGCGGTCAGGGCCATTGATGAAGAGGTATGGAACGTACTTCGTGGCTACTCCTGGCCAGGCAATGTACGAGAGTTGAAAAACGTGCTGGAGCGAGCCCTGCATCTAATGGAAGACGATGTCCTGAAAAAGGAGCATATTTGGCTGCCTGTATCGGACGAAGGGTCACTCGTGTTCTTATCGGTTCCAACTCATACCGTTCGACCATTGAAACAAGTTATAGAAGAGGCTGAGCAGGAAGCACTTCGACAAGCGATGCAGCAAGCAGGGGGGAACAAGCTTACCGCCGCCAAGCTGTTGCAAATCAGCAAGTCCAGCTTTTACGAAAAGTGGGAGAAGTACCAATAGTACGAGGCGCGTATAAGTCGGGGATGTGGTGTTGAACCAGGTTCGCGGCTTTTTTCATCTGTAGGAATAACGTTTTGGTAGATTCCGGTTTTCTGGAATAGAGCAAGGTGGTCTCCCGCTTTAACCCAGTAGCCTTCCTTGACCAGATTCCCGAAAAGGTGGGCTGATTTTTGCTAGATTCCATAAAACCGGACAATAAATTCCGAAAATCCGGAAAAACTGCAAGCGCTATCATCTGTTTGCAAACAGTCGAGGCACGATGAACGGGTATGGTTGAACGATTTTTTTGGAATCGGCTGGAGTTGGCATGGTCCATGCAATTGAGTTGGATATGAAAGCGCTTTCTTCGTGTGAATACACACCATTTCCTCTGTAAGCGGAGGAGAAAATTGAAAGGAGAATTATATGATCATCGAAGTGTTATCCATCTTGATTTCGCTCGGTCTCCTGATGTTTTTTGCGTATCGGGGCTATCCTGTTATCGTATTTGCCCCTATTTTTACGCTGCTGGCCGTTGTCCTTTCCGGGATCTCTCTACTGCCGAGCTACACCGAAACCTTTATGACGAATGCAGCAAACTATGTGAAATCATTCTTCCCTATTTTCTTACTGGGTGCCATTTTTGGAAAAGTCATGGAGTTGAGCGGTGCTGCCTCGTCCATTGCCCACACGATTGTGAAGGCACTCGGCTCCAATCGTGCGATCTTGGCTGTCGTTTTGGCCTGTTCGATTTTGACGTATGGCGGGGTTTCCCTGTTCGTTGTGGCATTTGCTGTGTATCCGTTTGCCGCTGCGATTTTCCGTGAAGCCAATATTCCGAAGCGTCTCATTCCAGGAACGATTGCGCTCGGTGCTTTTACGTATACGATGGACGCTTTGCCAGGTACACCACAAATTCAAAACATCATTCCTACGACTTATTTCGGTACGGATGCTTATGCTGCACCTGTTCTTGGAACGATCGGCGCCATTATGGTTTTCGTTGGCGGGATGCTATGGCTGGAGCGCAGACGCAAGCAAGCTGTCACTGCTGGGGAAGGCTACGGCGAGGGACATACGAACGAGCCAGAGCTGATCAAAAATGAATCCTACATGAACATCTGGGTCGCGATTCTCCCGTTGGCATTAGTGCTCGTGGGTAACTATTTGTTCAGCAGAGGGATTTGGACAGTAGAAACGTGGTACGATCCGGCGATCCTCAAAGAATCATTTAAGATTGAGAAAGTGAAAAATGTTGTCTCTTCTTGGTCACTGATTATTTCGCTCTGTCTTGGAATTATTGCCGCAATTTTAATCAATGTGAAGCAAGTCAAAAACAAGCTGGCGAGTGGTTTGACGGCAGCCGCGATGGGCTCTCTCTTGGCGATCTTCAATACTGCTTCCGAAGTTGGGTTCGGAAACGTTGTGAAAACATTGCCGGGCTTCAAGCTCATCCAAGGCTGGATTATGGGCGCAAGTGAACATCCGTTGGTATCTGAGGCACTGGCTGTAAACGTACTGGCAGGTGTGACAGGTTCAGCGTCGGGCGGTATGTCGATCGCGCTGGAGGTTATGAGCAAGCAATACCTAGAGATGGCAAATGCTGCGGGAATCAGCCCTGAGTTGCTGCACCGTATTGCCTCGATGTCTTCCGGTGGTATGGACACATTGCCGCACAATGGAGCGGTCATTACACTGCTCGCGATTACTGGTTTGACTCATCGTCAATCGTACAAAGACATTTTCGCGATTACGGTTTTGAAAACAGCTGTCGTGTTCATTCTGGCATTCGCCGTTTCTATTTTCTAATTTTCATCAGAGATCGACCAGTTTATAGACAGAGAAAATGAGGGACAGGAGAGGAGATAGTAGGATATGGAGAAATTGTTGGAGCAGCAGGTAGCAGTAGTAACAGGGGCTGCGAGCGGAATTGGATTGGAGATTGCCCGGACGTTTGCCGAGGAAGGGGCGAAAGTCGTCATACTGGACTTGAATGGGGAAGCAGCGGAAGCAGCAGCAGCCCAATTGCAAAAGGAAGGGCATGAAGCAATCAGCTTTGGTTGTAATGTTACTGACGAGGTACAAGTGCAGGCGTGCATCCAGCAGACAGTCAAGATTTTTGGCAGACTCGATATCTTAGTGAATAACGCCGGATTGCAATTTGTCTCTCCAATAGAAGAGTTTCCGACTGCAAAATTTGAACAAATGCTCAGTATTATGCTGACAGCGCCTTTTGTTGCGATTAAACACGCGTTCCCCATTATGAAGCAACAAGGTCATGGCCGTATCATCAATATGGCTTCGATTAACGGCTTGATTGGCTTTGCGGGGAAGGCAGCGTACAACAGTGCCAAGCACGGGGTCATCGGGCTCACCAAGGTTGCAGCCTTGGAAGGGGCAGTGGCTGGTATTACGGTAAATGCCATTTGTCCGGGGTATGTCGATACGCCGCTGGTACAAAACCAATTAGCGGATTTGGCTAAGACAAGAAATGTGCCGTTGGAAAAGGTGATGGAAGAAGTCATCTACCCGCTCGTGCCGCAGAAGCGACTGCTGCAAGTAAAGGAAGTAGCGAACTACGCTGCCTTTTTAGCTAGCAAGAAAGCGTCAGGTGTCACGGGTCAGGCTGTTGTCATCGATGGCGGGTATACAGCGCAGTAAGCCTGTTAAAGTCCCTATTTTTATAGGGGCTTTTTCATTTTCGCTATCTTTTTTAAAAAACTAGTAAAAAAGGTCTTGTATTCTCTTTTTCTATGTGATAGATTATTACTTGTCGCCAAGAACGACGACAAAATACGAGAAAAGAAAACGAGATTCGATAAAAAACTTCTTGACTCGCAAATAACGAACGTGATAAGATATGAAGCGTTCGACAAA